>NZ_JBVJVO010000022.1:0-93239 GCF_055603625.1 Streptomyces sp. NPDC037273
GTACCGCTGTGCTCAAACAGCAAACCGCCCCTGACCGAAGAACGCAATGGTCAGGGGCGGTTTCAGGAGTGCCGGTCAGTCAAGATAGTCGCGCAGGACCTGCGAGCGCGACGGGTGACGCAGCTTCGACATCGTCTTCGACTCGATCTGGCGGATCCGCTCTCGGGTCACGCCGTAGACCTTGCCGATCTCGTCGAGCGTCTTCGGCTGGCCGTCGGTGAGACCGAAGCGCATCGAGACGACGCCGGCCTCACGCTCGGAGAGCGTGTCGAGGACGGAGTGCAGCTGCTCCTGGAGGAGCGTGAAGCTCACCGCGTCGGCCGGGACGACCGCCTCGGAGTCCTCGATCAGGTCGCCGAACTCGCTGTCGCCGTCCTCACCCAGCGGGGTGTGGAGGGAGATCGGCTCGCGGCCGTACTTCTGGACCTCGATGACCTTCTCGGGGGTCATGTCGAGTTCCTTGGCCAGCTCCTCCGGGGTGGGCTCGCGGCCCAGGTCCTGGAGCATCTGGCGCTGGACGCGCGCGAGCTTGTTGATGACCTCGACCATGTGCACCGGGATACGGATGGTGCGAGCCTGGTCGGCCATGGCGCGGGTGATCGCCTGACGGATCCACCAGGTGGCGTACGTGGAGAACTTGTAGCCCTTGGTGTAGTCGAACTTCTCGACGGCGCGGATCAGACCCAGGTTGCCCTCCTGGATCAGGTCCAGGAAGAGCATGCCGCGGCCGGTGTAGCGCTTGGCCAGCGAGACCACCAGACGGAGGTTGGCCTCCAGGAGGTGGTTCTTGGCGCGGCGGCCGTCCTCGGCGATGATCTCCAGCTCGCGCTTGAGCTTCGGAGCGAGCTTGTCCGAGTTCGCGAGCTTGTCCTCGGCGAACAGACCGGCCTCGATGCGCTTGGCGAGCTCGACCTCCTGCTCGGCGTTGAGCAGCGGGACCTTGCCGATCTGCTTGAGGTAGTCCTTGACCGGGTCGGCGGTGGCACCGGCGACGGCGACCTGCTGCGCCGGAGCGTCGTCCTCGTCCTCGTCGGACAGGACGAAGCCCTTGCTCTCGCCCTCGGTCTCCTCTTCCTCACCCTTGCCGGGCGCGACGTCCTCGAGCAGCTCTTCGCCCTCGACGAGCTCGTCGGCGTCCTTCTTGGACGTGGCCTTCTTGGCCGTCGCCTTCTTGGCGACGGTCTTCTTGGCCACCGCCTTCTTGGCGACGGCCTTCTTCGCCGCCGCCTTCGGGGCGGATCCGGCCTCGTCGGCCGTCTCGGACCCCTCGGCCGTGGCGGCCGAGACGGTGGTCTTCGTCACGGTCGTCCTGGCGGTGACGGTCTTGGTGGCGGTGCGCTTGGCCGGGCTCTTCGCCGCGACGCTCTTGCGGGCGCGCTTCGGCGACTCCGCTGCACTGACCATCAGCGTCACACCCTCTTCCTCGAGGATCTGATTGAGGCTGCGCAGAACATTCTTCCACTGGGTTGGCGGAATCTGGTCAGCCTCGAAGGCACGACGCACGTCATCGCCGGCGATCTGCCCATCAGCCTTTCCCCGCTCGATGAGCGCCATCACAGACTCGGACTCGGCGATCTCCGGCGGGAGCGTACGGGATGTGCTGGCCGACACGAACAACCTCTCGGAACGATGGAAATGGCTTCCGGCCCCGCTCGGGATCGAGCCGGAGCCGACGACCGTCGACGGGGAATGTGCCGACGGCGCGGGCTGGGCCGGGGAACTGCACAGCGCCTCCATCGGCTGCTGTATTCCTTCCTCGGCTGTCACCTCTTAGGTCATCGCACGGCTCGGAGGAGTGTTACGCCCAATCTTCGTGGCCCGAGTCACACCTCATTTGCGACGAAACGGCCAGAGTGGTCGATCGGTGCACATTCGTACCGCCGGAACCCTGGCGCCACCCGGGGGACCCTTGCGGGCTCCCCGGGTGGCGCTCGGACCCGGCGGCACGTGACGCGCACACCTGAGCACCCCCGGCCATGGCCCGCGGGTCAGTGTTCGCGGGGGGCGGGGACGACGCGCTCCACCTCGGGGTGGACCGTCAGCAGCTGCCGCATGGCCGTCTCGGCGCCCTGGGCGTCGCCCGCGGCGAGCGCGTCGACGATACGGGCGTGGTGCGCGAGGCAGGCCTCGCTGGGCCGGTCACAGCCGGTGACGGGACCACCGGACACCTGGAGCGCGGCGGAGACGATGCCGGAGAGGTGCTCCAGCATGCGGTTCCCGGCGAGCTGGATGAGGAGGGAGTGGAACTCGGTGTCGGCCCGGGAGAAGGTGATGCCGTCCCCCTGCGCGAACGCGTGGCCCATGATCTCGACCATGTCGGCGAGGCGCTGCTGCACGTCCTCGCGACCGTGCCCGGCGGCGAGGCGGGCGGCCAGCGGCTCGATCGTCCAGCGCAGCTCGTTCAGCTCGCGGCGCTGGTCGTCGCGCTGCGGGCCGAAGGCGCGCCACTCGATGATGTCGGGGTCGAGGAGGTTCCAGTCGCTGACCGGCCTGACCCGGGTGCCGACGTTCGGGCGGGCGCTGACGAGGCCCTTGGCCTCCAGCACGCGCAGCGACTCGCGGACGACGGTGCGCGAGACCTCGAAGCGCTGGCCGATCTCCTCGGGGACGAGCGGGCGGTCGGCCCCGAGATCGCCGGAGACGATCATCTGGCCGAGCTGCTGGACGAGCTGTCCGTGCAGTCCGCGTCCTCGGTTGCCCGCGGTCCGGCGGCCCACGCGGCCCAGATCGGTGTCCACACCCTCCCAGGAGGGCGGGCTCACGCGGCCGGCGGCGGGCGCCTCCGCGTAGGGGTAGCGGTCGAGATCGCCCGGGGCGCCGAGAGTGGAGTCGACGGGGCGGGCGGCGGTCATCATGGTGTGCGCAAGGGTACTCACGCATCCTTTGTCGGCGTTGCCTCCGTGACCCTTGAGGTCTTTGGTGAAAAGCACACGAAAGGGTGATCGGCACCCCCTACACAATTGACGATTAATCGGACATATTGGGCGCATTTTAAGGAAGTTGGCGGCTAACCGGAGGCTTTCGGTCCGCAACTGATCACCAACGCGCCTTCCGGCGAAGGCCGGTGAACACGTAAGCGCAGAGCAACCCCGTCAACATCAGCGACAACGCCACCCCCGCGGGCTGCCCGACCACCCGCAGAGCCCCCGCGAGCCAGTGCTCGACGGCCGGCGACCAGCGCGAGCCCGTGAACTCCCGGAGACGGCCGGGGAGTCCGGCGGCGGACCGCACCGACGGCCCGGTCAGCACCTTCTGCAGCAGCGGCACGAAGGCGACCGGTACGGCGAGCACCGCGGCCACACCGGCCGCCGCCGCCCGGAACACCCCGGCACCGAGCAGACCCGCCCACGCGCAGCCGACGATCAGGCCCAGCCAACTCGCGCACAGCGTCGGCCAGTTCCTCGGTACGGGGATCAACTCGGCGCCGTAGACGAACCGGAGGGCCCCGAGGTCGGCCAGCGCGACGAGGACCCCCAGGGCGAGGCCGACGACGGCCGTCACGACGAGCTTCGCGAGCAGCAGGCCCGGCCTGCGTGGCACCGCGCCGCGCCCCGAGGTCAGCGCGGGGTAGCGGTACTCCTCGCCGAAGGAGAACGCGCCGAGCAGGCCGGCCCCGAGGGCCGCGGGCGGCAGGGGCGAGATCGCCGGCCATGCCGCCAGGACCGCCGGCAGCGCCGTGCGCCCACCGCGCCCGAGGAGCAGCGCGAGGGTCACCGACACGAGCAGCACGGTCGCCACCACGAGCGGCGTGCTCGGCACTCCGAGGAGCCGGTGCAGCTCGTACCGCAGCGGGCGCAACGGCGAGCGGGCGGGCCGCCGGACGGCGGAGCGCGCGCCTGCGGATCCCTCACGCGCCCCCGTGGCGGGAGCGAGGCCGCCTCCCGGAGGCCAGCCGGACCGGCTCCCGGCATCGGCGCCCCCTGTGTCCTCGCGCTCGGGGGCGCGCGGCGCGGGCCCGACATCGCCGGTCTCGTCGGCGAGGCGGTGGATCGGTACGCCGTGACGGAAGGCGGTGTCGCCGACGGCGGCGCAGTCACTGCCGTAGACGGACAGCCGGTTGCCGTCCTCGGCGACCACTTCGACCGCGCGGCGGGCGGCTCTGGCCTCCTGGGTCACGGCGGCAGCGAGGCGGGCGGGGTGCGGGGTGCGGACGGCGACGCGGGGGCGCAGCCGGGTGCGGGCGAACTCGGCCGCGTCCTGGTCGGCGACGAGTCGTCCGGCGTCGAGCGTGACGACCCGGTCGGCGTTGCGGGCCGCGTCCTTGGGATCGTCCGTGGTGTAGAGGACGGTTCCGCCCTCCGCCGCGTGAGCGCGCAGGAGCTCGTACAGCCAGGCGCCCTCGGGTGCGGAGAGACCCGCGCCCGGCTCGTCGAGGAGCAGCGTGTGCGGGGCGCCCAACAGCGCGGAGGCGAGCCCGAGTCGGCGATCGGCACCGACCGGAAGGGTGCCGATCCGCCGGCGTTCGAGACCCGCGAGGCCCACGGTCCGCACCAGTTCGTCGGCCCGGGAGGCGGGTACCCCGGTGGCGGCGCAGAGCATCCGGAGCTGGCCCCGGAGCGTGCGGGAGGGATGTCCCGGGATGCCGCCGAGGAGTACGCCGACCTCGCGGGACGGGTGGGCGATGCGGTGCAGCGGCCGGCCGCGGAAGTGGGTGATCCCGCGGCCCGGCTCGAGTTCGAGCATGAGCCGGAGGGCGGTGGTCTTGCCGGCGCCCGGGGGGCCGAGGAGGGCGGTCACGGCACCCGGCCGGGCCTCGAAGGTCAGATCGTCCACGACGGGCGGGCGATCGTGGCGTGGCGTGCTGGTCAGTCCGATTGCCTGGAGCATCGCTTCTCTCGCGGTAGATGACACCGCTCCGCGGCAGGGCGGCGCTATCGCAGCAAGATAACGCTACATTTCGGACTTTCGGCGCAGGGTTGGCGCTCCGGGACCCCGGATGTCCGCGCCCGTCAGACCTCGGGGCGCAGCATCGGCGGGTTGAGAAGAGTCGCCCCACCTGCCCGGAAGAGCTGGGCGGGGCGCCCGCCCTGACGGGTCGTGGTGCCACCGGCCGGGACCAGGAAGCCGGGCGTGCCGGTCACCTTGCGGTGGAAGTTGCGCGGATCGAGCGCCACGCCCCAGACGGCTTCGTACACCCGGCGCAGCTCTCCGACGGTGAACTCCGGCGGGCAGAAGGCCGTGGCCAGGGAGGAGTATTCGATCTTGGAACGGGCGCGCTCCACCCCGTCGGAGAGGATCCGGGCGTGGTCGAAGGCGAGCGTCCCGCCCTCGTCGCCGCCTCCGGCCGCCGCGTCCTCGCCGAGCAGTTCCTCGACCGGGGCCCAGCGGGCGCTGTTCGCGTCACCGCCCGCCCGCGGCGCCGGAAGGTCCGGCGCCAGGGCGAGGTGCGCGACGCTGACCACCCGCATGCGCGGGTCGCGGTCCGGTGCGCCGTAGGTCGCCAGCTGTTCAAGGTGCGCCCCGTTGCTCGGCACGGGCGTCGGAGCGGCCGGATCGTGCGCGCAGAGGCCGGTCTCCTCGACGAGCTCACGCGCGGCCGCGGCGCCGAGGTCCTCCTCCTCCCGGACGAAACCGCCGGGCAGTGCCCAACGACCCCGGTACGGCGTCTCCCCCCGCCGCACGACCAGGGTGCAGAGCGCGTGGCGCCGGACGGTCAACACGACCAGGTCGACGGTGACGGCGAAAGGAGGGAAGGCCGACGGGTCGTAGGGAGGCATGCCGCGATCATAGTCGTCTTCCTGACGATAAACACGCCCCGCGGAAGCATCCCGATCGACTTCCTCCCCCTGCGGCGAAGCTTCCCTCGTGTCTGCGACCGGCATCCCGTCACACCCCCAGCTGAAGGCCCTCTGCTGCCTCCTCGACCATACCGAGACCCAGCCTGCCGACCCGCACGGCGAAGGGCTCCCCCGCGACCACGAGCCCCGAGAACCGGATCGCTCCGAGCGGGGCCGACGGCAGCGGGTGCACGGCGACGGATCCGCCCGGCGCATCGGGCCGGATCCCGGCGAGGGCGAGCAGCGAGTGGACGGCGCCGGCGGCCGCGACCGCCGCCGGCCTGCACGCGGCCGGGTGGGGCACCGGACGCCCGCCCGCCGTCCGCTGCTCCCCCGCGTACATCTCGGGCAGGCGGTGGGCGAAGGACTCCGCCGCGTCGAGGAGCCCGCGCAGCAGCGAGGCCGCCTCCCTCTCATGCCCCGCGGCGGCGAGCCCGGCCACGGCGACTGCCGTCTCGTGCACCCGGACCGCGCCCGCCCGGTGGCCGAAGGGGTTGTGTCCCGGTTCCTTGGCGCCGAGGCTGCGCAGGCCCCAGCCCGAGTCGAGGGCGGGGGTGCCGAGCAGCCGTGCCACCTGCTCGGTCTCCGTCTTGTCGAGCAGTCCCTGCGCGTACCCGCCACCGCCCAGGAGTCCGGTGTCGAGCAGATGGGCGGCCCAGCCGCCCAGTTCGGGCCGGGTGTGGCCGTCCGGTGTGCGGGCGGCGGCGGGACGGCCTCCGGCCCGGTCCTCGATCCAGAACTCGCGCCTGAACCCCTCACGGAGGACCCGAGCCGCGTCGCGAAGCGCTTCTCCCCCAGGCTTCCCGCAGCCGTCGAGCAGATCGGCGCCGAGCAGGGCCGCTCGGTGCGCGTGCGCCTGGGTCTCGGCCCGCCAGGGCCCGGTGGGGCCCGGGTCCGGCACGAAGCCGGTGCCCACGATCGACCGGCGCAGCCAGCCGAGGCAGCGCTCGGCCACCGGAAGGAGTTCCTCCAGGTCCGCCGCCGGCAGTCCCCAACGGCGGGCCTCCGCGAGGACGGCGGGGAAGGCGAGGGTGGCCTCCACACCGGTGCAGCGGGGCGGGAGATGCGGTCCCGCGTCCCTGAGGGGTCCCTGGATGCGGCCGGAGTCGGGTCCGCCGCCGGGGAGTTGGATGCGGCCGAGGGCGCGCAGGGTGGTGGCGGCGAGCCTGGTCCCGAGGGGCAGGGCCATGCGGGCCGCCCACAGCGCCTCGGCGGTGACCGGTCCGCAGCGCCAGGGGACACCGGCGGCGAGGTGGACATCCGCGGGGTGCGCCGGGTCGCGTTGGAGGAGCGCGCGCAGATCCTCCACGCAGCGGCGCAGCAGCTCGCCGGGGCGCGGGTCGTCGCCTTCGGCACGTGCATCGGACAGGAGATGCCCGCCGGGCCGTCCGGCACCCCCGCCCGGGGAGGCGGCGGGACGGGCGGCCGATTCGCCACGGACCCGCAGGTGGAGCGTGAAGGTGGCACCGGGCGCCAGTTCGACCTCCCAGCGCAGGACCCCGGCCGCCGCCAGGGAGTCCATCGGCGGCGGGTCCGCCGTGACGGCGGCGGATCGCCCGTCGCTCCTGGTCCAGCGGAGTCCGGCGCCGTGGACGCTGGCGGGGAGCTCGGGTCCCGGCCTGCCCGACGCCACCGCGCCGAGGTCCGCGAGATCCGTGCCCAGAGCGATTTCCACGGGGAGCCGGAGGGCTCGGGTGGCGGAGCTGCGCAGTGTGATCCGCTCGGTTCCGTCGGCGCCCCGGCTGCGTTCGACGGCGAGCCCGGGATCGGGTCCCGGGTCCCCGGGCACCCGCAGGACACCGAGGAAGACCGCCCGGTCCGCGCCCGCCATACGGCCCTGAAGGGCCGCCGGCTCACGCCCCGCCACCCGCAGGACGCATCGGGAGAGGAGACGTCTCCCCGCCGCGTAGACCCCCTCGGAGCCCTCGCCGGTGAGCTGGCCGTGCTCGGCGCAGACGGCGAGGGCCGGCAGGGCGACGCAGAGGAGCGCGCCGTGCACGGAGGGAAGCTCCATGGGACGGGCCGCGCGTGGAGGCGCGACGCCCGCGACGGACGCGGGTCCGGATGGGGTTCCGGCCGGCTGCCCGGTGGGGAGTGCGGACGAGTGGCCGATCGGGGGGCCACTGGGGCGGCCGTGGGCCGGGACGGGGCTGGAAGCCATGGCGGGTGCGAAGTGCTCTCTGTGCGAACCGGGCGGCCGGCGGGGTGTCGGCGGCACGGTTCGTACGACTCCGCCAGAGAGCTGAACGCGTC
The DNA here is from genome assembly GCF_055603625.1 of Streptomyces sp. NPDC037273. Classification (NCBI taxonomy): domain Bacteria; kingdom Bacillati; phylum Actinomycetota; class Actinomycetes; order Kitasatosporales; family Streptomycetaceae; genus Streptomyces; species Streptomyces sp. NPDC037273. The sequence goes on from NZ_JBVJVO010000022.1 coordinate 8,031, forward strand.
GGCGGGCGGGCGGGTCACGGTCGTCATCGGCCACTCCTGGAGCCGCGCTGCCCCTCACGGTGGGGCGCCCTGTTCACGGGCTTGCCCGTGGCGGGTCCCCCGGGCCGGACTCCCGCCGTCGGCCCGTGCCCGCGCCCGCCGGTCCGCCCCGGCTTCCTGAGGGTCTGCCGGGTGCCCTGCGGGCGCGTACCGCGAGTCCTGACCCTCCGGGACGAGGCCTGTCCGGCCTGATCCGATGCGGTTCGGGCGTCCCTCTCGGCCCGCAGACAGGAGCGCAGGGACTCGGGGTCGAGCCCTTCGTTGCACGCCTGGTGCAGCAGCCGGGCGAAGACGTACTCCGGGTCGGCGTCGAGCGCGAGCCCGAGGGCGACGCGGGCGGTCGGCTCGTCGCCGGTGGACCAGGCCGTCCACCCGGCAAGGCTGAGGGGCGCGGCGGCGTGCTCCTGGTACGGGGTGACGCAGCGGCGGGCCAGTACGCGCCAGAGCCGCAAGGCGGCGGTCCCCTCCCAGCCCTCCATCCATTCGGCGGCCCGGTCCCGGGTGACCCGGTCCTGGAGCCCGATGATCAGTGCGGCCGCTTCGTCGGCACCGATCAGAGCCTCGTCCGCCGCGTCCCCTTCCGCCGTGGCACCTGCCGTCCTGCCCCGCGGCGCCGGGGGCAATGGGGGCACCGGGGGCACCGGCCGAGCCGCTCCGGTCGCCCCGATCGGTCCCGTCGGTCCCATCCGTGCCGTCCGTCCCGTCGGTCCCGTCGAGGCCGTCGGGTCGCTCGGGGCCGTCGGGCCGCTCGGGCCGCTCGGGCCGCTCGGGCCGTTCAGGTTGCCCGGGCTCTTCGGGGTGCTCGGGCTCTTCGAGCCATTGCGATCGACGAACCGGCGCATGATCTCGCGGGCGAGCCGCAGGGTCGTCTCGCGCACCTCGCCCCGCCCCTTCCCGTCGGCGCCTTCGAGGATCCGCGGGACGACCTCGGCGGCCGTCGCGTCGAGGGCGGCGCGCTGCTCTTCCTCTCCGGGCCCGCCGGACGGCTTGAGCCGTGCCTGCATGTCCCGCAGGGTGCCCCGCAGCTGCACTCCGGCGTACGCGGCCGTCGCGGCCATCACCGACGTGCCGCTGAGGGCGAGCGGAGTGCCGTCCGGCGGGCAGCACCGGGCGTCGGGGCAGCAGTAGGAGAAGTAGAGGCCGTCGGAAATGCAGAGGGCCTCGTAGACGGGGATGTCGAGGGCGCCGCAGGCGGTGCGCAGCCGCTGCGCGAAGGGGCGCAGCCGTTCCATGACCGCGCGGCCCGTCTCCCCCGGCGCGGGGTCCTGGCAGAGGAAGACCACGATCCCGTCGGGTCGGGTGCCGCGGCGGCTCCCTCCGTCGACGAGACATTCCGCGAGGTGCTCCGCGGTCGACGCCCATTCGCGGGGCGAGCGCGGGATGCCGAGCCTGACCCGGCCGCCGAAGCGGCCGGTCTCGCCGTGGAGGCCGACCAGGACGACGGAGTCGGTCGGGTGGAAGCCCAGCACGAACGGAAGGGCGTCGGCCAGTTCTGCCGGGCCGCGCAGGGTGATCTGCTGGGTACGGGCAAGTCCGCTGGTTTCGTGGTGATTCGCGTTCATGGTCACGACGTTCTCGTGATCTCCCGAATTCCGAAACCCCTGTGGATAACTCCCGAATCGGTGCATCCGCCGGACCGTCGAGTTGTCCACAGGTTCGGCGGCTCATTCGCGCGATGTCCGAGGCATCGGGTTGCATGGAGGCATGACCCACGCAGATCCGCTGGAAGACCGCGCCTCGCTCAGGACCGCCGCCGACACCGTGCTCGCCCGTCTCGTCTCGGACCCGACGGGCAAGGCCAGACTGCGCGAGGACCAGTGGCGGGCCATCGAGGCCCTGGTCGCCGACCGGCGCCGCGCGCTGGTCGTGCAGCGGACCGGCTGGGGCAAGTCCGCCGTCTACTTCGTGGCGACCTCGCTGCTGCGCGAGCGCGGCAGCGGCCCGACCGTGATCGTCTCTCCCCTGCTCGCGCTGATGCGGAACCAGGTGGAGGCGGCCGCGCGGGCGGGCATCCGCGCCCGGACGATCAACTCGTCGAACACGGAGGAGTGGGAGACGGTCCAGCAGGAAGTGGCCGCCGGCGAGGTGGACGTGCTCCTGGTGAGCCCCGAGCGGCTCAACAATCCGGACTTCCGCGACCAGGTGCTGCCGCGGCTCGCGGCCGCCACGGGACTGCTCGTGGTCGACGAGGCGCACTGTATCTCGGACTGGGGCCACGACTTCCGGCCCGACTACCGCAGGCTCCGTACCATGCTGGCCGACCTGCCGGCCGGGGTTCCGGTGCTCGCCACGACGGCGACGGCGAACGCCCGGGTGACGGCGGACGTGGCCGAGCAGCTTGGCACGGGTGCGGGCACGGACGCCCTGGTCCTGCGCGGGCCGCTGGACCGGGAGAGCCTGAGCCTCGGGGTCGTGCGACTGCCCGACGCCGCCCACCGGCTCGCCTGGCTCGCCGACCACCTGGGCGAGCTCCCCGGCTCCGGGATCATCTACACCCTGACGGTGGCCGCCGCCGACGAGGTCACCGCCTATCTGCGCCAGTGCGGGCACACGGTCTCGTCGTACACGGGCCGTACGGAGAACGCCGACCGGCAGCAGGCGGAGGACGACCTGCAGGCCAACCGGGTCAAGGCGCTGGTGGCGACCTCGGCCCTCGGCATGGGGTTCGACAAGCCGGACCTGGGCTTCGTGGTGCACCTCGGATCCCCTTCCTCCCCGATCGCCTACTACCAGCAGGTCGGCCGGGCCGGCCGCGGTGTCGAGCACGCGGAGGTGCTGCTGTTGCCCGGGCAGGAGGACGAGGCGATCTGGCGCTACTTCGCCTCGGTGGCGTTCCCGCCCGAGGAGCAGGTGCGGCGCACGATCGACGTGCTCGCGCAGGCCGGCCGACCGCTCTCACTGCCCGCCCTGGAGCCGTTGGTCGAGCTGCGCAGGACCCGGCTGGAGACGATGCTCAAGGTCCTCGACGTGGACGGCGCGGTACGGCGGGTGAAGGGCGGCTGGGAGAGCACGGGGCAGCCCTGGGTGTACGACACGGAGCGGTACGCGTGGGTGGCGCGCCAGCGGTCCGCCGAACAGCAGGCGATGCGCGACTACGCGGCGTCGACGGGCTGCCGGATGGAGTTCCTGCGCCGTCAGCTGGACGATGAGGAGGCCGCCCCGTGCGGTCGTTGTGACAACTGCGCGGGCAGCCGCTTCGACCCCAAGGTGTCCGACGCGGCGCTGGACGCGGCCAAGGGCGAGCTGGGGCGGCCCGGCGTGGAGGTCGAGCCGCGCAAGATGTGGCCGACGGGGCTCGCCGCGGTCGGCGTCGACCTGAAGGGGCGCATCCCGGCCGGTGAACAGGCGTTCGGCGGCCGGGCCCTCGGTCGGCTCTCGGACATCGGCTGGGGCAACCGCCTGCGGCCGCTGCTCGCCGACGGCACCCAGGACGGTCCGGTGCCGGACGATGTCGTCCAGGCCGTGGTGCACGTGCTCGCCGACTGGGCGAAGGGGCCGGGCGGTTGGGCCTCGGGGGCTCCGGACGCGCCGGCCAGGCCCGCCGGGGTGGTGACCGTCGCCTCCCACCGCAAGCCTCGGCTGGTGGGCTCCCTCGGGGAGCGGATCGCCGAGATCGGCAGGATGCCGTACCTCGGGATGGTGGAGTACGCCCCGGAGGCGGAGGAGTCGCGGCTCTCGCGGACCAACAGCGCCCAGCGGGTGATGGGTCTGCAGAGAACGCTGACGGTTCCGGCCGGACTCGCGGAGCGAGTGGCGGGCGCCGGAGGGCCGGTTCTGCTGGTGGACGACCTGTCCGACACCGGCTGGACGTTGGCGGTGGCGGCGCGGCTGCTGCGGCGGGCCGGAGCGGAAGGGGTGTTTCCGCTGGTGCTCGCCGTCCAGGGGTGAAACAGGAGGGGAAACGGGGAGTGAACAATGGGCAACTGGGCAGGGATATGAGTGGCATACCGACGCATTCCCGTCAGCGGCCTCAATTGCTCGTTGCCGCTCGCGCACGGGCCCGCAAGAATTGGGAAACCGCCCCACTCGGCCCGTCAGCGGTCCGGAAGGACTGTGCCGTGGTGCGCCCTCGCCCGACCCTGCCCGCCTAGCGGGCGCGTATCCGAAGGGAGGCCCGTGACCCTCGGATTCGCTCCGCCCACAGCCACCTCGCTCAGATCGTCCGAGTCCGCCAGCCGCCTCGCTCGGATGCTCGAACCAGCCGAGTGGGCCGCGGCCGGAATTCCCTTGCTGCGCAATCCGCGTGAGGTCGTCAGCGGCCTCCACTCACGTCACACGCCCACACCCACGATGGCGGTCCTGGCGATCCTCGATCACGAGGAGCGTCTCGCCGCCAGCGCCTCCTTCGTCCGCCGCCCGGTCCCCGCTGACGGCTGGGAGTTCCGCAACTCACTGCTCGCGCATCTGCGCCGGGTCATCCCGCACGACCTGCGGAGGCGCGCGCCCGTGAGGACCGCGGTGCTGCTGTACTGCCGCGAGGGGGACGAGCGCTGGACCGAGGAGGACGGCGCCTGGATGTGGGGGCTCAGGGACGCCTGCACCCTGCACGGGCTCCGCTGCGGCGCGTACATCACGCTGACCCGAGGCGGCTGGCAGGTGCTCGGCGAGGGCCGGGGCGGCCGCCGGCCGAGCTCCGACTCGGCCCCGCTGCCCCTGGGCGACGAGCCGGCCGAGCGCGGCCTGCTCGCGCCGAGAACGGCGAGCGGCGCGACCGAGCCGCTACGCCGGGCCGCCGCACGCTGATCACGGCACGACGGCCTTCACCGGACCCGAGCCGACCTACCCGGCCTTCACCGGACCCGAGCCGACCGACCCGGTCGGCACCGACCCGGTGAAGGGCGGTCGTTCAGACGCCGGCTCCGAGCACCGCGGTGACGCGCTGCGGGTCGCCGCAGACGACGAGCAGCACACCAGCGCGGGTCATCGCCGAGGGCAGCGCCTGGGCGACCTTCTCGTCGTCGCCGCCGTTGAGGGCGACGATCACCACGGGACGGGTCTTCGCCCGCTCCGCGGCGGAGGCGTCCGCGAAGAACACGTCGTCGCCGGAGTCCTGCTGGGCCCAGTAGGCGACCTCGCCGAAGGACAGCTCGTGCGCCGCCCACGGGTGCTGCTCACCGGTGGTCAGCACCAGGACGTCGCCGGGCGCCCGGCCGCTCTCGAGCAGCAGGTCCAGGGCCTCTTCGGCGGCGTCGAGCGCACCGTCGAGGGGGGCCGGGATCAGCTGGATCTGCGGCGCGGACCCCTGGTCGGAACGATTCTCCGACCGGTTGGCCGGGGACGGACCGGGACCGGGGCGGCCGGGACGCGGAGTGGCCGCGGAACGCGGACCGGGTACGGGACGGGGGGTCGACGCGGTGGCGCGGGGACCCTGGGCGCTCTCGTGAATCTGAGGCTCCTCGGGAGGGAGGGATGGATGGATGGAGGTCGAACACCGCCGCGCGGAGCACCGGCGGGTGGGCACGCATGTGCACCCCGGGCGCGTGAGGGGCCGCCCTGCGGCGGTTCTCCACGACCGGAAGATCAGAAGTCGAAGCCGAGTTGGCCCCCGCTTTCCAGCGCGGCCGCCTCGGCGGAGAGGCGGACCTTCTTGAGGTGACGCCACTGGGGCAGCGCGTCCAGGTACGACCAGGAGAGACGGTGGTACGGGGTGGGTCCGAGCTCTTCGAGCGCCGCTTTGTGGACCGGGGAAGGGTAGCCCGCGTTGGCACCGAAGCCGTAGGCCGCGTAGGGCTCGCTCTCGAGCTCGGCCATGAGGGTGTCGCGGCGGACCTTCGCGATGACGGAGGCGGCGGCCACGGCGATGCAGGACTGGTCGCCCTTGATCACCGTACGGACCTGCCAGGGGTTGCCGAGGTAGTCGTGCTTGCCGTCGAGGATCACCGCGTCGGGGCGGACGGGAAGGCCTTCGAGGGCCCGGACCGCCGCGAGACGCAGGGCCGCGGTCATTCCGAGTTCGTCGATCTCCTCGGGAGAGGCGTCGCCGAGCGCGTACGCGGTGACCCACCGCTCCAGCTCGGCCGCGAGCGCGGTCCGGCGTTTGGGGGTGATCAGCTTGGAGTCGGTGAGGCCTTCGGGGGGCCGGCGCAGTCCGGTGACGGCCGCGCACACGGTGACGGGGCCGGCCCACGCCCCGCGCCCGACTTCGTCGACTCCGGCGACGACCTTGGCGCCGCTGGTGGCGCGGAGCGATCGCTCGACAGTGTGAGTGGGAGGTTCGTACGGCATGGCGCAAGCCAGGTTACGCCGCCCGGTGCCGCGCGCGATACCCGGATTCCCTTCGGACCGTCGGGCGGCCTCGCGGACCGGCCGCGGGGGCCGTGGTCGGGCCGACCGCGGACCCGTCTCAGCCGCATCCCGCGCGCACCAGCGGCACCATGATCCGGTCGATCACGGAGGCGATCTCCTCGTCCGGCCATTCGCTGCCGCACACCTTGGAGCGGTACATCATCATCGCCGGGATCACGTCGAGCACGAGGTCGTCGATCGCGTCGGCCCGCACTTCGCCCCGCTCGATTCCGCGCCGGAGCACCTCTCTGAAGAGTCGGTTGGACGGCTCGACCACGCCGGTGACGATGAGCTCGTGGAAGCGCTCGGCGGAGTCCGCGTCGCACTCGTGAAGCACGGCGCGCAGGGCGAAGCCCGGCTTGGAGTACATGACGTCCCTGACCCGGAGGCAGAGCTCGTAGAGCTCGTCGCGCACGCCGCCGAGGTCCGGCGCCTCGTCGAGCGTCGGCAGTCCGGCCTGGAGGGCGTCGGCGACGAGGTCCTCCTTCGACGGCCAGCGGCGGTAGACGGCGGCCTTGCCGGTCTGCGCGCCGACGGCGACGCCCTCCATCGTCAGACCGTTCCAGCCGACGCTTCCGAGCTGGTCGAGCGCGGCCTCCAGGATGGCCCGTTCGAGGACGGGACCGCGGCGTCGCGGCGACACCCCTTCCGGCCGGGCGGCGGCCGTGGAGCGCGAAGTAACCATCAGGATCTCTCCGTTGAGGCGATGCGGGTCGTCGGCAGCGCTCAGAGAACGGTTGCGTTCACTGAGGGGGACTCACTACCGTGGTGAACAGTGAACGGGTGCGTTCACTAATTCTTCCGTGGGGGATCCATAGTGACAACTTCTCCGCTGGACACCCAGACCAAGGACGGACCCGCTCGCGCCGTCGGCCGGCCGGGCATCGCCCTGGCCGTCATCGCCGCCTGCCAGCTGATGGTCGTCCTCGACGCGACCATCGTGAACATCGCCCTGCCGCACATCCAGAACGCGCTGTCCTTCTCGACCACCGACCTGTCGTGGGTGCTCAGCGCCTACACCCTCACCTTCGGCGGCCTCCTGCTGCTCGGCGGACGCACGGGGGACATCCTGGGGCGCCGCCGGGTGTTCATGGCCGGCATCCTGCTCTTCACCTTCGCCTCCCTCCTCGGCGGCTTCGCCCAGGAGCCCTGGCAGCTCCTCGCCGCCCGGGCCGTGCAGGGGGTGGGCGGCGCCATCGCCTCGCCCACCTCGCTCGCCCTGATCACCACGACGTTTCCCGAAGGCCCGGAACGCAACCGGGCGTTCGGCGTGTTCGCCGCCGTCTCCGCGGGCGGCGGCGCCATCGGCCTCCTCGCCGGCGGCATGCTGACCGAGTGGCTCGACTGGCGCTGGGTCCTCTTCGTCAACGTGCCGATCGGTCTGCTCATCGCCTTCCTCACCCCGCGCTACATCGCCGAGTCCGAGCGGCACCCGGGCCGCTTCGACATCGCGGGCGCCGCGACCTCGACGCTGGGCATGGCGGCGCTGGTGTACGGGTTCATCCGGGCGTCCGAGGAAGGCTGGAAGGACGCCCTGACCATCGGTTCCTTCGTCGCGGCCGTGGTCCTGCTCGCCGCCTTCACGCTCGTGGAGTCGAGGGCCAGGGAACCGATCACCCCGCTGCGGATGTTCGCCGACCGCAACCGCTCGGGCACGTACATCATCATGCTCAGCCTGTCGGCCGCCATGTTCGGCATGTTCTTCTTCATCGTGCTGTGGGTGCAGAACGTGCTCGGCTACAGCCCGATCAAGTCCGGCCTCGCCTTCCTGCCGGTGACGGTCGCGATCGCCGTCGGCGCCGGACTCGCGCAGCGGTTCCTTCCGACCCTCGGCCCCAAGCCGTTCATGGTGGCCGGCGCGGCGATCACCGCCGCCGGCCTCTTCTGGCAGATGTTCATCGCCGCGGACAGCAGCTACGCCGACGGCGTCCTCGGCCCGATGCTCCTCTTCGGCTTCGGCATGGGCCTCAACTTCGTGACGCTCACCCTGACAGCCGTCTCGGGCGTCGCGCAGCAGGACGCGGGAGCCGCGTCGGGCCTGCTCAACGCCACCCAGCAGGTCGGCGGTTCACTCGGCCTCTCCATCCTGGTCACGGTCTTCGGCACGGCGAGCCGCGACGAGGGCGTCCGGCAGGTCCCGGGCTTCCTCGCCTCCGCGACGCCCGAGCAGAAGGCCGAGTTCGCGAAGACCAGGCAACTGCCCCCTCCCTGGGGCCACGAGGTGCTGACCTCGGGCATCGCCTCGGCCTTCATGGCGGCCGCGGTGATGGCGCTGATCGCACTCGTCACGGCCGCCCTCATGATCCGGGTCCGCAAGAGCGACCTGGAGGCGCTGAGCGGCCGCGCCGAGGCGGCAGGCCCCGTCGCCTGACCGCGGGCGCGCGTCCGAGGCCCGGATGCGCGACCAGGGCCGTACAGCGTCCGAAAGCGTGAGAGGTCCCTCGAACCCCGAGGGACCTCTCACGTCGATCAACGCCCGGCGCACCTCGTACGGCCGCGGCGAAGGCGGTGTCAGGCGGGCGCCCCGTCCGGGACCCAGTCGGGCAGCGCCTCGGTCTGCCGCAGCCAGTCGGCGGGCGGCGCGCCGGCCTCGCCGCCGGCGACCACGCCTCCGGCAATGGCGCAGGTGGTGTCGACGTCACCGCCGACCTGCGCGGTCGTCCAGAACACCCGCTCGAAATCGCCGAGGCCCCGGGCCGCCGACCAGAGGGCGAAGGGCACCGTGTCGTGGGCGCTCGTCCGCCGGCCGCTGCCGAGCACGGCGGCGACCGTACCCACATCGCCGTAGTCGAGCATGTCGCGGGCCCTGCGCAGGCCCGCCCCGACCGCGGAACGCGGCACCAGGGCGATGACCCCGTCGAGGAGCGCCTCGGGCGTGGGCGGTCCGGCGGGGTCGGCGGCGAGCGCCGCCGCGGCGGCGACGGCCATGGCACCGACCACGGCCTCCCGATGCTGGTGGGTCGTGTACGCGGAGATCTCGGCCTGGTGCGTCGCCTGCTCCGGGTCGTCCGCGTACCAGGCGCCGAGCGGGGCGATCCGCATGGCGGCGCCGTTGCCCCAGGAGCCCTGGCCCTTGAAGAGCGCGGCGGCAAGTTCTCGCCAGTCGCCACCCTCCCGGATGAGCCGGAGCATCCGGTTGACCGCGGGGCCGTAGCCGCGGTCGAAGTCGTGGTGCCGGGCGAAGGACAGCGCGAGGGCGTCCTGGTCGATCCGGTCGTGGTGCACGAGCACGGCCAGGACGGAGCAGGCCATCTCGGTGTCGTCGGTCCACTGCCAGGGGCCGGCGGGCAGCTCGCGCCGCTTCAGCAGGGGATAGTTGGCGGGTACGAAGAACTGGGAGCCCAGGGCGTCTCCCACGGACAGCCCGCGCAGGCTGGCCAGGGCGCGGTCGAAGCGCCGGTCGAGTGAGGAGTCAGCGGTCATCGCTCTGCCACTCTATCCGGTGTAGCCGTACGGTTCCGGGGTACACCAGCGTTCGAACGGCCTGTCCAGGCGGTACCGGCCGTCCTGGCCGAGCTGGAGGACGCGGGTCTCGGCGTTGCCGGGGTTCGACAGCGACTCGAAGTCGGCGACCGTCCAGTGGAACCAGCGCATGCAGAACAGGCGCATGGTCAGTCCGTGGGTGACGAGCAGGACGTTCGGCGGGTGATCGGGCGCCTCGAAGCTGCGGTAGAGGCTCTCCAGGAAGGCCCCGACCCGGTCGTAGACGTCCGCCCCCGACTCGCCCTGCGCGAATCGGTAGAAGAAGTGCCCGTACGCGTCCCGGTACGCCTTCTGCAGGCGCACGTCCTCCCGCTCCTGCCAGTTCCCCCAGTCCTGCTCCCGCAGCCGGGGCTCCTCCCGGATCCTGACCTGGCCCGGGGGCAGCCGGAAGGCCCTGAGGGTCTCGTGGGTGCGGCGGTACGGCGACACGTAGACGCTTACCGGTTCGTCGCCGAAGAGCTCCCTGAGCCGCTCCCCCGTCGCCTCGGCCTGGCGCAGGCCTTTCTCGGTGAGCTTCAGCGCATGGTCGGGCTCGCGTTCGTACACCGTGTCATCGACATTGCCCTCGGACTCTCCGTGCCGTACGAGAACGATGCGCCGCGGTCTTGCCATACCCCGACCCTAGATCGCGGGCTCCCGACCGGCTCGGCCGGGCCCGCACCCGGCCTCCATACGGTGTACGAGGCAGGAGCGCACCATCCGGTTCACACCGTCCACGCCGGTTCGAGCTGGACGACGTCGCCCGAGAGCGCGGCGACGTCGGCGGCCGTGCGGGCGCGCAGCCCGAGGCGCTCGATGCGCTCCGCCCGGTACTTGCCGTGCTCGGCGGCGGAGTGCCACATCGAGAGCACCAGGAACTCGCTGCCGGGGGCTTCCCCGAAGAGGCCCCGGAGCATGCCCGGTGAGCCGGCCATCGCCGGGTTCCACACCTTCTCCTGCATGAGCGCGAAGTGCTCGGCGCGGTCCTCGTGGACACGGCAGTGCGCGACCCGTGCCACGTCGGCGTCGGAGAACCGCGGCTCGAACCCCGTCTTCACGTCGAAGCGGTGGTCGAACAGCTTGACCTGGATGTCTTTGAACGTGCCCATCTGCGAGGCCGCCAAACGATCGTGCGACCGCGCCATGAAGGAGTCGTAGAAGGCCCGGCTCTCCCAGAACGCGAAGATGTGGGCGACGTCCGGTCGAGCCCGGCTCCACCCGCCGCCCTGTCCCCGGAATCCCGGCTCACCGAGCAGCCCCGCCCATTTCCGCTGTCCCCGCTCGAACCCTCGACGGTCCGTCACGATGCAGCGAATCCACTTGACCAGCACCGCGCCATGGTACGGGGCGGGAGAGCGCCCCGGCAGCCCCTCTCAGACCCCCGCCGGGTGCAGACGCTGGAGTCCCGCGCGCTCCTCGTTGTCCAGTTCGATCCCGAAGTCGGCGGCAAGCACGGCGGTCAACCGGGACGCGGTCACCACCGTTTCCTCAGTGGAACCGTCGGTCCGCACGGCCGTCAGCGTCTCGCGGACCAGTGCCCTGCGCACGTCGGCGCCGGGCCGCTGGGCGACGACCTGGCCGAGGAAGCGCGAGAGCGGATGGCTGGAGCTGTAGTGGTTGAGGACGGTGAAGTCGCCGGGATAGAGGGTCTGCGGCGCGAAGGCGTACAGGTCGGTCCAGCCCTGCGGCCGCAAGGAGCGCAGTACGTGGATGCCCTCGTCCTCGACACCGACACCGAACGTCCAGCCGCCCTGCTCGACCCGCGCCCCGTCGCGCAGCGGCACCGGCTCCAACGGCCCCTGCCAGCCGAATCCCACGTCGGCGAGCCACGGTTCGCCGTCCACCGTGACGACGAGCAGCGCGTGCGTGACCGGCGTCAGCGCCGTTCCGCGCGAGCGGTTACGTGCTCCGCGACCGGACACCGTGAACCCGATCCGTTCGAGGGCCGCGGCGAAGAGCGAGTTCTGCTCGTAGCAGTAGCCCCCTCGGCGCCGCTCGACGAGCTTGTCCTGGAGGCTCTTGAGGTCCAGGGGCACCGTCCGTCCGAGGGCGACGTCCAGGTTCTCGAACGGAATGGCGTCGACGTGCGCCCGGTGAAGGGCCGTCAGCGTCCCCAGATCGTGGGCGAGTTCGCCGTCCCGCCGTACGTCGTATCCGATTCGAGCCAGATAAGCGTCGAGATCCAGCTCGTCACCACTCCACAAACCGCTCTCCCCCTCAAGCGCCGGGTCCTCTGTCGTAGCCCCATGACACCATGAGCAATCAGCCCACGACCACGGGCATTTCGGCAGGTGGACGAGACGCGGCGAGGGGTGCGCGGGGGCGCACAGGAAGAGGGGAAGCACGATGAGCGGACTCAACAAGGGTGTGCGGCGGGTCGAGGTGACGCTCAGGTGGGACCCCGCTCCGGCCGGCTCTCCGGCCCACGACCTGGACCTCGTCGCGGGCGTCTTCCCGGCGGCCGATCCGCACGGGGAGCCCGTGTACCTGGTGCACTTCGGCAGCCGCTCCCCCGACGGCACCATCACCCTCCACCGCGACAGCCGTACGGGCCAGGGCTTCGGCTACGACGAGGCCATGACCCTGGAGCTCGACCGGCTCTCCTCGGAGTACGCGCGTGTGGTGGTGGGCGTGGCGATACAGCAGAACGGCGGGCGGCTCGCCTTCGGCCGCATAACCAACGCCGGCATACGGGTCCGCGAGGGGTACGACGACCTGCTGACGCACGACTTCGCGGACGTGCCGGAGGCCCTGTCGGCGACGGTCGTGGAGTTCACGCGCGACGGGGACGGCTGGTCGTACCGCCCGGTCAGCCACGGCTTCGACGCCGACCCGCAGACCTTCGCCACGCTCCTGGGCACCGCGCGGGCCTGACGCGGGCCACGCACCCACGAAAGGAGGCGCCGACCATCCGGCCGGCGCCTCCGGACACCCCGCGGGGATCGGATCAGACGCGGCAGCGCAGCATCTCCAGGGGCGGGTTGGCCAGGAAGTCCGCCCAGAAGTCGGCGCCGTACTCCTCGACGCCCGCCTCGGAGACCTCCACCGGGACCCAGGTCAGCTCGCTGAATCCGGCCGCCCGGAGACACTTCTCGTAGACCTCGCGGCGCGGGAACGTGCTGACGATCGTCACCGGCTGGTCGAGCAGCGCGGTGGTCCGGACCCGCGGTCCCGCCTCGGCCTGCTCGCCGGTCAGCTCGGTGACGAAGCCGTATTTGGCCAGCGAGGGTCCGGCGAAGTCGTAGTCGGGCGACTGGTTGAACAGGAAGAGCTCGGCACCGGGCGCCAGGTGCTCGTGGGCTTTGCGGCACATCCGCTCCATGGCCGCGATGTCCGGCGCGTAGTTGAGCAGCTGGACGCCCACCGCGAGGTCGAAGCGCTGCCCGAGCGCCCCCAGTTCGGCCGCGTCACCGACCTCGTAGCGCACGCCCAGCGGCTCGCGCTCCTCCAGCTCCCTGGCCACCGCGACCATCTCCCCGGAGATGTCGACCCCACACACCTCGGCGGCCCCCCGCCGCTTGAACTCCCTGCTGTAGAACCCGGTCCCCGACGCCAGGTCCAGAACCGACCTGCCCCGCACATCCCCCACCATCGCCAGGAAGCTCGGCACCTCCCCGTACCGCACCGCCGGCAGCGCCTTGAACCCCTCGAACGCCTCACCGATCCCGTCGTACTGCTGCACACCCATCGTGCCGCCCTCCCCTGTGACTCCGTCGGATTCCCGGCCACCGCCCCTCCAAGGGCCCCGCGGCCTTCGCCACCCAGTCTTCCCCCACCCCCTCCACCCCCCGGTACTGGCGAAACCCACGAAGATCCACCCCCCACCCCATTCGTGTCTACGGCCCACCCCGCGCGCGGATCCAGTGTTCCTGGGGGCGTTCGGGCACGGGATGGGCCTGGGGGAGCCGGGAAACGACGGAAAGGGTGCCGGCACATGGCCGGCACCCTTTCTCAGCTACGCGTCAGCGGGTCAGCTGCAACCGCTGGTGGAGCCGCAGCCCTCGCAGATGTAGCAGGAGCCGGCGCGCTGCATCTTGGTGCCGCAGGAGAAGCAGAGCGGGGCGTCGGCGCTGATGCCGAGCTGCATCTCGACGAGCTCCGCCGAGGTGTGCGCCTGCTTCGGGGCCGGGACCTCGGCCTGCGGGGCCGGGGCCGCGACGGCCTTCAGCTCCTGGGCGCGGGGCGCGGACTGGGCCAGCGCCTCGACGTCGACCTCGTCCTCGGCCTGCTCGTACGAGCCGGTGTCGAGGTGGCGCTGACGCTCCTCGGCCGAGTGGATGCCGAGGGCGGAGCGGGTCTCGAACGGCAGGAAGTCGAGCGCCAGGCGACGGAAGATGTAGTCGACGATCGACTGCGCCATCCGCACGTCCGGGTCGTCCGTCATGCCCGCCGGCTCGAAGCGCATGTTGGTGAACTTCGAGACGTAGGTCTCCAGCGGGACGCCGTACTGCAGACCGACGGAGACGGCGATGGAGAAGGCGTCCATCATGCCCGCGAGGGTCGAGCCCTGCTTGGACATCTTCAGGAAGACCTCGCCGAGACCGTCGTCCGGGTAGGAGTTGGCGGTCATGTAGCCCTCGGCGCCACCGACGGTGAAGGAGGTGGTGATCCCCGGGCGGCCCTTGGGGAGGCGCTTGCGGACCGGGCGGTACTCGACGACCTTCTCGACGGCCTCGCGGATCGTCGCCTCGGACTTCGCGGTGACCTCGGCCTTCTCGTCCTCCTTCTTCTTGGCGGAGAGCGGCTGGCCGACCTTGCAGTTGTCGCGGTAGATCGCGAGCGCCTTGACGCCCATCTTCCACGCCTCGAAGTAGACCTCCTCGACGTCCTCGACCGTGGCCGTCTCCGGCAGGTTCACGGTCTTGGAGAGGGCGCCGGAGATCCAGGGCTGGATGGCGGCCATCATGCGGACGTGGCCCATCGCGGAGATGGAGCGCTCGCCCATGGCGCAGTCGAAGACCTCGTAGTGCTCGGTCTTCAGGCCGGGGGCGTCGATCACATTGCCGTGCTCGGCGATGTGGGCGACGATCGCCTCGATCTGCTCCTCCTGGTAGCCCAGGCGGCGCAGGGCCTGCGGGACGGTGCCGTTGACGATCTGCATCGAGCCGCCGCCGACCAGCTTCTTGAACTTGACCAGGGCAAGGTCGGGCTCGAGGCCGGTGGTGTCGCAGGACATCGCGAGACCGATGGTGCCGGTGGGGGCGATGACCGAGGCCTGCGCGTTGCGGAAGCCGTTCTTGGCGCCGAGGCGGATCACGTCCTGCCAGGCCTCCGTGGCGGCGGCCCAGATAGGCGAGTCCAGGTCGTCCACGCGGACGGCCTTGGTGTTCTCGTCGGCGTGCTGCTGCATGACGCGCTGGTGCGGCTCGGCGTTGCGGGCGTAGCCGTCGTACGCGCCGACGACCGCGGCGAGCTCGGCGGAGCGCTTGTACGAGGTGCCGGTCATCAGGGAGGTGATGGCACCGGCGAGGGCGCGGCCGCCGTCGGAGTCGTACGCGTGACCGGTCGCCATCAGCAGGGCGCCGAGGTTGGCGTAGCCGATGCCGAGCTGGCGGTAGGCGCGGGTGTTCTCGCCGATCTTCTGGGTGGGGAAGTCGGCGAAGCAGATGGAGATGTCCATCGCGGTGATGACGAGCTCGACGACCTTGGCGAAGCGCTCGACGTCGAAGGACTGGCTGCCCTTGCCGTCGTCCTTGAGGAACTTCATGAGGTTCAGCGAGGCGAGGTTGCAGGACGTGTTGTCCAGGTGCATGTACTCGCTGCACGGGTTCGAGCCGTTGATGCGGCCGGACTCGGGGCAGGTGTGCCAGTGGTTGATCGTGTCGTCGTACTGGATGCCCGGGTCGGCGCAGGCCCACGCGGCCTCGGCCATCTTGCGGAAGAGCGACTTGGCGTCGACCTCCTCGATGACCTCACCCGTCATGCGGGAGGTGAGGCCGAACTTGCCACCGGACTCGACGGCCTTCATGAACGTGTCGTTCACGCGTACGGAGTTGTTGGCGTTCTGGTACTGGACGGACGTGATGTCGTCGCCGCCCAGGTCCATGTCGAAGCCCGCGTCACGGAGGGCGCGGATCTTCTCCTCCTCCTTGACCTTGGTCTCGATGAAGTCCTCGATGTCGGGGTGGTCGACGTCGAGGATGACCATCTTGGCCGCGCGGCGGGTCGCGCCGCCCGACTTGATCGTGCCGGCGGAGGCGTCGGCGCCGCGCATGAAGGAGACGGGGCCGGAGGCGTTGCCGCCGGAGGAGAGCAGCTCCTTGGAGGAGCGGATGCGGGAGAGGTTCAGGCCGGCGCCGGAGCCGCCCTTGAAGATCATGCCCTCTTCCTTGTACCAGTCGAGGATCGACTCCATGGAGTCGTCGACGGACAGGATGAAGCAGGCGGAGACCTGCTGGGGCTGCGGCGTGCCGACGTTGAACCAGACCGGCGAGTTGAAGCTGAAGATCTGGTGCAGGAGCGCGTAGGCCAGCTCGTGCTCGAAGATCTCGGCGTCGGCGGGCGAGGCGAAGTAGCCGTAGTCCTCGCCGGCCTTCGTGTACGTCTTCACGATCCGGTCGATGAGCTGCTTGAGACCGGTCTCGCGCTGCGGGCTGCCGACAGCGCCGCGGAAGTACTTGCTGGTGACGATGTTGACCGCGTTCACCGACCAGAAGTCGGGGAACTCGACGCCACGCTGCTCGAAGTTGATCGAGCCGTCGCGCCAGTTGGTCATGACGACGTCACGGCGCTCCCAGGCCACCTCGTCGTACGGATGCACGCCGGGGGTGGTGTGGATGCGCTCGATACGCAGGCCCTTGCTCGCCGACTTGGCTCCCTTGGTGCGGGAACCACGTGCCGGGCCGCTCGCCGTCTCTGTCATGCCGCCTCCCATATACGGGCAAAACACACTTTGGCGCCCAGATAGTCCCAGGGCACCGTCTTCTGTCTGTACTGCTGCCACGAGGACCGCGCGGGTCGCTCGGGGCACGTCTGCCGGGCCGCACGGCGGCCGGTCGCCGGGCCTCGGTCGGCCCGGACCGCCGATCAGTCGGCGGCGGTGGCGGGAACGGGGACCTCGGGGGTCACACCGGTCCCGGTGTTCTCAGCGGGAGGCCGCACGCGGAGCTCCGCGATGGCGGCCTCGAAGTCTTCGAGGCTGTTGAAGGCCTTGTACACGGACGCGAAGCGCAGGTACGCGACGAGGTCGAGCTCCTGCAAGGGGCCGAGGATGGCCAGACCCACGTCGTGGGTGGTCAGCTCGGCGCTCCCGGTGGCGCGCACCGCCTCCTCGACCCGCTGGCCGAGCTTGGCGAGGGCGTCCTCGGTGACCGGTCGCCCCTGGCACGCCTTGCGGACGCCGGAGATGACCTTGGTGCGGCTGAAGGGTTCGGTGACGCCGGAGCGCTTCACCACCATGAGCGAGCACGTCTCCACCGTCGTGAAACGACGGGAGCAGTCGGGGCACTGACGACGGCGACGGATCGACGTCCCGTCGTCGGTGGTGCGACTGTCGACGACACGGCTGTCAGGGTGCCTGCAGAAGGGGCAATGCAAGGTTCCGACCCTTCCTCACGGCACGACTGATGAGCCTCACCGGCCCGTCAAGGCCCTGCGAAGCGACCACCAGCATAGGCGATGCGTGCGCCCTCGGCAGACCGAGGACCACAACCCCTGGGTGGCCGGTGCCATACAACCACTAGATCTTGGGTTGCGGGCGATTCTGGGCCCCGCGCGTGTCGCAGGCCCCCCGCTGCCGGGATTCCGGCCCCGCGGATGCGACACTGGGGGGCACGGCGGAGGCCCGCGACGCCGCGGCGAGGCCGTGCCGCGACCGCGTCACGGCCGCGCGTGAGAGCGCTCATACACCCCCGTACAAACAGGCGTAAGGCAATCTGCGATTTTTCACTCGAACGTGTGTTTGGCGCAACCTTTCGAAAGCTACTACCGTTGTGCCAGCCAGGGAGACCATTCGAGAGGGGCCGACGACGTGACCACCACCGCAGACAGTGCCACCATCACCGCCCAGGACCGCTCCCAGGGCCGACTCGAGCCGGTGCACGCCATGAATGACGCAAGCATGAACGGCGAGGAGCCCGGGCGACCCGCCCGCGCCCTCCCCGGGCGACCTCCAGGCATCAGGGCCGACAGCTCCGGGCTGACCGACCGGCAGCGTCGGGTCATCGAAGTCATCCGCGACTCGGTCCAGCGCCGCGGCTACCCGCCGTCGATGCGCGAGATCGGGCAGGCGGTGGGCCTCTCCAGCACGTCGTCGGTGGCTCACCAGCTGATGGCCCTCGAGCGCAAGGGCTTCCTCCGCCGTGACCCGCACCGCCCCCGGGCGTACGAGGTACGCGGCTCGGACCAGCCGAACACCCAGCCGACGGACACCACGGGCAAGCCCGCCGCGTCGTACGTCCCGCTGGTCGGCCGGATCGCGGCCGGTGGACCGATCCTCGCCGAGGAGTCCGTCGAGGACGTCTTCCCGCTCCCCCGGCAGCTGGTCGGCGACGGCGAGCTCTTCGTCCTCAAGGTCGTCGGCGACTCGATGATCGAGGCCGCGATCTGTGACGGCGACTGGGTCACCGTCCGCCGCCAGCCCGTCGCGGAGAACGGCGACATCGTCGCCGCCATGCTCGACGGCGAGGCCACCGTCAAGCGCTTCAAGCGCGAGGACGGCCACGTCTGGCTGCTCCCGCACAACGCCGCGTACCAGCCCATCCCCGGCGACGAGGCCACCATCCTCGGCAAGGTCGTGGCGGTGCTCCGGCGGGTGTGACCCACCCCGCCGGCTCTGACCGGGCCCCGGGACCAACTGCGCCGGTCCCGGGGCCCTGCCGTGTCCGCAGGACCCCGGAATGCCGGGCGGAGCCTCAGTCGCTCGCCTTCTTCGAGGCCGCGTCGATCGCCGCCAGGGACTTCCGCACCTGGTTGCGGTCCGTCGTGTACCAGAAGTCGGGCAGCGAGGCCTTCAGATAGCTGCCGTACCGGGCCGTGGCCAGTCGCGGATCGAGGACCGCCACGACACCCCGGTCACCCGTGGCCCGCACCAGCCGGCCCGCGCCCTGCGCCATCAGCAGCGCCGCGTGGGTCGCCGCGACCGCCATGAAGCCGTTGCCACCGGCCTCCTCCACGGCCTTCTGCCGCGCGCTCATCAGCGGGTCGTCCGGACGCGGGAACGGGATCTTGTCCATGACGACCAGCTGACAGCTGGGCCCGGGGACGTCCACGCCCTGCCACAGCGACAGCGTGCCGAAGAGACAGGTCTTCGGATCGGCCGCGAAGTTCTTGATCAGCTCACCCAGGGTGTCCTCGCCCTGGAGCAGGATCGGAAGCTCGGGAATCCGGGTCCGCAGCTCCTCCGCGGCCTGCTGTGCCGCGCGCATGGAGGAGAACAGCCCCAGGGTCCGGCCCCCGGCCGCCTGGATCAGCTCGGTGAGCTCGTCGAGCATGTCGCCCCGCTCCCCGTCCCGCGCGGGGCGCGAGAGGTGCTTGGCGACATACAGGATGCCCTGCTTCGGATAGTCGAACGGGGAGCCGACGTCGATGCCCTTCCAGACGGGCAGATCGTCTCCCTTGGTGCCCTCGGGGGCGAGTCCGAGCGAGGCCCCGACGCCGTTGAAGTCGCCGCCGAGCTTGAGCGTGGCCGAGGCCAGCACCACCGAACGTTCCGTGAAGAGCTTCTCCCGCAGCAGGCCCGAGACGCTGAGCGGGGCGACCCGCAGCGAAGCGCCGAAACGGTCGTGCCGCTCGTACCAGACGACGTCGTACTCCGACCCCTGCGTGATCCGCTCCGCCACACCGTGGACGGTCTCGACCGAGGCCATGGCCTGCTTGCGCACGGCGTCCTCGTCCTGCACGGCCCGGTCGCGGGTGTTGCCCAGAGCCGTGATCACGGCGCGGGCCGCGTCGCGCAGCGCCATCAGCGCGTACGCGAGATCCTCCGGGATCTCTTCGAGGCGGCCCGGCAGCGCCAGCTCCATGACCCGCTCGAAGCCCTCGGCCGCGGTCTGCAGCTGGTCGGCGACCTTCTCGTCGACGAGCTTCGCCGAGCGGCGCACGGCGCGGTTGACCTGCCCGGGGGTGAGCTCGCCCGTGGCCACCCCGGTGACCCGGGAGACCAGCTCGTGCGCCTCGTCGACGATCAGCACCTCGTGCTGCGGGAGCACCGGGGCGCCCTCGATGGCGTCGATGGCGAGCAGGGCGTGGTTGGTCACGACGACATCGGCGAGCTTGGCGCGCTCGCGGGCCGCCTCGGCGAAGCACTCCGCCCCGTACGCGCACTTGCTCGCGCCCAGGCACTCCCTGGAGGAGACCGAGACCTGCGCCCAGGCCTTGTCGGACACACCGGGCGTCAGGTCGTCCCGGTCGCCGCTCTCCGTCTCGTCCGACCAGTCCCGGAGCCGCAGCAGGTCCTGGCCCAGCTTGCTGGTGGGCGCCGCCGCCTCGAAGGGGTCGAAGAGGCCGTCCTCCTCGTCCTGCGGGACCCCCTCATGGAGCCGGTGCAGGCAGAGGTAGTTCGACCGGCCCTTGAGCATGGCGAACTGCGGGCGGCGGCGCAGCTGCGGATGCAGCGCGTCGACCGTCCGCGGAAGATCACGCTCGACGAGCTGGCGCTGCAGCGCCAGGGTGGCCGTCGCCACCACCACGCGCTCCCCCTGGGCCAGCGCCGGCACGAGGTACCCGAGCGACTTGCCGGTACCGGTGCCGGCCTGGACGAGGAGGTGGGAGTTGTCGTCGATGGCCTCGGCCACGGCCGTGGCCATGGTGACCTGGCCGGGTCGCTCCGTGCCGCCGACGGCGGAGACGGCGGCGTGGAGGAGGTCGGGGAGGGATGGCTTCGTCATAGCCCTTCCAGCCTACGGGGCACCACTGACAGCTCGATCACGTCGATCCACGCGCGCGCGTCACGCGAGCGGGTTGGGGACGGTGCCGTGGACGGCCGCGTGCGGACGCTCGGGCCGGTCACGGTAGCCGTCGAGATGCAGACGGTTCCGGTTGAGACAGAGCCGCTCGATGCGCGGGGTGAGGAGATCGAACAGCTCGAACCGTTCCTTCAGCTCCGGGAAGCGCCCCTGGTAGCGGACGATCTCCGCGCGGACGCGGGACCAGAAGTCCGTTTCGGGCACTCCGAGTTGTTCCTCGCAGAGCGGTGCCAGATAGCGGAAGACCCCGACGAACAGCCCCGAATGGATGAACTGCACGAGGAAGTCGGGCTCCTCGGTCAGCAGGACGGCGCGTACGTCGTCGGGCATCGTCGCGTGCTCGGGAAGGGGCTGGGCGCTGATGTTCACGTCGTCGACGAAGTCCTTGATCGCCAGACGTACGGGGACGTCGTCGCCGTCGTAGACGACGATCGCGTTCTCGCCGTGCGGGGAGAAGACCGTGCCGTAGCGGTAGAGGAAGTGCAGCAGCGGCGGGAGCAGCGCGGCGAAGAGGTGCCGCAGCCAGACGGCGGGTTCGAGGCCGGAGCGTGCGACGAGTTCGGCGACGAACGCCCGCCCGTCCGGGTCCGTGTGGAGCAGGGAGGCGAGGGTCCTGGCACGCTCGCCCGGAGGCAGCCTCAGCGGCTCCCGCCAGATCGCACCGAGCAGTTCCTTGTACTGGTACGGGACTTCGGGCAGCCGGTCGTACAGGGGGTGCTCGACGGTGACGGAGGCGACCTCGCCGAGGAGGATCACCCCGCACTCGTCCCGCAGGAACGCGTCGCCCTCGCGCAGGCCGTGCACCCAGGCGGTCACGGCGGGCGCGGCGAGGGTCCGTTCGGTGGGCAGCCCGCGCCAGACGAGGGTGTTGAGCACCGACAGCGGGAGCTTGACGGTGTGCCGGTCGGGCCGGTCGGCGTTGAGGAAGGTACGGACGGACTGCTGCGGCAGGCGCAGGTCGGCGTCGGCGAAGAGCGGGACGACGCTCCCGGCGGCGACGGCCGGCGCGTAGAGCGGGAGCAGGATCTCGTCCCACTGCCAGGGGTGCACCGGCAGCAGGAGGTAGCCGTCGGGTTCGTGGCCGCGGGCGCTCAGTTCGGCGCGGAATGCGGCGTGGACCTCGGGGTCGAGCTCCTGGGCGTAGAGGAGGTCGGGGGTGTCGAGGCCGGCCACGCCCCGGTAGGCGGCGAGGCGGTTGCTGACCGCGATCCACGGCAGCCGGGTGGCGCGCCGGGCCTCGGGGGCCCAGTGGGCGGCGTCGGAGGCGGAGAAACCGATGCGGCCCTTGTTGGCGACGAGCCAGGGGTGACCCGTCTGGTGGCCTTCGAGCTCGGCGTACGTCAGGTCGGCGAGGCTGGCGGCCGGGAGGGCCGTGTGGTCGAGGCGGGTGTCGGCGGCGAGGGTGGCGGAGAGCTCACGGATGAGGTGGCCGAGGGTGGCGCCGTCGAGCCCGAGAAGACGGCGGGCACGGACCAGGAAGTCGAAGGGGTCGGTCATGGGCCGGCCGTCGTGGGTGATCGAGTCGGCGGCGATCCGCCAGCTGCCGTAGGCCCCCCGGCGGGCACGGAAGGTGAGCGTGGTGCCGTCGTCGAGCCGGAGCGCGTGCTCGTCGGGTTCGCCGCCCCCGTGCGGTACGGGTTCCACGATCTCCTCGTACGCGAATTCGGCCAGGGCCTTGGCGAGCAGGCGGGAGGAGGCCCGGGTCCAGGCGGCGGCGGTCAGCTCGGGGGGCGCGAACAGCCGGGGGCCGGGGTCGCACGCGTCCGTGGGAGCCGGGGCGGGCGGCGTGGGCTGAGCGGAGTCGTGGGGTGCAGGGGACATCGACACGAGGACTCCTCGGAGTGGGAACCGCTGTGGGCCGAGCGGTGTATGAAAGACAGAGGGTTGTTCACAGAACGTGACGGAGCGCGCGGTCACGGATCATGAGCGCCGCTTGTTTGTCAGGGAGGTCGACTTCCGCCGCGTAGCGGAAGCCGCCGCCGAGGAAGGCGGAGACAGAGGGGGTGTTACGGATGTCCGGTTCGGCGACGACCCGGGTGCAGCGGGGACGGTGGTCGAGGACCAGATCGGCGACGGCGCGCAGAAGCGTCGTGCCGACCCCCCGGCCGCGGTCGGTGGCGCCTCCGATCAGCAGATGGATACCGGTGTCGTGGGGCCGCGCCGGGTAATGCCGGGCGAGCGGGTCGAGATCGGCACGGTAGATCTCGAAGTAGCTCATGGGCGTGGCGTCGAGCAGGCCGACGCAGGGGACGCTCCGCCCGTCGCCCTCCAGTTGGGCGCGGAGGTGCTCGGCGGTCACCGCCTCGGGGCCGGCGAGCTCCCAGAACGCGGCGACGGCGGGATCGTTCATCCAACGCGCCAGGAGCGGCAGATCCCGTTCGAGTCGCACGGGGACGAGCTGGAAGGTGCCGACCGGTGTGGTGGTCGGCCCCCAGTCGGCGACGGAGTCGAGCAGGTCGCCGTCGAGGAGAGCGACGAGGTCGTCGAGCCTCAGGTCGAGCGTGTCGTCCCCGGGCGGGTCGGCCGGTGGGCGGGTGGGTGACACGGAGTCGCTCTCCTCTCGGCGGTGTGATCGGGCGTGACGATCGGGCTTGGTGATCGGGCCTGACGATCGGGCTGCGTGATCGGGCTTGGCGATCAGGCCTGACGATCGGCCTTGGTGATCGGGATGGGTGATCGGGATGGGTGATCCGGCGTGCGTTCAGGTGGGAGTTCAGGTGTTGCGGAGGGGGTTGGTGACGGTGACGTAGACGGACTGGGTGTCGACCGGGCCGACGAGCTCGTCCAGGCCGTGCAGGCGGGTGAGGAGGTTGGCCTTGCTGCGCAGGGTGGCGGCTTCCAGAAGCCGGTGGGGCAGGGGTGAGCCGAGGCTGGTGGCGGAGGCCAGGAAGCTGCGGAAGGCGGCGAGCAGGACCCGCTCGTCGGCGAGGCGCTGGGAGCCGAAGGCGCCGATCAGGCCGAGGACGTTGTTGATGCCGAGGTAGTAGGCGAAGCGCTCGTCGGTGACCTGGTCGGAGACGAAGGTGTCGCTGTCGGCACCGATGCCGGGCAGGCGGCTCTCCAGCTCGCCGCGGTGGGACTCGCGGAAGTAGTAGCCCTGGTTGTCGCGGTAGCGGCCGCCGACCGGCCAGCCGTCCGGGTCGAGGAGGACCAGGGTGTTCTGCTGGTGGGCCTCCAGGGCGATGCCGGCGTGGCCGTCGAGCCAGAGGACGGGGCGGATGACCTGGTCGAGATAGCGGAGGAACCACTCGGCGGCGACGGCCGCGACAGGACGGCCGGTGCGGGCGGAGAGCCGGCCGACGAGGTCGGCGAGCCGGGAGCGCATGGCGGTGCTTCCGGCCCAGGGACGGGGGGCGGTGAGCGAGGCGATGCAGACGGCGTCGTCGCCGGGGCCGAAGGGGTTGTGGCGGATCATGACGTCGAGTCCGGGGACGGGGGTCCCGTCCGGGGCGTCGACGGCGAGCCAGGCGGGGTCGCGGACGATGTCGAAGCCCGGATGGGCGGCCTGCCACTCGTCGACCAGACCGGTGCGGAGCAGCCGGTGGACCTCGACACCGCGGTGGAGCTCCTTGCGGAGGTTCTCGCGGCGGGAGTTGGTGATGCGAAGACCGAGGGAGAGCTTGAGCATGGCCCGGGCGCCGGGCCGGTGCACGGTACGGACCGAGGAGGTGGGGTGCCAGGGGCTGCCGTGGAGGCCCAGGTCGTGGAGCAGCCCGGCGTCGAGCAGCGCGCGGACGTCGGGTCGGTGCAGGAGTTCGCGGGCCTGCCAGGGGTGCAGGGGCAGCGGCACGGTGCCGGCGGGGTGCTGGAGCCCCTCGGCGAGAGCGACGGCCAGCTGCTCCGCGGTGACGGGGCGACCCTGCTCCGTCCAGGCGGAGTCGGAGGCCAGGAGGGAGGAGTCGACGGCCATCCAGTGGAGCGGGAAGGCGCCCTGCAGCTCCGGTGAGTAGAGCCGGGCCTCGGCCTCGGAGAGCCCTTCGCGGCTCTTGGGCGTGGGGTGCAGCGGATGACCGAGCAGCAGGGACTGCTCGGCCGCCAGGAACAGGTCGGCGTCCGGGTGCGGCTGGGGCCGCCGGCGGCGCTCCGCGAGGAAGTCGGCCGTACGGCGCGCGGAGTCGGCCACCCTGCCGACGAGTTCGGTGCCCTCCGGCCTGCCCGACTCCCGGCTCAGCAGCGCGGCGACGGTGACGGCGTCCGCCGCCGGCGCAGAGGCGGGCAGCCCTTCGAGGGAGGGAGCGCCGAAGCGGTGCCAGCCGGTGGGCGACCAGTAGCGCACGGGAACGAGGAGGGCGGTGCCACTGGCGTCGAGCGGAATGCGCAGGGTCGTCGAGGCAGGCGCCGGGAAGTTCTTCTCCCGGACCCAGCACCGGAGGAGGTTCTCCACTGCGGCGATGTCGGCGGCCCGCTGCGGATCGGGGTCGTCCAGCGGGTCCGCGCCCGCGACCCGCGCTCCGGCCGCGTCCCCGACAACCGGGCGGTGCGCCCTTGAGTCGTACGGCCCGGAGTGCTGGCGCGGGACCGTGGGCTCATCGGCGGGGCCGCCCTGCCCGGGGCTGACACCGGGGTACGCGGGTCCCGGGTGCGCGCTACCTGGGTGGGTGAGTCCGAGGTGCGCGGGTCCGGGGTGGGCGGGTCCGGGGTGCGCGGAGTCGGGATGGGCTGAGCCGGCGTGGGCGGAGCCGGCGTGGGCGGAGCCGGGGTGGGCTGAGCCGGAGTGCGCGGAGCTGGGGTGCGCGGAGCCGGGGTGCGCGGAGCCGGTCTGCCCAAAGCCCGGGTGCCCGGGGCCGGCGGCCGACGGATCTGCGTACGACGCGCCTGCGGACGACGGATCTGCGTACGACGAGCCGTCATGCGTGGAGCCCGGGTGCGCAGAGCCTGCGGCCGACGGGCCCGCGTACGCCGAGCCGGCATGCGCGGAGCCAAGGGCCCCGGAGCCTGCGGCCGACGGGCCTGCGTACGCCGAGCCGGCATGCGCGGAGCTCAGGGCCTCGGAGCCGGCGGCCGACGGGCTCGCGTACGCGGGAGCGGCGGGCGCGGGGCCGGCGTGCAGCAGGGCGGGGTCCAGGGCGCCGGGGCTGGGGGTCACTGAGGTGAGAGTGGGGGAGGTGAGAGGGGTGGGGGCTGGGGAGGTGGGGGCCTGGGTGGGGAGGGGCGCCTCGGTCTCGGGAGCCGGGGAGGTGGGCGTGGCGTTCACGGGGGCTTCCTAGGGGTGGGGCCGGGGGCGGTCCGGGTCAGTGGGACGGCCCGGGGGCGGGCCGGGGGGCCGGGGCCCGGCGGGAGGCGGGCGGGCGGGGGGTGTGGGCCCGTTCGGCCGCGGCCAGGGCGTCGGCGAAGCGGTCGAGGACGGCGGTGGCCTGCTCGTCGGTGAGGGTGAGCGGGGGCAGGAGCCGGATCACCGCGGAGTGGCGGCCGCCGAGTTCGACGATGAGGCCGCGGGCGAGGCACTCCTGCTGGACGGCGCGGGCCAGGGCGGGGGCGGCGGGCGGGACGGAGTCGTGCGGTCCGGCCGCCTCGGGGTCGACGAGTTCGACGCCGATCATCAGGCCGCGGCCGCGGACGTCGCCGACGCAGGGGTGGGCGGCGGCGAGGGCCTGGAGTCGGCCGAGGATGTGGGCGCCGAGGGTGTCGGCCCGTTGGGCGAGCTTGTTCTCGCGGACGTACGCGAGGGTGGCGGCGCCCGCGGCCATGGCGAGCTGGTTGCCGCGGAAGGTGCCCGCGTGGGCGCCGGGCTCCCAGGCGTCGAGTGCGGACCTGTAGACGATGACGGCGAGCGGGAGGGAGCCGCCGATGGCCTTGGAGAGGACCATGACGTCGGGCACGACACCGCTGTGCTCGACGGCCCAGAAGGCGCCGGTGCGGCCGACGCCGGTCTGGACCTCGTCGACGATGAGGGGGACGGAGCGGTCGGCCGTGATGCGGCGCATCCGGCGCATCCAGTCGTCGGGGGCGGGGATGACACCGCCCTCGCCCTGGACGGCCTCGACGATCATGCCGGCGGGGGCGGTGACACCGCTCTTGGGGTCGTCGAGGAGGTTCTCGGTCCAGTGGGCGGAGAGTTCGGCGCCGCGCTCGCCGCCGATACCGAAGGGGCAGCGGTAGTTCTGCGGGTAGGGCAGCCGGGTGACCCGGACGTCGTCGGCGCCGCCGGAGGCGGCGAGGGCGCCGGCCGTCATGCCGTGGTAGGCGCCGGTGAAGGCGAGGAGGCCGCGCCGGCCGGTGGCGGTGCGGACCAGTTTGAGGGCCGCCTCGACGGCGTCCGTGCCGGCGGGTCCGCAGAACTGGACGCGGGCGTCGTCGGCGAGTTCGCCCGGCAGGGTGGCGAAGAGTTCGGAGGTGAAGGCGTCCTTCACGGGGGTGGCGAGGTCGAGGACGTGGAGCGGTGCGCCGGAGTCGAGGACCTTCTTGATGGCTTCGAGGACCACGGGGTGGTTGTGGCCGAGGGCGAGCGTCCCCGCGCCGGAGAGGCAGTCCAGGTAACGGCGGCCGTCCGCGCCCTCGATGGTCAGTCCCCTGGCCCGCACCGGGACGATCGGCAGGGAGCGCGCGTAGGTCCGCGCGGCGGACTCGCGCTGGGACTGGCGGCCCAGGATGCCTTCGTACCCGCCCCCTTGGTCCGTCGGGGTGTGCGTCCGGGCGGCCGGTGGTACGGCCGGAGCTGATTCGGTCACGGCCACGGCTCGGTGTCCTCCCGCGGTAACAGTTGCGTTGCACATCGGGGCGGAGCGGAGCCGCCCGCAAAGGGCCGTCCTGAACGCCACCGTTGTGTCCCCCGTACGTACCAACGACGGGAACTGCCCGGGATCACGGGCCGGGGCCAAGATCTTGGCGTGTCCCGGATCACGGCACGACAACGGCTGAACGGTGCCCGGAACCGTTCACGGGGCGCGTACCGTCCCCTCCGGCACCGGCATAGTGGGGGCCGTCGGTCGTGCCCGGGAGGGCGGGGCCGCCCTTCACCACGCACACGTAGGACAAGTTGACGTAGTCCCAGGGGGATCACGAGATGCGATCGATTCGCCCGCTGCTGATGGCGGCTTCCGCCGTCGCGGCGCTGACACTCACCGCCACGGCCTGCGGGCCGAGCGAGGAGAACGCGGGAGACAAGCCCAGCGCGCCCGCGAGCCTGAACCCGGCCGACAAGATCAAGATTCCGGAGGACCTGAAGGAGCGTCTGAAGGAGCACGGGATCGACGTCGACAAGTGGCGGAACGGCGAGTGGAAGAACTGGGACCGCGACAAGTGGCTTCGTGAGGCGAAGGACTTCGTCAACCCGATCATCGAGGACCTCTGGGACCCGGACCGGATGCGGGAGGCCGAGCGCCCCGACAAGCCGGTCGAGGAGGAGGACATCTCCGGCGACAAGGGTGTCACCGACCCGACGCCGGACCCGGTCCGCGCGAAGGCCGTGGACGCGAAGTACCACGCCAACGCGCCGGAGTCCGGGAAGGTCTTCTTCGACGGCCCCGAGGGCTCGATGGTCTGCTCGGCCACGGTCGTGAAGGACCCGGCGCACCCCGGCAAGTCCAACATGGTCTGGACGGCCGGCCACTGCGTGCACAAGGGCAAGCAGGGCGGCTGGTACCGCAACATCGCCTTCGTCCCCTCGTACAACGACTCCGCGCTGCCGACGTCCGAGCTCGAGAAGGCGACGCGCGAGCAGATCGCCCCGTACGGCGTGTGGTGGGCGGACTGGGTGAAGACCTCCGACCAGTGGATCTCGCAGGGCGCGTCCACGGGCGGCGCGGGCGCTCCGTACGACTTCGCGGTCATCCAGGTGACGCCGGAGAAGGGTTCCTCGGGCAAGTCCCTTGAGGAGACGGTCGGTTCGGCGCTTCCGGTGGAGTTCAACGCGCCGGCGGTGCCGAAGGTCAAGAGCCTGACGGCGACCGGTTACCCGGCGGCGCCGCCGTTCGACGGCCAGAAGATGTTCCAGTGCCAGGACAAGCCGGGCCGGCTGTCGCTGAAGGCGGAGCAGCCGACGATGTACCGCATCGGCTGCACGATGACCGGCGGTTCGTCCGGTGGCGGCTGGGTCGCCCAGGGCAGTGACGGCAAGCCGGCGCTGGTGTCGAACACCTCGATCGGCCCGTCGACGGCGGGTTGGCTCGCGGGTCCGCGCTTCGGACCCGAGGCCAAGGCCATCTTCGACGAGGTCAGCAAGAAGTACGCGGGCCGCTAGGCCGCGTTCGGTGGCGGGGCCCGGAGTCCGATCGACAGGACACTCTCCGGGCCCCGCCCCCCTCGTGCCGGGTCCGACCGGCATACTGTGCACCGCTCATGACACGTCCATGGCAACATCAACGGGGAATTCATAGATGCGCTCCATACGAGTCCTGCCCGCCGCGCTCGGCCTGGTCGCCGCGCTCGCGCTGACCGCCACGGCCTGTGGCCCCACCGAGACCCCGGCCGCTGACAAGCCGGCCGCCGGGACCAGCAGCTCCGCGCCCGCCGGTGACGACGCCGGCGGCGACCTGGCCAAGGACCTCGCCGACAAGCTCAAGAAGCACGGCGTCGACCTGGACAAGTGGAAGAACGGCGAG
This sequence comes from Streptomyces sp. NPDC037273, assembly GCF_055603625.1. Lineage (NCBI taxonomy): Bacteria > Bacillati > Actinomycetota > Actinomycetes > Kitasatosporales > Streptomycetaceae > Streptomyces > Streptomyces sp. NPDC037273. Next base: position 37,261 of record NZ_JBVJVO010000022.1, read on the forward strand.
TGGAAGAACTGGGACCAGGAGACCTGGCTCCGTGAGGCCGAGGACTTCGTCAACCCGGTGATCGAGGGCCTCTGGGACCCGACCCGCATGCAGTCGGCCAAGAGCCCGGACCAGACGATCACCGCGCAGGCCGGCACCGGCGGCACCGACCCGACGCCCCGCCCCGTCAAGGCGCAGCGCGAGAAGACGCCCTACCACCGCAACGCGGCCCCGGTCGGCAAGATCTTCTTCGACTCGCCCCAGGGCTCCATGGTCTGCTCCGGCACCATCGTGAAGGACCCGCGCCGGCCCGGGAAGTCGAACCTGGTCTGGACGGCCGGCCACTGCGTCCACGCCGGCAAGAAGGGCGGCTGGTACCGCAACATCACCTTCGTCCCGGCCTTCAACGACCTCGGCAAGTCCCCCGCCGCGCTCAACAACGCCCAGCCGCACGAGGTGTACCCGTACGGCCAGTTCTGGGCCGACTGGGCCGTGACCTCGGGCGAGTGGCTCCGCAGCGGCGGCACGAACCAGGCCTGGCCGTACGACTACGCGGTGCTGCACGTGCAGCCGGAGCGGGGCGGCAAGTCCCTTGAGGAGACCGTCGGGGCCGCGCTGCCCGTCGACTTCTCGGCTCCGACGCCCGCGCAGTCCGGGACGGTGGGTGCCTGGGGTTACCCGGCGGCGCCTCCGTACAACGGCATGATCATGCACAAGTGCCTGGACCGGGCGACGCGCCTCACCACCGCTCCGGCCACGCCGACGATGTACCGCATCGGCTGCACGATGACCGGTGGTTCCTCGGGCGGCGGCTGGTTCCGTGTGCTGCCGAACGGCAAGACGGCGCTGGTGTCGAACACCTCGATCGGCCCGGCCGGCGGCAACGGCTGGCTCGCCGGCCCGCAGCTCGGCCAGGGCGCCAAGGCGGCCCACGAGATGGTCAGCAAGAAGTTCGCCCGCTGACCCGGAGCACGACGGCCTGACGGGCCGACCACACGACAGAAGGCACTGCCCCTCTCCCCGGACGGGAGAGGGGCAGTGCCTTCTTGTGCTGCGGTGCGTGCGTCGTGCGTCAGTGCGCGGCGGGGACGAACGGCGCGAGCAGCGCCGCCAGTTCCTCGTGCACCCGGGCCTTGAGCAGGGTGCCCTCGGGGGTGTGCTCCTCGGACTCCACCTCGCCCTCGGCGTGCACCCGGGAGACGAGACCGCCGTGCGTGTACGGCACGAGGACCTCGAGTCCGACCTGCGGGCGCGGCAGTTCGGAGTCGATGAGCGCGAGCAGCTCCTCGATGCCCTGGCCCGAACGGGCCGAGACGACGAGGGAGTGCCGCTCCGCCCGCAGCAGGCGCTGGAGCACCAGCGGGTCCGCCGCGTCCGCCTTGTTGATGATGACGATCTCCGGCACGTCCATCGCGCCGACGTCCCGGAAGACCTCGCGCACGGCGGCCAGCTGCTCCTCCGGCGCCGGGTGCGAGCCGTCCACCACGTGCAGGATGAGGTCGGACTCGGCGACCTCCTCCATGGTGGAGCGGAACGCCTCGACGAGGTGGTGCGGCAGGTGCCGGACGAAGCCGACCGTGTCGGCCAGGGTGTAGACCCGGCCGGTGGGCGTCTCGGCCCGGCGCACGGTCGGGTCGAGGGTGGCGAACAGCGCGTTCTCCACCAGCACGCCCGCGCCGGTGAGCCGGTTGAGCAGGGAGGACTTGCCGGCGTTGGTGTATCCGGCGATGGCGACCGACGGCACCTTGTTGCGGCGGCGCTCCTGCCGCTTGATGTCGCGGCCGGTCTTCATCTCCGCGATCTCCCGGCGCATCTTCGCCATCTTCTCGCGGATGCGGCGCCGGTCGGTCTCGATCTTGGTCTCACCGGGACCACGGGTGGCCATGCCGCCACCGCCGCCGCCACCCATCTGCCGGGAGAGCGACTGACCCCAGCCGCGCAGTCGCGGCAGCATGTACTGCATCTGCGCGAGCGCGACCTGGGCCTTGCCCTCTCGGGACTTGGCGTGCTGGGCGAAGATGTCGAGGATGAGGGCGGTCCGGTCGACCACCTTGACCTTGACGACGTCTTCGAGGGCGATGAGCTGGCCGGGGCTGAGCTCGCCGTCGCAGACGACGGTGTCGGCACCGGTCTCGACCACGATGTCGCGCAGTTCGCGCGCCTTGCCCGAGCCGATGAAGGTGGCCGGGTCCGGCTTGTCGCGGCGCTGGATCACGCCGTCGAGCACGAGGGCGCCCGCCGTCTCGGCGAGCGCGGCGAGCTCCGCGAGGGAGTTCTCCGCGTCCTGCACGGTCCCCGAGGTCCACACACCGACCAGCACGACGCGCTCCAGGCGCAGCTGGCGGTACTCGACCTCGGTGACGTCCTCGAGCTCGGTGGAGAGGCCGGCGACACGGCGCAGCGCCGCACGCTCGGAGCGGTCGAACTGGTCGCCGTCCCGCTCTCCGTCGATCTCGTGGCTCCAGGCGACGTCCTCTTCCATCAGGGCATCGGCCCGAAGGCTCTCGGTACGGCTCGTCTCCGCGAAGCTCTGCTCGTCCTGGGAAGGGGAAGAAGAGGAGGTCATTGGATCCTTACGTCGAATGAAAGCGATGGGTCTGTGTCCGTGGCAACGCGTGGGGGCGCCGGAAGATTCCCGGCGCCGGCCGCGCCGCCGACCTGAAGATGGTGGCACGGCCCGGCCGGGCCCGTCACCCCGGTTTAGCGGCCCGCCGGGCCCGTCACCGCGGTTTCGGGGCGGTTCGCACGGCCTCGGCGGGGCGGCTGCGCCAGTCCGGGTGCCCGGGCATGGCCGGGGTCTTCGCCGCGTACAGCCAGCCGCGGAAGAAGGCGGTGAGGTCGCGGCCGGCGATCTCGCCCGCCAGGGCGGTGAAGTCGGCGGTGGTGGCGGTGCCGTCCTTGTGGTCGGCGACCCAGCGGCGCTCCAGGCGGCGGAAGGCGTCGGTGCCGATCTCCTGGCGGAGCGCGTAGAGGACGAGGGCGCTGCCGTCGTAGACGACGGGCCGGAAGAGGCTGATCTTGTGGCCGGGCGAGGGGGGCTCGGGGGCGGCCGGCGGGCCGCCGTCGGCGCGCCAGCCGTCGGAGGCCGCGTAGGCCGCCTTCATCCGCCGTTCCATGGACTTGCCGGCGGTCTCCTCGGCGTACAGGGCCTCGTACCAGCTGGCGTGTCCCTCGTTGAGCCACAGGTCGGACCAAGTGCGGGGGGAGACGCTGTCGCCGAACCACTGGTGGGCCAGCTCGTGGACCATGATCGAGTCGACGTACCACTCGGGGTAGCCGGGTTCGGTGAACAGGCCGCGTTCGAAGAGCGAGAGGGTCTGGGTCTCCAGCTCGAAGCCCGTGTCTGCGTCGGCGACGAGCACCCCGTACGTCTCGAAGGGGTACGCGCCGACCTGCCGCTCCATCCACTCCAGGTGCCCGGGGGTCTTGCGGAGCCAGGGCTCCATCAGCTCCCGGTCCGCGGTGTTCACCACGTCCCGGACGGGCAGTCCGTGCGGCCCCTCGCGGTGCACGACGGTGGAGCGCCCGATGGAGATCTGGGCGAGCTCCGTGGCCATGGGGTGGCGGGTGCGGTACGTCCAGGTGGTGGTGGCGCCGTGTTCTGCGCGGCCCTCGGGGAGCCCGTTGGCGACGACGGTGAGGTCGCTGGGGGCGGTGACGCGGAAGGTGAAGAACGCCTTGTCGGCCGGGTGGTCGTTGGACGGGAAGACCCGGTGGGCGGCGTCGGCCTGGTTGGCCATGGCGAGGCCGTCGCCGGTGCGGACCCAGCCGCCGGTGTCGGCGGGGCCACCGGGGTCGCTGGTGTGGGTGACGGTGATCTCGACCGTCTCGCCCGCGTCGATCGCCACGGCGGGGGTGACGACCAGGTCCTCGCCGCTGCTCGTGTACGCGGCGGGCAGGCCGTCGACGGTGACGGCGGAGACCGTGCCGTGCGTGAAGTCCAGGTTGAGCCGCTCCAGGTCGTCGGTGGCGCGGGCGTCGATCGTGGTCACGGCGGCGAGCGGCTTGGTGTTCACCCCCGGATAGGTGACGTCCAGGTGGTACGCGAGGACGTCGTAGCCGGGGTTGCCGAGGTGTGGGAAGAGCGGGTCGCCGATGCCGAGCGGCGGCGGGGCGGGCAGCGCGGCGGCCACGAGCCCGGCGGAGGCGGCGACCAGGACGGCGGAGCGGAGCCACCGCGCGCGGGGCAGGGCGGTACGGACGAGCGGCATGGGCCAGGGCCTTTCCGGAGGACTGGCCCTACCGCTACCAGTGCGCTCCCCGCTCCCCCGGGCGGCGCGCTCGCCCGCCACTCGAAGGGGTCAGACGCTCACCGTCGACCACCGCCCGCGTTTACACCCGCCGCCGGCCCCGCCGGGTCACGAGACCCCGCGGTGCGCGCGGCTCACGTCGTACACCCCGGGGACGTCGCGCATGGCGCGCATGAGGGCGGGGAGGCCGGCGGCGTCGGGGAGGTGGAGGGTGTAGGTGTGGCGGACGCGCTGTTCGCTGGGCGGTTCGACGGTCGCGGAGACGACGGCGGCGCCGGCGGTGGCGATGGCCTCGGTGAGGTCGGCGAGGAGTCCCGGCCGGCCGAAGGACTCGGCGACGAGGGTGACCCTGCCCTGGGCGGTGTCGCCCCAGCGGACGGTGACGGGCTCCCGGCCGAGCCGGCGCATGGCGCCGACGGCTGCGCAGCGCGCGCGGTGGGCGGTGACCGATCCGCCGCGGACCTGGAAGCCGGTGATCTCGTCGGGCGGTACGGGGGTGCAGCAGCCCGCCGGGCGTACGGTGACCGGCTCGCCCTCCAGGTCCGCGTGCAGCTCGGCCCCCGAGCGGCGGTCGGCGGTGACGCTGACCTGTGGCCGCGGGTCGGTCGCGGCGGGCGGCGCGGCGGTCTCGGGGTGGGCCTGGAGCCAGCCGCTGATCGCGATCCGGGCGGCGGGGGTACGGGCGTGGTCGAGCCACTCGGGGGACGGCCCCGAGACGGTGTCCTGGGCCAGCAGCGGCTGGACGGTGTCCCCGTCGCCGAGGACGGTGCCGAGGGGCGCGAGACGGCCGTTGACGCGGGCGCCGAGGCAGCCGTGGGCGGCCTCGCCGTGCTGGGCGTAGGCGGCGTCGACGCAGCTGGCCCCGGCGGGGAGCTTCAGGGTGCCGCCGTCGGCGCGGAAGACGGTGATCTCGTCGTCCTCGGCGAGGTCGGCACGGAGCGAGGACCAGAAGGTGTCGGGGTCGGGCGCGGCCTGCTGCCAGTCGAGGAGCCGGGAGAGCCAGCCGGGGCGGGTGGGGTCGACGCGCTCCCCGTCCTCGGCCCGGGCCGCGCCGGTGTCCGCCGGGTCGGGAGCCGGCGGGAGGACGGTGTCCGGCTGCCCACCGGCTTCCGGGTGCCCTCCGGCGTGCCGCGGCCCACCGCCGTATGGCCACCCACCGGAATCCGACCGGTCGGCCGGGTCCGGCCGCACCCCGGAATCCGAACGCCCACCGGCCCCCGACCGCCCATCGGCCCCCGGCTGTCCGCCGGCCTCGGACGGCCCGCCGGCGTCTCGCTGCCCACCGGCATGCGGCCGGCGAGCTGAATCCGACCTGCCACCGGAGTCCGACCGCCCATCGGCATCCGACCGCCCACCGGCAGGCGGCCGACCACCGGAGTCCGACCGACCGCCGGCGTGCGGCCGTGCCCCGGCGTCCGGCCGGGCGGCCGGGTCCGGCTGGTCGGTGGGCTCCTGGCCGACGTGGGGATTGCCGAGGGCTACGACGCCGGCCTCGGCGACCTTGTGCATCCGGTGGGTCCGGATGAGGACCTCGGCCACGGCGCCGTCGGGGGCGGCGATCGCGGTGTGCAGGGACTGGTACAGGTTGAACTTGGGGGCCGCGATGAAGTCCTTGAACTCGGAGATCACCGGGGTGAAACAGGTGTGGAGCTCGCCGAGGACCGCGTAACAGTCGGCGTCCTCGGCGACGAGGACGAGCAGCCGGCCGAAGTCGCAGCCGCGCAGTTCCCCGCGCTTGAGGCGGACCCGGTGCACGGAGACGAAGTGGCGTGGACGGACCAGGACTTCGGCGCCGACGCCCGCCTCGCGCAGGACGGCGGAGACCTGTTCGGCGACGGCGCCGAGGGCGTCGCCCGCCCGCGGGTTGTCGGCGATGAGCGCGCGGGTGGTCTCGTACTCCTCGGGGTGGAGGATGGCGAAGACGAGGTCCTCCAGCTCGGTCTTGAGCGCCTGGACACCGAGCCGTTCGGCCAGCGGGATGAGGACGTCCCGGGTGACCTTGGCGATCCTGGCCTGTTTCTCGGGCCGCATCACGCCGAGGGTGCGCATGTTGTGGAGCCGGTCGGCGAGTTTGATCGACATGACCCGGACGTCGTTGCCGGTGGCGACGAGCATCTTGCGGAAGGTCTCGGGTTCGGCGGCGGCGCCGTAGTCGATCTTCTCCACCTTGGTGACGCCGTCGACGAGGTACGCGACCTCGTCGCCGAACTCGCGGCGCACCTGGTCCAGCGTCACCTCGGTGTCCTCCACGGTGTCGTGGAGAAGAGAGGCGGTCAGGGTGGTGGTCTCCGCGCCGAGTTCGGCGAGGATCAGCGTCACCGCGAGCGGATGGGTGATGTACGGCTCGCCGCTCTTGCGGAACTGGCCGCGGTGCGAGGACTCGGCGAGGACGTACGCCCGGCGCAGCACCGTCAGATCGGCGTCGGGATGGTGGGCCCGGTGCGCCTCGGCCACGTGGCTGATCGCGTCGGGCAGCCGGTCACGCGGCGCGGGTCCCGCGGTGGCGCCGAGCAGGGCGGCCCGCCCGATCCTGCGCAGGTCGATCCGGGCCCGTCCGCGTCTGCGGACGTTCGGGTCGGAGACGGCGGCTTCCGCCTGGCTCACGGGATTGGTGGCCTCTGCGCTCATGGGGCACCTCCGGCGACATGGACCGGCGGTGGGCGGGCCAGACGTGCCCGGGGGGCCGGTGCTTGATGCTACCGACCCCACCACGTGGCGCAGTCACGCTCTCGCTCAGCGTGATTCGGATCACCCATTCGAGCGACAAATCAGTCGTTGACAGTTTCGATTCCGGCGGGCGTGGCCCACCAGGTCGGGTCGAGGACGCCCTCGGCGACGATGACGGCGGGGCCCGTCATGTCGACGCTGCCGTCGGGGTGCTCGGTGATGACCAGGGTCCCGCCGAGGACGTCGACGGTGTACGTGACGGGGGTGCCGGTCTCGGCCGGGTCGGCGCCGTCCCTGCGGGCGGTGGCGACGGCGACGGCGCAGGCGCCGGTTCCGCAGGAGCGGGTCTCGGCGGCGCCGCGCTCGTGGACCCGCATGGCGACGTGACGGGGGCCGCGGTCGGCGACGAACTCGATGTTCACCCCGTCCGGGTAGACGGCGGCCGGCTCGTACGGCGGCTCGGTGTAGAGGTTGCCCGCGTGGTCGAGGTCCTCGACGAAGGCGACCGCGTGCGGGTTACCCATGTTCACGTTCCGCGCGGGCCAGCTGCGGCCGTCGACGGTGACGGTGACCCCGGCGTCGGGGAGGGTCGCCCGTCCCATGGCGACGGTGACGGAGCCGTCCTTGTCGAGGTGGACGCGCTTGATCCCGCCCCGGGTGGCGACGGCCACCTCGCCGGCGGTGACGTGACCCGCGTGCTCCAGGTAGCGGGCGAAGACGCGGACGCCGTTGCCGCACATCTCCGCGACCGAGCCGTCGGCGTTGCGGTAGTCCATGAACCACTCGGCCTCGTCGGCCAGGTGCCGCGCCTCGGGGTGGGCGGCGCTGCGCACGACGTGCAGCACGCCGTCGGCGCCGATGCCGGCCCGGCGGTCGCAGAGCCGCGCGACGGCGGCCGGGGACAGGTCGAGGGCGTTCTCCGCGTCGGGGACGATCACGAAGTCGTTCTCGGTGCCGTGGCCCTTGAGGAACCGGAGGGCGGGGAGCTGCGGGGTCTGCGTGCTGGTCACGCGATCAACTGTACGGCCCGCCGCCGACAGGCCGCCCGTCCGTCCACGGGGCGGTCGGTGCCGCGCCCGGGACGGTCAGCGCAGTCGGGCCACGCGCCAGACGGCGAGGGCGACCAGGGCCGCGATCGTCGTCACGTACAGGGCGAGGACGCGCCAGTCGGGGCGCTCGCCGGAGCCGCGCTGCGGCAGGCCCGGCCAGGTGTAGCCGACCTTGCGGGCGGCCATCATGCCCCAGCCAGCCGCGCAGGAACTGATGAGGAGTCCGAGCATGGCGACGACGGCGCCGCCGTCGCCCGAGCCGAAGGCGAGCGGGAAGGCGAACATCAGCGAGCCGAGCGCGGCCAGGGCGACGATCGGGGCGAGCTGCCAGATCCGCAGCCGGCGCTGGGGGCGGAGTTCGACCTCGACCTCGTCGGCGTCGACCTCGACGGAGCTGCCGACCGCGTCGTCGGGGCCGTCGGGGGTCAGCCCCGGGGCGCCGATCGGAGCGTCGTCCGTCGGGTGACCCGGCGCGTCACCGGCGGCGTCGGCCATCGGGTCGTCCAGGGCCGCGTCGTGCTGTTCTCTGTCGCGAGGGCCGGCCTCCATCGCCACGCGCCCTCCCCACTCGGACTCCACTTGGTCGATCGATGCTCGATGATGGCACGCTCCTGGCCGCCGGAATGACGGGCAGGGCGTCCCGATGCCATCACGTGATCAGGCTGTAACCGCTCGTTCGACCAACGACAGCGCCTCTCGCGGGAGTTCCCCGCGGTGATCGGCGGCCCCGCTGAGCCAGTGGACCCGCGGGTCGCGGCGGAACCACGAGTCCTGGCGGCGGGCGAAGCGCTTGGTGGCGCGGACGGTCTCGGCCCGGGCCTCGTCCTCGGTGCACTCCCCGGCGAGCGCGGCGAGTACCTGCTGGTAGCCGAGGGCGCGGGCGGCGGTACGGCCCTCGCGCAGGCCCCGCGCCTCCAGGTCGCGGACCTCGTCGACCAGGCCGGCCTCCCACATCCGGTCGACGCGGGTGGTGATCCGCTCGTCGAGCTCGGGGCGGGCCACGTCGACGCCGATCTGGACGGTGTCGTAGACGGAGTCGGGGCCCGGGAGGTTGGCGGTGAAGGGCTTGCCGGTGATCTCGATCACCTCGAGGGCGCGGACGATGCGGCGGCCGTTGCTGGGCAGGATCACGCGGGCCGCGTCGGGGTCCGCGTCGGCGAGCCTGGCGTGCAGGACGCCGGAGCCGCGTTCCTCGAGTTCGGCCTCCAGGCGCGCGCGTACGGCCGGGTCGGTGCCGGGGAACTCCAGGGCGTCGACGGCCCCGCGTACGTACAGTCCGGAACCGCCGACGAGGACCGGGGTGCGGCCGGCGGCGAGCAGCCGGTCGATCTCGGCGCGGGCGAGCCGCTGGTACTCGGCGACGCTGGCGGCCTCGGTGACGTCCCAGATGTCGAGGAGGTGGTGCGGCACGCCGCCGCGCTCCTCCTGCGTCAGTTTGGCGGTCCCGATGTCCATCCCCCGGTAGAGCTGCATCGAGTCGGCGTTGACGACCTCGCCGTCGAGCTGCTGGGCCAGGAATACACCCAGATCGGACTTTCCGGCCGCGGTCGGACCGACGACGGCGATGACCCGCGGGGCGGGAGCTGCGCTTCTCACCGCCCCAGTCTCGCAAACCTCCCGGCCCGTCCCCGAATGAGCTACGTGACGGGCCCCGTCCGGGCTTCGTTGCCTGTTGCGAGGTTCCGGCCGTCGATCATCACGGAGCCCCGCCCACCCGAGTACGCTATGGAGTGAATATGAGCCTTTTGGCAATGTTTCGCCGGAAGAAGCAGGATGTGGCCGAGGCCGCTCCGGAGGAGACCGGGACCGTCGCTCCGGAGGACTCCGCCACCGAGGCGTCCGAGGCCGCGAAGGACGCGGAGGCCCTGACGGCTCCGGTGGAGGACGAGGCCGCCGAGGACGTCGACGCGGACGGGGCGGAGGCGGCTGAGGCCGTCGCCGCCGAGGTCGTGGAGATCCCGAAGCAGCAGTCCGCCGAGGCCGCCGCGGACAACGAGGCGGGCGAAGGCGCCCGTCAGTAGGCCCCCGGGGTCCTGGGGGCAGGACACGGAACACGGACCTCCCGAGGGTCCGCGGAGGGAAGGTGCCCCATGGGTTTCCTGGATTCGCTGAAGTCCAAGCTGAGCCCGGCCAAGGACAAGGTCGCGGACCTCGCGCAGCAGCACGGGGACAAGATCGACCACGGCCTGGACAAGGCCGCGAAGCTGGTCGACGAGAAGACCAAGGGCAAGTACAGCGACAAGATCCAGTCCGGTACGGGCAAGGCCAAGGAAGCCCTGGACCGGATCGGTCACAAGGACGACGGCACGTCCGGGGGCGGTGGCACGACCCCGCCGCCGGCCGCCTGACGGCCGACGTCACCCACCCCGACACGCCCCCTTCGCACGGCGGACGGCCGCGGAGCACCTCGCTCCGCGGCCGTCCGCCGTGTCGGGTGTACGCGTGTCAGGACCAGGCCGCGACGAAGTAGCCCACCCCGTACGGCGCGTCCTCGAAGAGCAGCCGGCCGTCGAGCCCGGCGCCCTCGGCGGCGCCCGCGAGGACCTGCCAGGGGGCGCGCCCCGCCACCTTCAGCTCGTACGCGAGCTCCGTGTCCAGGGCGAGCAGCGCGGCCACGTCGGCCGTGCCCAGGGCGCGGGCCGCCGCCGCGTCGAAGCCCTCGGCGCGCTCGTCCAGATAGCCGGGCGCCTTCACGGTCCGGCACGCGCTGCCGTCGCCCATGACCAGGAGGGCCACCCGTTCGGCCGAGTCGGCGAGGCCGCGGCCGAGCCCGGCGCAGACGTCGGGCGTGGCCGTCTCCTCGACGCCCAGACCCTCGATCGGCGCGTCGGCCCAGCCCGCCCGGCCGAGCAGCCAGGCGGCGACGGCGAGGGAGGCGGGCAGGGGGCGGCTCGCCGTGGCGTCGCCGGCATCGGAAGCCGGGCCTCCCCCGGCACCGGGCGACCGGTCCTCGCCGAGTCGTACGGAGAGGTCGACGCCGAAGCCGGCGAAGGAGCCCGTCGAGCCGGCCGGGTAGACGCCGTGACCGCCGTCGGGCGCGGCGCCGATGACGTACAGCCGGTCGGGGCGGGCGGCGGCGAGCAGCCCGACGGCGTCGGCGCAGGCCGTCCGCGCGGCGTCCAGCTCGGGGGCGGCGCCGGTGGCGACCTCGGGCACGAGGAGCGGCGGGCAGGGGCAGACGGCTGCGGCGACAAGCATGATCCGCAGCCTACTGCCCGGAGGCCGGTCCCCCGGGGCGTCACACGGAGCCGGTGTCCTCGGCGTTCGCGGCCGCCGCCACGCCCGGGTCGGCGGAGTCGTAGACCAGCTCGCCGATGCTCAGCGTGACCTCGCTCAGGGTCGCGGCCCCCTTGACGATCACGAGGTAGCTGTCGCCGCCGGCGAGGCGGTACACCTCGCGCCACTTCTCCCGCATGGGCGCCCGGCAGGTCCGGGTGGCCTCCCGCATGGCCTCGCGGGCGTCCTCGCGGGTGCCGGTCACCCGGGCGACGAGCTCCGTCCGGTAGGACTCACCGGCCCCGTACTGCGCTATGACGACCCATCTGCCCATCGGTCCCCCCAGGTGTTGACGGGTGCCGGCACGGCGTTTCCGTGCCGGCGTCGGCTCTTCGCCGCGGTCAGTGGCTGCCGCAGGCCGGGGCGTCGGCGACGGGGAGCGGCTCCGGGACGCCGATCTTCGGGAGGCCGAGGAGGACGCCGGCCGGCTTGGCGGCGGCCGCGGCGGTGCGCTTCTCCCAGGCGTCGCCGGCGCGGGTGCGGCGGACGGACGCGACCGGGCCCTCGGCGAGGAGGTGGTGCGGGGCGGCGTAGGTGATCTCGACGGTCACCACGTCGCCGGGGCGCACGTCCTCGTCGGGCTTGGTGAAGTGGACGAGCCGGTTGTCGGGGGCACGGCCCGAGAGGCGGTCGGTGGCGCCGTCCTTGCGGCCCTCGCCCTCGGCGACCATGACGTCCAGGGTGCGGCCGACCTGCTTCTTGTTCTCCTCCCAGGAGATCTCCTCCTGGAGGGCGACGAGGCGCATGTAGCGCTCCTGCACGACGTCCTTGGGGATCTGCCCCTCCATGTCGGCGGCCGGGGTCCCGGGGCGCTTGGAGTACTGGAAGGTGAAGGCGTTCGCGAAGCGGGCCTCGCGGACGGTGTGCATGGTCTGCTCGAAGTCCTCCTCGGTCTCGCCGGGGAAGCCCACGATGATGTCGGTGGAGATGGCGGCGTGCGGGATGGCCGCGCGGACCTTCTCGATGATCCCGAGGAAACGCTCCTGCCGGTACGAGCGGCGCATCGCCTTGAGGATCGTGTCCGAGCCGGACTGCAGCGGCATGTGCAGCTGCGGCATGACGTTCGGCGTCTCGGCCATCGCCGCGATCACGTCGTCGGTGAAGTCGCGCGGGTGCGGCGAGGTGAAGCGGACCCGCTCCAGGCCCTCGATCTGGCCGCAGGCGCGCAGCAGCTTGGAGAAGGCCTCGCGGTCGCCCAGGTCGGAGCCGTACGCGTTGACGTTCTGGCCGAGCAGGGTGATCTCGGAGACGCCCTCGGCGACGAGGGCCTCGATCTCGGCGAGGATGTCGCCGGGGCGGCGGTCCTCCTCCTTGCCGCGCAGGGCCGGGACGATGCAGAACGTACAGGTGTTGTTGCAGCCGACGGAGATCGAGACCCAGGCGGCGTAGGCGGACTCGCGGCGGGTCGGGAGCGTGGAGGGGAAGGCCTCCAGGGACTCGGCGATCTCGATCTGGGCCTCTTCCTGGACGCGGGCGCGCTCCAGGAGGACCGGCAGCTTGCCGATGTTGTGCGTGCCGAAGACGACGTCGACCCAGGGGGCCTTCTTGACGATGGTGTCGCGGTCCTTCTGGGCCAGGCAGCCGCCGACGGCGATCTGCATGCCGGGCCGCGTGGTCTTCATCGGGGCGAGCCGGCCGAGGTTGCCGTACAGCTTGTTGTCGGCGTTCTCGCGGACCGCGCAGGTGTTGAAGACGACGACGTCGGCGTCGCCGTCGGCACCCTTCGGGGCCCGGACGTAACCCGCATCTTCCAGCAGACCGGAGAGCCGCTCGGAGTCGTGGACGTTCATCTGGCACCCGTAGGTGCGGATCTCGTAGGTCTTGGTGCCGTCAACGCTCACTGCGGTGCTCCGGTCGCTGCTGCTCGTCATGCGTCCAAGGGTAGGCGGTCCGGAAGCCGCCTCCGCTCGGAGTGCGCACGAGGGGGCACGACCTGCCGTCGGGGCCGAGGGCAGGCCCGAGGGCGCGCCCGGTGAGAGACGCCAGGGGCGGACAGGGGACGGTCCAAGATCACCGAGCGCATCCCGACGCTAGCCGCCAGGACTCCGGCGCCCCGGCGCGACACACGGCGCGGCACCCGTGGACGGGGCCGCTCACCGCTTCGGCGGAGCGCGCCCGGGGTCGTACGGGGCCTGCCGAGCCTGGTCAGGAGGGGTGGTCGGCTGGCAGGATCGCGGGCATGTTCGCCTCGCTCTCCCGTGCCGCCCGCCGCCGTGTCCTGGCGGTGTCGGCCGCGCTGCTCGCGGTGTGCGGGGTGCTGGTGTGGTGGCTCGTCCCGTTCGGGCCGCCGGTGCCGAGCGGCTCGGTGACGTTCAGCACGGGCGTGCCGACCGGGGTGTACCAGCGGTACGGGCTGCTGCTCAAGGACGCGCTGGCCCAGGACCTGCCCGAGGTGTCGATACGGCTCACGGACAGCGAGGGCTCGCAGCAGAACCTGGCCCGGGTGGCGTCCGGCGAGGCGGACTTCACGATCGCCACGGCCGACGCGGTGGCGCAGTACCAGCGCGAGCGGCGGCCCGGCTTCGAGCGGCTGCGGGGGTGCGCCCGTCTTTACGACGACTACGTCCAGCTCGTGGTGCCGAGGAGTTCCCCGGTCCGGAGCGTGCGGGACCTGAAGGGTCTGCGGGTCGGCGTCGGGCAGGACGGGTCCGGGGTGCGGCTGATCGCCGACCGGGTGCTCGCGGCGGCGGGGATCACGCCCCTCTCCGGCATCGAGCCGGTCGCGGCGGGCATCGACACCATGCCCGATCTCCTGGAGCGGGGGGAGCTCGACGCGTTCTTCTGGTCGGGCGGTCTGCCCACGTCGGCGGTGCAGAGCCTGTCCGAGCGGTTCCTGATCCGGCTGATCCCGCTGGACGCGCGGCTGGTCGACCGGCTGCACGACGTCGGTGCGTCGACCCGCCACTACCGGTCGGCGGTGATCCCCCCCGACGCGTACGCGAAGGCGCAGGACGGCCGGCCGGTCGAGACGCTGGCGGTGGCGAACCTCCTGGTCACCACGGACCGGGCCGACGCGGACCTGGTCGAGGGCTTCACCCGTACGGTGATCCGCAGCCGCGACCGGATCGGCGCCCGGGTGCACCCGGCGCAGCTGGTGGATCTCCGTACCGCCGTCTATACGGAGCCGCTGACCCTGCACGAGGGCGCCCGGCGCTACTACCGCTCCGTGAAGCCCTGACCGCTCGCACGGGGTGCGTGCCGGGGGACGGTGACCGTCACCCGGAGGCCGTGGGGCTCGTTCGGGGCGAAGGCGATGCCGCCGCCTCCGGCCGTGAGCAGGACGCGGGTGATGGAGAGGCCGAGGCCGGAGCCCTTGATGTTCTGGTGACGGCCCGAGCGCCAGAAGCGGTCGCCGACCCGGGACAGCTCGTCCTCGGTGAGACCGGGTCCCCGGTCCGCGACGACGATGTCGACGCTCTCGCCGCCCGGGGAGAGCGCGACCGAGACCGCGACCTCCTCCCCGGCGGGGGTGAACTTCAGGGCGTTGTCGATCACCGCGTCGAGGGCGCTGGAGAGGGCCACGGGATCGGCCCAGCCGGTGACCGCCGCGCATGCCCCGGAGAGCAGGACGCCCTTGTCCTCGGCGACCGGCCGCCAGGACGCCACGCGTTCGTCGGTGAGCGCGCCGACGTCGGTGAGCCGCAGTTCGGCCGCGGCGTGCTCGGCGAGCGCCAGGTCGAGGAGGTCGTCGAGGACCTGGGCGAGGCGCTTGCCCTCGGTGCGTACGGAGGCGATCTCCTCGTTTCCCTCGGGGAGTTCGAGGGCGAGCAGCTCGATGCGCAGGAGCAGGGCGGCGAGCGGGTTCCGCAGCTGGTGCGAGGCGTCGGCGACGAAGGCCCGCTGCTGTTCGAGCGCTTCCTCGACGTTGTCGGCCATCTCGTTGAACGAGCGGGCGAGGCGCCGCAGTTCGGGAGGTCCGCCTGCCTCGGCGACCCGGGAGTTCATCTGTCCGGTGGCGATGTCGTGGGTGGCGGAGTCGAGGACGCGCACCGGCCTGAGCACCCAGCCGGTGAGCCGGACGGCGGCGCCGACCGCGAGGAGCATCGCGGCGGCCTCGCCGACGAAGATGACCAGCCAGCCGCGCAGGATGCGCAGCCGGAGCTGGCCGGTGGGCGAGTCGGTGACGACGACGGCGACGACGTCGCCGTCACGGACGACCGGGGAGGCGATGGTGAGCCGCGCGTGCCCCTGCCAGGGCCAGACCTGCGACGGGTCGTGGCTGCGCCGGCCGAGGAGGGCCTCGTTGAAGGCGCGCCTGCCCTCGCCGGTGTCCGGCACGACCCAGTCCTCGGGGGCGGCGGCCATGGAGCGGTCGTCGCGGTAGAAGATCCCGGCCCGGATGCCGTACACGTCGTGGTAGCTGGCGAGTTCACCGCTGAGGGTGGTGCGCCGCTCGTCGGTGCTGGGGCTGCTCTCGCTGACGAACTGGGCGAGGGCGGCGAAGCGGGCGGCGTCGTCGAGCCGGTCGACGACGACCCGCTGCTGTTCGGAGGCGGCGAGGCTGGCGGCGAGCGGGAAGCCGAGGGCGAGGAGCACGCCGGCCATCAGGATGATGAGGAGCGGGAGGAGTCTGGTGCGCACGGGTCGGGGGTCCGGGGGTCAGGGGTTACGCGGCGGGGGTGACGAGCCGGTAGCCGACGCCCCGCACGGTCTCGATCAGCGCGGGCATCCGCAGCTTGGAGCGCAGGGAGGCGACGTGCACCTCCAGGGTGCGGCCGGTCCCCTCCCAACTGGTGCGCCAGACCTCGCTGATGATCTGCTCGCGGCGGAAGACGACCCCGGGGCGCTGCGCGAGGAGGGCGAGCAGGTCGAACTCCTTGCGGGTGAGGGGCACGGCCTCGCCGTCGACGCTGACGCGGCGGGTGGGCAGTTCGATGGTGACGGAGCCGAGGCGCAGCTGGGTGCCGTCGGCGGGTCCCGCCGACTCCTCGGGTCCGGCGTTGCGCCGGCTGACGGCGTGGATGCGGGCGAGGAGTTCGCCGGGGTCGTAGGGCTTGACGACGTAGTCGTCGGCGCCGAGGTTGAGCCCGTGGATCCGGGAGCGGACGTCGCCCCGCGCGGTGACCATGATCACCGGGGTGGCGGTGAGCTTCCGGATGCGGCCGCAGACCTGGTAGCCGTCCTGGTCGGGGAGGCCGAGGTCGAGCAGGATCACCCCGTACGAGGGGCGCTCGCCCTGCGCGGTGGGCAGGACGGCCTGCATGGCCTCCTCGCCGTTGCGGGCGTGGGTGACCGTGAAGCCGTGCTTCGCGAGGATCGCGGAGAGGGCTGCGGCGACGTGGTCGTCGTCCTCGACGAGCAGCAGTCGCATGCGTACCTCCTCCGTGGTGATCTCTCGATGGCGGGTCTCTGTGTACCAGGTGGTACCAGGGCATGAACACCGAACATGGGTGCCACAGTCAAGTGTCCCCCTGTTTCGCCGCCGTTTCCGTTATGCACCCGGTACGGCAAAGGCCGGGGTGTTCACGCACTGTGTCCGGCAGCAGCCGGATCGTTATCCTCAATTTCCGCTCAGATGTGATGACGGTCGTCACATCCGGTCTCTAGTGTCCTCCCCAACCGAGGAGGACGGAGCAAGAGGCCGATGAGCGGAGAGTCAGTGTCTGAATCAGCGCCCAGGGGGCCTGAGGACACCCCGCGCGCCGCGGACGACCTGGTCGTACTGTCCGGCGTGAACAAGCACTTCGGCGCACTGCATGTCCTCCAGGACATCGATCTGACGATCACGCGCGGCGAGGTCGTGGTCGTCATCGGACCGTCCGGGTCCGGCAAGTCGACGCTGTGCCGCACGATCAACCGGCTGGAGAGCATCGACTCCGGCACCATCACCATCGACGGCAAGGCGCTTCCGGCGGAGGGCAGGGAGCTCGCCCGGCTGCGTTCCGACGTCGGCATGGTCTTCCAGTCCTTCAACCTCTTCGCGCACAAGACGGTGCTCGAGAACGTGATGCTGGGCCAGATCAAGGTCCGCAAGACGGAGAAGAAGGCCGCCGAGGCCAAGGCCCGCACCCTTCTCGACCGGGTCGGCGTCGGCACCCAGGCGGACAAGTACCCCGCGCAGCTCTCCGGTGGTCAGCAGCAGCGCGTGGCGATCGCCCGCGCGCTCGCCATGGACCCGAAGGTGATGCTCTTCGACGAGCCGACCTCCGCGCTCGACCCGGAGATGATCAACGAGGTCCTCGAGGTCATGCAGCAACTGGCCAGGGACGGCATGACGATGGTGGTCGTCACCCACGAGATGGGCTTCGCCCGCTCCGCCGCCAACCGGGTCGTCTTCATGGCCGACGGCCGCATCGTCGAGCAGGCGGCGCCCGAGGAGTTCTTCAGCAACCCGCGCAGCGACCGCGCCAAGGACTTCCTCTCCAAGATCCTTCACCACTGAGCGAGTTCGGATCTACGCTTCCCAACTCACGCCTACTCAAGGGACTTTCGACCATGAAGCTTCGCACCGCCTCCGCCGCCGCCGCGGCCGCCGTCGTCCTCGCGCTGACCGCCACCGCCTGTGGCAGCGGCTCCGACTCGGGCAGCAACGGTGACAAGATCACCGTCGGCATCAAGTTCGACCAGCCCGGCCTGGGCCTGAAGACCCCGGACGGCACGTACGCGGGCTTCGACGTCGACGTCGCCCGCTACGTCGCCAAGGAGCTCGGCTACGCCGAGGACAAGATCAACTTCAAGCAGGCGCCGAGCGCCGAGCGCGAGAACCTGATCAAGAACGGTGACGTCAAGTTCGTCGTCGCCAGCTACTCGATCAACGAGAAGCGCAAGAAGGAGGTCGACTTCGCCGGCCCGTACTTCCTGGCCCACCAGGACCTGCTCGTGCGCGCCGACGACGCCTCGATCACCAAGGTCGACGACCTCAACTCCAAGAAGCTCTGCTCGGTCACCGGCTCGACCTCCGCGCAGAACGTCAAGGAGAAGCTGGCCCCGAAGGCCGACCTCCAGCAGCTCGGCGGCTACTCCGAGTGCCTCACCGGCCTGGAGAACAAGGCCGTCGACGCCCTGACCACCGACGACTCCATCCTCGCGGGCTACGCCTCGCAGAAGGAGCACCAGGGCAAGTTCAAGCTCGCCGGCCTCCGGATGAGCGACGAGAAGTACGGCATCGGCGTCAAGAAGGGCGACGACGAGCTGCGCGGCAAGATCAACAAGGCGCTGGAGAAGATGGTCTCCGACGGCACCTGGGAGAAGCTCGTCAAGCAGCACTTCGGCCCCTCCGGCTACAAGTACGAGGCCGCGCCGAAGGTCGAGAACTGACCTGACCCGCACCGGCCGTGACGGCCGCCTCCCGCGAGGGGCGGCGGCCGTCGCACCGGCACCGGCCGCTGCCCACGCACCGGCCGTCCCACCGACCGACCACCAGGGGAGAGCGCGGGCATCGTGTTCGACTTTCTTGATTCCGGGCAGTACGACCTGCTCGGCGCCTTCTGGGTGACGGCGCAGCTCGCCCTCTACTCGGCGATCGGCTCGCTGATCTGGGGCACGGCCCTGGTCTCCATGCGCGTCAGCCCGGTCCCGCTGATGCGCGCCTTCGGCACCGCGTACGTGAACGTCGTCCGGAACACTCCGCTGACGGTCGTCCTCGTCGCCTGCCTCCTCGGCCTCAACCAGACCCTGCTCATCACGCTCGGCGGAGAACGCTCCGAGGGGATCGGCTTCCGGCTCGCCGTCCTCGGCCTCGTCGCGTACACCGGCACCTTCGTCTGCGAGGCGCTGCGCTCGGGCATCAACACCGTCCCGCCGGGCCAGGCCGAGGCCGCCCGCGCGCTCGGCCTCAGCTTCACCCAGGTACTCACCCTGGTGGTCCTCCCGCAGGCCTTCCGCGCGGCGATCACGCCGCTCGCCAACGTCCTGATCGCCCTCACCAAGAACACCACCGTGGCGGCCGCGATCGGCGCCGCCGACGCCGCGTTCCTGATGAAGGGCATGATCGAGAACGAGCCGGACGCGCTCTTCACGGTCTTCGGGGTCTTCGCCTTCGGCTTCATCGCCCTCACCCTCCCCACCGGCCTGATCCTGGGCTGGGCGGCCAAGCGACTGGCGGTGAAGCGATGAGCTCCGTCCTGTACGACACCCCCGGCCCGCGCGCCAAGCGGCGGAACGTCCTCTACACGATCGTCTTCCTGGCGGCCCTCGGCCTGGTGGCCTGGTGGGTGCTCACCGCCCTGGCCGACAAGAACCAGCTGGCCGCCGAGAAGTGGACCCCGTTCGTCACCGACTCCGAGGTCTGGACGACGTACCTGCTGCCCGGCCTGACGGAGACCCTCAAGGCCGCCGCGCTCTCCATCGTGATCGCGCTGCCGCTCGGCGCCCTCCTCGGCATCGGCCGGCTCTCCGACTACCGCTGGGTGCGCGTGCCGGTGGGCGCGCTCGTGGAGTTCTTCCGCGCCATCCCGGTACTGCTCCTGATGATGTTCGCCAACCAGGCCTACCGGGAGTTCACCACCGTCAGCTCGGACTTCCGCCCGCTGTACGCGGTCGTCACCGGCCTGGTGCTCTACAACGCCTCGGTCATCGCCGAGGTCGTCCGGGCCGGCGTGCTCTCGCTGCCCCGCGGCCAGGGCGACGCGGCCGTCGCGCTCGGCATGCGCAAGGGCCAGACCATGCTGTACGTCCTGCTCCCGCAGGCCGTGACCGTCATGCTGCCCGCCCTGGTCAGCCAGCTCGTCGTGATCGTCAAGGACACCGCGCTCGGCGGCGCCATGCTCGGCTTCGCCGAACTCCTCAGCCAGAACCGGCAGATCACGGCCAACTACGGCGCCAACACCATCGCCACGCTCACGGTCATCGCGCTCATCTACATCGTCATCAACTTCGCCCTCACCAGCTTCGCGGGCCGCCTCGAACGGCGCCTGCGGCGGGGCAAGAGGTCGGTCACGGTCACCCTCCCGGCCCAGGCCGGAGCCGCCGAGGCCAAGACGAAGGCCGCCAGCGACGCCTGACCCCGAAGGGGCCACCGGTACGACAGGGGTGGGCCGGAGCGGTACTGACGAGATGTCGACCGCACCGCGCCCACCCCGTCGCTTGACGCAAGCACCCTCAGTGGGTTGCATACGGTCTGTGATCAACCACCGGGCTCGTGCCACACTCAGCTGTGCTGCCCCCATGACCGTCCGGCCTTCAGGAGCCGCGCCGTGGACCCGGTGATCATCGTGGGCGCCGGGCCGGTCGGCCTCGCGCTCTCGCTCGCGCTCGCCGCGCAGAGCGTGCCCAGCATCGTCCTCGACGAGGGCCCCGGCAAGGACGAACCCCGCCCCGCCCGCAGCGTCCTGCTGCGCGCCGACATGGCCGCGATGGTCGAACGCCTGGGCTGCACCACCCTCCGTGACGAGGGAGTCCGCTGGGTCGGCTGGCGCAGCATGCGCCGCGGCCGGCTGGTCCGCCACCTCCCGCTCGACCTGGGACTCAGCGGTACGGAGGAGTGGGCCGAGGACCCGGACGCGCCCGCCGCTCCGGCCGCCCCGCTGCACATCCCCCAGCACGCCCTCGCGCGCGGTCTGCGCGACGCCATCGGCCGCGAGAAGCTGATCCGTCTCGTCACCGACTCCCGGCTCGACACCATCGAGCAGGACCGCGACGGCGTCACCGCCCACACCCGCGGCCCCGAGGGCACCTGGTGGCGCGGCAGCCACCTCGTCGGCTGCGACGGGGCCCGGTCGACCGTACGCAAACTGCTCGGCATCCGCTTCCCGGGCCGAACGGCCGTGGAACGGCACGCCGTCGCCGCCCTGCGCACCGAACTCCCCTGGCCCGGCGAAGCCCTGATGCACCGCCAGCCGCCGTGGCGGGGAGCCCCGGACGAGATCACCGCCCGCCCGCTGCCCGACGGCGTCTGGCGGATCGACTGGCTGCTCCCGCCGCGCGGTGACCTGGTCACCCCGGACGCGCTGGTCGCCCGGATCAGGGAGACCCTCGCCGGCTGGTGCGACGGCATGACACCCCCGTACGAGCTCATCGACACCGGCGTGCACACCCTGCACCACCGGCTCGCCCGCCGCTGGCGGGTCGACCGGGTCCTGCTCGCCGGGGACGCGGCACACCTGCTCGGCGCGGTCGGCACGCAGGGCCTCGACGAGGGGTTCCGCGATGTCGACAACCTCGCCTGGAAACTGGCCCTGACCTGGCACAACAGCGCCCCGGACCGGCTCCTCGACAGCTACCAGAGCGAACGCCGGACGGCCGTCGCCTCCCGGCTGCGCGCGGCGGACCAGTCGCTTCCCGCGCTGCGCGGCGGCGGGGGCCTGCGGACCTACCTCCCCGGTGCGACGCGCGGTCACGACGCCCTGCTGACCGAGGGTCACGTGGGGCGCGGCCCGCTCGGCGCGCCCCCCGCGTACCCGCACTCCCCCCTCGCGCCTCCGCTCTCCGACGGACTGACGCCGGTCGGCACCCCGCCGGGCGCCCCCGTCGAGGACGTCCGCGTGACCGCCCCGGACGGCACGACCGTACGGCTCCGGGACCGCCTCGGTCAGGGCCGGCTCCTCGTCGTCCTCGTCGCGCCCGGCACCGGGGTGTGGGACCGCCGCCACTGGCGCAGCGCGGGTGTGATGCCCCGGCTCGAAGAGGCCGTCGACGCCCTCCCGACGAAGGCCGAGGTCCTGGTGACCGAGGCCTACCCGGGCGCGCCGGCCCACGCCGTCCTGCTCGTACGGCCCGACGGCCATCTCGTGGCCTCCTTCTCCGGCGTCCTCCCCGACGAGCTGTACGCGGCGGCGGACGCGGCCCGCGGCGGCTCCCCCACTGCCCAGGAGCCCACCGAGGAAGCCTCCGGGACGGTCACCGAGGAAACGGCCGAGAAGACCACCGAGAAAGCCGGCGCGAAAGCCACTGAGAAGGCCACCAAAAAGGCCATCGAGGAAACCGCCGCCGTGTCCGCCGCGGATGACCGCACGGCGGACATGCGTTGATTCCCGCGGGCGCGCATGGTGTACTCCGGAGCGTGACCGACACCTATGCGCGCCTGTGGCGGAGGGTCCACATGGACCTCGTCCGCTACGCGGGCTGCGTGTGTCGCCCCTCCTGCTGATCTCGCCCCCTTCCCCGCGCGCGCCCCGCCACCGACGTCCCTGACGACGTCCGCGGTGCCGAGAGCCGTCGCGCGCTCTTCGCGAACCTCAGGACGGTCACCCGTGTCCCTGCACGCCTCCGCGCCCTCTCCCACCACCCCTTCCTCCCCCGGCACGCCCGCCGGCGGGCCGACCGCGGCCGAACTGCTCGACTTCGTCCGCCGGACGGCCGCCGACCGGGAACTGGTCGACTCGCTGCCGCTCGACCCCGAAGGCCGTACGTGGGTACGCCTCGACGGCCCCGGCGGCAGCGAGGCCTGGCTCATCGGCTGGCCGCCCGGCACCGGCACCGGCTGGCACGACCACGCCGAGTCGCTCGGAGCTTTCGCCACCGCGCGCGGCACCCTGACGGAGAACGCGCTCGCCGTCCGGCTGCCCGCGAGCGGCTGGAAGACCCTGGAACTGGCCGACGGCCTCGACCGCTCCCGCCGGCTGACGGAGCACCGGGGCCGGGCCTTCGGCCGCCACCATGTGCACGAGGTCCTCAACGAGTCCCCCGACACCCACGCGGTGTCCGTGCACGCCTACTACCCGCCGCTCCCCCTCATCCGCCGCTTCAGCCGGACGGGCGCGGTGCTCCGTCTCGAGCAGGTCGAACGCCCGGAGGACTGGCAGTGACCGCGCGGACGACCGTCGACGAGGAACGAGAGGAGAAGCACGTGAGCGACGAACGCGAACCCCAGGGGATCGACGAACTCCTGGAGCAGGTCAGGTCCGGCCTCGACCGGATCGAAGCCCGGGCCGCCCACGAGGCGCACGAGGCGGGTGACGCGCTCCTGGTGGACACCCGCTACGCGGCCCTGCGGGACCGGGACGGTCTCATCCCGGGCGCGCTGATCGTCGAGCGCAACGAACTGGAGTGGCGCCTCGACCCCCTCGGCAGCCACCGCCTCCCGGAGGCGACCAGCCACGACCTGCTGGTCGTCGTCCTCTGCAACGAGGGCTACGCCTCCTCCCTCGCCGCCGAGTCCCTCCACCGCCTCGGCCTCCACCGCGCCACCGACCTCATCGGCGGCTTCCAAGCCTGGAAAGCCGCCGGCCTCCCAGTCCTTCCCCCCGCCACCCACCCCTGACGCTCCACCTCACGCCGCCGGACCTCCGGCGGCGTGGAGGGTGTCCGTAGGGCGCGTCCCAACCCAAGGCTCGTCTCAGCCCATGCGTGAGGCGCCATGCCTCCTGCCGCCGGGTCCCCGGCGGCAGGACGGGTGCCCGTAGGGCTCGTCCCAACCCGTCCGTGAGACGCCGTACCTCCCGCCTCCCGCCGCCCGGCCCTCGGCGGCGTGGAGGGTCTCAGTAGGGCTCGTCCAGCCCGTCCGTGTCTTCGCCCTCGGCCTCCAGCGCCTGGCGGACGACGCGGAGGGCCATGCCCTCGGGGTACCCCTTGCGGGCGAGCATCCCGGCGAGCCGGCGGAGCCGCCGGTCGCGGTCGAGGCCTCTCGTGGCGCGCAGCTTGCGGGCGACGAGCTCGCGCGCCGTGGCCTCCTCCTGCTCGGAGTCGAGCCGGTCCACCGCCTCCTGGATGAGGGTGGGCTCGACGCCCTTGGTGCGCAGCTCCCGGGCGAGGGCGCGGCGCGCGAGGCCTCTGCCGTGGTGGCGGGACTCCACCCACGCTCCCGCGAAGGCGGCGTCGTCGATCAGTCCGACGTCCTCGAAGCGGGAGAGGATCTCCTCCGCCACCTCGTCGGGGATCTCCCGCTTGCGCAGCGCGTCGGCGAGCTGCTTGCGCGTGCGGGGGGTCCCGGTGAGCAGGCGCAGGCAGATCGCCCGCGCCCGCTCAGCCGGATCCTGGGGTGACAGCTCCTTCTCGGCCCTCGACGAGTCGGGGCTGTCACCCGGCCATTCGGTGCGACCGGTCACCGGTTCAGCTCTTGACCGCGGTGGCCTTGGTCGCCTTCGCGGTCTTGGTCGCAGGTGCCGGGACGGTCTTGGCGTCGTCCGCGCCGGCCGCGTCCGCGGCTCCCGCCGCGTCCGTCGCCGCGTCGCTCTTGGCGGCGTCGGGCCGGACGCCGACGCCCAGCTTCTCCTTGATCTTCTTCTCGATCTCGTCGGCGAGGTCGGGGTTGTCCTTCAGGAAGTTGCGGGCGTTCTCCTTGCCCTGGCCGAGCTGGTCGCCCTCGTACGTGTACCAGGCGCCGGCCTTGCGGACGAAGCCGTGCTCCACGCCCATGTCGATCAGGCCGCCCTCGCGGCTGATGCCCTGGCCGTAGAGGATGTCGAACTCGGCCTGCTTGAAGGGCGGCGCGACCTTGTTCTTGACGACCTTGACGCGGGTGCGGTTGCCGACCGCGTCCGTGCCGTCCTTGAGGGTCTCGATGCGGCGGATGTCGAGACGCACCGAGGCGTAGAACTTCAGCGCGCGGCCACCGGTCGTGGTCTCCGGGGAGCCGAACATCACGCCGATCTTCTCGCGGAGCTGGTTGATGAAGATCGCGGTGGTCTTGGACTGGTTGAGCGCGCTGGTGATCTTCCGGAGGGCCTGGCTCATCAGTCGGGCCTGGAGACCGACGTGCGAGTCGCCCATCTCGCCCTCGATCTCCGCACGCGGGACGAGCGCGGCGACGGAGTCGATGACGATCAGGTCGAGGGCGCCGGAGCGGACCAGCATGTCGACGATCTCGAGGGCCTGCTCGCCGTTGTCCGGCTGGGACAGGATGAGGTTGTCGATGTCGACGCCGAGCTTCTTGGCGTACTCGGGGTCGAGCGCGTGCTCGGCGTCCACGAAGGCGACCTGGCCGCCGGCCTTCTGCGCGTTGGCCACGGCGTGCAGCGTCAGGGTCGTCTTACCGGAGGACTCCGGGCCGTAGATCTCCACGACACGGCCGCGGGGCAGACCGCCGACGCCGAGCGCGATGTCGAGCGCGGTCGATCCGGTGGAGATCACCTCGATCGGCTCCTGGGTACGGTCACCCATGCGCATCACTGCGCCCTTGCCGAATTGGCGTTCAATCTGTGCGAGCGCGGCGTCGAGCGCCTTCTCGCGGTCGGTTCCTGCCATGGGTTCCACCCGGTTTGCTTGAGTCGATCGCTTCATGTGAAAGACGCTAACCCCTGCCACTGACAATGGGCCCCGACGTCCCCTCCGACCTGTGGACAACTCGTCGACAACCCAGTGTTTCCAAGGGCCGGACTTCCATGAGAATGGATGTTCGATTTCAGTGTCAAGCGCGCCACGCCCACCCCGCGAGCCCCGTCCGAGGACGTTCCCACGGCTCTCCCGCCGCTTCCGGAACGCCGCCGGTGAGCCGTCGCCCGGCCGCGCACCCCCTCGGCTCAGCCCCGCATCACCGCACGCCGCCGGGCGACCCGCACGAGCCACTCCAGCGCCTCCGGTCCGCCCGCGAGCACCGAGATGTGCCCGTCGGCCGGGCGCGGCCGCAGTTCCGCCGTCGGGCAGCGGCGGGCCAGCCAGCGGCCGTGCGAGGCGGGCACGACACGGTCCTGGTCGCCGTGCGTCAGGAGCACCGGCACGCCGATCCGGGCGGGGTCGAAGCCCCAGGGGGCGACGTACGCCAGGTCGTCGTCGATCAGCCCGCCGGGTCCCGACGCCATGGCCGGCCCGACGACGTCCCCGAACCAGGACCACGGGCCGGCGAGCGCCTCGTGGTCGGCCGGGGTGAACATCTCCGGGTCGTACGCGGCGGACGCCTCGTACGCCTCCTTCGCCGCCCGGCCTTGTGCCGCCGCGCGCAGGGCCGCCGCGCCGGACGCCGTCATTCCCCCGAACCAGTCGAGCCCTTCGGCGCCGTAGGGAGCCAGACCGGCCGCCGCGACCGCGCCGAGGACCCGTTCCGGCAGCAGGGCCGCGCACGCGAGCGCGTGCGGGCCGCCGCCGGAATGCCCCATGACCGCGAACCTGTTGATGCCCAGCGCGTCCGCGACCGCGCGCACGTCGTCCGCGGCGGACGCGACGTCCCGACCGGGCCGGGGGCTCGATCCCCCGTAGCCGGGGCGGTCGTACGAGACCCAGCGGATCCCGAGCCGAGCCGCGACCGGGAACAGCGGCTCGGGCGGCGCGCCGATGTTCGGCGTCCCGTGATGCCAGAAGACGACGAGCCCCTCGCCTGAGCCGCCGTCCCCGGTGTCGTAGACGTGCAGCCACCGCCCGTCGGCCAGCTCCACGTCCCTCTCGGCCACGCCGCGCTCGGCCCGGCCACTCTCGCCCACGTCGCCCTCGGACATCCCGCCTCCACCCCCGGCGCCCGGACGTCCCCGGACGCCCCCTGAACGTCGCCCACTCCGGCGCCCGACGCTACTGTCCGCCCACCCCACGGGCAACGACCGCCACACAAGCCCCTTCTGCCCCCCCCACAGCCCGCAAGCCCGCAGCCCACAGCTCGCAGCCCAGACCCCACAGCCCGCACAGCCCAGAAGCTCAAGTCGCCCCCGATCCCCGCCATCCGCCTCTCCTTCGACCTATCCTTCGACGCATGCCCCTCCCCCTGCGCGCCGCTGGCGGCGGCCGTCCGTCGCCGAGGACCGCCGACGCGCTCGTGGCGGGTGTCGTCCTGCTCGTGGTCGCGGTGTGGACGCTGGTCTCGGCGCGGTACACGAGCGAGCCGGCGATCCGGACGGTGCTCGGCTGGGCGTTGATCCTGATCGGCTGCGGAGCGCTGTACTTCCGGCGGCGGCAGCCCGTGACGGTCGCCGTCGTCACGCTCCTGGCGTGCGTCGCGTACTACCCGCTGTCCGCCCAGGACGGCCCGCTCATGATCGCCTTCGCGCTCGCGCTCTACACGACGGCGGCCGAGGGCCGGTTCGCCGCCTCGGTCGCGCTCGCCGCCGTCACGCTGCTCGCGGTGGGGCTCGGCGAGATCCGGCAGCAGCCGGGGCACCGGCAGATCGACGACACCTCGCTCGCGATGCTGGCGGGCTGGCTGATCAGTCTGGTGGCCGTGGGCCGGGCCCAGCGGACCCGGATCGCCTATCTGCACGAGGTGGAGCAGCGGGCGCTCGCCGCCGAACGGGAGCAGGAGGCCCGGGCGCGGCAGAGCGCCACCGAGGAGCGGCTGCGGATCGCGCGGGAGGTGCACGACGTGCTCGGGCACAGCATCTCGCTGATCAACGTCCAGTCCGGCGCCGCGCTGCACCGGCTCGGCAAGGGCCCCGCCCCCGAGGCGGGTCTGGTCACCGCGACCGAGGCCCTGGAGGCCGTGAAGGCCACCAGCAAGGACGCGCTGCGCGAGTTGCGGGCGACCCTCGGGATGCTGCGCCGGGCGGACGAGGCGACCCCGACCGCGCCGGCCTCGTCCGGTCTCGCGCTCCTCGGCGACCTGGTCGAACGCGCCCGCGGCACCGGGCTCGACGTCCGTACGGACGTCACCGGCACCCCCGTACCGCTTCCGCCGCCGGTCGACCTCGCCGCGTACCGGATCGTGCAGGAGTCGCTGACGAACGTCACCCGCCACGCGGGCGCGGGGACCGTGCGCGTCACCTTGGACTGGGGCCCGGACGCGGTACGGCTGCGCATCGCCGACGACGGCGCGGGCGCTCCGGAGGGCGGGTCGCCGGGCAGCGGCATCGCGGGCATGGCCGAGCGGGCGCGGGCGTTCGGCGGGGAGCTCACCGCGGGGAACGCCGAGGGCGGCGGTTTCGTCGTCGACGCCCGTCTGCCCCTGGTCCCACCGGGAACCCCCGAGCCGCCTCCCGTGTCCCACCAGATGCCTCGCACCCCACCCGCCTCACCGAACGCCTCCGAAGGGGACCCCCGATGATCCGCGTCGTGCTCGCCGACGACCAGACCCTGGTCCGGGCCGGTTTCCGGTCGATCCTGTCGGACGAGGAGGACATCGAGGTCGTCGGCGAGGCGGGGGACGGGGAGCAGGCGATCGGGCTCGCGCGTGAACTGCGCCCGGACGTGGTCCTGATGGACATCCGCATGCCGGTGCTCGACGGGCTCGAAGCCACCCGCCGCATCACCGCCGACGCGCGCCTCGAAGGGGTCCGGGTGGTCATCCTGACCACGTTCGACGCCGACGACCACGTGTACGGGGCGCTGCGCGCCGGCGCGTCGGGGTTCCTCGTCAAGGACACCGAGCCGATGGAACTGCTGCACGCGGTACGGGTGGTGGCGCGCGGCGACGCGCTGATCGCCCCGGCCGTGACCCGCCGTCTGATCGCCGAGTTCGCCGGGCTCGTCGGGCGGCAGCCGGACCCCAGTCCCCGGTTGAACGCCCTCACCGAGCGGGAACGCGAAGTCCTCGGCCTCGTCGGGGCGGGTCTGTCCAACGACGAGATCGCCGGCCGGCTCGTCCTCTCCCCCGCCACCGCCAAGACCCACGTCAGCCGCATCATGACCAAGCTGGCCGTACGCGACCGGGCGCAGCTGGTGATCCTGGCGTACGAGTCCGGCATGATCACGCCCGGCTGGCTGGCCTGACCTCCCCGTCGTCGAACGCGATGGTCCTGACCAGGCCCGCCAACCCCTAAGGGACGGGACCGCGCGGGGACAACCCAGGGGGTACGCGCGCGTGGGGCGGCACAACCGCCGGGGTACGGCTGGTGTCCGCCACGGGGTGACGCCGGGCGGGTGAGCGTGCGCCCACGCTGAACGGGTGAATCAGGACGTACTCGATCTCGCGCGGCTACAGTTCGCTCTCACCGCGGGCGGCCACTTCCTTTTCGTCGCCCTCACCCTGGGACTCGCGACCGTCGTGGCCGCGCTCCAGACGCGGGCCACCCTGAGCCGAAAACCGCTCCACGCGCGCATGGTGCGCTTCTGGGGCCAGCTGTACGTCATCAACTACGCGGTCGGCATCGTCACCGGCCTGGTGATGGAGTTCCAGTTCGGCATGGCCTGGAGCGGACTGACCCATGAGGCGGGCAACGTCCTTGGCGCCTCGCTCGCCGTCGAGACCATCGTGGCGTTCTTCGTGGAGTCGACCTTCCTCGGCCTGTGGATCTTCGGCTGGAACCGGCTCAACCGCTGGGCCCACCTGGCCGTGATCTGGGTCGTCGTCCTGACCGCCTACCTCTCCGCGTACTGGATCCTCGTCTCCAACGGCTTCCTCAACCACCCCGTGGGGTACGGCTCCGAGAACGGCGAGCTGGTCCTGGACGACCCGGTCGCGGTCCTGACCAACCCCTCCGCGCTGCTCGCCTTCGGGCACGTCTTCGCGGGCGCTCTGCTCACCGCCGGGTTCTTCATGGCCGGGGTGAGCGCGTACCACCTGTTCCGCCGCACTCCGGAGTGGGAGTTCTTCGGCCGCAGCCTGCGGATCGGGGTGTTCCTGTCAGCGCCGGCGCTGATGGCGGCGGCGGTCTTCGGCGGGCTCCAGTTCGGCGTCCTCGCGACCTTCCAGCCGATGAAGTCGGCGGTGTTCAGCGGAAAGACGGCCGAGATCGCGCGGCTCCAGGCGGAGCTGACGGAGCGCTTCGGGCCGGGCGACTACGTGCCGTCGGAGGCGTGGACCCGGGGCGGCGGTCTCGTGATGCTGATCAGCTTCGCGCTGATGATGTACCTGTGCTTCGCCGGGGTGATCCTGGCCTGCTTCAAGAAGGTCGTCTTCCGGTTCCGGCTGTGGCATCTCGTCCTGATGGCGGCCGTACCGCTGCCGTATCTGGCCATGATCGGCGGCTGGGTCTTCCGGGAGGCCGGGCGGCAGCCGTGGGTGGTCTACGGGCTGCTCAAGACGGAGGACGCGGTCTCGGACCTCTCACCCGGCACCATGCGCCTCTCCCTCACCGTCTTCACCACGGTCTTCGTCCTGCTCGTCGTGCTCAACGCCTGGCTCCTCAGCCGGCACGCCCGCCGCGGCCCCGTCGAGTCCGGCCTCGGGCACGACGAACGGCCCGGCGAGGCGGCGGAAGGGGAACCCGATCCCGCCGACACCCTGCCCGCCCCCCGCTACTGACGCCCCGCATCACCGAGGACCACCCGAAGACACCCGAAGTCCACCCGAGGAGCCCCCGTGGAGACCCTGGCCATCGTCCTGCTCGCCTTCTTCGCCGCGGGCTGGTTCGTCCTCGCGGGGGCGGACATCGGCACCGGCATGCTCACCCCCTGGCTGGGCCGGGACGACCGCGAGCGACGCCTCGTGATCACTTCGTTCGCCCCGTTCTTCCTGGGCAACGAGGTCTGGCTCGTCGCCACCGCCGGCGTCCTCGTCGGCTGCTTCCCGGCTCTCGAAGGGGAGCTCCTGAGCGGCCAGTTCCCGGTCCTCGTGGCCCTGCTGGCCGGCTGGATCGTGCGGGACGTGGGCCTCTGGTCGCGCGGCCGGGGCCCGGGGCGCCGCTGGCGGGCGGGCTGCGACGCCGCCCTGACGTGCGGCAGCTGGACCGTGGCGCTCTCCTGGGGGTGGCTGCTCGCAGCCCCGCTCACGGGACGCCCGTACGCGCCGGCGACCGGCCCCACGGCCGTCCTGACCGCCCTCGCGGTGGCCGCCCTGTTCGCCGCGCACGGACTGGGCTTCGCCTCGCTCCGGCTCACGGGACGGCCGTACGAGCGGGCCCGCAGGCTCGTCGGGCGCGCCGGCTGCCCCTGGCAGTCCTTCGCGCTCACCGGCGTCCTGCTCGCCGGGCTGCCGCTCGCCGCCGGGACCGCGCTCCCGCTGGCCGAGCGCGCGGCCGCCCCGACCACGCTCGGCCTGCTCGTGCCCACCCTGCTCGTGGTCACCCCGCTCCTGGTGGCCGTGCAGGCCTGGACCTGGCACGCCTTCCGGCACCGGGTGACCGGCCCCTCGTACCTCTGACCCACGCGCGCGCGGGGTGCGGGTCAGGTCTCGTCGGGCGCGGACTCCTTCTTGTGGTGCAGGGCCTTCTGCAGCCGGGCCACCACCGCCTCGCCGTATCTGCGGTGGCCGTGGACGCGCGGGTCGTCGGTGACGTCGTACCGCTTCACGTAGGCACCGAGGAAGGCCTGAAGGGTGGCGACGGCCGGGATGGCGATCAGCGCGCCGACGGCACCGAGCAGCGCGGTGCCCGCGATGACCGAGCCGAAGGCCACCGCCGGGTGGATGTCCACGGTCTTGGAGGTCAGCTTCGGCTGGAGCACGTAGTTCTCGAACTGCTGGTAGACCACGACGAAGCCGAGCACCCACAGCGCGTACCAGGGGTTCACCGTGAAGGCGATCAGCATCGGCAGCGCGCCGGCCAGATAGGTGCCGATGGTCGGGATGAACTGCGAGACCAGACCGACCCAGACGGCGAGCGCGGGCGCGTACGGCACGCCCAGGATCTCGAAGAGCACGAAGTGCGCGACGCCCGAGATGAGGGCCATCAGGCCGCGCGAGTAGAGGTAGCCGCCCGTCTTGTCGACCGCGATCTCCCAGGCCCGCAGCACCTCGGTCTGGCGGGCCGGCGGCAGTACGGAACACAGCGAGCGCCGCAGCCGAGGCCCGTCGGCCGCGAAGTAGAACGAGAACAGGAAGATCGTCAACAGCCGGAACAGACCGCCCAGGACGGTGGCGGAGACGTCGAGGACCCCGGACGCGCTGTTCTGCACGTACTTCTGCAGCCAGTCCGAGCTCAGCACACTGTCCTGGACCTCGACCCGCGAGAGGTCCGTGTGGAAGTTCTGGTTGATCCAGTTGATCAGCGAGTCGAGGTACTTGGGGAAGTTCTCCACCATGTCCACGATCTGGCCCGCCAGCATCGACCCCAGGAGCACGACGAAGCCGACCCCGAAGACGAGCACCGCGAAGAAGACCAGGAACGTGGCGAGCCCCCGCCGCATCCCACGTGCCGCCATCCGCCCGACCGCCGGCTCGATGGCCAGGGCCAGGAAGAACGCGAGCAGGATGTTGACAAGGAGGCCCACGAGCTGATGAAAGGCCCAGTTCCCGAGCAGGAAACAGGAGTAGAGCGCCAAGGCCAGGACGAGCGCCCGGGGCAGCCAGCGAGGCATCCGCGTCGCCGCGACCGCCCCCGAGGCCGAAGGCTCCAGGGCGCCTCCGCCACCCGCCACCTCCCCGGCACCCACGGCCGGGTCCACGGCAGCGGCAACCCTCAGACCGGCGGGAGCCACCGGGCCTGCGGGAGCGACCCGGCCGACCGGCGCCGCCGGGCCGCCGGGAACTGCCGGGCCGGCAGCGCCAGTCCGGCTACTGGGGCCGGCCGGGCCAGTCTCGGCCGACGGGCCGAGGGGCGCCGCCGGGCCACCCGGAACTGCCGGACCGGCAGCGCCAGTCCGGCCACTGGGGCCGGCCGGGCCACTCCCGGCCGACGGGCCGAGGGGCGCCGCCGGGCCACCCGGAACTGCCGGACCGGCAGCACCAGCCCGGCCACCGGAGCTGGCCGGGCCACTCCCGGCCGACGGGTCGGCAGGGCCAGTCGGCCCGCCAGTACCAGCCGGTCCACTGGGCGCTCTCGGCCCACTCCCGGCCGACGGGCCGCCAGGGGCCGACGGGCCAGCAGGGCCAGTCGGGCCGCTTGAGGCTGCACGGTCACCGGAGGCCGTCTCGTCGCCGGAGGCCGTCGCGTCACCGGAAGCCGTCCGGTCGCCGGAGGCTGTCTCGTCGCCGGAGGCTGTCGGGTCTGTCTGGTCGTTGTCGTCAGTCGGGGCCACCCCGCCAGTCTCGCGCACCGCGCGGACATTCCACCCGGGGCCCCGCACATCACCGCTTGTCACCCGGCCGTTCGCCGGGGGGTCACCGTTTGTCGGCCGGTACGTC
This sequence comes from Streptomyces sp. NPDC037273, assembly GCF_055603625.1. Taxonomy (NCBI): domain Bacteria; kingdom Bacillati; phylum Actinomycetota; class Actinomycetes; order Kitasatosporales; family Streptomycetaceae; genus Streptomyces; species Streptomyces sp. NPDC037273. Next base: position 70,155 of record NZ_JBVJVO010000022.1, read on the forward strand.
GACGGCCGCGCAGACCGCCCGCCAGACGTCCTTCGCCTCCCAGCCGGCGTCCAGGGCTTCGCGCACCGTCCGCCCGCCGAGCTCGGCCATCACGTGGTCACGCGCGAAGGACTCGGCGTAGGACGCGCCGAAGTGGTCCGCCATCCGTTCCCAGAAAATCGTCAACCGCATGACCCCAGTATCCCGCTCCCAAGAGTGCAGCCCGCTCCGCAGACCTTGTCACCACGACTTTCCGCCCTACGGTCGGAGCATGGCCGAAAAACCCCTCTCCTCCCCGCCCTCGACCCCCCTGGCACGCGCCGAGCGTTTCGTCTGGCTGACGGCGCGGGTCCTCGAACAGCGCCGGTTCGCCTACCACTTCCTGAGCGGCGGCCCCGACCCCGTCGAGACCGCCCTCGTCGCCTACCTCAACGAGGACGGCGGTTACGGCCACGCGCTCGAACCCGATCTCCGCGGCCCCGTCAGCCAGCCCCTGCACACCGCGCACGCGCTGCGGGTCCTGGACTCCATCGGCCGCTGCGGCGGACTGCGCGTGGAGCGGATCTGCCGCTACCTCACCGAGGTGTCGACGCACGAGGGCGCGCTCCCGGCGATCCATCCGTCCCAGCGCGGCTACCCCTCGGCGCCGTTCGTCCCGGTCGTCGACTCCCCGCCGGGCTCCCTGCTCGCGACGGGTCCGGTGGTCGGGCTGCTGCACCGCAACCAGGTCTGGCACGCCTGGCTGTTCCGGGCCACCGAGTTCTGCTGGGCGGCCGTCGAGTCGCTGGAGAAGTCGCATCCGTACGAGATCCAGGCCGCCGTCGCCTTCCTGGACGGCGTCCCGGACCGCCCGCGCGCGGAGGCGGCGGCCGACCGGCTCGGCCGGCTGGTCCGCGAGCAGGGGCTCGCCGTCCTCGACCCTGACCGTCCTGACGACTACCCGGTCGCGGACGGGTACGCGCCCGGCGAGCACCACTTCCCGCACGACTACGCGCGCGTGCCGGACTCGCTGGCCGCGCACTGGTTCACGGACGAGGAGATGACCCGCTCGCTGGACCGGCTCGCCGCCGACCAGGAGGAGGACGGCGGCTGGCCGATCCGCTGGCGCGCCTGGGCCCCGGGCTCCGCCCTGGAATGGCGCCCGATCGTCACGGTCGAGGCACTCCGCACCCTCCGCGCCCACGGCCGCCCCGTCGACTGAGGCCGTACGGGTCCCAGCACCCAGCCGCCGTACGAGGCCTAGAGCGCGCCACCCCCGTACGGGCCCCAGCGCCCGGCTCCCGTACGGGGCCTAGAGCACGCCACCCCCGTACGGGTCCCAGAGCCCGCCACCCCCGTACGGCCCCGGCTCACCAGCCCAGGGCCCTCAGCCCCGCCGTGACGACGACGGCGGCGCCCACGACGACCAGGAACGGGGCTCGCAGCACGAGCGCGACGGCGGCCGCGGCGAGCCCGGCGGCCCTGGCGTCGAGGACGAGAGAGCCGCCCGCGCTGAACGTCTGCTGGGCGGTCAGCGCGGCGAGCAGCGCCACGGGCAGCAGGGCCGCGAGCCGCTGGACGAGCGGTCGCTCCAGGGTCCCGGCGGGGACGAGGAGGCCGACCAGCTTCATCAGGTAGCACCCGGCGGCGGTCAGGCCGATCGCGATCCAGACGTTCATCGGGACTCCTCCTGAGCCGTCGTGTCGGGTTCCGTGCCGTCCGGGCGGCCGGTGAGGTCGGCTCCGGCGGTGCGGTCGGCTCCAGCAGTGCCGTCGGTTCCGGCAGTACGACCGGTCCGGTCGATGTCGTGCGTCGGGGCGCTCGCCTTCCGCCCCTGGAACCACAGCACGGCCGGCGCGGCCAGGGCGGCGGCGAGGACCGGGACGCCGGCGGGCAGGACGGGGAGCAGCCCGAGGCCGAGGAGGACGGCGATGCCGGCGGTGGCCCGCTCGGTCGCCGACTTCAGCATGGGGGCGAGCAGGGCCAGGAAGACGGCGGGGCCGGCCGCGTCGAGGCCCCAGGCCGCGGTGTCGCCGAGCGCCTCGGCGCCGAGGGCGCCGAGCAGCGTGGTCACGTTCCACAGGAGGTAGAGCGTGAGGCCGGTGACGGTGAAGCCGATGCGGGCCGAGCGCCGGGACGGCTGGGCGAGCGCGACCGCGGTGGTCTCGTCGATCACCCAGTGCGCGGCGAACGGCCTGACGGCCTTCGGCAGGGCGAGGAGCTGGGACAGCCGCAGGCCGTAGAAGGCGTTGCGGGTGCCGAGGAAGAAGGCTCCGGCGGCGGCCGTGAAGGGGTTGCCGCCCGCGGCGAGCGCGCCGACGAGGGCGAACTGCGAGGCGCCCGTGAAGACGAGCAGGCTGAGCATGCAGGTCTGGAGGAGGCTGAGGCCGGAGCCCGCCGAGGTGACGCCGAAGGCGAAGCCGGAGAGCCCGACGGCGACGCCGACGCCCAGGGCGTCGCGTACGACGGCCGCGTCCGGTTTCGCCACTGTGCTGTCGGGTGTGCCGCCGTCGCGTATGACGGGAGGTGCTGTCTGTTCTGCCACGTCAGGGACGGTACGGCAGCCGCCGCTCTCCGGTCTTGTACATTCTTGCGCCCCCGCCCGGCGTGCGGCCACGGGCTGCGGCGGGCCCTGGGAACCGGCGCCGCACTCCTGGTCAGGCGGAGCGGTCTCGCCCGCCGTTCCCCTTGACGCCCCGCGCGCGCTGGTAGGCCCCCGGCGGCACCCCGACACTGCGGACGAAGTGCCGGCTGAGGTGCGACTGGTCGGTGAAACCCACCGCCGCGGCCGCGTCGGCCGGCGGCGTCCCGGCGTCGAGGAGCCGTCTGGCACGCCGTACGCGCGCGTCCGTGAGCCAGGTGTGCGGCGGCATCCCGTACGCCGACCGGAAGGCCCGCAGGAGGGCGAACGGGCTGGTGCCGAGGTCCCCGGCGAGCCGCTCCAGGGTCGGCGGCTCGGCCATCCGCTCCTCCAGGACGGCACGCGCGCGTGCGGCGTCCCGGGCGCCCGCCGAGCGGGGCGGCAGCGGTGTGACGAGCCCACCGTGGCTGCGCAGCATGCGGGCCGTGACCAGCCGGAGCAGGCTGTCCGCCGCCAGCGCGTTGCCCTCCTCGGCGGCGCGGTGGACGCCGACGACGAGCCGGGCGGCGTACGGGTCGTCGACGACGGGCGAGGTGAAGCCTGCCGAGCCGCGGAGGGCGAGGGTGTCGGCGGCTATCGCGCGGACGATCTCCGCGTCGGGGTAGATCGTGCGGTACGTCCAGCCCTCGGGCACGCCCGCGTACCCCGTGTGCGAGGTGTCGGGGTTGACCAAGGCGATCTGGCCCGGTCCGGCGTGCACCAGCTCGTCGCGGTAGTGGAAGGACTCGACGCCTTCGGTGATCGCGGCGAAGACGAAGGTCTCGTGGGTGTGCCGTGCGAAGGCCTTGCGGATGTAGTGGGCGTGCAGCAGGTCGACGCCGGGCAGCTCGGGGTACTGCCAGTACCGTGCCCGCTCCCCGCTCGCCATGCCTCCATTCTGCGCCCGGGTCCGACGGCGAGGTTCCCCGGGCGGCCGGTTGCCCGGAACTCCCGGCCGGCGCTCGTCGACTCCCCGCCGGCGGTCGTCCACCGATCGGGGTCGCCCCTTGTCCACAGGTCACGGTCGCCAGTTGTCCACAGGTCCGGGCGGTTGTCAGTGGCGGGGTGCACGATGGGGGGCATGGTCAGGTCCGCGCTCGACTCGTTCTCCCCCGCGACCCGTGGTTGGTTCACCGGGGCCTTCACCGCGCCCACGGCGGCGCAGGAGGGCGCCTGGAAGGCCATCGGCGAGGGTTCCGACGTGCTGGTCGTCGCGCCGACCGGCTCGGGCAAGACGCTGGCCGCCTTCCTCGCCTCGCTGGACGCCCTGGCGTCGACGCCGCCGCCCGCCGAGGCGAGGAAGCGCTGCCGCGTGCTCTACGTCTCGCCGCTGAAGGCGCTCGCCGTGGACGTCGAGCGGAACCTGCGCTCGCCGCTGACCGGCATCCGGCAGGAGTCGGTGCGCCTCGGCCTGCCCGAGCCTGACGTCCGGGTCGGGATCCGCTCCGGTGATACCCCGCCCGCCGAGCGCAGGGCGCTGGCCACCCGGCCGCCGGACATCCTGATCACCACCCCCGAGTCCCTGTTCCTGATGCTGACCTCGGCCACCCGGGAGGCGCTGTCGGGCGTGGAGACGGTGATCCTGGACGAGGTCCACGCGGTCGCCGGGACCAAGCGGGGCGCGCATCTGGCCCTCTCCCTGGAGCGGCTCGACGAGCTGCTGCCCCGCCCGGCGCGCCGGATCGGCCTGTCGGCCACGGTCCGTCCGGTGGACGAGGTGGCCCGCTACCTCTCGCCGAAGCGGGCCGTGGAGATCGTCCAGCCGCCCTCGGGCAAGGAGTTCGACCTCTCCGTCGTCGTGCCCGTCGAGGACATGGGCGAGCTGGGGGGCTCGCCGGCGTCCGAGGGCAAGGACGGCGGGGACAAGCCGTCGATCTGGCCGCACGTCGAGGAGCGGATCGCCGACCTCGTCCAGGCCCACCGTTCGACGATCGTCTTCGCCAACTCCCGCCGCCTTGCCGAGCGCCTCTGCAACCGGCTGAACGAGATCGCGTACGAGCGGGCGACCGGCGAGCCGCTTCCCGACGGCGCTCCTCCCGCGCAGGTCATGGCCCAGTCGGGGGCGGCGCAGGGAGCCCCGCCGCTGCTCGCCCGCGCCCACCACGGCTCGGTGTCCAAGGAGCAGCGTGCCCAGGTCGAGGAGGACCTGAAGGCGGGCCGGCTGCCCGCCGTGGTGGCGACCTCCAGTCTGGAGCTGGGCATCGACATGGGCGCGGTCGACCTGGTCGTGCAGGTCGAGTCGCCGCCCTCGGTCGCCTCCGGGCTCCAGCGCGTGGGGCGCGCGGGGCACCAGGTCGGCGCGGTGTCGACGGGTGTGGTCTTCCCCAAGTACCGGGGCGACCTGGTGCAGGCCGCGGTCGTCACCGAGCGGATGCGCGCCGGCTCCATCGAGTCGATGCGCATCCCGGGCAATCCGCTGGACGTCCTGGCCCAGCAGCTGGTCGCGATGGTCGCGCTCGACACCTGGCAGGTGGACGACCTGCTCACGGTGGTGCGCCGGGCCGCGCCGTTCTCCTCGCTGCCGGAGTCGGCCTTCACCGGCGTCCTCGACATGCTGGCGGGCCGCTACCCCTCGGACGCCTTCGCCGAACTGCGCCCGCGCGTGGTGTGGGACCGGGTCGCCGGGACGGTCACGGGACGCCCGGGCGCCCAGCGGCTCGCCGTCACCTCGGGCGGCACGATCCCCGACAGGGGCCTGTTCGGCGTGTTCCTGGCCGGGTCGGACCCCAAGAAGGGCGGCGGCCGCGTCGGGGAGCTCGACGAGGAGATGGTGTACGAGTCCCGGGTCGGCGACGTCTTCACGCTCGGCACCACCTCGTGGCGGATCGAGGACATCACCCGGGACCGGGTGCTCGTGACGCCCGCGCCCGGCGTCCCGGGCAGGTTGCCGTTCTGGAAGGGCGACCAGCTCGGCCGCCCGCTCGAACTGGGCCGTGCGGTCGGCGCGTTCCTGCGCGAGGTCGGCGCCCTGGCGGACGACGACGCGCGGCTGCGGCTCCTCGCCGCCGGGCTCGACGGCTGGGCCGCGGACAACGTCCTGGCGTACCTCAGGGAGCAGCGCGAGGCCTGCGGGCACGTGCCGGACGACCGGACGATCCTGGTCGAGCGCTTCCGGGACGAGCTCGGGGACTGGCGGGTCGTCATCCACTCCCCCTTCGGCGCGCAGGTGCACGCCCCCTGGGCGCTGGCCCTCGGCGCCCGGCTCGCCGAGCGGTACGGCATGGACGCGCAGGTGATGCACGCGGACGACGGGATCGTGCTGCGCCTGCCGGACGCCGACCTGATGGGCCTGGACATGGGCCTCGACCTCCTCGACCACGAGCCGGTGGACCCGGGCCGGCACCTGGACACGACGTACGACGCCGACAAGGCGCCCGTCGGCGCGGCCGACGCCGTCTTCGACAAGGGCGAGATCGGGCAGATCGTCACCGACCAGGTAGGTGGCTCCGCGCTGTTCGCCTCCCGCTTCCGCGAGTGCGCCGCGCGCGCCCTGCTGCTGCCCAAGCGCAACCCCGGCAAGCGCACCCCGCTCTGGCAGCAGCGGCAGCGCGCCTCGCAGCTCCTCCAGGTGGCGAGCGAGTTCGGCTCGTTCCCGATCGTCCTCGAAGCGGTCCGCGAATGCCTCCAGGACGTTTTCGACGTCCCCGGCCTCACGGAACTGATGGGCGACATCGAGGCCCGCCGGGTCCGGCTCGTCGAGGTCACCACCCCCGAGCCGTCCCCCTTCGCCCGCTCGCTGCTCTTCGGCTACGTCGCGCAGTTCCTGTACGAGGGGGACTCGCCGCTCGCCGAGCGGCGGGCGGCCGCCCTCTCCCTGGACTCCCGGCTGCTCGCCGAGCTGCTCGGCCAGGCGGAGCTGCGCGAGCTGCTCGACCCCGAGGTCCTCACCGAGCTGGAGCGGGAGCTCCAGTGGCTGACGGAGGACCGGCGGATCAAGGACGTGGAGGGCGTCGCCGACCTGCTGCGGGTCCTGGGGCCCCTCTCCGACGCCGAGCTCGCCGAGCGCGGCGCCGAACCGGGCTGGGCGCCCGAGCTCGGCGCGGCCCGGCGCGCCATCCGGGTCCGCATCGCGGGCCTTGAGCACTGGGCGGCGATCGAGGACGCGGGCCGGCTGCGCGACGCCCTGGGCACGGCCCTGCCCGTCGGTGTCCCGGAGGCCTTCACCGAACCGGTCAAGGACCCGCTGGGCGACCTCCTCGCGCGGTACGCCCGCACCCACGGCCCCTTCACCTCCTCCGCCGCCGCTCACCGCTTCGGCCTGGGCGCGGCCGTCACCGACGGCGCCCTCCAGCGGCTCGCCGCCTCGGGCCGGGTCGTCCAGGGCGAGTTCCACCCCTCGGGCATCGGCCAGGAATGGTGCGACGCCACCGTCCTGCGCCGGCTGCGGCGCCGCTCCCTGGCCGCCCTGCGCCACGAGCTGGAACCGGTGCCCCCGGCCGCGCTCGCCACCTTCCTGCCGCAGTGGCAGCACCTCGGGAGCAACAGCCTGCGCGGCATCGACGGCCTCGCCCGCGCCATCGAGCAGCTCCAGGGCGCTCCCGTCCCCGCCTCGGCGCTGGAGAAGCTCATCCTGCCGTCGCGGGTCCAGGACTACTCCCCGGCCCTCCTCGACGAGCTGACGACCACCGGCGAGGTGCTCTGGGCCGGTGCCGGCTCACTGCCCGGCAAGGACGGCTGGGTCTCCCTCTACCTCGCGGACGCGGCCCCCCTGCTCCTCCCGCCCCCGCACCCCCTGGAACTCTCCGCGCTGCACGAGTCGGTGCTCACCGCCCTCTCCGGCGGGTACGGCCTGTTCTTCCGCCAGATCGCCGACCAGATCCGGGCCACCACCCACCCGGACGCCACCGACCCCCAGCTCGCCGACGCCCTCTGGGACCTGGCCTGGTCCGGCCGCCTCACCAACGACACCCTGGCCCCGCTGCGCGCGCTGCTCGGCTCGGGCCGCACCGCCGGCTCCACCGCCCACCGCGCCCGCCGCACGGTCCCGCGCGGCCGGTACGGCACCCTGACCGCCGCCGCCCGCCCGGCCTCCCGCACCGGCCCGCCCACCGTCTCCGGCCGCTGGTCGCTGCTGCCGCCCGCCGAGCCGGACCCGACCCACCGCGCCCACGCCCTCGCCCGTACGCTCCTCGACCGGCACGGCGTCGTCACCCGCGGCGCGGTGGCCGCCGAGGGTGTCGAGGGCGGCTTCTCCGCCACGTACCGCGTCCTCGCCGCCTTCGAGGACAGCGGCCAGGCCCGCCGCGGCTATGTGGTGGAAGGCCTCGGCGCGGCCCAGTTCGCCATGGACGGCGCCGTGGACCGCCTGCGGGCCGCCGCGACCGCCCGTGACCGCGGCGCCGAGGCCGGCGCGGGCCCCCGCGCCGTCGTCCTCGCCGCCGCCGACCCCGCGAACGCGTACGGCGCCGCCCTCCCCTGGCCCGAGCCCCCGACCGGCGCCGGCCACAAGCCCGGCCGCAAGGCCGGCGCGATGGTCGTTCTCGTCGACGGCGAGCTCACGCTCTACATGGAGCGCGGCGGCAAGACCCTGCTCTCCTGGCCCACCGCGCCCGACGACCCCGCCCTCGTCGCCGCCACCGACGCCCTGGCCGCGTCGGCCCGCGCGGGCACCCTCGGCACCCTCACCATCGAACGGATCAACGCCGCCCCGTCCCTCACCTCCCCCCTCTCCCACACCCTCGAAGCCTCCGGCTTCCACGCCACCCCCAGAGGCCTCCGCCTCCGCCCCTGACCCGACCCCCCGAGCCCCTCCCGCCCGTGCCCCCCACCCCGCAAGGCCCAGGCGCGCCCCGCCCATCCCTGACCCGCCACACGCAGGCCCCACGGCCACCCCACCCATCCCTGCCCCGCCACACACAGACCCCACGGCCACCCCACCCATCCGTCACCCGCCACACGCAGACCCCACAGCCACCCCGCCCAACCCCCCGGCCCGCCACAATGGACCCGTGCCCGAAGGAGACACCATCTGGCAGGTCGCCCACGGCCTGCACACCGCGCTCGCCGACCGCGTGCTGACCCGCGCCGACCTCCGGGTGCCCCGCTTCGCGACGGCGGACCTGACCGGCCGCGAGGTGCTGGACGTGACGCCCCGGGGCAAGCACCTGCTGACCCGGATCGAGGGCGGACTGACGCTGCACTCGCATCTGCGGATGGACGGCGCCTGGCGGGTGTACGCCACGGGGGAGCGCCCGCGCGGCGGCCCGGCGCATCAGATCCGGGCGATCCTGGGGAACGCCGAGTTCACCGCGTACGGCTACCGCCTCCCGGTCCTCGAGCTGATCCGCACGGCCGAGGAGGACCGTGTCGTCGGCCATCTGGGCCCCGACCCCCTGGGGCCGGACTGGGACCCCGCGGAAGCCGAGCGCAGGCTGTGCGCGGACCCGGCGCGGCCGCTCGGCGAGGCGCTCCTCGACCAGCGCAACCTGGCCGGCATCGGCAACGTGTACAAGTCTGAGCTGGCCTTCCTCGCCGCCGTCTCCCCCTGGCTCCCGGTCGGCGAGCTCGGCCCCGGGGTCCCGGCCCGGCTGGTGGCGACCGCGCACCGCCTCCTGGAGGCGAACAAGGACCGCCCCGACCGCCGCACCACCACCTCGCGCCGCCCCGGCACCCCTCTGCACGTCTACGGCCGCGAGGGGCGGCCCTGTCTGCGCTGCGGCGCCCCGATCCGCAGGGCGGAGGCCGAGGCCGGGATCGGCGACCGGATCACGTACTGGTGCCCCGGCTGCCAACCCGGCCCCACCCGCCCCACAGCCGCCCGAAGGCCTGCCCCCTCCCCCCGCCACACCAATTGACGATCCGTCAGATCCGGTCGTACGGTCCGGGGATGACCCTCTCGGCGTACGACCTCACCGGCCGCACCGCGTTCGTCACCGGCGCCGCGAGCGGGATCGGCCGCGCGACAGCGGCCCTCCTCGCCCAGGCCGGCGCCCAGGTGCACTGCGCGGACCTCGACGAGCACGGCCTCAAGGAGACGGTGGCCCTGATCGCGGGCGACGGCGGCACCGCGCACCCGCACCCCCTCGACGTCACCGACCGGCCCGCGCTGGCCGCGGCCGTACGCTCCGCGGGCCCGCTCCACGTCATGGCCGCCATCGCCGGCATCATGCACACGAGCACGGTCCTGGAGACCCGCGACGAGGACCTCGACCGCGTCCTCGCCGTCAACTTCAAGGGCGTCCTGTACGCGTGCCAGGAGGCGGCGGCCTCGATGATCGCCTCCGGCACCCGGGGCTCGATCGTCACGATGGCCTCGGGCGCGATGGACACCGCGAGCCCAGGCCTCCTCTGCTACAGCGCGGCGAAGGCGGCCGTCGTCCAGCTGACCAAGACGCTGGCGACGGAGGCGGGCCCGCACGGCATCCGGGTCAACGCGGTCGCCCCGGGCTGGATCCGCACCCCGATGACCGACCGCCACGAACCGACGGCCCAGGAGCAGGCGGAAGCCGCGATGGTGCGTCACTCGCCCCTGCGCCGGGTCGGTGAGGCCGAGGACATCGCGCACGCGGTCCTCCATCTGGCCTCCGACGCCTCCTCGTTCACGACGGGCCAGATCCTCCGCCCCAACGGCGGCGTCGCCATGCCCTGGTGACCGGAGCGGCCGTCCGCCGCGACGAAGCCGCCACATGCACCGGCAGCAGGCTCAGCCCCCACCCGCCCGCGGCCACCGCGCCTTCCACGGTTCCGGTCTCCGCGGGCACGAGCAGCAGGCGCAGCACCGCCCACCACCAGAGCCCCCCGGCCGCCAGCCCGGCCGCGATCAGCGCGAGCGTCAGCAGCGGAACCCGTCGCCGTACCATCGCCGCCTCCTGCCGTCGACGCTAGACCGGCAGGATCACCCTGCGGGAGGGCGCACCGAGGCAGTTCCGGCGCACGCCTTACGTCCTCCACCATGGCACGCCACCCCGCACCACGGCATCTCAGAAGGGAACCCCCACAAAGCCCACAAGCCGACAGCCCCACAGGGCCCACAAACCACACAAAGTCCACAAAGCCCGCAAAGGAAAAGACCCCGACCAGCACCCCACAGGGCACCGACCGGGGTCCAACCCCACGTGCTTCGGTTCAGGCGGCGACGACGTTGACCGCTTCCGTGGGCGCCTTGATGGTCACCCGCTCGGTGGGCACACCCGCCACCGACGTCACCGACACCGAATTGAGCCTCGGGCGTACCGGTGTCGGCACCGGTTCGCTCGACGCTGCCGACTCGGCCAGTTCGGCGAGCGACAGCTCGTCGCTCACTTCGCGCATGAGCTCGGACATCCGTACGTCCAACGCGTCGCAGATCGCGGAGAGCAGCTCGGAGGAAGCCTCCTTCTGCCCCCGCTCCACCTCGGAGAGATAGCCGAGCGAGACTCGGGCGGACGAGGAGACTTCGCGCAGAGTACGGCCCTGGCGCTGGCGCTGCCGACGCAGCACGTCACCCAGCAGGCGACGGAGCAGAATCATCGGTGGCTCCCTCCTCGGACCGCGTAGCCGCATCCTTCACGCCCCACCGTACCGCCTCGGGCTGCGGCCGTGCGGGGAGCGATGTCGTGTTCACTCAGGGCTGCAAACATCAATTCCCCCCGTTGTGTTCCGTATCCTGTGCCCGCGCATTTCCCGAGAGTTCCTCAAGGAGCAGTTCCAACACGCTCCGTACGCTCTCTCTACGGATGTCCGCGCGGTCGCCGTTCAACCTCAACGAGACCACTTTCCCGGCGGCGGCGCCTGTCGCGGCCGGCCCGGCGACCGCCACGTAGACGGTTCCGACGGCCTGTCCGTCCTGCGGATCGGGCCCCGCGACCCCGGTCGTCGCGATCCCCCAGTGGGCGCCGAGCCGGTCCCGTACACCCGCCGCCATCTGCAGCGCGACCTCCGGGTCCACCGCGCCGCGCTCCGCGAGGAGGGCCCGGTCGACACCGAGGAGCTCGTGCTTGAGGGCCGTGGCGTAGGCCGTGACGGACCCCCGGAAGGCCTTGGAGGCCCCTGGTACGCCGGTGAGCTCGGCGGCCACCAGACCGCCCGTGAGCGACTCCGCGGCGGCCAGCGTCTGGTCACGCTCCGCGAGCAGCGCCAGCGCCCGGGCGGCCTCGGTCATCGTGCCGACGTCTCCGGCCGTGCCGCCGCGCGCTCCGCGGCGAGTCCCTTGCGTCGGAGGACGACGGCCTGTCGCACATAGTCCAGACCGGTGACGACCGTCAGCAGGACGGCCACCGCCATCACCCAGAAGCGCAGGGTGGCGAGCGGCCCGGTGAGCATCAGGACGTACATCCCGACCGCCGTGCCCTGTGCGAGCGTCTTCATCTTGCCGCCGCGACTGGCCGGAATGACCCCGTGCCGGATGACCCAGAACCGCATCAGGGTGATCCCCAGCTCGCGGGCGAGGATGACCCCGGTGACCCACCAGGGCAGATCGCCGAGCGAGGAAAGGCAGACGAGTCCGGCCGCCATGATCGCCTTGTCGGCGATCGGGTCGGCGATCTTCCCGAAGTCGGTGACCAGGTTGTACGTACGGGCCAGGTGCCCGTCGAAGACGTCCGTGATCATGGCCACCGCGAACGCCGCCCAGGCCCAGGCCCGCCACGCCGGGTCGTGCCCGCCGTCCTGGAGCAGCAGCACCACGAAGCCCGGCACGAGCACGAGCCGGATCATGGTGAGGATGTTGGCGATGTTCCACAGGCTGGCCTGGTTGACGGCCGCCGTGCCCAGCTTGCCGCGGGGCGCCGGCCTACCGGTCCCGCCCGTCGCGGATGCCGGGACTCCGGTCATCTGCCTGCCTCCTCGAAAAGACACTCGGCCACCAGGTCGACGCCTTCCGTGCCGACGACCTTGGCACTGACCATACGGCCCGGAGCCAGGTCGGGGCTCGTACCGTCGGCCGTGGTGAGGAACACCTGGCCGTCCGTCTCGGGCGCCTGGTGGGCGGCGCGGCCGATCCAGCCGTCCTCCTCGTCCAGGGTCTCGACGAGTACCTCCAGGGTCTCCCCGATCCGCTCCTCGGCGCGCTGCGCGGTGAGCTCCTCGGCGAGGCGCGAGAGGTGGGCGAGCCGGGCGTCCACGACCTCCTGGTCGAGCTTGTGCTCGTACGTGGCGGCCTCCGTGCCGTCCTCGTCGGAGTAGCCGAAGACGCCGATGGCGTCGAGCCGGGCGTGGGTGATGAAGCGTTCCAGCTCGGCGAAGTCGGCCTCGGTCTCGCCGGGGAAGCCGACGATGAAGTTGGAGCGGGCACCGGCGGTCGGGGCCTTGGAGCGGATGGTCTCCAGGAGCTCCAGGAAGCGGTCGGTGTCGCCGAAGCGGCGCATGGCCCGCAGCACGTCCGGGGCGCTGTGCTGGAAGGACAGGTCGAAGTAGGGCACGACCTTGTCCGTCGAGGTCAGGACGTCGATCAGACCGGGACGCATCTCGGCGGGCTGGAGGTAGCTGACGCGGACGCGCTCGATGCCGTCGACGGCGGCGAGCTCGGGCAGCAGGCTCTCCAGGAGCCGGATGTCACCGAGGTCCTTGCCGTACGAGGTGTTGTTCTCGGAGACCAGCATGACCTCCTTCACGCCCTGCTCGGCGAGCCAGCGCGTCTCGTTCAGCACGTCCGAGGGGCGGCGCGAGACGAAGGAGCCTCGGAAGGAGGGGATGGCGCAGAAGGAGCAGCGGCGGTCGCAGCCGGAGGCGAGCTTCACGGAGGCGACGGGGCTGGTGTCGAGCCGGCGGCGGAGCGGCGCGCGCGGCCCGGAGACCGGGGCGACGCCGTCGGGGAGGTCGGTCGGCACGTTCTCCGGAGCCGTGGCCGGAGCCTCGGCGGCGGCGTCGCCGTGTCCGGGCAGGGCCACGGCCGCGGCGGCCTCCTGGCGCTCCACGGGCGACAGCGGGAGCAGCTTGCGCCGGTCACGGGGGGTGTGCGCCTCGACACTGCCACCGCTGAGGATGGTCTGGAGGCGGTTGGAGATGTCGGCGTAGTCGTCGAAGCCCAGGACGCCGTCGGCCTCCGGGAGGGCCTCGGCGAGCTCCTTGCCGTACCGCTCGGCCATGCAGCCGACGGCGACCACGGCCTGGGTCTTGCCGTGGTCCTTCAGATCATTGGCTTCGAGGAGGGCGTCGACGGAGTCCTTCTTGGCGGCTTCGACGAATCCGCAGGTGTTGACGACGGCGACATCCGCGTCCTCGGCGTTCTCGACGAGCTCCCAGCCGTCCGCTGCCAAGCGGCCTGCGAGCTCCTCCGAGTCCACCTCGTTACGGGCGCAGCCAAGAGTGACAAGGGCGACGGTACGGCGTTCGGGCATGGACTCAAGACTACTTCGTCCCGGCCGTTCCCCCGTCGCGCAGGGTTCACCTGCGCGACGGAGGTCACATCACGGGCCCGGCGGGGCGGCTCAGCCGGCCTCGGGGTCGCCCTTGGTGTAGGTCAGGCGCTCGACCTGGCCGGATTCGAACTTGTCCTCGACCTTCTTGCCGTTCACGTAGAGCTCGATCGCGCCCGCGTTGCCGAGGACCAGGTCGATGCGCTCGTCGTCCTGGTAGGTCTTGGACTCGCCCTTGAGGAGGAGTCCGTCGAAGAGCAGCTTGCCGTCGTGGGCCTTGGCCGAGATCCAGCTCTTGTCGTCGACGGCGGTGAGCTTGACCGTCACCTTGTCCTGCGGGACGGCGGCGATCACGCTCTCGGTGGGCTTCGGGGCGACGGGCTTGACCGGCTTCGGCTTGGCGGCCGAGGTGGCCTTCTCCGGCGCGGGGGCGGGGCCGGCGTCGGCCGCGGTGGTCCCCTTCGGCGCCTCGTTCCCGTTGAACATCGTGAAGCCGACGAAGCCGACGACGGCGACGATGGCCGCGACCATCGCGGCGGTCCAGTTGGGCCTGCGCGGCTCGGGGCGGATGCGTTCCGCCTCGAACAGCGGGGCGGCGGGGGTGGGCGCGGGACGGCCACCGTGCTCGGCGTCGTACTGCTCGATCAGCGCGGCCGGATCGATCCCGACGGCGCGCGCGAGGGTACGGATGTGGCCGCGGGCGTAGACGTCGCCGCCACAGCGCGAGAAGTCGTCCTCCTCGATCGCGTGCACGATCGGAATCCGGACACGGGTGGAGGCACTGACCTCTTCGACGGTGAGACCGGCGGCGATTCGGGCCTGCTGGAGAGCGCGACCGATCGAGTCCCGGTCGTCTGCCGGGAACGTCCGGTTGTCTTCGGGGGAGTTGCCGATGGACACGAGAGCGCCTTTCGAGCGTGTAGCCACCTGCTGGACGTTCAGTCTATGGGTGGTACGAAAGGGTGGGGCAACCGGGCGGGTGCGGTTTGTACGCCATGAGGTGGGACTTCCTTCTGTCCCACCGTCCAACTTGACGTACGGCAAGGGGAAACGGTTGCCCACCGTTCCCTTACGAGTGAGTCTCGGCCCGGTCTCGAACGGGTACCCCGGCTCCCCGCGCCTACGCCCCCGACTCCCCGCGGATCACGGCCAGCACGCCGTCCAGCTCGTCGGGCTTGACCAGGACGTCCCGCGCCTTCGAACCCTCGCTGGGCCCCACGATGTTGCGCGACTCCATCAGGTCCATCAGCCGCCCGGCCTTCGCGAAGCCGACGCGCAGCTTGCGCTGGAGCATCGAGGTGGAGCCGAACTGGGTGGAGACGACCAGCTCGGCGGCCTGGCACAGCAGGTCGAGGTCGTCGCCGATGTCCTCGTCGATCTCCTTCTTCTGCCGCTGCCCGACGGTGACGTCCTCCCGGAAGACCGGGGTCATCTGGTCCTTGCAGTGCTGGACGACGGCCGCGACCTCGTCC
This sequence comes from Streptomyces sp. NPDC037273, assembly GCF_055603625.1. Taxonomy (NCBI): domain Bacteria; kingdom Bacillati; phylum Actinomycetota; class Actinomycetes; order Kitasatosporales; family Streptomycetaceae; genus Streptomyces; species Streptomyces sp. NPDC037273. The sequence continues at coordinate 85,478 of NZ_JBVJVO010000022.1, forward strand.
TCGGTGACGAAGGCGCCCTGCATGCGGACGGGCTTGTTGGCGCCCATCGGCAGGAAGAGTCCGTCGCCCTTGCCGATCAGCTTCTCGGCGCCGGGCTGGTCGAGGATGACCCGGCTGTCGGCGAGCGAGGAGGTGGCGAAGGCGAGCCGGGAGGGCACGTTCGCCTTGATGAGACCGGTGACGACGTCCACCGAGGGCCGCTGGGTGGCGAGCACCAGGTGGATGCCGGCCGCGCGGGCCAACTGGGTGATGCGGACGATCGAGTCCTCGACGTCCCTCGGCGCGACCATCATCAGGTCGGCGAGCTCGTCGACGATCACGAGCAGGTACGGGTACGGGTTGAGCTCGCGCTCGCTGCCCTCGGGCAGCTTGATCTTGCCGTCCCGGATCGCCTGGTTGAAGTCGTCGATGTGCCGGTAGCCGAACGCCGCCAGGTCGTCGTAGCGGAGGTCCATCTCCTTCACCACCCACTGGAGGGCCTCGGCGGCCCGCTTGGGGTTGGTGATGATCGGCGTGATCAGGTGCGGGATGCCCTCGTAGGCGGTGAGCTCGACCCGCTTGGGGTCGACGAGCACCATCCGTACGTCCTCGGGGGTCGCTCTTATCATGATCGACGTGATCAGGCAGTTGATGCACGAGGACTTGCCGGAGCCCGTGGCGCCGGCGACCAGGACGTGCGGCATCTTCGCCAGGTTGGCCATCTCGTAGCCGCCCTCGACGTTCTTGCCGAGCGCGACCAGCATCGGATGGTCGTCCTCGGCCGCCGCCGCGAGGCGCAGCACGTCGCCGAGGTTGACCATCTCGCGGTCGCTGTTCGGGATCTCGATGCCGACCGCGGACTTGCCGGGGATCGGCGAGATGATCCGCACGTCGGGCGAGGCCACGGCGTACGCGATGTTCTTGGTGAGGGCCGTGATCTTCTCGACCTTCACGGCGGGGCCGAGCTCGACCTCGTACCGCGTGACCGTCGGGCCGCGGGTGAACCCCGTGACGGCCGCGTCGACCTTGAACTCGGTGAAGACGTTCGAGAGCGCGTCCACGACGGCGTCGTTGGCGGCGCTGCGGGTCTTGCCCGGCCCGCCGCGCTCCAGCAGGTCGAGCGAGGGCAGCGCGTACGTGATGTCCCCGGCGAGCTGCAGCTGCTCCGCCCTCGGCGGCAGATCCGTCGGCTCGGGCGCCGGCTTGGTCAGATCGGGTACGCCTCCGCCGGGACGCCGCTCACCCCCACGCGCGGGCGGTACGGGCGCGGCGGCCTTCGAGGCCTGCTCCGCGGCCGCCGCGGCCACGGCGGCGTCCCGCTCGGCGGTGACGTCCCTGGTCAGGTCGGCGACGATCGGCGAAGGCGGCATGCCGTTCAGGACGGCGCCGTCCAGCGCTGCGGCCGCCGCGGCGGCGACGTCCACCGGGTCGAGCCCGAGGTCGAAGGCGGGCGTCTCGGAGCGCGGCGCGGGCCGGCCGCGCCGCTCCAGCATCTCCGCCTCGGCCCGGTCCACGTCGTACGGCTCGGCGGGCCCTGCGGCGCGACGGCGGGCGGCCCTGCGTGCGGGCTGCGGCGCGGCGTCCCGCCAGTCCTCGTCGTACCCCTCGTGCTCCTCGGCCTCCGCCGGGTCGTAGGCGGGTTCGACGATGCCGAGCCGGGCGCCGAGGGCGCGCAGCCGCTGCGGGATCGCGTTGACGGGGGTGGCGGTGACGACGAGCAGACCGAAGACGGTGAGCAGGACCAGCATCGGTACGGCGAGGACCTCGCCCATCATGAAGACGAGGGGCTGCGAGGCGGCCCAGCCGATGAGGCCGCCGGCGTCCTGCATGGCCGCGCTGCCGTCGCCGCGCCCCGGCGAACCGCAGGCGATGTGGACCTGTCCGAGGACGCCGATGACGAGGGCGGAGAGGCCGATGCTGATCCGGCCGTTGGCCTCGGGCCGCTCCGGATAGAGGATCAGCCGGATGCCGATCGCGCCGAGCAGCAGCGGAACCAGCAGGTCGAGGCGGCCGAAGGAACCGGTCACCAGCATCTCGACGAGGTCGCCGACCGGGCCGCGCAGATTGGACCAGGTGCCGGCGGCGACGATCAGCGCGAGGCCGAGGAGGAGCAGCGCCAGCCCGTCCTTGCGGTGGGCCGGGTCGAGCCCCTTGGCGCCACGCCCTATCCCCCGGAACATCGCGCCCACCCCGTGGGCGACGCCGAGCCAGGCGCCGCGCGCGAGCCGGTAGACGCCACCGGTCGGTGACGGGGCCGGGCGGGGAGCGGCCTTCTTCGCCGCCGTCTTACGCGCGGGGGCTCGCTTGGCGGGCGCGGCCTTCTTCGCCGGCGCCTTCTTGGCGGGCGGCTTGGCCGCGGCCTTCGCGGGTGCCGCTTTCTTCGCGGCGCCCGTCGTACGACCGGCGCGCGGCTTCGCGGCGCCCGCCGTGCCCTGAGAACCCTTGCCGGACGTACGTGAAGCCATGGTGCTGAGGTTACCGGTGAAGGTACGGGCTGTCCGCCTCACCCGATCGTGTCGTCCGTCCCGGGGCACGATGCTGACGCCCGATCACGAGCTTCCGCCCTTCGGTGACGACGTGTCAGCTCTGGGCGGGAAGCGTCGGCGCGGCGCCCGTTCCCGGCTCCAGCGCGTCGAGGGCACGGCGCAGACCGGTGAGCTTGCGCTCCAGGTGCGCGGCCGTGGCGACGGCCGCCGCGTCGGCCGAGTCGTCGTCGAGCTGCTTCGACAGGGCTTCCGCCTGCTCCTCGACGGCCGCGAGCCGGGCGGAGAGTTCGGCGAGCAGGCCCGCGGCCTCCTTGCCCTGACCACCCTCGCCGCCGCCCTCCAACTGCAGCCGCAGCAGGGCGGCCTGCTCGCGCAGCTTGCAGTTCTTCATGTAGAGCTCGACGAAGACGGAGACCTTGGCGCGCAGCACCCACGGGTCGAAGGGCTTGGAGATGTAGTCGACCGCGCCCGCCGCGTACCCGCGGAAGGTGTGGTGCGGGCCGTGGTTGATGGCGGTGAGGAAGATGATCGGGATGTCCCGGGTCCGCTCCCGCCGCTTGATGTGGGCGGCGGTCTCGAAACCGTCCATTCCCGGCATCTGGACGTCGAGCAGGATGACCGCGAAGTCGTCCGTCAACAGCGCCTTGAGCGCTTCCTCCCCGGACGATGCCCGCACCAGCGTCTGATCGAGCGCGGAGAGAATGGCCTCCAGCGCCAGCAGATTCTCCGGCCGGTCATCGACCAGGAGGATCTTGGCCTTCTGCACCATGCCCCGTCCTCCTCGCCCCGGCAACGGCTCGCCCCGGCTCCCGGAGCCGGGGGAAGCACCGGGCGCCGCCCCAGAAGACGACTCCCTGACGCCGTCCGTCCTTGTGCCGGTCATCGTAGCCGCACCCCGCCCGTCGCCACACCCTGTCACCGCGATGTCACTGTGCACGTAGCAGAAACGCGGTGGGAGACCAGAAGGTTCCCCGTTTCCCGCCCCCTCACACGCCCGTGGCGACGTTCCGTCAGCGGAGTCCGGGGGTCCGCGCGGCGCTCCGCGCGAACCCCCGGCAGCGGGGTCACTCGCCCCGCATCCACTGCTCCATGACCGACAGCAGGTGATCCGGGTCGACCGGCTTGGTCACGTACGCCGAGGCACCCGACTCGATCGCCTTCTCCTTGTCGCCCTTCATCGCCTTCGCCGTCAGGGCGATGATCGGCAGCCCGGCGAACTGCGGCATCCGCCGGATCGCCGTCGTCGTCGCGTATCCGTCCATCTCCGGCATCATGATGTCCATCAGGACGACCGTCACGTCGTCGTTCTGCTCCAGGACCTCGATGCCCTCCCGCCCGTTCTCCGCGTACAGCACCGCGAGACCGTGCTGCTCCAGGACGCTGGTGAGCGCGAAGACATTGCGGATGTCGTCGTCGACGATCAGCACCCGCTCACCGGAGAAGTTGAACGTACGGCGCGGCTCCACCTCCGCCTCCTGCTCCGCGCGGCCCGCCGCGTACGGCTCGCCGGACTGCCCCGGCACCCCGTTGCGCCCCCCGGACGCGTCCGCCGCGGCCTTGCGCCGGTGCCGGAACAGCGCCCCGGCCCCCGACCGCGCCTCGGTCCGCACCGGCGGCGGCGGGAAGTGCGGGAACGGCTGGATCACCCCGCCCATCCCCTCCTCCGCGCCCTGCTGCGCGTCCTCGGCGTCCGCCGCGCCCTGCCCGTACCCGTGCGAGGGAAGCTCCGTCGGGCTCAGCGGCAGGTAGAGCGTGAAGGTCGAACCGCGGCCCGGCTCGCTCGCCGCGAAGATCTCGCCGCCGAGCAGCCGCGCGATCTCCCGGCTGATCGAGAGGCCAAGACCCGTACCGCCGTACTTGCGGCTGGTCGTGCCGTCGGCCTGCTTGAACGCCTCGAAGATGACCCGCATCTTCCCGGCCGCGATCCCGATCCCGGTGTCGGTGACCGAGAACGCGATCAGCGCGGCCTCCGGATCACGCAGCGAACCGGCCTCCAGGAGCTGCTCCCTGATCGACTGCGGCACGTCCGCCGCGGCCGGCCGGATCACCAGCTCCACCGCGCCCGTGTCGGTGAACTTCACCGCGTTCGACAGGAGGTTGCGCAGCACCTGGAGCAGCCGCTGCTCGTCGGTGTGGAGCGTGGCCGGCAGCTCGGGCGAGACCCGCACCGAGAAGTCGAGCCCCTTCTCCGCCGTCAGCGGCCGGAAGGTCGCCTCGACGTAGTCGACGAGCTGGACGAGCGCGATCCGGGTCGGCGAGACGTCCATCTTGCCCGCCTCGACCTTCGACAGGTCGAGGATGTCGTTGATCAGCTGGAGCAGGTCCGAACCGGCGCCGTGGATCGTCTCCGCGAACTCGACCTGCTTCGGCGTCAGATTCGTCTCGGCGTTGTCCGCGAGCAACTTGGCAAGGATCAGCAGCGAGTTGAGCGGCGTGCGCAGCTCGTGCGACATGTTGGCCAGGAACTCCGACTTGTACCGCATGGAGACCGCGAGCTGTTCGGCACGCTCCTCCAGGACCTGCCGGGCCTCCTCGATCTCGGTGTTCTTCACCTCGATGTCGCGGTTCTGCCGGGCGAGCAGCTCCGCCTTCTCCTCCAGCTCCAGGTTGGAGCCCTGGAGTTCCTTCTGCCGGTGCTCGAGCTCCGCCGACCGCTCCTTGAGCTGCTCGGTGAGCTTCTGCGACTGCTGGAGCAGCACCTCGGTCTTGGTGTTGACGCTGATGGTGTTGACCGTGGTGGCGATCAGCTCGGCGATCTGGTTGAGGAAGTCCCGCTGGATCTGCGTGAACGGCTGGAACGACGCCAGCTCGATCACCCCGAGGACCTTGCCCTCGAAGAGCACCGGAAGCACGATCACATGCGCCGGCGAGGCCTCCCCGAGACCCGAGGAGATCTTCAGGTACCCCGGCGGCACGTTGACCTGGATGGTCCGCTTCTCCTCGGCGGCCGTCCCGATGAGCGTCTCGCCGGGCCGGAAGGAGGTCGGCATGGACCCGGTGGAGTATCCGTAACTCCCCCGCATGCGCAGCTCGTACGAGCCCTCCGCCTCGCCGACGAGTTCGGCGTCGCCGTGTGCCGAACCCGTCGGCATGGCCACGAAGAACGCGCCGTGCTGCGCCGAGACGACCGGTGTCAGCTCGCTCATGATGAGCGAGGCGACGTCGTCGAGGTCCCGGCGGCCCTGCATGAGGCCGGAGATACGGGCCAGGTTGCTCTTCAGCCAGTCCTGCTCGTCGTTGGCGAGGGTGGTGTCGCGCAGGTTGGCGATCATCGTGTTGATGTTGTCCTGGAGCGCCTGGATCTCGCCCGCCGCGTCCACGCCGTCGATCTTGACGTTGAGGTCGCCGCGGGTCACCGCGGTCGCGACGGCCGCGATGGCCCGCACCTGCCGGGTGAGGTTCTCGGCCATCTCGTTCACGGATTCGGTCAGGTCCCACCAGGTGCCCTCGACGTCCCGGACCCGGGCCTGGCCACCGAGCTGACCGTCGGTGCCCACCTCGCGGGCCACCCGGGTGACCTCCTCGGCGAAGTTCGACAGCTGGTCGACCATCGTGTTGATGGTGTTCTTCAGCTCCTGGATCTCACCGCGCGCGTCGATGTCGATCTTCTTGGTGAGGTCGCCCTTGGCGATGGCGGTGGTGACCGCGGCGATCTGCCGCACCTGACCGGTCAGGTTGTCGGCCATCGAGTTCACCGACTCGGTGAGGTCCTTCCAGGTGCCGGAGACCCCGGGAACCCGGGCCTGGCCGCCCAGTTCACCGTCCGTGCCCACCTCGCGCGCCACGCGCGTGACCTCGTCCGCGAAGGACGACAGGGTCGTCACCATCGTGTTGACGGTCTCGGCGAGCTCGGCGACCTCGCCCCGCGCCTCGACCGTCACCTTCTTCGTCAGGTCGCCGTTGGCGACGGCCGCCGAGACCCGGGAGATGTTCCGCACCTGGTTGGTCAGGTTGTTGGCCATCAGGTTGACGTTGTCGCTGAGGTCCTTCCACGTACCGGTGACCCCGCGCACGCGTGCCTGGCCGCCGAGGATGCCCTCCGTACCCACCTCGCGGGCAACGCGCGTGACCTCGTCGGCGAAGTTCGACAGCTGGTCGACCATCGTGTTGACGGTCGTGACCAGTTCCAGGATCTCGCCCCGGGCGTCGACCGTGATCTTCTTCGACAGGTCGCCCATGGCGACCGCGGTGGTGACCTCGGCGATGTTCCGCACCTGGATGGTGAGGTTGTTCGCCATGAAGTTCACCGACTGGGTGAGGTCCTTCCAGGTGCCGGAGACCCCCTGCACCTCGGCCTGACCGCCGAGGATGCCCTCGGTGCCCACCTCGCGGGCCACCCGGGTCACCTGCTCGGCGAAGTTCGAGAGCTGGTCCACCATCGTGTTGAGGGTGTTCTTCAGCTCCAGGATCTCGCCGCGCGCGTCCACGTCGATCTTCTGCGACAGGTCACCGCGGGCCACCGCCGTGGCGACCTGGGCGATGTTGCGCACCTGAGTCGTCAGGTTGCCGGCCATGCCGTTCACCGAGTCGGTCAGATCACGCCACACACCGGCCACACCGGGCACCTGCGCCTGACCGCCGAGCCTCCCGTCCGTACCCACCTCGCGGGCCACCCGGGTCACCTGGTCCGCGAACGCGGACAGCTGGTCGACCATCGTGTTGATGGTGTTCTTCAGCTCCAGGATCTCGCCGCGCGCGTCCACGTCGATCTTCTGCGACAGGTCACCACGGGCCACCGCGGTCGTCACCTGCGCGATCTGCCGCACCTGCGACGTCAGGTTGCCGGCCATGAAGTTCACGGAGTCGGTGAGCTCGCGCCAGCGGCCCGAGACACCGTCCACCCGCGCCTGACCGCCGAGCCGGCCCTCCGTGCCCACGTCCCGGGCCATCCGCGTGACCTGGTCCGCGAACGACGACAGCTGCGACACCATCGTGTTGACGGTGTTCTTCAGCTCCAGCATCTCGCCGGCCACGTCGACCGTGACCTTCTGCGACAGGTCACCGTTGGCCACCGCCGTCGTCACCTGCGCGATGTCCCGCACCTGACCGGTCAGGTTCCGGAAGGCCGTGTTCACCGAGTCGGTGAGGTCCTTCCACGTCCCCGCCGCACCCGGCACCTCGGCCTGACCGCCGAGCAGACCCTCGACGCCGACCTCCCGGGCCACCCGGGTCACCTCGGAACCGAAGGCCGACAGCTGGTCCACCATCGTGTTGACGGTGTTCTTCAGCTCCAGCATCTCGCCGGCCACGTCGACCGTGACCTTCTGCGACAGGTCACCGTTGGCCACCGCCGTCGT
>NZ_JBVJVO010000022.1:93337-97798 GCF_055603625.1 Streptomyces sp. NPDC037273
GTCACCTGCGCGATGTCCCGCACCTGCGTGGTGATGTTCCGGAAGACCGTGTTGACCGAGTCCGTGAGGTCCTTCCAGGTCCCCGCAGCACCCGGCACCTGCGCCTGACCGCCGAGCAGACCCTGCGCGCCGACCTCGCCGGACACCCGGGTCACCTCGTCGGCGAACGTCCGCAGCGTCTCGGTCATCTGGTTGATCGTGTCCGCCAGCTGCGCGATCTCACCGCGCGCGGAGACCCGTACCTTCTGCGACAGATCGCCGTTGGCGACCGCGGTCGTCACCTCCGCGATCCCTCTCACCTGATTGGTGAGGTTGCCCGCCATCGTGTTGACGGAATCGGTGAGGTCCTTCCAGACACCCGCCACCCCGGCCACCTCGGCCTGGCCGCCGAGCTCGCCCTCCGTACCCACCTCACGCGCGACCCGGGTCACCTCGGAGGAGAACGACGACAGCTGGTCCACCATCCGGTTGACGGTGTTCTTCAGCTCCAGCATCTCGCCGGCCACGTTCGCCGTGACCTTCTGCGACAGATCGCCGTCCGCGACCGCCGTCGTCACCAGCGCGATGTCCCGCACCTGGGCCGTCAGCCGGTTCGCCATCGTGTTGACCGAGTCCGTGAGGTCCTTCCACGAACCGGACACTCCCCGCACCTGCGCCTGCCCGCCCAGCTTGCCGTCCGTACCCACCTCGACGGCGACCCTCGTCACCTCGGAGGCGAACACCGACAACTGGTCGACCAGGTTGTTCGCGGTACGCGCGACCTTCAGGAACTCACCGCGCAGCGGCCGCACCGTCCCGTCGGCACCCTCCGAACGCAGGTCCATCCGCTGGTCCAGATCACCCTCGGCCACCGCCGAAAGGACCCGCCCCACCTCGGACACCGGCCGGGCCAGATCGTCGACGAGCGCGTTCGCGGCCTCGATCGCCGCCGCCCACGCCCCCTCACTGGCCCCCGCCTCCAGACGCTCGGACAGCTTGCCCTCGCGCCCGACCACCCGCCGGACCCGGGACAACTCCCCCGTCACGTGCATCTGCCGGTCGGCGACCTCGTTGAACACGGCGGAGATCTCCGCCATGACTCCGTCGCCGGACGCCGTCAGACGCTTACGGAAGTTCCCGTCCCGCATCGACACCAGCGCGGCCAGCAACCGCTCCAGCGCCGCCGCGTCCACCTGCACCGTCCCCCCACGGGAACGCCCGCCCCTCGCGCGCGTGCCACTGCCTCCGCCGCGCCGCGCCGCCGTGCCAGACTCCACCGTGTCCCTCCCGAAAGGGGTCGACCGTACCGCTCCGGCTCTCGCCGGTAGCCTGCCCAGTGTTTCACCGCCACCGAACCAGGCGATAACAGTTCGGCAGCTTCGCACCGCGTCCCTACCCCCGGGGGACGGAATCAACGGTGACCGGCATCCGCTCGGACAGTGAAGGTAAGTAACCTGGCTTCCGGCTGTCCAGCCGCCCCGGTCCGCCCGGCGGGGGCGGTGTGGTGCGCGCACGACCACCGGGCAGCGGGAGGGACAGACCGAGCATGGCAGAGCCGGGCGTCGAGACGCGTACGAGGAGTGCTGTGATCACCGCGCGGGCGACTGCCAGCTTCGAGCCCGTCGGGCGGTCCGTCGCGGCCGCCCGCGCGTTCGTCAGGGACACCCTCCAAGGCTGGGGACATCCCGAGCTCGTCGACGACGCCGTCGTCCTCACCAGCGAGCTCGTCACCAACGCCGTCATCCACGCCGGCACCGCGGCGGACGTCCTCTGCCTCCGCTCCGACGACAGCATCCGCGTCGAGGTCGCCGACCGCTACCCCGAGCGCGAGATCCCCGTCCAGAGCGGCCGCACCCTCGGCAACCCCGACCGCGAGAACGGCCGCGGCCTGCTGCTCTGCGCCGCCCTCGCCCACCGCTGGGGCGTCGACTACTCCCCCACCCGCAAGCACGTCTGGTTCCACCTCGACCTCGCCCAGCGCCCGGTCGGCACCCGCTCCGCGGGCCCCGTGCTCCCCGACGCCCTCCTCCCCGTCGCCGACAGCCGCGTCCGCGTGGCCGTCGTCCAGATCGACGACGCCGGCTCCGTCACCGCCTGGAACGAGGACGCCGAGGAACTCTTCGGATACGGCTCCGAGCAGGTCATCGGCAAACCCCTCGGCGACCTCGCCGCCTGGCCCCACACCCCCGGCATCGGCACCGGCCTCGCCGAGGCCCTCCGCCTCTCCCGCTGGGAGGGCAGCTACGGCATCCGCTGCGCCGACGGCCGCGTCATCCCCGTCTACTCCTCGCACCTCCGCGTCCGCGACGCCCAGGGCGAACCCTCCACCGTCTGCCTCCTGGTCCGCGAGCACGAGCGGGCCGTCCTCCAGACCCCCCAGCGCCCCGCCGCCGAACCGGGCTCCGAGAACCGCGCCGCCGACCCCTTCGAGGTCTTCATCGGCTCCCCGGCCCCCGACGACCTCGACGGCCTCCTCCAGCGCACGGTCGAACGCGCCCGCGACATGCTCGACGGCGACGCCGCCTTCCTCCTCCTCGCCACCGACGACGAGACCGAACTCGAAGTCCGCGCGACCACCGGCCTCCCCGCCGCCCGCCAGCGCTTCGCCCGCGTCCCCGTCGAGACCGGCGCCAGCCGCTACGGCTCCGCCCGCATGCCCGCCGTCCACGAGGACCTGGCCGCCGTCCCCGGAGCCGTACCGCTCCTCGAAGGCACCGGCATGCGCGCGGTCGTCACCGTCCCCCTCAAGGTCGAAGGCCGGCTCACCGGCTCCCTCGGCGTCGCCGCCGAAGCCGCGAACCGCTACTCCAACGAAGAGGCCCTGCGCCTCCAGTTCGCCGCCGACCGCATCGCCCTCGCCGTCGAATCCGCCCGCCTCGGCGAACTCGAACGCCTGCGCCGCGGCTCCCTCAGCTTCCTCGTCGAGGCCTCCGACCTCCTGGCCGGCACCCTCGACCGCGACCAGACCCTGGCCCTGATGGCCCAGATGACGGTCCCCACCCTCGCCACCTGGTGCGCGGTCTACACGATCGCCGACCAGTCCTCCGATCCGTACCTCTCCTACGTGCTCCACGAGGACGAGGACCGCATCGACGGCCTCAAGGACCTGCTCTCCTCCATCGCACCGCCCGACCCGGTGCCCACCCTCGGCGCCCGCGTCTGGACCGCCCCGGCCGACGCGGCCCACCGCGCCGCGCTCACCGCCTCGGTCCGCGCCCTCGACTATCCGACGAGCCCGCTCTCCTCCGGCATCGACACCACGCTGGCCACCGCCGGCACGGTCGCCGGCGAGACCGTCGTCCTGCCCCTGGTCGCCCGCAACCGGGTGATCGGCATGCTGACGCTCGGCCGCCCCTCGGAGGACCACTTCCGCCAGGAGATCCTGGAGCTCGCCGAGGACCTCTCGCGCCGGGCCGCCCTCGCCCTGGACAACGCCCGCCTCTACTCGGAGCGCGTGGCCATCAGCCAGTCCCTCCAGCGCAGCCTCCTCCCGCCCGGCCTCCCCGAGATCCCCGGCGTCGAGGTCGACGTCATCTACCGGGCCGCCGGCGAGGGCAACGAGGTCGGCGGCGACTTCTACGACCTCTTCCCCATCCGCGACGGCGCGTACGGCTTCGCCATCGGCGACGTCTGCGGTACGGGTCCCCAGGCCGCGGCCGTCACCGGCCTCGCCCGCCACGCCCTGCGTCTCCTGGCCCGCGAGGGCTTCGGCGGCCCCGCCGTCCTGGAACGGCTCAACGCGGCGATCCTCGACGAGGGCGACCGCAGCCGCTTCCTCACCCTCCTCTACGGCGAGATGCGCCCGCAGTCGGACGGCTCCGCCATCCTCAAGGTCGTCTGCGCAGGCCACCCGCTCCCCCTGCGCCTCCGCCCGGACGGCACGGTCCAGCCCGCGGCGGAGCCCCAGCCCCTCCTCGGCGTCATGGAGGACCTGGAGCTGTACGAGCAGACCATCACCCTCGACCCCGGCGACGTCCTCCTCTGCGTCACCGACGGCGTCACGGAACGCCGCGAAGGCACCCGCATGCTCGGCGACGACGGCCTTGCCGAAGTCCTCAAGACCTGTACGGGCCTCACCGCCGGCGCCGTCGCCTCCCGCATCCTCCGCGCGGTCGAACGCTTCGCCCAGGCCCCCGCCTCCGACGACATGGCCATCCTCGCCATGCGCCTCCGCGAGCCCGACCCCCGCTGACGATCCCCCCGGCGATCCCCCGAAAGGGGGACGCCGGCCCCCTCCATCGGCACCACTTCGGCACAACTCCGGTACAACGCAAAAAGGCCCCCGCCTGATGGCGGGGGCCTTTTCTCTGGAGCCCTTTAACGGAATCGAACCGTTGACCTTCTCCTTACCATGGAGACGCTCTACCGACTGAGCTAAAAGGGCGGGTTGTTCGGCGGCGTCCTACTCTCCCACAGGGTCCCCCCTGCAGTACCATCGGCGCTGAAAGGCTTAGCTTCCGGGTTCGGAATGTAACCGGGCGT
>NZ_JBVJVO010000023.1:0-66369 GCF_055603625.1 Streptomyces sp. NPDC037273
ACCTTACCACCAGCAAGACCCCCCCCCCCCCCCCCACACACACCCCCCCCCCCCCCCCCCCCCCCCCCCCCCCCCCCCCCCCCCCCCGGCCCCGCTGCGTCTCCCGGCCCACGAGCGAGCGGGACACAGGCCTCCGGATACGCCGAAGGGGCCCGCGGCAGAGGTGCTGCGGGCCCCTTCGGCGTATCCGTGGCTCCTGACCGGAGCCACGGATGCGGGGGACTCAGGCGTCCAGGTCCCGGCGGATCCTGGACTTCAGGTCGCTGAAGCGCGCCAGGATGCCGTTGACGAACTTCGGCGACTCGTCCGTGGAGAACTCCTTGGCGAGCTGTACGGCCTCGTCGATCGCGACCGCGTCCGGCGTGCCGTCCTCCCAGATCAGCTCGTACGCGCCGAGGCGCACGATGTTCCGGTCGGCGACCGGCATCCGGTCGAGGTCCCAGTCCACCGCGTAGGTGGCGATCAGCTCGTCGATGCGCGCGACCTGGGCCGCGTACCCCTCGACCAGCTGCATGGTGAAGTCGCTGACCGGCGGCTGCCGGTCGTCGGACCGCGCGAGGCGGACCTGGTCCGCGAGGACCTCCTGGACGGAGGCGTCACGCTGATCGGCCTCGAAGAGGATCTGGAAGGCGCGCTTGCGCGCCTTGCTCCGAGCGGCCACGGTTAGCTGTTCACCCGGCCGAGGTAGCTGCTGTCGCGCGTGTCGACCTTGACCTTCTCACCGGTGGTGACGAAGAGCGGGACCTGGATCTCGTGGCCGGTCTCCAGCGTGGCGGGCTTGGTGCCACCGGTGGAGCGGTCGCCCTGGACACCCGGGTCGGTGTGCTGGATGGTCAGCGTGACGGCGGCCGGCAGCTCGACGTAGAGCACCTCGCCCTCGTGCTGCGCGACCGAGGCCTCGAAGCCCTCGATCAGGAAGTTGGCGGCGTCGCCGACGGCCTTGCGGTCGACGTGCAGCTGGTCGTAGGTCTCCATGTCCATGAAGACGAAGTAGTCGCCGTCCATGTAGGAGAACTGCATGTCGCGGCGGTCGATGGTGGCCGTCTCGACCTTGACGCCCGCGTTGAAGGTCTTGTCGACGACCTTGCCGGACAGCACGTTCTTGAGCTTGGTGCGCACGAAGGCCGGGCCCTTGCCGGGCTTGACGTGCTGGAACTCGACGACGGACCAGAGCTGGCCCCCGTCGAGCTTGAGCACCATGCCGTTCTTGAGGTCGTTCGTGGAAGCCACGGTTGCGGAATCTCCTGGACTGACGTGACCGAGGAGGCGTACGCGCCTTACAGCGCGAGCAGCTCCTTGGTCGTGATGGTGAGTAGCTCGGGTCCGCCGTCCGCCTCCTGGCGTACGACGAGCGTGTCATCGATCCGGACTCCGCCCCGGCCCGGGAGGTGGACCCCCGGTTCGACGGTGACCGGCACGCAAGCGTCCAGTTTACCCATGGCCGAAGGTGAGAGCTGCGGGTCCTCGTCGATTTCGAGCCCGACGCCGTGCCCGGTGAGCGGTACCGAGGCCTCCGCGTGGCCCGCCGCGTCCAGGATCTGCCGGGCCGCCCGGTCCACGTCCCGGTACTCCGCGCCCGGCGCCAGGGATTCCCGTCCGGCCCGCTGAGCGGCGAAGACGAGCTCGTACAGCTCGATCTGCCAGTCGGCGGGGGTGGTGCCGATCACGAAGGTGCGGCCGATCTCGCACCGGTAGCCGCGGTAGTCGGCGCCGAGGCAGACGGAGAGGAAATCCCCTTCCTCGACCCGGCGGTCGGTCGGCCGGTGGCCACGGCGCCCGGAGTGCGGGCCGGTCGCCACCGAGGTGGGGAAGGCCGCCCCGTCGGCGCCGTGGTCGACGAGCCGCCGCTCCAGCTCCAGGGCGAGGTGGCGCTCGGTCCGTCCCACCAGGATCGACTCCAGGAGCTCGCCGAGCGCCTGGTCGGCGATCTCGGCGGCGATCCGCAGACAGGCGATCTCGTCCTCGTCCTTGACGATCCTGAGCTGCTCCACGGCGCACGCGAGGTCGGCGAGGTGGAGTCCGGGCGCGACCGAGCCCATGGCCCGGTGCCGGGCCACCGTCAGGTCGTGCTCCTCGACGGCGAGCGCGTCGGCGCCGGCCCGGCGGGCCAGGTCGACGGCCGCGACCGCCGGATCACCGCCGCCGGCGGGCAGGACCTGCTGTCTCAGCAGCTCGTCGAGCCGCCCGTCGGCCGGTTCGCCACCGGGCGCGACGGGACAGAGCAGGACGTCCGCGTCCGGCTCCGGGCCGACGAACAGCACGGCGCCGGGCGGCGAACCACCCGCGAGATAGCGGACGTTGGCGGGGCGGGAGACCAGGGCCGCCGCGCTGCCCGCGGCCGCGCAGCGGTCGCGCAGCCGCACCCGGCGGTCCGCATACACCTCTGACATGCTCCGAGCGTACGAGGAGTGTGCCGAGGCGGCCTGTTCTGCGCGGCCGACCGGGCGGGAGCCGCCCGCCCCGGGTCACCAGGTGGGCGGACTCGCGATCGCGCGGGCGAGGACGTCGTCGAGGACCCGGGCGGTGGTCTCGACGTCGTACGTGGAGTTGTCGATGATCGGCAGCCCGGAGCCGTACCAGCCGGCCATCCGGCCGTGGATGGCGGCGACCTCCTCGTCGGAGAGCCGCCGGTTGCCGCTGCGCTCGGCGTTCCGCTCCAGCACGATCTCCAGGCCCGGCAGCAGGACCACCGGCAGCAGGCCGGGGCCGACGTGCCGCTTCCAGCCGCCGAGGCCGACGACGGGCCGGTCGGGGAAGACCGCGTCGTCGACGATGCACGAGATCCCGTTGGCGAGGAAGTTCCGCGCGGCGAAGCCACAGGTGCGGCGGGCGAGGCGGTACTGCGCCTCGGAGTGCTCGTTCCACCCCGACTGCGGGTCGGCGAACCCCGAGCACACCCACTCGCGCACGTCGTCGAGGCTGATGTGCGCGGTGGGCACCCGCCGCCGCTGCGCCCAGTGCCGCGCGACGGTCGTCTTCCCGGCCCCCGCGGGCCCGATGAGCAGCACGGCGAGCGTGGCCGTTCCCGTCCCGCCGGCGTGCTCCCCACCGGGCGCCTGCGGCGCGCCCACCGGCGGCAGCGACACGTGCCCGGTCGGGTCCACCCGCGGCTGCGGCGCACCCGGATACGGCGTGGCCGCCGGCCGCTGCGGTACGGCTCCGCCCCACGCCGCTCCCCCGGGCGTCCCGTGCGGCGCCGGCGCCTGCGGGTGCCGCGGAGCCGCCGCCTGAACGGTCCGGTGCACCCCGAGCCGGGGCGCGCCCGCCGGAGGACCGACGGGCGGCCCGGCGACAGGCGGCGGGCCGGCTATCGGCGGCGTCCCGGCGGGCACGGCCCCAGCCGGCGGCGGACCGGCGGGTACGGCCCCAGCCGGTGGCTGACCGGCGGGTACGGCCCCGCCCGACGGAGCCGTACCCGCCGGGTAGCCCGGGTAAGGGGTGCCGCGCGGCGGTGTCGGGGGGACGGGGGGAAGCGGGCCGGGGGCGGTGCTGTCCGCCGCCGGGCCCGGAAGGGTGCCGGGGTCGGGTGTCTGCCCCGGCCGTTCGGGCGGTGGCAGCGGACCCCCCACTGCGTGCTGCATCCGGTGCCACTCCGTCTCGTACGCCTGTCGGCCTCTGGTATCCGTGGACGCCGGAACGTTACCGTCCCCGGCCCCCACATGGGCAACGGCCGGGGACGTCCTCTGGTGCCCCGTCAGCCGGCGAGTTCCTCGGCGAGCGCCCGCAGGGCGAGCCGGTAGGAACCGATGCCGAAGCCGGCCACCGTCCCGGTCGCCACGGCCGCGACGACCGAGGTGTGCCGGAACTCCTCCCGCGCGTACGGGTTCGAGATGTGCACCTCGATCAGGGGCGCGGTCCGCTGGGCGGCCGCGTCCCGCATCCCGTACGAGTAGTGCGTGAACGCGCCGGGGTTGATCACCACCGGGATCGAGCCGTCCGCGGCCTCGTGGAGCCAGCGGATCATCTCGCCCTCGTCGTTGGTCTCCCGCACGTCGACGTCGAAGCCGAGCTCCGCGCCGAGCGTCCGGCAGGACTCGACGAGCCCCTTGTACGAGGTGGCCCCGTAGATGTCGGGCTCCCGGGAGCCGAGACGGCCCAGGTTGGGGCCGTTCAGCACCAGGACCGGACGCGTCCCGCTCACGCCGACACCTCTCCGTACGCCGCGATCAGGACGGCCGGGTCCGGGCCTTCGAGGACGGTCGGCTTGCCGATCCCGTCGAGCACGATGAAGCGGAGCAGGTCGCCGCGGGACTTCTTGTCGACCCGCATGGTCTCCAGGAGCTTGGGCCACTGGTCGCCGCGGTAGGTGAGCGGCAGACCGACGGACTCCAGGATCGAGCGGTGGCGGTCGGCGGTGGCGTCGTCGAGCCGCCCGGCGAGCCGGCCGAGCTCGGCGGCGAAGACCATGCCGACGGAGACGGCGGCGCCGTGGCGCCACTTGTACCGCTCGTTCTTCTCGATGGCGTGGGCGAGGGTGTGGCCGTAGTTGAGGATCTCGCGGCGGCCGGCCTCCTTGAGGTCGCCGGAGACGACCTCGGCCTTGACCTTGATCGAGCGGACGAGCAGCTCGGCGGTGTGCGGACCGGCCGGCGTACGGGCCGCCTGCGGGTCCTCCTCGATGAGGTCGAGGATCACCGGGTCGACGATGAAGCCGGCCTTGATGATCTCGGCGAGACCGCTGACGTAGTCGTGCACCGGCAGCGAGTCGAGGGCGGCGAGGTCGCAGAGCACCCCGGCCGGCGGGTGGAAGGAGCCGACGAGGTTCTTGCCCTCGGCGGTGTTGATGCCGGTCTTGCCGCCGACGGCCGCGTCGACCATCGCGAGGACGGTGGTCGGTACGGCGATCCAGCGGACGCCCCGCAGCCAGGTCGCGGCGACGAAGCCGGCGAGGTCGGTGGTGGCGCCGCCGCCGACGCCGATGACGACGTCGCTGCGGGTGAAGCCGGTCTGGCCGAGCGCCTTCCAGCAGTAGGCGGCGACCTCGGCGGTCTTCGCCTCCTCGGCGTTGGGCACCTGGATGGCGACGGCCTCGTAGCCCTGCTCGGCGAGGTCGGCGCGGAGCGCCTCGCCGGTGTCGGCGAGCGCCTCCGGGTGGATCACGGCGACCCGCTTGGCCTGGGTGCCGATCAGCGCGGGGAGCTCGCCGAGCAGCTGCCGGCCGACCAGCACCTCGTACGGATCCGTGCCCGCGCTGCCCGCGACGTGGATGCGGGTGGTTTCCTGGTCGGTCATGCGTCCTTCTTCAGGTCCAGTGCCGAGAGGACCGCGTCCGCGACCTCCTGGGGGGTGCGGTCGTCGGTGGCGACGACCGCCCGGGCTACTTCGGTGTACAGGTGGCGGCGTGCGTCCATCAGCTCGCGCCACTGGCGGCGCGGGTTGACGGCGAGCAGCGGCCGCGCGGTGTTGAGGCCGACGCGGCGGACCGCCTCCTCGACGTCCATCGAGAGGTACGCGACGGGCAGCCCCGCGAGCAGGGCGCGGGTGCTGTCGTCGAGGATCGCTCCGCCGCCGAGGGAGAGCACGCCCTCGTGCTCGGCGACGGCGGTGGCGACCGCGGCCCGCTCCAGGGCGCGGAAGTGCTCCTCGCCGTCCTCGACGAAGATGTCGGAGATCTCGCGTCCCTCGGCGGCGACGATGTCGGCGTCCGTGTCCCGGTAGGGCGCGCCGAGCCGTTCGGCCAGGAGCGCGCCCACCGTGGACTTGCCGGAGCCCATGGGCCCGACGAGGACGACCAGGGGACCCCCGGTCACCGGATGTGCAGGTTGTCGAGGTACGACCGCACGTTGCGGCGGGTCTCGGGGACGCTGTCGCCGCCGAACTTCTCGACGACGGCGTCGGCGAGGACGAGCGCGACCATGGCCTCGGCGACGATGCCGGCGGCGGGGACGGCGCACACGTCGGAGCGCTGGTGGTGGGCGGCCGCGGCCTCGCCGGTGGCGACGTCGATGGTGGCGAGGGCGCGCGGGACGGTCGCGATCGGCTTCATCGCGGCGCGGACGCGCAGCAGCTCGCCGGTGGTCAGGCCGCCCTCGGTGCCGCCGGAGCGGCCGGAGGTGCGCTTGATGCCGTCCTCGGTGCGGACGATCTCGTCGTGGGCCTGCGAGCCGGGCACGCGGGCCAGGTCGAAGCCGTCGCCGACCTCGACGCCCTTGATGGCCTGGATGCCCATGAGGGCGGCGGCCAGGCGGGCGTCGAGCCGCCGGTCCCAGTGGACGTGCGAGCCGAGGCCGACGGGCACGCCGTACGCGAGGACCTCGACGACGCCGCCGAGGGTGTCGCCGTCCTTGTGGGCCTGGTCGATCTCGGCGACCATCGCCTTCGACGCGTCGGCGTCGAGGCAGCGGACCGGGTCGGCGTCGAGCTTCTCGACGTCGGCGGGGGTCGGGTAGACGCCGTAGGGCGCCTTGGCGGCGGCCAGTTCGACGACGTGCGAGACGATCTCGATGCCCGCGGCCTCCTTGATGAAGGACCGGGCGACGGCGCCGAGGGCGACCCGGGCGGCGGTCTCCCGGGCGCTGGCGCGCTCCAGGATCGGCCGGGCCTCGTCGAAGCCGTACTTCTGCATGCCGGCGAGGTCGGCGTGGCCGGGGCGCGGCCGGGTCAGGGCGGCGTTGCGGCCCGTCTCCTTGAGCTCCGCCGGGTCGACCGGGTCGGCCGACATGACCTTCTCCCACTTGGGCCACTCGGTGTTGCCGACCATGACGGCGATCGGGGAACCGAGGGACAGCCCGTGGCGGACGCCGCCGAGGAAGGTCACCTCGTCCTGCTCGAACTTCATGCGGGCGCCACGTCCATAGCCGAGGCGTCGCCGCGCGAGGTGGTCCGCCACCAGCTCAGTGGTGACCGGGACGCCGGCGGGAAGACCCTCCAGCGTCGCGACCAGCGCGGGTCCGTGGGACTCCCCAGCGGTCAGCCAACGCAACCTGCTCAACGATGCTCCTCATGCTCGCGCCTGGGCACTGCGATCGGCGCGGCCGGGTGCGCGGCCCTGGCCCGCCGCCCCCGATCCTTTCACGTCCGGGGGACGAACCCGGCCTCCGGTCCATCTATCGGACGTCGGCCTCGCTCCGGTGGACGGCCTCGCCGCTCCGGGGGTCGGCCTCGCTCTCCTCCGGGGGCGCGCCGAACCGCTCGACTCGGTACGGGGGAGCCTACCGAGCCGCCAGGGCCTGCTCCCCCGCCGCTCGCATGGCGGCGAGCGGGGCCGGGGCGCGGCCGGTGATCTGCTCGACCTGGAGGACGGCCTGGTGGACGAGGAGGTCGAGGCCGCCGACGACCTTGCCGCCGCGCTCGTACCAGGCGGCGGCGAGGGCGGTGGGCCAGGGGTCGTAGAGGACGTCGAAGAGGGTGCCGACGGTCTCGGGGACGGCGGCGGCGAGGGCGTTGGTGGTGCCGGCCGGGGTGGTCGCGACGACCAGCGGGGCCGTGAAGGCCTCGGCGGCGCTCTCCCAGTCGGCGGTACGGACGTCCACGCCGAGCCGCTCGCCCCAGCCGCGCATCTCCTCGGCGCGGGCCTCGCTGCGGACGTACGCGGTGACGGGGCCGGCGCAGATCCGGGCGAGGGCGGCGAGCGCGGAGGAGGCGGTGGCGCCGGCTCCGAGGATCGCCGCCGACTCCACCTTGTCGACGCCCCGCTCGCGCAGGGCGGCGATCATGCCGGGGATGTCGGTGTTGTCGCCGACCCGCCGCCCGTCCTCGCGGAGGACGACGGTGTTGACGGCCTCCACGGCGGCGGCCGTGTCGCTGATCTCGTCGAGCAGCGGGATGATCGCCCGCTTGAGCGGCATGGTCAGCGACAGGCCGGCCCAGGTTCCGTCCAGCTCCCCGACGAACCCGGGCAGCGCCGCCTCGTCGACCTCGAACCGCTCGTACGACCAGCCGTCGAGACCGAGCTCGGCGTACGCGGCCCGGTGCAGGACCGGGGAGAGCGAGTGGGCGATCGGCGATCCGAGGACCGCCGCTCGTCGTGCTGCCGGCATCAGTTTTTCCTTGACTCGTTGAACTTTTCGACCAGCTTCTGGTGCTCGGCGTTGGTCTTGGTGAACTGGGACGTCTTGCCGTCGATCGAGACGAAGTAGTACCAGCCGTCGCTCGTCGGGGTGAGCACGCCCTGCACCGCCTCGACACCGGGGTTGCCGATGGGACCGGGCGGCAGGCCCTTGACGAAGTACGTGTTGTACGGGTTGTCGTACTTCCGCAGCTCTTCCAGGGTGAGGTCGATCTTGCTCTGGTTCTTGATGTAGTTGTACGTCGAGTCGAATTCGAGCCCGCCGTAGGTCTGCGGGTTCGACGGCTTGAGGCGGTTGTAGACGACCTCGGCCATCTTGCGGAAGTCGTCGTGCGACACGCCCTCGGCCTGGACGAGGCTCGCGATCGTGACGAGCTCCCAGGGACTCTGGAGGCCGAGCGTCTGCGCCTTGGTCTCCAGGTCGAGCTTCCCGTACTCCTGGTTGGCGCGGCTCACCATCTTGCGGAGGACGTCCTCGGGCTTGTTGCCCTTGGCGACCGGGTAGCTCGCGGGGAAGAGGAAGCCCTCCAGCGGGTCCTTCACGTTCTTGTGGTTCTTCGCCCACTCCGGCAGGCCGAGGTCGGCCGACTTCGCCTTCGCGACGCCCTGGGTGGTGCCCGGCTTGAGGTCGAGACGCTTGTCGATCTGCTCGTACACCCAGACGTTCCGCCGGCCCTCGGGGATGACGAAGTTGGTCTGGCTCGCCGGGTTGAGCATCAGCGTGACGGCGCTCTCCGCCGACATCTCCTTCTTCAGCGTGTAGACGCCCGCCTGGATGGAGAGGCCGCGGGGATTCTTGCCCTGCGCGGAGACGAAGGCGTCGACGCTCTTGACGACACCGGCCTTCTTGAGGATGTTGCCGATCTCGTAGCCGCCGGCGGACTTGGGGATCTCGACCTGGACCTCGCCGCTGCCGCTGCCCGTGTAGTCGGGGGCGGCGCCGAACTCGCCCTGCCAGAACTGGTAGCCGAAGTAGCCGATGCCGCCGACGCCGCCGGCGAGGACGAGGGCGACGACCAGGCAGGCGACGCCGTTCTTGCCTTTGCGTTTCTTTGCTTTGCTGCGGCGCTCGCGGTCGCCGCCGCGGGAGCCCCGGCCGGCGGGCTCCTCGTCGTACTCGTCGTCGCGCTCGGCCTCGCCTGCGAAGAAGGCGTGCTCCTCCTCCGGCTCCGGGCGCGCCTCTTCCTCCGGGGCCCAGTCGACGACCGGCTCCGGCGGGGTGCGGCGGCGGCCGGGGGGCTGCGGCGGCGGGTAGGCCTCGGGGGTGCCGTAGAGGTCGGGGTTCTGACCGCCGTACGGATCGGCCGGGGGCGCGTTGTAGGCCATCGCGGCCTGGCCGGTCTCCCAGTTGCCGTCGTACTGCTGTCCGAGGTTCCCGGGCGTGTCGTAACCGCCCGGGTACCCCGTCCCGTACTGCTGCTCGGCCTGGGGGGCCTGCTGGTAGTGCGTCTGCTGCTGGTGCTGCGGCTGCTGCTGGTAGTGCTGGTACTGCGGGTCGACATAGCCCTGCGGCGGCTGCTGCTGGTAGTGCTGCTGCTGCGCCTGCTGCTGGTACGGGTCGCCCTCGTACCCCTGGCCCGCCTGCTGGGCGGCCTGGCCGTACGGGTCCGCATAGCCCTGGTGGCCCTGGCCGTACGGGTCCGCCTGCTGCGGCTGCGGGTAGTGCTGCTGCTGACCCTCCCACCCCTGGTCCCCGTACAGCGGGTCCCCGGGGTGCCACGGTTCGGAGCCAGGGCCCCGGCCATACTCAGTCATCGATCCCCAAAACAGCCGCGAGGCTTCCGGACGATCCGCCTCTACGTAGTGCGGCAGCAATTCGAACACCGCCGCATCGCGCGGAACGTTACCGTATCGCGATCAGATGACCACTTCGACGCCCTCACCGGGCGGATTACCTGATACCCGTTCGGACTCAAGAGCGTTCTGAAGGATGATCACGGCGGCGGCCTGGTCGATGACGGACCGCCCCTTCTTGGCCTTCACACCCGAGGCCCGCAGGCCCTGGGTCGCGGTGACCGTGGTCATCCGCTCGTCGACGAGACGGACCGGCACCGGGGCGATGCCCTTGGCCATCTCCCGCGCGAAGGCCCGGACCTTGGTGGCGGCGGGACCCTCCCGCCCGCTGAGCGAGCGGGGCAGACCCACCACGACCTCGATGGGCTCGTACTCCTCGACGATCTGGCGGAGCCGCCGGTGGGCGGCCGGGACGTCACGTCCCGGCACGGTCTCCACCGGCGTCGCGAGGACCCCGTCGGGGTCGCACGAGGCGACCCCGATCCGGGCGTCCCCG
Organism: Streptomyces sp. NPDC037273; assembly: GCF_055603625.1. Classification (NCBI taxonomy): domain Bacteria; kingdom Bacillati; phylum Actinomycetota; class Actinomycetes; order Kitasatosporales; family Streptomycetaceae; genus Streptomyces; species Streptomyces sp. NPDC037273. The sequence continues at coordinate 10,299 of NZ_JBVJVO010000023.1, forward strand.
ACGTCGACCGCGAGACGGCGGCCGCGGCGCATCGTCACGCCGTCTCCACCACGAGCCGCTCGACGGCGGCGATGGCCTCGCCGACGGCCTCCGGGTTCTGGCCGCCGCCCTGGGCGACGTCCGGCTTGCCGCCGCCACCGCCACCGAGGGTCTTGGCGGCCGTGCGGACCAGCTCGCCGGCCTTGAGACCGCGCTCACGGGCGGCCTCGTTGGTGGCGATGACCGTGAGCGGCTTGCCGTTGACCGTGGTGAACAGGGCGACGACGGCCGGACGGTCGGACGGGAAGCGCCCGCGCACGTCGAGGACCAGCTTGCGCAGGTCGTCGGCGCCGGTGCCGTCCTGGACCTTGCCCGTGACGAGGGCGAGGCCGCGGATGTCCTGGGCGGAGTCGACGAGACCGGCGGCGGCCTGGAGGACCTTCTCCGCACGGAACTTCTCGATCTCCTTCTCGGCGTCCTTCAGCTTGCCGAGCATCGCGGAGATCTTCTCCGGCAGCTCCTCCGGACGGCCCTTGACCAGCTCCTGGAGCTGGGCCACGACCGTGTGCTCGCGAGCCAGGAAGTTGTACGCGTCGACGCCGACGAGGGCCTCGATACGGCGCACACCGGAGCCGATGGAGGACTCGCCGAGCAGCTTCACCAGGCCCAGCTGGGCGGTGTTGCCGACGTGCGTGCCGCCGCACAGCTCCTTGGAGAAGTCGCCGATGGTGACGACGCGGACCTGCTCGCCGTACTTCTCGCCGAACTCGGCGATGGCGCCCTGGCGCTTGGCCTCGTTGATCGGCATGACCTCGGCGTGGACCTCCAGCTCGCGCGAGAGGACCTCGTTGATCTTCTGCTCGACGTCGGTGAGGACGGCGCCGGGGACGGCGTTCGGCGAACCGAAGTCGAAGCGGAAGCGGCCGGGCTGGTTCTCCGAACCGGCCTGGGCGGCCGTCGGGCCGAGGGCGTCGCGCAGCGCCTGGTGCGTCAGGTGGGTGGCCGAGTGGGCGCGGGCGATGGCCCGGCGGCGCTTGACGTCGATGGAGGCGTACGCGGTGGCGCCGACGGTCACCTCGCCGACCTGCACGGAACCCTTGTGCACGGAGACACCCGGGACCGGCTGCTGGACGTCGCGGACCTCGATGACGGCGCCGCTGTGCAGCTTGATGCGGCCCTGGTCGGCGATCTGGCCGCCGCCCTCGGCGTAGAACGGGGTGCGGTCAAGGACGACCTCGACCTCGTCGCCCTCGGTGGCGGCCGGCGAGGAGACACCGTTGACCAGGAGGCCGACGACGGTGGTCTCGCCCTCGGTGTTGGTGTAACCGGTGAACTGGGTGGCGCCGTTGCCGTCGGCGATCTCCCGGTACGCGGTCATGTCGGCGTGGCCGGTCTTCTTGGCCTTGGCGTCGGCCTTGGCGCGGTCCCGCTGCTCCTTCATCAGGCGGCGGAAGCCGTCCTCGTCCACGGAGAGGCCCTGCTCGGCGGCCATCTCCAGGGTGAGGTCGATCGGGAAGCCCCAGGTGTCGTGGAGCAGGAAGGCCTTCTCGCCGGCGAGGACCGTGCCGCCGGCGGCCTTGGTCTCGGTCACGGCGGTGTCGAGGATGTTCGTGCCGCCCTTGAGGGCCTTCAGGAAGGCAGCTTCTTCGGCGAGCGCGACGGTCTCGATGCGCTTGCGGTCGGTGACGAGCTCCGGGTACTGCTCGCCCATCGTGTTGATCACGGTGTCGACGAGCTCCTGCACGACCGGTCCCGTGGCGCCGAGGAGGCGCATGTTGCGGACGGCGCGGCGCATGATGCGGCGGAGCACGTAGCCGCGGCCCTCGTTGCCCGGCGTGACGCCGTCGCCGATGAGCATGACGGAGGTGCGCATGTGGTCGGCGACCACGCGCAGCGAGACGTCGCTGTCGTGGGCCTTGCCGTAGGCGACGCCGGTGAGGGCGGTGGCTTTGTCGATGACGACCTGGAGGGTGTCCGTCTCGTACATGTTCTGGACGCCCTGGAGGATCATCGCCAGGCGCTCGAGACCGAGACCGGTGTCGATGTTCTTCGACGGCAGCTCGCCGAGGATCGGGAAGTCGTCCTTGCCCGAGCCCTCGCCGCGCTCGTACTGCATGAAGACCAGGTTCCAGATCTCCACGTACCGCTCGTCGTTGACGGCCGGGCCGCCCTCGACGCCGAACTCGGGGCCGCGGTCGTAGTTGATCTCGGAGCACGGGCCGCAGGGGCCGGGGACGCCCATCGACCAGTAGTTGTCCTTCTTGCCGAGGCGCTGGATGCGCTCGGCCGGGACACCGACGACGTCGCGCCAGATGCGCTCGGCCTCGTCGTCCTCCAGGTAGACGGTGATCCAGAGCTTCTCCGGCTCGAGCCCGTAGCCGCCGTGCTCCACCGGGGTGGTCAGCAGCTCCCAGGCGAGCTTGATGGCGCCTTCCTTGAAGTAGTCGCCGAAGGAGAAGTTGCCGCACATCTGGAAGAACGTGCCGTGGCGGGTGGTCTTGCCGACTTCCTCGATGTCGGGCGTGCGCACGCACTTCTGCACGCTGGACGCGCGCGTGAAGGGCGGCTTGACCTCACCCAGGAAGTAGGGCTTGAACGGCACCATGCCGGCCGGGACGAGCAGCAGAGTCGGGTCGTCCGCGATGAGCGACGCCGAAGGGACGACGGTGTGCCCGCGCTCCTCGAAGAAGCTCAGCCAGCGGCGGCGGATTTCAGCCGACTCCATCAGTGGTCCTCATTCCGGTTGTACGAGATCGTGGGAATTGAATGCGTGGTCGGTTGCGGGGCGAGGCGGAGCGCGGCCTTGCCGCGGGGCTGCGGAAGCTCCCGGTCCTGGGCGGTGCCCGGCTCCACGGGTGCGTCGAGCCCGAGCGCCTCGCCCAGTTCGGCCTCCCGCTGGAGCATGCCCACCCTCACGTCGAGGGCGAAGTCCTTGAGGCGGTGGCCGGTCTCGATCGCCTTGTTCGCCGCCTGGGCCGCGAGGCTCTCGGGGGTCAGCGCCTTCAGCTTGCGGTTGACCTTGGTGGTGGCCCACACGCCGGCGGCTGCGCCGGCCGTGAACCAGAACGTGCGGCGGAACATCGCGGCTCAGCCCTTCTGCTTCCGGCGTCTCGAGGACGGCACGGTACGGCCGACGATCACAGTACGTCGCGCGGAGGCCCGCGGCACGTCCGGCCCGTCCCCGCCGCGGCCGAGCGCCTTGCGCACGCCGTAGCCGAACGCGGCCACCTTGACGAGCGGGCCGCCGAAGGTGGAGGCGACGGTGGAGGAGAGCGCGGAGGCGTTGGAGGTGACCTCCTGGACGTCCGACGCGATGGCGTCGACCCGGTCGAGCTGGGTCTGTGCCGAGCGGACCGTCGCGGAGGCGTCGACCAGCAGCGGGACGGCCTGCTCGGTCACGTCCGCCACCATCTTGGTGGTCGCCTTGAGCGTCTGCGCCAGCCTCACCAGCACCACGGCGAGGAAGGAGACGAGGATCGCCCAGAAGACGGCCACCAGGATGCCGGCAACCTCTCCACCGGTCACTCTGCACCGCTCTCTGTGTCGTCGGATCTGTCGTGGGGTTCTTGCCAAAAGTAGTCCCCCGACCCTATCGCGCCCGGGCTGTGCCGCCGTACCGCATTACCGCTCGTGGGGCGGGAGTTAAGGGAACCGATTGTACGGAGAGCGCGCGGATCGGTACGCTCCGTGTCCCATGCGACGGAGCAATCTCCCGGCGGAGCTGAACCGGTTCGTCGGACGGGCCGCGGAGCAGGCCGCCCTGGCGGCGCTCCTTGAGACGTCCCGCCTCGTGACGGTCGTGGGCGTCGGCGGGGTCGGCAAGACCCGGCTGGCGCTGCGGGCTGCCGCCGGGGCGCAGAAACGCTACGGCGACGGGGTGCGCCTGGCCGATCTCGCGCCGCTGCGCGACCCGGACCTGGTGGCGTACGCCCTGGTGGAGGCGCTCGGCCTCACCGACCACACCCTGCGCGCCCCGCGCGAGGTGCTCCTCGAGCACCTCGCCGAGCGCCGGCTGCTGCTGGTCGTCGACGGCTTCGAGCACCTGGTGGAGACCTGCGCGCCGCTGGTACGCGAGCTCCTGGCGCACGCTCCCGGGCTGACCGTCCTCGCGGCGGGACGGCGGGCGCTGCGGGTGGCGGGCGAGTCCGTGTTCACTCTGGCGCCGATGGGCGAGGCGGACGCGGTGGCGCTGCTCGCCGAGCGGGCGGCGGAGGCGGGCGCCCCGATGGCCCCGGTTCCGGTCGCGGTGCCGGTACCGGCCACCGCCGCCCCGGAGGCCGCGCTTCCGGCCGGTCCTTCGGCGGCCGCGCGGGAGCTGTGCCGGCGGCTCGACGGCATCCCGCTCGCGCTGGAACTGGCGGCGGGGCGGCTGCCGCTGCTCTCCGTCGAACAGATGCTGGCCCGGCTCCACGACCGGTTCCGGCTGCTCACGGACGGCGCCCGCGGCGCCCTCCCCCGCCATCAGACGCTGCGGACGGCTGTCGGCTGGAGCCACGAGCTGTGCACCGCCGAGGAGCGGCTGCTCTGGGCGCGGCTCTCGGTCTTCGCCGGACCCTTCGACCTGGAGGCGGTGGAGTACGTGTGCGGGGGCCCCGAGCTGCCCCCGGAACACATCCTGGATCTGCTCGGGGGCCTGCTCGCGCAGTCCCTGGTGGCGCGCGAGGACGGCCCGGCGGGCCCCGCCTACCGGCTCCTTGACACGGTCGCCGCGTACGGGGCCGAGTGGCTGGCGGCGCTCGGCGACACCGACCGGATGCGGCGGCGGCATCGCGACTGGTACATGGGGCTCGCCACCTGGTGCGAGCTGGAGTGGTTCAGCCCCCGCCAGGCCGAGGTCGCGGCCCGAACGGACGCGGCGCTGCCCAACCTGCGGGCGGCCCTCGACCTGTGCCTCGAATTCCCCGAGGACGCGCACCTCGCCCAGCACCTGGCGGGCACGCTGTGGTTCGCGTGGGTGGGCTGCGGGCGGCTCTCCGAGGGCCGGCACTGGCTCGACCGGGCGCTCGCGCTCGACTCGGGCCACGAGGAGGCGCGGCTGAAGGCACTGTGGGTGCTCGGATACGTGGCCGTCCTGCAGGGCGACGGCACGGCGGCGGTGGCGGCGCTCCACGAATGCGGTGAGCGGGCCAGGGCCTCGGGGAACGCGCTGGCGGAGGCGTACGCCACGCACCGGATGGGCTGTCTGGCGCTGCTCTCGGACGACGTGCAGCGCGCCGAGGAGCTGCTGGGGCGGGCCCTCGCCTCCTACCGGGAGCTCGGCGAGCTCAACAGCAACGTCCTCATGGGCCAGGTCGAGCTGGCCATGGCACGGGCCTTCCAGGAGGACCTGGAGGGGGCGGTCGCGATCTGCCGCGAGGTGCGCGAGGTCTGCGAGGAGCGCGGCGAGCGGTGGACCCGGGCCTACGCCCTGTACGTCCTGGGGTTCTCCGCGTGGACCCGGGGCGCGTACGCGGAGGCGCGGGAGCTGCTCGACGAGTGCGTGTCGATCAACCACACCTTCCGCGACCTGGTCGGCCTCGTCCTGGCGATCGAGCTGCTCGCCCTGGTGACGGTGAGCGAGGGCGACGCGGCGGAGGCGGCGGTCCTCCAGGGGGCGACGGTGCCGGTGTGGGACACGGTCGGCATCCGGCTGTTCGGCTCGGCGACCTTCGGCGGGCCGCGGGCGCTGTGCGAGCAGCAGGCGGACGCCGCGCTGGGCGCGGAGGCGTACGGCATCGCGTTCCGGGAGGGCCAGGCGCTCTCGCTCGACGCGGCGGTGGAACGCGCGCTCGCCGGCCGGCGGAATCCCGCGATCGGCGGCCCGGTCGGTCCGGTGGCCCCGCGCCCGTTCCGTACGGCCAGGGCGGCGGCGGTCCCGGGAACGCGGAAGCCCGCCGGCTCCCCCACCGGTAAGGGCGGGGAAGCGGCGGGCTGAACACCGCGTGGGTGGTACTACGTCCCCCGGCTCGCGCCGGGGGCCCGGATCAGCGGGCGTAGTACTCGACGACCAGCTGCTCGTCGCAGATGACCGGGATTTCCTTGCGGTTCGGGTCGCGGTCGAGGCGGAAGGCCAGGGCCTTCAGGTTGACCTGCAGGTAGCGCGGGGTCTCGCCGTCGGCGGCGAAGCCACCCTCACGGGCCATCTCGAACAGCGGCTTGGTGCGGCTGCGCTCGCGGACCATGACGACGTCGTCCGGACGGACACGGAACGACGGCTTGTCGACCTTGCCACCGTTGACCTGGATGTGACCGTGCACGACCATCTGGCGGGCCTGGTAGATGGTGCGGGCGATGCCCGAACGCAGGACCAGGGCGTCGAGGCGACGCTCGAGCTCGACGACCAGCGCCTCGCCCGTCTTGCCTTCGGCCTTCTTGGCGCGGTCGTAGGCGCGCGCCATCTGGCGCTCGCTGATGTCGTACTGGGCGCGCAGACGCTGCTTCTCGAGCAGACGGACCTTGTAGTCCGAGTTCTGCTTGCGGCCACGGCCGTGCTCGCCCGGCGGGTAGGGGCGGGCCTCGAAGTACTTGACGGCCTTCGGGGTCAGCGCGATGCCGAGGGCACGCGACTTCTTGACCTTGGGACGGGACTGGTTCGGCATGAACCAACCTCTCTATCTGTACGAATACGGCTTCACCAGGGTTAGGGGAGGTCGCATCCGCAGCCCGGGAAACCCGTCCGGTCCGTACGAGACGGACGTGGCGGGCAGCCGCTCCCAGGTCTGGGCACATACGTGCAGCACGCGAACGACCCATCGCCGCTCCCGGGAATCCGGGGGGTGATGGGTGGCCCGCGACACCTTCGAAGGTGCGCGACGCTCCTGGAAACCCCGCCCGAGGGCCGGGTCTCCCGCTGACAGTCCCGCTCTGGTGTCGCCGACCGAAGCCGGACACGGGACGCAGCAATCCGCACCAGTGTACCGGCTCCCCGGGCCGCCGCCGCACCGGCCCCTTTCCCCTCCTCAGCCGCAGGTGGCCAGGAGGTCCAGGACGGCCGCCTTCTCCGGCGGGGAGACCGTCAGGCCGTACGTGGTCTTGATCCCGGTCCAGCGCCGGCCGTACTCGCACCAGTACGCCGTGCGCGGCGGCTTCCACTTGTCCGGCGTCTTGCTGCTCTTCTCGTAGTTCGTCGCCTTGTCGGTGGCGAGCAGGACGTCGAGGTCGTTGGCGTACGCGAGGCGCCGCTCGGGCGTCCACGCCCAGGCGCCCGCGCGCCAGGCCGCGGCGAGGGCGACGACGTGGTCGGTCTGGATCTGCGAGGCCCTGCGGTACGAGTAGGGCAGTTCCTTGCCGGTGTACGGATCGTGCAGGACGCCGGAGAGGACCACGCACGGGTTGCGGTCGCCGAGCCGCACCTCGTCCAGGTCCCGGCGCAGCACGTCGTCCCGGGTGTCGCAGCCGTTGCGCCCGCCCGGGGCGTCGGTCTCGTCGGACCAGCCGTCCCCGAACTTCGTCCGCTCGTACGTCTGCCAGTTCTCGCCCCACGCCACCCTGAGGGCCCCGAGCTGGGCCCGCGCCTGGGCGGCGGTGGGCGGGAAGCCGGGCGTGGCCACCAGGGGCGCGAGCTCGGCCCCCTTGCCGGGCGAGCACGCGACGGCGGTCACTGCCGTCAGGAGCAGGACGGCGGCTCTACGGATCATGGGGCGAGGGTATGGCCGCTCAGCCGCCCTCGCCCTTCAGGCGCCGGCGCACGCGCTCCACCACGTCCGCGTATCTCGCCTCGGCGCCGTGGCGGGTGGGCTCGTAGTACTGCTTGCCGTGGATGGCGTCGGGGGCGTACTGCTGGGCGGCGATGCCGCCGGGGACGTCGTGGGGGTAGACGTAGCCCTGGGCGTGGCCGAGCTTTGCGGCGCCCTTGTAGTGGCCGTCGCGGAGGTGGGGCGGGACGGAGCCCGCCAGGCCGTTGCGGACGTCGGCGAGGGCGGCGCCGATGGCGGTGGTGGCGGTGTTCGACTTGGGGGCCAGGGCCAGGGCGATGGTGGCGTGGCTGAGGGTGAGGGCGGCCTCGGGGAAGCCGATCATGGCGACGGCCTGGGCGGCGGCGACGGCGATCGGCAGGGCGTTCGGGTCGGCGAGGCCGATGTCCTCGCTGGCGGAGATCATCAGCCGGCGGGCGATGAAGCGCGGGTCCTCCCCCGCCTCGATCATCCGGGCCAGGTAGTGCAGGGCCGCGTCCACGTCGGAGCCCCGGATCGACTTGATCAGGGCGCTGGCCACGTCGTAGTGCTGGTCGCCGTCCCGGTCGTACTTCACGGCCGCCCGGTCGACGGTCTCCTCGACGGTCTGGAGGGTGATCTCCGGCTCGCCCTTGGCGATGGCCGCGCCGGCGGCCGCCTCAAGCGCCGTCAGGGCGCGCCGGGCGTCGCCGCCGGCGACCCGCAGGAGGTGGGCCTCGGCGTCGGCCGGCAGGGTCACGGCGCCGCCGAGCCCCCGCTCGCCGGTGAGCGCCCGGGCCATCAGACCGCGCAGGTCCTCGTCGGTCAGCGGCTCCAGGGTGAGGAGCAGCGAGCGGGACAGCAGCGGGGAGATGACGGAGAAGTACGGGTTCTCCGTGGTGGCGGCGATCAGCGTCACCCAGCGGTTCTCCACGGCGGGCAGCAGGGAGTCCTGCTGCGCCTTCGAGAAGCGGTGGATCTCGTCGAGGAAGAGGACGGTCTCCTTGCCGTAGCCCCCGGACGCGCGCCGGGCGCCTTCGATGACGGCCCTGACCTCCTTGACGCCCGCGGTGATCGCGGAGAGCTCCACGAACCGCTTGTTGGTCGCCTTCGAGACGACGTACGCCAGGGTGGTCTTGCCGATGCCTGGCGGGCCCCAGAGGATCACGGAGGAGGCGCCGGCGGGGCCGCCGTCGCCGTCCCCGACGAGCCGGCGCAGCGGCGAGCCGGGCTTGAGCAGGTGCTGCTGGCCCACCACCTCGTCGAGGGTGCGGGGGCGCATCCGGACGGCCAGCGGACTGCTGGCCGGGTCCTTCTCCTGGCGGTCTTCGGCGGCTGCGGTAAAGAGGTCGGGCTCCACAGTCATGAAGCCTAAGTCAGCGCACTGACAGAGCCGGCCGGATCAGCTGGTCCAGAAGTCCCACCAGCGGGTCAGGATCAGCATGCCGATGATCCCGATGTGGAGGACGGGCAGGACCCAGGTGAACTCGTCGAAGAAGGTCCGCAGGCCGCGCGGGGCGGGGATGACACCGCTGCGGACGTTGTGCGAGGTCACGTACCAGAACATGACGATGGTGGCGACCCAGGCCAGGCAGCACCACAGGCACAGCGAGTTGATCTCGTACAGCGACTGGTACATCAGCCAGGTGCAGAAGCCGACGCCGAACAGCGTGCCCGCGTTGAGGCCGAGCCAGTACCAGCGGCGGTAGCGGGCACCGGCGAGCAGGGCCACGCCGATGGCGATCACCATGGCGTAGGTGACGAGGCCCAGCATCGGGTTGGGGAAGCCGAAGACCGAGGCCTGCTCGCTCTTCATGATGTTGCCGCAGGAGACGATCGGGTTGAGGCTGCACCCCGGCGTGAAGTTGGGGTCCTCCAGGAGCTTGATCTTGTCGATCGTGATGACCCACGCGGCGAGCAGTCCGGCCGCTCCGGTGATCACGAGCAGCCAGGCGAAGGCCCGGCTCGCCCCGATCGTGCCGCTGTCCCGGCCGGACGCGGTCTCGTCCACCGCTGCCTTCGTCATGTCGCCTGTTTCCCTCGCTCGCGGGCCTTGTGGGCAGGGTCATTCTGCAACACGTGCCCCGTCCGGCACCGTTCACTGGGCATAAGGAAGGGGGGCCCGGACCGTGACTCCCGGTCCGGGCCCCCCTTCCGTACGTACGACCGTCAGGCCAGCTTGGCCCGTACCGCGTCCACCAGACCGTCCACGGGGACGGCCTGCTGCTCGCCGGACTCCATGTCCTTGAGCTGGACGACGCCCTCGGCGAGGTCGCGCTCGCCGGCGACGACGGCGAGGCGGGCGCCCGAGCGGTTGGCGTCCTTCATGGCGCCCTTGAGGCCCTTGCCGCCGAAGGAGAAGTCGGCGGCGACGCCCTGCCGGCGCAGCTCGGTGACCTTGCCGAAGAGGAGGCGGCGCGCCTCCTCGCCGATGGCGACGGCGAAGACGCTGGTGGCGGCGGGGATGTCGAGCTCGATGCCCTCCGCCTCCAGGGCGAGGACCGTGCGGTCGACGCCGAGCGCCCAGCCCACCGACGGCAGCGCGGGGCCGCCGATCATCTCGGAGAGGCCGTCGTAGCGGCCGCCGCCGCCGACCGCCGACTGCGAGCCGAGACCGCCGTGGACGAACTCGAAGGTGGTGCGGGTGTAGTAGTCCAGGCCGCGGACCAGCTTGGCGTCGTCTTCGAAGACGACGCCCGCCGCGGTGATCAGGGCGCGCACCTCCTCGTGGTACGCCTTGCACGCGTCGCACAGGTAGTCGCGCAGCAGCGGCGCCTCGGTCAGCTGCTTCTGCACGGCCTCGCGCTTGTCGTCGAGGACGCGCAGCGGGTTGATCTCGGCCCGGCGCAGCGTCTCCTCGTCGAGGTCGAGGCCGCGCAGGAAGGTCTGGAGGGCCTCCCGGTAGACCGGGCGGCACTCCTTGTCGCCGAGCGAGTTCAGCAGGATGCGGAAGTTCTTCAGGCCGAGCGAGCGGTACGCCTCGTCGGCCAGGATGATCAGCTCGGCGTCGAGCGCCGGGTCCTCGGCACCGATCGCCTCGGCGCCGACCTGCGAGAAGTGGCGGTAGCGGCCCTTCTGCGGGCGCTCGTAGCGGTAGTACGAGCCGGAGTACCAGAGCTTGACCGGCAGGTTGCCCTGCTTGTGGAGGTTCGCCTCCAGGGCGGCGCGCAGCACGGACGCGGTGCCCTCCGGACGCAGGGCGAGCTTGTCGCCGCCCTTGGTCTCGAAGGCGTACATCTCCTTGCTGACGATGTCGGTGGACTCGCCGACGCCGCGGGCGAAGAGGTTCACGTCCTCGAAGCCGGGGGTCTCGACGTAGCCGTAGCCGGACCTGCGCAGCGGTCCGGAGATCGCGTCCCGGACCGCCAGGTACTTGGCGGAGTAGGGCGGGATCAGGTCGTACGTGCCCTTGGGGGCCTTGAAGGTGCTCACGAAAGTCGTCACATTCCTCGTCGGGGAGCGTCCGTGCTCCCGAGGCCGGCCGCCACGTCCCGCAGATAGGGGTTCGTGGCGCGCTCCTGGCCGATGGTCGTCTGGGGACCGTGTCCCGACAGCACCACGGTCGAGTTGTCGAGCGGCAGGCACACACGGGCCAGCGAAGCGAGCATCTCGTCCATGTCACCGCCGGGAAGGTCGGTGCGTCCGATGGAGCCGGCGAACAGCAGGTCCCCCGAGAAGAACACGGAGGGGATCTCCGTGGTCTCGGGCATCCTGAAGGTCACCGACCCCTTGGTATGACCGGGCGCGTGGGCGACGGAGAAGTCGAGGCCGGCGAGCTTGAGCTCGGCGCCGTCGGTGAGCTCGCGCACGTCGTCGGGCTCGCCCACGGTCAGCTCGCCCATGAGGGGCATCCCGATGGAGCGGCCGAGGGCCTTCTCCGGGTCGCTCATCATGTAGCGGTCGGACGGGTGGATCCACGCGGGGACGTCATGGGCGCCGCACACCGGGACGACGGAGGCGACGTGGTCGATGTGTCCATGGGTGAGGACGACGGCGACGGGCTTGAGCCGATGCTTCTTCAGCGTCTCCTCGACACCCTGTGCGGCCTGGTGGCCCGGGTCGATGATCACGCACTCCTCGCCTGCGGCGGGGGCGACCAGATAGCAATTGGTCCCCCAGGCCCCGGCGGGGAACCCGGCAATCAGCACGTTCGTCCTTAGTTGTCGTCCGGCACGGGGGCGCGGAAGTCGTGGAAAACACGGAATGCGGCAGATCAGAGCCTACCGGCGGTGCCGCTTCCACAGCCAACCCGTATACGGTACGGGCACATCCGGCCAGGACAGGAACAGACGAGCGACAAGGAGCGGACCCGGTGGTCACCAGCGATCAGCGGCGGCGGCAGCTTGCCAGGGAGAAGTACGCGCGGCAGCAGCAGCGGCGGGAGGAGAACCGGCGGAAGGCGAAGCGCCGCAACACCGTCATCGCGGCCTCCCTCGCGGTGGTACTGGCCGCGGGCGGTGCCGTCTACGCCTCCGTGGCGCTGACGGGCGACCGCGACAAGGGTTCGGACAACACGGCGGCCGACTCGCCGACCACGGCCGCGCCCACGCCCTCGCAGTCCGAGGAGAAGAGCCCGGAGCCGAAGCTGACGGTGGACACGAAGGCTTCGTACGCGATGGCGCTCAAGACGAACGCGGGCGCCATCACGATCACCATGGACGCGGCGAAGACCCCGCGCACGGTGAACTCCTTCGCGCACCTCGCCGCCAAGAAGTACTTCGACGGGACCAAGTGCCACCGGCTCACCACCCAGGGCATCTTCGTGCTCCAGTGCGGCGACCCCAAGGGCGACGGCACCGGCGGCCCCGGCTACACCATCCCGGACGAGAACCTGAACGCGCTGGGCAAGGCGGGCAAGGACGGCTCGGTGACCTACCCGGCCGGCACCGTCGCGATGGCCAACACCGGGCAGCCGGGCACCGGCGGCTCGCAGTTCTTCCTCGTCTACAAGGACACGAAGCTGCCGCCGAGCTACACCCCGTTCGGCAAGATCGACGCGGCCGGTCTCAAGGCCGTCCAGGACGTGGCCGCGGCCGGTGTCGAGGGCGGTGCCACCGACGGCGCCCCCAAGAAGGCCGTCACCATCGAGAAGGCGACCGTCGCGAAGAAGTGAGCCGGGCGTCCGCACTCGCGCGACCGTGGAATCTCGGTCGCGCTGAGTGCGGACAGCCGGGCCGCCGTTCGCCTAGATTGGCGTTGTGCAGCGTGGGCCGTCGGCCGCGCTGCGGAAGGCGGGCGAGGCCCGCCGGGAAACTGTGGACGATGCCCGGGGGGTACGACCCCGCGACGGCATCATGGTGAGGAGGCGCTGTGAGCAGCGACCCGTGGGGCCGCGTCGACGAGACGGGCACCGTGTACGTGCGGACGGCCGAGGGCGAGAAGGTCGTCGGATCGTGGCAGGCCGGCACCCCTGAGGAGGCCCTGGCCTACTTCGAGCGCAAGTACGAGGGCCTGGTGGTCGAGATCGGCCTCCTCGAGAAGCGCGTGAGGACCACCGACCTGTCGGCGAAGGACGCCACCGCGGCGATCGAGCACATCCGGCAGCAGGTCGACGAGCACCACGCCGTCGGCGACCTGGCCGCGCTCGCCGCCCGGCTGGACAAGCTCGTCGAGTCGGTCGACTCGCGCCGCGAGGAGCGCAAGGCCCAGAAGGCGAAGCAGACCGACGAGGCCCGCACCGCCAAGGAGAAGCTCGTCACCGAGGCCGAGGAACTGGCCCAGAGCGAGCAGTGGCGTTCGGCCGGCGAGCGGCTGCGTGCGCTCGTGGACACCTGGAAGGGTCTCCCCCGGCTCGACCGCAAGTCGGACGACGAGCTGTGGCACCGCTTCTCGCACGCCCGCTCGGCGTTCTCGAAGCGCCGCAAGGCCCACTTCGCCTCGCTGGACGCGCAGCGCGAGGACGCCCGCAAGGCGAAGGAGCGTCTGGTCGCCGAGGCGGAGTCGCTGTCGAACTCCACCGACTGGGGAACCACGGCGGCCCGCTACCGCGACCTGATGACGGAGTGGAAGGCGGCCGGCCGCGCCCAGCGCGAGCACGAGGACGACCTGTGGAACCGCTTCCGCGGCGCCCAGGACGTCTTCTTCGCGGCGCGGAGCGGGGTCTTCGCCGAGCGGGACGCGGAGCAGACCGAGAACCTCAAGCTGAAGGAGGAGCTCGCCACCGAGGCCGAGAAGCTGGTGCCGGTGACGGACCTGAAGGCGGCCCGCGCGGCCTTCCGCTCCCTCAACGAGCGCTGGGAGGCCATCGGCCACGTCCCGCGTGACGCCCGCCCGAAGGTCGAGGGCCGGATGCACACGGTGGAGAAGGCGATCCAGGAGGCCGAGGAGGCCGAGTGGCGCCGGACGAACCCGGAGGCGCGCGCGCGTGCCGCGGGTCTGACCGGTCAGCTCCAGGACGCCGTCGAGAAGCTGCGCAAGCAGATCGACGCGGCCCGTGCCGCCGGCAACGACGCCAAGGCCGACAAGCTCGCCCGCGAGCTCGAAGGCCGCCAGGCGCTGCTCGACCAGGCCCTGAAGGGCCTGGAGGAGTTCGGCGGCTGACACCCCGGCTCCCCAGAGGTACGAGGAAGGCCCCCGGCGCGATGCCGGGGGCCTTCCTCGTCCGTACGGCTACGGGCGCCGGGCGCTGGTCACGCGGTAGACGTCGTAGACGCCCTCCACGCCCCGCACGGCCTTCAGGACGTGGCCCAGGTGCTTCGGGTCGCCCATCTCGAAGGTGAAGCGGGAGGTGGCCACCCGGTCGCGGGAGGTCTGGACGGCCGCCGACAGGATGTTGACGTGCTGGTCCGAGAGGACCCGGGTGACGTCGGAGAGCAGCCGGGACCGGTCGAGGGCCTCGACCTGGATCGCGACGAGGAAGACCGAGGACTGGGTCGGGGCCCACTCGACCTCCAGGATGCGCTCCGGCTCCCGGGACAGCGATTCCACGTTGACGCAGTCGCTGCGGTGAACCGATACGCCACTGCCCCGGGTGACGAAGCCGATGATCGGGTCGCCGGGCACGGGCGTACAGCAGCGGGCCAGCTTCACCCAGACGTCCTCGACGCCCTTCACGACGACGCCGGGGTCCGCGTTGGAGCGGCGCTTGGAGCGGCCGCGGGCCGGCGGTGCGACCTCCTCGATGTCCTCGGTGGCGGCCTCCTCGCCGCCGAGCGCCTGCACCAGCTTCTGCACGATGGACTGGGCGGTGACGTGGCCCTCGCCGATCGCCGCGTACAGCGAGGAGATGTCGGTGTAGCGCATCTCGTGGGCGAGGGTGACGAGGGAGTCGCCGGTCAGGATGCGCTGGATCGGCAGGTTCTGCTTGCGCATGGCCCGCGCGATGGCGTCCTTGCCCTGCTCGATGGCCTCGTCGCGGCGCTCCTTGGAGAACCAGGCGCGGATCTTGTTCCGGGCGCGCGGGGACTTGACGAAGCCGAGCCAGTCGCGGGAGGGCCCGGCTCCGGCGGCCTTGGAGGTGAAGACCTCGACCAGGTCGCCGTTGTCGAGGGTCGATTCGAGCGGCACGAGCCGCCCGTTGACCCGCGCCCCTATGGTGCGGTGGCCGACCTCGGTGTGGACGGCGTACGAGAAGTCGACCGGGGTGGCGCCGGCGGGCAGCGCGATGACATCGCCCTTGGGGGTGAAGACGAAGACCTCGTTGCGGGAGAGGTCGAAGCGCAGGGACTCCAGGAACTCGCTGGGGTCCTCGGTCTCCTTCTGCCAGTCGAGGAGCTGACGCAGCCACGCCATGTCGTTGAGGTGGTCGTCCTTGCCGGCCTTCTTGGGCACGTCGGCGCGGACCTTGGAGGCGCCCGCGACGGCCTCCTGCTTGTACTTCCAGTGCGCGGCGATGCCGTACTCGGCCCGCCGGTGCATGTCGAAGGTGCGGATCTGGAGCTCGACGGGCTTGCCGTTGGGTCCGATGACCGTCGTGTGCAGCGACTGGTACATGTTGAACTTCGGCATCGCGATGTAGTCCTTGAACCGGCCGGGGACCGGGTTCCATCGCGCGTGGACGGTGCCGAGGGCCGCGTAGCAGTCGCGGACGGTGTCCACGAGGACGCGGATGCCGACCAGGTCGTAGATCTCCGCGAAGTCACGGCCGCGGACGATCATCTTCTGGTAGACGCTGTAGTAGTGCTTCGGCCGACCGGTGACGGTGGCCTTGATCCGGGCGGCGCGCAGGTCGGCCTGGACCTCGTCGGTCACTATGGCGAGGTACTCGTCCCGCTTGGGGGCGCGCTCGGCGACGAGCCGGACGATCTCGTCGTACATCTTGGGGTAGAGGATCGCGAAGGCGAGGTCCTCCAGCTCCCACTTGATGGTGTTCATGCCCAGGCGGTGGGCCAGGGGCGCGTAGATCTCAAGCGTCTCGCGGGCCTTCTTCTCCTGCTTCTCCCGCTTGAGGTAGCGCATGGTGCGCATGTTGTGCAGGCGGTCGGCGAGCTTGATGACCAGGACGCGCGGGTCCTTGGCCATGGCGACGACCATCTTGCGGACGGTCTCGGCCTGGGCGGCCTCGCCGAACTTGACCTTGTCGAGCTTGGTGACGCCGTCGACGAGCAGCGCGACCTGGTCGCCGAAGTCGCGGCGCAGGGTCTCCAGGCCGTACTCGGTGTCCTCGACCGTGTCGTGCAGCAGGCCGGCCATCAGCGTCGCCGGGTCCATGCCGAGCTCGGCGAGGATGGTCGTCACGGCGAGCGGGTGCGTGATGTACGGGTCGCCGCTCTTGCGCTTCTGGCCGCGGTGCCACCGCTCGGCGACCTGGTAGGCGGTCTCGATCTGGCGGAGGGTCGCCGTCTCGATCTTGGGGTCGTTGGAGCGGACGATCCGCAGCAGCGGTTCGAGGACCGGGTTGTACGGGGAGGAACGCTGCACGCCCAGGCGGGCGAGGCGGGCGCGGACCCGGTTGGAGGAGCCTCCCGAGCGGGCCGGGGCGGCCGGGGCCGGGCGGGCGGTCGAGGCCGGGACCGGTGCGGGCGGCGGCTTGGGCGCCTCGGGCGCGGGCCCGGTCTCCGCGGGCTTGTTCTGGGGCGCGCCGGTTCCCGTCGCGGCCTTCTCGGCCTTCGGGTCGGGCTGCGCGGCGGAGAGTGACTGGGCCTCGTCTGGCAAGAGCGCTCCTCGTGCGTCGCCGGGTCCCCCGGTCAGGCCCGGAAAGGCCATGGTATCGAGCCAACAGTGCCCGTGCTCACGCGCCCGGGTTTCGGATGGCTTCCCGAGGGGCAGCGCGGCGCGGGAGGGGCACGTACCGGAGAACGCGAAGGGGCGCCCCGGGGATTCCCCGGAGCGCCCCCGTCAGGGCGGACCCTGACGTCAGACCGTGATCAGCGCCTTGAGCGGGGCACCGCCCAGGGCCGGCTCCAGCCGGGCGCGGCCCGGCAGGAAGCTCAGCTCCATGAGGACGGCGACGCCCGCGACCTCGGCGCCGGCCCGGCGGATGAGCTCGATCGAGGCCTCGGCCGTGCCGCCGGTGGCGAGGACGTCGTCGATCACCATGACGCGGTCGCCCGCGGCCAGGTCCTCGGCGTGCACCTCGATCTCGGCGGTGCCGTACTCCAGCTCGTACGCCTGGCTCAGCGTGGCCCCGGGGAGCTTGCCGGCCTTGCGGACCGGGATGAAGCCCAGGCCCGCGCGGACGGCCACCGGGGCGGCCAGGATGAAGCCGCGCGCCTCCAGGCCGACGATCTTCGTCGCGCCGTGCGCGGTGCACAGCCCGGCGAGGGTGTCGGTCAGCGCCGTGAACGCCACCGGGTCCGCGAGCAGCGGCGTGATGTCCTTGAACAGCACGCCCGGCTTCGGGTAGTCGGGGACGTCACGGATGCGGCTGAGCAGGAGCTCGGTGACGTCCTGGGCCTCGGCGGTCATCCGTGCTGCTCCTGGGTGCCGCGACGGCCCGACCGGGGACCCACGACGGCGGTCTCGGCGGACAGCGCGTCCGTCTCGTCCGCGGCCTCGCCCTTGGCGGCGGCGCTCGCGCGCTTGGCCAGGATGCGCTTCTTCAGGGCCTTGATCGACGGCTCGCGCTCCTTGAGGTCGGCGACGAGCGGCGTGGCGATGAAGATCGAGGAGTACGCGCCGGCGGCGAGACCCACGAACAGCGACAGCGAGATGTCGTTCAGCATGCCGGCGCCGAGGACGCCGCCACCGATGAAGAGCAGGCCGGCGACCGGCAGCAGCGCGACGACGGTGGTGTTGATCGAACGGACCAGGGTGCCGTTGATCGAGCGGTTGGCCAGCTCGCTGTAGGTGAAGCGGGTCTGCTTGGTGATGTCCTTCGTCTGCTCCTTGAGCGAGTCGAAGACCACGACCGTGTCGTACAGCGAGTAACCGAGGATCGTCAGCAGACCGATGACCGTACCGACGGTGACCTCGAAGCCGACCAGCGAGTAGATGCCGACGGTGATCGTGAGGTCGTGGATGAGGGCCACGAGTGCCGCGACCGCCATTCTCCACTCGAAGGCGATGGCCAGGTAGATCACCACGAGGATCATGAAGACCGCCAGGCCGGTCCAGGCCTTGGTGGCGATCTGCTCACCCCAGCTGGGGCCGACGAGCTCCGCCGCGATCTTGTCCTCGGGGACGTTCAGGTCCTTGGCGAGCTCCGCGCGGACCTGGTCGGACTTGGCCGTGTCCAGACCGCCGACCTGGATGCGGAGCGAGCCGTTGCCGAGCTGCTGGACGATCGCGTCGTGGCCGGAGGCCTCTTCCGCGTACTCCTGCGCCTGGCTGACGGAGACGTCCGTCTTCGGGGTCGTGAAGACGGCACCGCCCTGGAACTCGATGCCCATGTTGAGGCCGCGGACGGCCAGGGCGACGATGGCGGTGATGGTGATCAGGATGGACAGGCCGTACCAGATCTTGCGGTTGCCGATGAAGTCGTAACCGACCTCACCGCGGTGGAGCCGGGCGCCGAGATCTCCGAGCTTCGACATCTCACGCCTCCTTCGCGTCGACGGGGGCGTGGGCACGGCGGGTGCGGCGCAGCGGCGGCTTGGCGCCGAGTCGCTTCGGGTCGAGACCGGACCACGGGTGGCCGTTGCCGAAGAACTTGGTCCGGGCCAGGAGCGTCATGACCGGCTTGGTGAAGAGGAACACCACGACGACGTCGAGCAGGGTGGTCAGGCCGAGCGTGAACGCGAAGCCCTGGACCTTGCCGACGGTGACGATGAAGAGCACGGCCGCGGCCAGGAACGATACGAAGTCGGAGACCATGATGGTGCGGCGGGCACGCGGCCAGGCGCGCTCGACGGCCGGGCGGAGCGTGCGGCCCTCGCGGAGCTCGTCGCGGATCCGCTCGAAGTACACGATGAACGAGTCCGCGGTGATACCGATGGCGACGATGGCGCCACAGACGGCCGGCAGGTTCAGCGCGAAGCCGATGGCCGGGCCGAGCAGGGCCATGATCACGTAGGTGAGGAGCGCCGAGACGCCGAGGCTCAGGATCGCGATCAGCGACAGGCCGCGGTAGTAGGCGACCAGGTAGATGATGACCAGCGCGAGGCCGATGGCGCCCGCGATGAGGCCCGCCTCCAGCTGGTCGCCGCCGAGGGCGGCGGTGACGGTGTCGACGCTCTGCGTCTCGAACGTCAGGGGCAGGGCGCCGTAGGACAGGATGTTGCCGAGGTCCTGGGCCGACTGCTGGTTGAAGTTGCCGGAGATCTCCGCGCTGGCGCTGAGCGTCTGGCGCACCGACGGGGCCGAGACGACCTCGCCGTCCAGGACGATCGCGAAGCGGTTCTGCGGGTCGGTCTGCGCCGACAGCTTGCTGGTGATCGACTGGAACTTCTTCGCACCGCCGTCGGTGAAGTCCATCGTGACGATCCACATGCCGCGCTGCTGGTCGAGGACGCCCTTGGCGTCGTCGACGTCACGGCCGTCGACCTCGGCCGGGCCGAGGATGTACTTCGACCAGACGCCCGGGGCGTCCTCGCCGCACGCGACGGTGGGCTGGTCGGCCTTGACGCCCTGACCGGCGGCGCTGCGCTGCTTCGGGTCGAGGCAGTTCAGGTCGGTGAACTTCTTCTCCAGCGCCGTGGTGGCGGCGTCGGGCTTCGGGGTCGCCTGCGGGGTCCCGGTGGCCTTCGGCTTCGCGGAGGAGCTCGCGGTGGGCGTCGGGCTCGGGGCCTTGAGGGCCTCGGTGACCGCGCGGCCCTGGGTGGAGGCGGTGGCCGTCGGGGTCGCCGACTTCTTCTCGCCCGCGGTGGAGCCGGTGGCGGAGGCCGAGGGCTTGGCCGAGGGGGTGCCCGAGGGCGTGGCGCTCGGGGCCGCCTGCGGCGCGCCGTTCGTCACGGCGAGAACGGGCCGGAAGTAGAGCTGGGCGGTGGTACCGACCTGCTCACGGGCCTGCTTCTCGTTCGTCCCGCGAGGGATGTTGACGATGATGTTCTCGCGGCCCTGCGTCTGGACCTCGGCCTCGGAGACACCCAGACCGTTGACGCGGCGCTCGATGATGCCGACCGCCGTGTTCATGTTGGTCTCGTTGACCGCCGACTCCTGGCCGGGCTCTGCCTTGGCCTTGAGCGTGATCGACGTACCGCCGGCGAGGTCGATGCCGAGGCGCGGGGTGGTGTGCCCCGACCAGAACATGCCGCCGGTGAGCGCGACCATGGCGATCAGGATGATTGCCAGGGCGCGGCCCGGGCGGCTCTGTCCCCCCGCCGGCCTTCGGCCCTTCTTCGGTGCTGCCACCTGTCGTATCTCCCTGTCCAACCGCCCCGCGCCGGGTGTGCGCGAGGCGGCCACGAAGTGTGTGTGGGGACCTGCCCCCGCAGACGTGGAACCGTTCCGGGGGCCGCGCTCGCCGGTGGGCGTGCGCGCGGTCCCCGGCCGCGACTACTTCGCGTCGGTCTCGCCGTCGGTCTTGCCGTCCTTCTGGCCCTCGGTGCCGTCCTCGGCCGCGTCCGACTTCTTCGTCAGGTCGGCCTTCGGCGCGTCCGTCTCCGTGGCCTCGGCCTCGGCGGTCTCGGTGAGCGAGGAGGCGTCGTCCGGGACGACGGTGTCGGTGTCCGACTCCGGCTCGTCGCCGTGGACGATGCGGTTGTACTCGGCGTCATCGAGGACCGCGCCGATCGCGTTCTTGGCGTAGACCGCGTGCACGCCGGGAGCGACCTCGAGGAGGACGGTCTCGTCGCCGATCTCCTTGACCGTGGCGTACATCCCCCCGATCGTCCGTACGCCGGTGCCGGGCTGCATCTCGTCGCGCATCTGCGCCGCCGCCTGCTGCTTCTTCTTGGCGGAGCGGGTCATCAGGAACATGGCCCCGATGAGGACGATGAAGGGGAGGAGGGTCACGATGTTCACGGGACGGGATTCCTTCGCATGGTCGCGGAGAACCCGCGGCCTGATCTTCGGGGGTGGGCGCGCCGACCGGAAAGGGCGGCATCGGCGGAGTCTAGGCGAGTCCGCATCGACTGAACAACGTCCAGCATCGCACCCCGGTTCCGGTCCGGGCGAGTGTCGCCACCGTCACGCCCCGAAGAGCCCCTGTTGTCCCATTCCCGCGCCGCCCGGGCCCGCTGCCTGCGGCGGAACGAGTCCGAGGTGCGCCCACGCGGCGGGCGTGGCGACCCGGCCACGGGGCGTGCGGGCCAGCAGTCCCTCGCGTACGAGGAAGGGTTCGGCCACCTCCTCGACGGTCTCGCGCTCCTCCCCCACGGCGACCGCGAGGGTGGAAAGACCGACCGGTCCGCCGCCGAAGAGCTTGAGGAGGGCTTCGAGGACGGCGCGGTCGAGCCGGTCGAGGCCGCGGCCGTCGACCTCGTACACGCTGAGGGCGGCCTCGGAGATCTCGCGGGTGATCGTTCCGTCGGCCTTGACCTGCGCGTAGTCGCGGACGCGGCGCAGCAGGCGGTTGGCGATGCGGGGGGTGCCGCGGGAGCGGCCCGCGATCTCGGCGGCGCCCGCCGGGTCGATCTCGACGTCGAGGAGGCCCGCGGAGCGGTGGATCACCCGCTGGAGCTCGCCCGCGTCGTAGAACTCCATGTGGCCGGTGAAGCCGAAGCGGTCGCGCAGCGGGGGCGGCAGGAGTCCGGCCCGGGTGGTGGCGCCGACCAGGGTGAAGGGCGGCAGTTCGAGCGGGATGGCGGTAGCGCCGGGGCCCTTGCCGACGATGACGTCGACGCGGAAGTCCTCCATCGCCATGTAGAGCATCTCCTCGGCGGGCCGGGACATCCGGTGGATCTCGTCGAGGAAGAGGATCTCGCCCTCCTGGAGGGAGGAGAGGATCGCGGCGAGGTCGCCGGCGTGCTGGATGGCGGGGCCCGAGGTGATGCGGATCGGGGCGCCCATCTCGGCCGCGATGATCATCGACAGGGTGGTCTTGCCGAGGCCGGGGGCGCCGGAGAGCAGCACGTGGTCGGCGGTGGCACCGCGCTGGCGAGCGGCCTTGAGGACCAGGTCGAGCTGCTGGCGGACCTTCTCCTGGCCGACGAACTCGCTGAGGTCCTTGGGGCGCAGGGCCGCCTCGACGGCCTGGTCGTCCCCTTCGGCGGAGGCGCCGACGATGCGCGCCTCGGCCTCGGCTGCCTCGGCGGTGATGTCGTCGTCCCAGTTCACGGTGGATGCCTTCTCGTTCGTACGGGTCAGGTCGGCGGGGCCGGCGGGTCAGCGGGTCCGGTTGAGGGTCTGCAGCGCGGCGCGCAGCAGCTGCGGTACGGGGGCGGTGCCGGTCTCGGCGAGGGCGGCCTCGGCCTGCGGGGTGACGGCGCTGACGGCCTCCTCCGCCTCGCGGCTCGCGTAGCCCAGGCCGATCAGCGCGGCGGAGAGCTGCTCGGTCCACGGGGCGGGGCCGGCGGCGGCGCGCTGGGCGCCGACGAGGCCGCTGCTGCCGAGCGGGGTGCCGAGCTTGTCCTTCAGTTCGAGAAGGAGCTTCTGCGCGCCCTTCTTGCCGATGCCGGGGACGGCGGTGAGCGCCTTCTCGTCGCCGGTGGAGACGGCCAGCCGCAGGGCGTCGGGGCTGTGCACGCCGAGCATGGCCTGGGCGAGGCGGGGGCCGACGCCGCTGGCGGTCTGGAGCAGCTCGAACACCTGCCGCTCGTCGTCGTCGGCGAAGCCGTACAGGGTGAGGGAGTCCTCGCGGACGACCAGCGAGGTGGCGAGCCGGGCCTCCTGGCCGATCCGCAGCGCGGAGAGGGTGTTGGGCGTGCACTGGACGGCCATGCCCACGCCGCCGACCTCGATCACGGCGGTGGTGGGGGCGAGCGCGGCGACCGGGCCGCTGACGAAGGCGATCATCGGGTTCGGCCTTTCACTGCGGACGCCTGCTGGGCGACCGCCTGCTGGAGACGGTTCTGGGCGACGGCCTGCTGGAGGCGGTTCTGCGCGGGGGCCCGCCAGATGTGACAGATGGCGAGGGCGAGCGCGTCGGCGGCGTCGGCCGGTTTCGGCGGGGCGGAGAGCCGGAGCAGCCGGGTCACCATGGCGCCGACCTGCGCCTTGTCGGCGCGTCCGCTGCCGGTGACGGCGGCCTTGACCTCGCTGGGGGTGTGCAGGGCGACGGGGATGCCGCGGCGCGAGGCGCAGAGCATGGCGACCGCGCTCGCCTGGGCGGTGCCCATCACCGTACGCACGTTGTGCTGGCTGAACACCCGCTCCACGGCGACCAGTTCGGGTGAGAAGCGGTCGAGCCACTCCTCGATGCCGCGCTCGATGCCGACCAGCCGCACACCGATGTCCGCCTCGGCGGGCGTCCGCACCACGCCGACGCCGAGCATGGTCAGGGGCCGTCCGGCGACGCCCTCGACGACGCCGATTCCGCACCGGGTGAGACCCGGGTCCACCCCGAGTACGCGCACGGCACCCTCCCCTGATCGCAAGTCTGTTTGTGCAGGCTATCGGGTGGCACTGACAACGCAGCGGGCCGACGGGGTGTGTCCCGTCGCCCCGCTGTGTGGAAGGTCCGCGATCAGGCGTCGACCTTCGCCATGACCTCGTCGCTGACGTCGAAGTTGGCGAAGACGTTCTGCACGTCGTCGCTGTCCTCCAGCGCGTCGATCAGCTTGAACATCTTGCGCGCGCCCTCCTCGTCCAGCTCGACCTGCATGGTCGGGACGAACTGGGACTCGGCCGAGTCGTAGTCGATGCCGGCCCCCTGGAGGGCGGTACGGACCGCGACCAGGTCGGTGGACTCGCTGATGATCTCGAAGGAGTCACCGAGGTCGTTGACCTCCTCGGCGCCCGCGTCGAGCACGACCTCGAGGACGTCGTCCTCGGTCTGCTCGCCCTTCGGGAGCACGACGACACCCTTGCGGTTGAACAGGTACGAGACCGAGCCCGGGTCGGCCATGGAGCCGCCGTTGCGGGTCATGGCGACACGCACGTCGGACGCGGCACGGTTGCGGTTGTCGGTGAGGCACTCGATGAGCACCGCGACACCGTTCGGGCCGTAGCCCTCGTACATGATCGTGTCGTAGTCGACGCCGCCGGCCTCGAGGCCGCCGCCGCGCTTCACCG
This sequence comes from Streptomyces sp. NPDC037273, assembly GCF_055603625.1. Lineage (NCBI taxonomy): Bacteria > Bacillati > Actinomycetota > Actinomycetes > Kitasatosporales > Streptomycetaceae > Streptomyces > Streptomyces sp. NPDC037273. The sequence goes on from NZ_JBVJVO010000023.1 coordinate 34,340, forward strand.
CGGAGTCGATGTTCTTGTTCGGGACCGAGCTCTTCTTCGCCTTCTGGATGGCGTCGAACAGCGTCGGGTTGCCCTCGGGGTCGGCACCGCCGGTGCGGGCCGCGACCTCGATGTTCTTGATCAGCTTCGCGAAGAGCTTGCCGCGCTTGGCGTCGATCACGGCCTTCTTGTGCTTCGTCGTAGCCCATTTAGAGTGGCCGGACATCTGCCTGTCTCCTTCGCGTAACCCATTTCTGAACGAACCCCAGAGATCCTACCGGGATCGGATCAGCCCGCTGCGCGCACCATGTCGACGAACAGGGCGTGAATGCGGTGATCCCCGGTGAGCTCGGGGTGGAACGAGGTCGCCAGCGCGTTCCCCTGGCGTACGGCGACGATGTGGCCGCCGTGTTCGGCGAGGACCTCGACCTGGGCGCCGACGGACTCGACCCACGGGGCGCGGATGAAGACGCCCTCGACGGGGCCGTCCTCGATGCCCGTGACGGTCACGCCCGCCTCGAACGACTCGTTCTGCCGTCCGAAGGCGTTGCGGCGGACGATCATGTCGATGCCGCCGAAGGTCTCCTGGCCCGAACGCGGGTCGAGGATCTTGTCGGCCAGCATGATCAGACCGGCGCAGGTGCCGTAGACCGGCAGTCCGGCGGCGATGCGCTCGCGCAGCGGCTCCATGAGGCCGAAGAGCGCGGCCAGCTTGGAGATGGTGGTGGACTCGCCACCGGGGATGACGAGCCCGTCGACCTCGGCGAGCTCCTCGGGGCGCCTCACCGGCCTGGCCACGGCGTCAGCCGCGGCCAGGGCGATCAGGTGCTCCCGTACGTCGCCCTGGAGAGCCAGGACACCAATGACGGGAGAGGGGTTCATCGGTGCTTACCAGCCCCGGTTGGCGTAGCGCTCGGACTCGGGGAGGGTGTCGCAGTTGATGCCGACCATGGCCTCGCCCAGGTTGCGGGAGGCGTCCGCGATGATCTTCGGGTCGTCGTAGAAGGTGGTGGCCTTCACGATGGCGGCGGCGCGCTTGGCCGGGTCGCCCGACTTGAAGATGCCGGAACCGACGAAGACGCCCTCGGCACCGAGCTGGCGCATCAGCGCGGCGTCGGCGGGGGTGGCGACGCCACCGGCGGAGAACAGCACGACCGGCAGCTTGCCGAGCTCGGCGACCTCCTTGACGAGCTCGTACGGGGCGCGCAGCTCCTTGGCGGCGGCGAACAGCTCGTTGTTGTCGAAGCCGCGCAGCTTGGCGATCTCGTTCTTGATCTGGCGCAGGTGGCGGACGGCCTCGACGACGTTGCCGGTGCCGGCCTCGCCCTTGGAGCGGATCATGGCCGCGCCCTCGGCGATGCGGCGCAGGGCCTCGCCCAGGTTGGTGGCGCCACAGACGAAGGGGGTCGTGAAGGCCCACTTGTCGGAGTGGTTGACCTCGTCGGCCGGGGTCAGGACCTCGGACTCGTCGATGTAGTCGACGCCGAGGGACTGCAGGACCTGGGCCTCGACGAAGTGACCGATGCGGGACTTGGCCATGACCGGGATGGAGACCGCGCCGATGATCTCTTCGATCATGTTCGGGTCGGACATGCGGGCCACGCCGCCGTCCTTGCGGATGTCCGCGGGGACCCGCTCCAGGGCCATGACGGCCACGGCGCCGGCGTCCTCGGCGATCTTCGCCTGCTCGGCGTTGACCACGTCCATGATCACGCCGCCCTTGAGCTGCTCGGCCATGCCGCGCTTCACACGGGCGGTGCCGGTCTCGGGGGACTGGGGGGAGGGGGAAGGCGTGGTGGACACAAGTACCTCACTCGTGACAACAGCGATTGACGACACAGTGAGGAAACAGTCCACCGGGGGTCCACATCAAGGGCCAATGTGGACCCGGTGGATCGTTTTCGCAGGTTACGAGGCGTCAGGCCGGACGATCGGCAAGGGCCACCGGCGGCTCGTCGTCCATTTCGAAGGCCAGCGGGAACGGGGCGTGGCCCGCGAGCCGGAACCAGCGGACCTTGCGGTGGCGGCGCAGCGCCCGGGCCGCCCGCACCGCGTCGTTGTGGAACCGGCGGGCCATCGGCACCCGGCGCACCGCCTGCGCCAGCTCCCCGGCCGCCTCCTCGCCCCCGGGCGCCTCCCTTACGAGCTCCACCTGCTCCGGCTCGCCGAACACGGCCCGCAGCGCCTGGCTCAGCTCGCTCTCGGCGACCTCACGCTGGTCCTCCTCCGCCTGCCGGGCCGCGTGCGCCGCCTCGTACAGCACGATCGACGCCGCCGGGTCCAGCACCCCCGACGTCGCCAGCTCCTGCGTGACCGATGCCCGGCGCAACAGCTGCGCGTCGAGCGCCGCGCGGGCCGCGTCGATGCGCGCGTGCAGCCGGTCGAGCCGCCCGGCGGTCCAGCTCAGATACACGCCGATGAAAATCAGCCCGACAACTGTCCAAATCACGGTTTCGATCACGGGCGCACAGGCTACCCGTGACCCGCCCCCGGGCCCCGCCCGTCACCCGCCGCCGCGCGGGCCGTGGCGGGCCCGGGTCAGAGGCGGAGGCGGGCGCGGAGGCCCGGGCGTTCGTCGGTGTCGACGGCGGCGGCGCCGGAGGCGACGGTCTCGTAGACGGCGAGGATGTCGGCGCCGACGGTCGACCAGTCGAAGCGGCGGACGTGGGCGGAGCCACGCGCGCTGAGCTCGGCCCGCCGGGCCTCGTCGCCGAGCAGACGGATCGCCGCGGAGGCCAGCGCGTCGGCGTCCTCGTTGGCGAAGAGCTCCCCGGCCCCGCCCTGGTCGAGGACCTGGGCGAAGGCGTCGAGGTCGGCGGCGAGTACGGGCGCGCCCGCCGACATCGCCTCGACGAGGATGATGCCGAAGCTCTCACCGCCGGTGTTGGGCGCCAGGTACACGTCGACGCTGCGCAGCAGCCGCGCCTTGTCCTCGTCGCTCACCATGCCGAGGAACTCGACACGGGAGCGCATCTCGGCCGGCAGCGACGCCACCGCCTCCTCCTCGTCACCCCGCCCGGCGACGAGGAGCCGGGCGTTCGGGCGCTCGGTGAGGATGCGGGGCAGGGCGCGCATGAGGACGGGCAGGCCCTTCCTCGGTTCGTCGATCCGGCCGATGAAGCCGAGGGTCTCGCCCTGCCACTCCTTCTTCGGTTCGGCGCGGGCGAAGAAGTCCACGTCGACGCCGTTCGGGATGAGGACGGCGTCGCCGCCGAGGTGCTCGACCAGCGTGCGGCGCGCGTACTCGCTCACCGCGATCCGCGCGCTGATCTTCTCCAGGGCGGGCTGGAGGATCGGGTACGCCGCGATCATCGCGCGCGAGCGCGGGTTCGAGGTGTGGAAGGTGGCCACGATCGGCCCCTGCGCCGCCCAGCAGGTCAGCAGCCCCAGGGACGGCGAGGTCGGCTCGTGGATGTGCACCACGTCGAAGGTGCCGTCGTGCAGCCAGCGGCGTACCCGCGCGGCGGAGAGGAAGCCGAAGCTGAGCCGGGCCACCGAGCCGTTGTACGAGACCGGCACCGCCCGGCCCGCGGAGACGACGTACGGCGGCAGCGGGGTGTCGTCGTCGGCGGGGGCCAGGACGGAGACGTCGTGGCCGAGCCGGATGAGGTGCTCCGCGAGGTCGCGGATGTGGAACTGGACGCCGCCCGGCACGTCCCAGGAGTACGGACAGACGATCCCGATCTTCACGCGCCCGGTCCCTCCCGCTCCTCAAGGTCCGCGAGCCACAGTCGTTGCAGCATGTGCCAGTCCTCCGGATGGTCCGCGATGCCGCCGGCGAACGCGTCGGCGAGTTCCTGTGTCATCACGGACGTCTTCTCGGCCCGCGTACCTGACTCGGGGACGTCGATCGGCGGGTGGATCCGCCCCCGCATGACCGCCGCGTCGTCGTACCAGAGGGTCACGGGCAGCAGGAGCGCGCCGGTCTGCTGGGCGAGTATGGCGGGGCCCGCGGGCATGCGGGCGGTGTCGCCGAAGAAGGTGACCTCGGTGCCGGAGGCGGAGAGGTCGCGGTCGGCGACGAGGCAGACGAGGCCGCCGGCCCGGAGGCGCCGGGCGAGGGTGCCGAAGGCGGAGCCGCCGGTGTGCGGCAGGACCTCCATGCCGAGGGACTCGCGGTAGGCGACGAACCGGTCGTACAGCGACTCCGGCTTGAGGCGCTCGGCGACGGTGGTGAACGGGACGCCGAGGGAGCGGGTGACCCAGACGCCGGCCAGGTCCCAGTTGGCGAGGTGCGGCAGGGCGAGGACGACTCCGCGCCCGGCGGCGAGGCCGTCCTTCAGATAGTGCGCGTCCTTGATGTCGACGCCCCGCTCGACCCGCTCCTTGCTCCAGGTCGGCAGCCGGAAGGACTCCATCCAGTACCGCATGTACGAGCGCATGCCGGCCTTCGACAGTTCCGCGAGCCGCTCGGGCGTGGCGTCCGGCACCACGCGCGCGAGGTTCGATTCGAGGCGCAGGACGCTCTTGCCGCGCCGCTTCCACGTCAGGTCGGCGATCCGCCGCCCGAGGCCGGTCGCCACCGGCTCGGGCAGCTTCTTCACGGTCGCCCAGCCGAGGCCGTACACCCCGTCGCTCAGCCGGTCCTTCAGCGCGCTCACGATGCCGCACCGCCGCCCTGGGCCGCGGCGGCGTCCGCCTCGGCCGATTCCCGCCGTACCGTGACGACCCGCTGTCCCAGGGTCACCGCGCTGCCGACGGCCACGATCCACAGGGCGATCGGGAGCAGCACCTGGATGCCGGGGACGCCGAAGGCGTGCAGCCCGGCGAGACCGGCGGCGACCAGCGAGATGACGAGCCGCTCCGCGCGTTCGATCAGACCGTTGACGGCGACCGGCAGGCCAATCGATTCGCCACGGGCCTTGGTGTACGAGACGACCTGGCCGCTGGCGAGGCAGAAGATCGCGACGGCGCACAGCACGTTGTCGTCGCCCTTGCCCGCGTACCAGAGGGCGAAGCCGCCGAAGATCGCGCCGTCGGCGACGCGGTCGAGCGTCGAGTCGAGGAAGGCGCCCCAGCGGCTGGAGATCCCCGCCTGCCGGGCCATGTTGCCGTCGACGAGGTCGGAGAAGACGAAGAGGGTGATGACGATCGTGCCCCAGAAGAACTCTCCTCGGGGGAAGAAGATCAGCGCACCGGCCATCACCCCCGCCGTGCCGATGAGCGTGACCGCGTCGGGGCTGACGCCCCGGCGGAGCAGAAACGCGGCGAACGGCGTGAGGACACGCGTGAAAAAGGCACGCGCGTACTTGTTCAGCATGGCCTTCCCGAGGTTCGGTGGGCCGCGCGGCCCCTACGACCACCGGCTCGCCCATCGTAGCCACGCGCGTCGCGCGGACGCGGCGGGCACCCGCCCCCGCCGCGTCGGCGTCCCCCGGCGGGCCCGCACGTGTACGACGTATGGACGCGTCCGGGCGGCGGTGCAAAGCTCGAAGGAACACCGCGGGCACCGCAGGAGCCGTACCGCGACACACCACTCCCCCGCGCCCGCGTCCCGCCGCATGTGCGAGCAGTCGGGAGGAACACGTCATGGGTGACAAGGCGAACACACCCGCCGGGGCCGCCGGCAGGGCTCCTACGGCCGACCGGCCCGAGGCCGTGCGCAACGTGGTGCTGGTCGGCCACACCGGATCCGGCAAGACGACCCTGGTCGAGGCCCTCGCGCAGACCGCAGGGGCGCTCAACCGGCCCGGCCGCGTCGAGGACGGCGCCACCGTCTCCGACTACGACGAGATCGAGCACCGCCAGCACCGCTCCGTACAGCTGTCCCTGGTCCCGCTCGGCTGGGACGGCCACAAGATCAACCTGCTCGACACCCCCGGATACGCCGACTTCGTCGGAGAGCTGAGGGCCGGTCTGCGCGCGGCGGACGCGGCCCTCTTCGTCGTCTCGGCCGCCCAGGAGGCGGACGCCGTCGCCGCCTCGACCCGGATGATCTGGGAGGAGTGCGCCGCCGTCGGCATGCCCCGCGCCATCGTGGTGACCCACCTCGACACCGCCCGCACCGACTTCACCGAGCTCACCGCCGTCTGCGCCGAGCTGTTCGGCCGCGACGACCCCGACGCCGTCCTGCCCCTCTACCTGCCCGTGCGCGGCGCCGAGGGCCCCGACGGACACGCCCCCGCCACCGGCCTCGCCGGGCTGCTCACGGAACGGGTCTTCGACTACTCCACCGGGGTACGCCGGGAGGAGACGCCCGACGAGGAACAGCGGGAGCGGATCGCCGAGGCCCGCTCCCGGCTCATCGAGGGGATCATCGCCGAGAGCGAGGACGAATCCCTCATGGACCGCTACCTCGGCGGCGAGGAGATCGACCTGAAGACCCTCGTCGACGACCTGGAGAAGGCCGTCGCGCGCGGCAGCTTCCACCCGGTGCTCGCCGCCGCGCCCGCCGCCGACGGCGGCACACAGGGCCTCGGCACCCTCGAACTCCTGGAGCTGATCACCGGCGGCTTCCCCTCCCCCGTGGAACACGAGCCGCCCGCCGTCACCACCCCCGACGGCCGGCCCCGCCCCCCGATCGCCTGCGACCCCGAAGGCCCCCTGGTCGCCGAGGTCGTCAAGACCGCCGCCGACCCCTATGTAGGCCGGATCTCTCTGGTCCGGGTCTTCTCCGGCACGCTGCGCCCCGACGAGACCGTGCACATCTCGGGCCACGGCCTCGCCGACCGCGGCCACGAGGACCACGACGTCGACGAACGGATCGGCGGACTGACCTCCCCCTTCGGCAAACAGCAGCGCCCCCAGCAGCACTGCATCGCCGGAGACCTCGCCTGTGTCGCCCGGCTCGGCCGCGCCGAGACCGGCGACACCATCTCCGCCAAGGACGACCCGCTCCTCATCGAGCCGTGGAGCATGCCCGAGCCGCTGCTCCCGCTCGCCGTCGAGGCCCACAGCAAGGCCGACGAGGACCGTCTCTCCCAGGGCCTGGCCCGGCTGGTCGCCGAGGACCCCACCCTGCGCCTCGAACAGAACCAGGACACCAAGCAGGTCGTGCTGTGGTGCCTGGGCGAGGCCCACCAGGACGTCGTCCTCGACCGGCTCCGCGGCCGGTACGGCGTGCAGGTCGACGCCGTCCCGTACAAGGTGTCGCTGCGGGAGACCTTCGGGGCGTCCTCGGCGGGCCGGGGCCGGCACGTGAAGCAGTCCGGCGGCCACGGCCAGTACGCCATCTGCGAGATCGACGTGGAGCCACTGCCCCCGGGCAGCGGCGTCGAGTTCGTCGACAAGGTGGTCGGCGGCGCCGTCCCCCGCCAGTTCATCACCTCCGTCGAGAAGGGCGTACGGGCCCAGGCGGCCAAGGGCGTCGCCGCCGGCTACCCCCTCGTCGACGTCCGGATCACCCTGCGCGACGGCAAGGCCCACTCCGTGGACTCCTCCGACGCCGCCTTCCAGACGGCCGGCGCCCTCGCGCTCCGCGAAGCCGCCGCCGACGTCCCCGTCCACCTCCTGGAACCGGTCGCCGAGGTCCAGGTCCTCGTCCCCGACGAGTACGTCGGACCCGTCATGAGCGACCTCTCCGGACGGCGCGGCCGGGTCGTCGGCACCGACCAGGCGGGACCGGGACGCACCCTGGTGCGGGCCGAGGTCCCGGAGATCGAGATCGGGCGGTACGCGATCGACCTGCGCTCCGTGTCCCACGGCACCGGACGGTTCGACCGCTCGTACGCCCGGCACGAGCCGATGCCCGCCCACCTGGCGGAGAAGATCCGCGAACAGGCCTGAAAACACTCCTCCTTGACGGACCGACAGGCCACCACGCCCGCCCGGCTCCTGCCGGGCGGGCATCATTCGGCCGACGATATCCACAGGCCGTGACGCATCCGCCGGTACCCGGTTACGCTGTGGTGCCCAGCTCAGAAGGGTGTGCGGGGAGAGGCAGTTGGGAACAGCCCGCACAGGTACTCGCGCGCGATGGGGGCGGCAGTGGCGATCGACGGATTCGGACCCGGGGCAATGATTCCCCTCCAGGGCTCCGGCGGTGGGACGGCGGCGACGAACGCGCTCGCCTCCGCCGCGTACCGGGACAGCCCCCTGGACACCATCAAGCAGGCCGACAACGAGCTCTACAAGACCACGGTGAAGGCAGGGAAGTGGGGGCTCTTCAGCCCCGACCTCGGCGAGGCCTTCTCCCGCGCGGTCCAGGTCCGCATGCTCGGCGGCGCCCGCAAGCCCCTCATCCAGTCCTTCGGCGCCGAACCGCAGCCGATCGTCGAGCACTGCCTCGCCGCCACCCACCTCCGCCGCCAGCGCGACATCAAGCTGACCCTCGTCACCTTCTTCTGCGGCGTCCTCTTCCTGCCCGGCCTGCTGCTCTGGCTGGGCGTGATCCAGCTCCGCCGCATGATCGCCGGCTCCGACAACAAGCGGAACGGCGCCCTGGGCACCGCCCTCCTCTGGGCCGCCGGCATCTTCGCCGTCCTCGTCCTGCTCAAGCTGCCCTTCGACGGCATCCTGCCGAACTACCTGCGCGCGATGATCGTCGCCCCGGTCGTCGGCTGGTACCTCGCGAGCCGCATCTGCCTGAACGCCGCGATCGACCTGCGCGAGCGCTGGAGCGGCCTGCTCGGCGGCGGCGGGATCGGCCCGCACGTCCCCAAGTCCGTCCCCCAGGACCCCGGCGAGAAGTCGGCGGAGGCACTCCGGGTCAACCTGGAGAAGCTCTCGGCGGAGCAGCAGTCCAACGTCGTCTTCTACGCCGGGACCAAGGGCATCCTCGGCCTCGGCACCCGCTGGGGCAGCTGGACCCTCGCCGAGGCCCTCGTCCCCCAGCCCGGCAAGGAGCTCCACGCCTTCCGCGCCTGGGACATCGTCCGCCGGATCCACGACGAACTGGCGCTCCTGGAGCGCGGCGCCCTGAAGACCGGCTTCCCGAAGCCGACGGTCAAGCACTGGATCGTCTCCCCGGTCGGCGAGGGCGCCGACGAGGTCGCCCGCCCCGAGGGCGACAACATCGTCCACTTCCAGGTCAAGCCGCACGAGATACAGCGCATCTGCAACGACCAGCAGTTCGACGCGGGCAACCGGCACTACCTCGGCGTGCAGTTCACGCTCTGGGGCGGAAACCTGGTCCTCACCATGATGGTCACCGTCACCTCGCTCCACGACACCCTCCGCATCGAGGTCACCGGCCACGCGCTCGGCCCCGTGCACGCCCTCTTCGCCACGAAGCCGAAGGCGAAGACCAAGGAGGTGTCGAAGACCGTCCGCTTCTGGGAGACCAAGGAGATCCAGCAGCCGCTCCTGGAGACGAACGACATCGTCCGGCTCGCCGTCCGCGCCCCGCTCTCCTGGTACCCGCCGGTCCTGGAGTTCCTCGGCGGCAAGATGACCCTGCCCGAGCCCTTCGGCCTGCGGCACGTCTGGGCCGGACCCCTCTGGAAGAACCGCTTCATGGCCGACGACGCCATCCGCATGGCGACGCCGGTGCTCCGCGCCGTCCACACCGCGACCATCAAGGTGCTCGACGAGCACAACGTCGACACCGAGCGCTTCACCAACCGCTCGCTGTTCCTCAGCGGCGCCATCCAGGACCCGGGCCCGAAGAAGGCCGACGTCTACGACGCCTGACCCGGGTCCCCACGGGGGCCGTCAGCGGCTCAGATGGTGGCCGGCCACGCGTCGGCCAGCATCTTCCGCGTGTCGGCGAGCAGCTGCGGCAGCACCTTGGTGTGGCCGACCACCGGCATGAAGTTGGTGTCGCCGCCCCAGCGCGGCACCACGTGCTGGTGCAGATGGGCGGCGATCCCGGCACCGGCGACGGCACCCTGGTTCATGCCGATGTTGAAGCCGTGCGCGCCGGACGCGGCCCGCAGCGCGACCATCGCCCGCTTCGTGAAAGCGGCCAGCTCGACCGTCTCCGCCTCGTCCAGGTCCGTGTAGTCGGCGACGTGCCGGTACGGGACCACCATCAGGTGGCCACCGTTGTACGGGTACAGATTGAGCACGGCGTACACGGCCTGACCTCGTGCGATCACCAGACCGTCCTCGTCCGACTTCGACGGGATCGAGCAGAACGGACAGCCGTCCTCGGCACCCGGCCCGGTCGGCTTGTTCTCGCCCTGGATGTACGCCATCCGGTGAGGCGTCCACAGGCGCTGGAACGCGTCCCGCGTCCCCACTCCGATCTGCTGCTCCGGCTCAGTCGTCATGCTGTGCAGCATATTGCTTCGCCCGTTCGGAACGTGTCGCCGGGGCAGAAGATCCCTGCAGCCGCCATGCTGATCCGATGAGCGCCAGGCCCCCCAGACCACCCCGGCAGGAACGCTGGGACCAGCACATGGAGACCCCGCTCGCCGTGGCCTCCCTCGCCTACCTGGCGGGCTACGCGGTCCGCGTCCTCGCCAAGGACAACCTCCCCCAGGGCTGGCTCGACCTCTGCCTCGCCATCCCCCTCGCCGCCTGGGCCGTCTTCATCGCCGACTACGCGGTACGCCTCCGCCTCAGCGGCCTCGGCCCCCTCCGCTTCGTCCGCACCCACCTCCTCGACACCGTCGTCCTCGTCCTCCCCCTGCTTCGCCCGGTCCGGATGGTCAACCTCTACGACCGCGTCCAGCGCCGCCACGACAAGCCCCGGCTCACCCTCTACGCCCGCGTCATGGTCTACGCCGGCCTCACCGTCACCCTCCTCGGCTTCGCCGGCGCCCTCACCGTCTTCCGCTACGAGCGCGACGCCCCCGGCGCGACCATCCACACCTTCGGCGACGCGGTCTGGTGGACCTGCGCCACCCTCGCCACCGTCGGCTACGGCGACGTCGCCCCGGTGACCCCGATGGGCCGTCTCGTCGCGGTGGGCCTGATGGCCTGCGGCCTCGCGCTGCTGGGCGCGGTGACGGGTTCGTTCTCGTCCTGGCTGATCCAGGCGTTCACCCGGGAGGACGAGAAGGAGGACGCGAGGAGGCTCCCGGGGGATTTCCCGGGGGCCTCCTGAAACCGCGTACGCGGTCGGTTCGGGCTCGATCAGACCTGGACGCGGTCCTCGACGATCTTGGCGATCTTGGCGATGGCCTCGTCGGCGGGGATGCCGTTCTCCTGCGAACCGTCGCGGTAGCGGAAGGAGACGGCGCCGGCGGCCATGTCCTCGTCACCCGCGATGATCATGAACGGGACCTTCTGCTTCTGCGCGTTCCGGATCTTCTTCTGCATCCGGTCCGAGGAGGAGTCGACCTCCACCCGCAGGCCCTGCTTCTTCGCCTTGGCGGCGAACTCGTGCAGGTAGTCGACGTGCGCGTCGCCGATCGGGATGCCGGTCGCCTGCACGGGGGCCAGCCACGGAGGCATGGCGCCCGCGTAGTGCTCCAGGAGCACCGCGAAGAACCGCTCGATGGAACCGAAGAGCGCGCGGTGGATCATGACCGGGCGCTGCTTGGTGCCGTCCGGGGCGGTGTACTCCAGGTCGAAGCGCTCCGGCAGGTTGAAGTCGAGCTGCACGGTCGACATCTGCCAGGTGCGGCCGATGGCGTCGCGCGCCTGCACGGAGATCTTCGGGCCATAGAACGCGGCGCCGCCCGGGTCGGGGGTGAGCGGGAGGCCCTGCTTCTCGGCGACCTGCTGGAGGACCGCGGTGGCCTCCTCCCAGATCTCGTCCGAGCCGACGAACTTCTCCGGGTCCTTGGTGGACAGCTCCAGGTAGAAGTCGGTCAGACCGTAGTCGCGCAGCAGGTTCAGGACGAAGGTGAGGGTCTTGTCGAGCTCCTCCGCCATCTGCTCCTTGGTGCAGTAGATGTGCGCGTCGTCCTGGGTGAAGCCACGGGCCCGGGTGAGGCCGTGGACGACGCCGGACTTCTCGTACCGGTACACGGTGCCGAACTCGAACAGACGCAGCGGCAGTTCACGGTACGAGCGGCCGCGCGCGTCGAAGATCAGGTTGTGCATCGGGCAGTTCATGGGCTTGAGGTAGTAGTCCACGCCCTCGTCGAGCTGCATGGGGGGGTACATGCCCTCGGCGTACCAGTCGAGGTGGCCCGACTTCTCGAACAGCTTGCCCTTGGTGGCGTGCGGCGAGTAGACGAACTCGTAGCCCTCCTCCTCGTGGCGCTTGCGCGAGTAGTCCTCCATGACCCGGCGGATGATGCCGCCCTTGGGGTGGAAGACCGCAAGGCCGGAGCCGATCTCGTCCGGGATGGAGAAGAGGTCCAGCTCGTTGCCGAGCTTGCGGTGGTCGCGCTTCTCGGCCTCGGCGAGGAAGTCGAGGTGGGCCTTCAGCTCGTCCTTCGACGGCCAGGCGGTGCCGTAGATGCGCTGGAGCATCGGGTTCTTCTCGCTGCCGCGCCAGTAGGCGGCCGCGTTGCGCATCAGCTTGAACGCCGGGATGTTCCGGGTGGTCGGCAGGTGGGGACCGCGGCAGAGGTCCTTCCAGCACAGCTCGCCGGTCTTGGCGTCGAGGTTGTCGTAGATGGTCAGCTCGCCGCCGCCCACCTCGACGTTCGCGCCGTCGTCGGTCGACGCGGAGCCCTTGATGCCGATGAGCTCCAGCTTGTACGGCTCGTCGGCGAGCTCCTCGCGGGCGGCCTCGTCGGTCACCACGCGGCGGGCGAAGCGCTGGCCGCGCTTCTGGATCTCCTGCATCTTCTTCTCGATGACCTTGAGGTCCTCGGGAGTGAAGGGCTTCTCGACGTCGAAGTCGTAGTAGAAGCCGTCGCGGACCGGCGGGCCGATGCCCAGCTTGGCCTCGGGGAAGAGCTCCTGCACGGCCTGGGCCATGACGTGCGCGGTGGAGTGGCGCAGGATGTCGAGGCCGTCCGGGGAGGAGATCTCGACGCCCTCGACGACATCGCCTTCGGCGAGCTCGTACGAGAGGTCCTTCAGCTCGCCGCCGACGCGGGCGGCGATGACGGTGCGGTCGTCGGCGAAGAGGGCACCGGCGGTGGTTCCCGCGCTCACCGCCCTCTCCTCTGCTTCGGAGCCGGACTGGACGGTCACACGGACTTCGGACACGGGTGTTCTTCTTCCTTTGGGGCGCAGGCAGACACGAGGTGCCGGCGCCGGCGGTGCGCAACAGAGACGAGGTGCCGCGCACCGCTGATGTTACCGAGCCGTCCGTACCCTCCGCGAAACGGTTTCCCCCTAGGGGGTGTCTTGTCGATCAAGCCGGATCAGGGAGCGGCGTCTGGTGCCGTGCATCGCAAGGCGGAGGAGGGAGGCAACGCGGAGCGTTGTGGACCGACGACAACGCGGCGAGGCGCGGTGCCAGACGCCGCGAGCCCGGCCTGATCGACAAGACACCCCCTACGCCTCGTCCGGCCCGCACGCCTCCTCGAAGAAGTCGAGGTTCTCGTGGAGGGACTTCATGAGCCGGTCGCGTTCCGTCTCGTCGACCTGGACGGGGACGACCCCGGAGGCGTCGGTGAGGCGGCGGAATCCGCCGCGGCTCTCCAGGCGGCCGACGACCCGGATGGGGAGGCCGACGAGATGGGCGTGGCCGGCGGTGCGGTAGGCGTCCTCGTCGAGGGCGACGCGGACGTGCGGGACCTCGGCGCCGGCGAGGACGCGGAGGCGTACGGTGCCGTCGCCGCGCGGCGACGAGCGGCGCATGCGGACGACGGCGCCGGTGATCCGGACGGGCACGGACGGTTCGTCGGTCAGGTAGCGGGCGCTCGCCTCGCGCAGGGCGGGCAGGTCGCCGGGTGAGAACTCGACGGGTTCGGGCCGGGCGGCGCACCCGTCCGGCGCGCCGGCGGCGGGGGCCCAGGCGAGGGCGACGCGGGCGCCCTCGGTGCCCCGGACGAGGGCGACGAGGGCCTCGGTGAGCTCGCGGCTGACGCCGGCCGCGACGGCGGCGTCGAAGGCCTCCATCCCGCCGGTCGCCCGCTGGTAGTCGGTGGCCTCTCGGGCCGCGTGGAGGGCGTGGTAGAGCCGTACGGCGATCGGCCGGCCCGGTTCGACGGGCAGGAAGGCGGTGAGGCCGCGCCCGCCGGGTGCCGCGCCGACGACGACGGTCTCCAGGGAGGCCTGGGCGGCGCGCCGGTGCCGGGCGCCGTAGTAGCCGGCCCGGCCGCGTACGGCGAGGGCGCCGGCGAGGAGGAGCTGGCGGGCGGCGGACCTGAGCTGCTCCTGGACGGTCCAGGGCACCGTGCCGGCCGGGCCCGGGGGTACGTCGCGCCACCAGCGGATCTCGTCGCTGGGCACGGAGAGGCCGGTGAGGACCTCGCGGGCGGAGGGCGTGGCGCTGCGGGCGAGGGCGGTGAGCGCCTCGCCGAGCAGGTCCTCGCAGTCGGGGAAGGCGCGGCTCTCGGGGACGAGGAGGCTGGTGCCTCCGTGGGTTCCGCCGCCGGGCGGGGTCCAGCGGCTGTACCGTCCGGCGGCCCCGCCGCGCCGCCGCCAGCCGTGGCGGGCGAGGAGGGCGCCGAGGACGCGCGGGTCGACCCGGCCGGGGTCGGGCGTGCCGTGGGCGTCGGCCCACGGACCGGCGGGCGGGCCGGGAATCCCGGTCCAGGAGCCGGGGGTCTCGCCGGGGGCCGGGTGGGGGCGGTAGGGCGGCGGAACGGGGACGGGGCCGTGCCCGGCCCCGTCTCCCTCTCCGAACCCCGGTTCGTCGATCGGCCGGTGCATCAAGGTCTCCCTCCCACGCCGACCCGGGTCATGATCTCGCAGAGCGCCCGGTCGTCGAAGATCCGCGCCGTCGGGATGCGCACGGTGGTCCGGCGCCGTCCCGTGACCGGGTGCCCGGCCAGGTTGGTCCAGTAGCAGCAGTGCCGCAGGTCGAGCCGGTCGTGGCTGGCCCGCAGCCAGTCCTCCTGCGTCCTCGGGACGAGCATCACGACCAGGATCTTGTGCACGGACACGGGGGTCCGGGCGAGCTTCACCAGGTGGTCGTTGTCGAGGGTGAAGGAGAACGAGCTCCCCGGCGGGCGGGGAGGGATCTGGTAGGTGCACTTGAGCTGCACCTTGATGGTGACTTCGTCGTCGACGGTGTGTCCGGGCGAACCGTGGCTCACGTGCCAGTCGATGCCGTTGTCCGGAAAGGGCTGGGACAGCGAGCAGCCGGCCGCGGCGGCGACGGCGTGCAGGTATCCCACCTGAAGGGTCTCCATGCATGCGGTGGTGGCGAGTGAGCCGCGCGTCGGTGCCGGCCGCTGGGTCGGCAGCCCTCCCGACTCGGGCTGGGCGAGCGCCATGTCGTTTTTCCTTCCCCGTCCCCTCTGTTGTGACCGGTCCGCGTACGGCGCAAACAGTGCGGGTATCACCGTTTCGGGGCAGGGGGTTGGCCATCTGCCGCACGTGTGCGAGGAGTTCGGGGATGACGACGCACTGGTACGAGGGGCCCCTGGCCGCTTTCGACACGGAGACCACGGGAGTTGACGTCGAGGGGGACCGGATCGTCTCGGCCGCCCTGGTCGTACAGGACACCGCGGGGGCGCGGCCGCGGGTGACGCGCTGGCTGGTCAACCCGGGCATACCCGTGCCCGCGGAGGCCACGGCGGTGCACGGCCTGACGGACGATCACCTCCAGCGGAACGGCCGCTGGCCGGCGCCGGTGATGGAGGAGCTGGCGCGCGCGCTGGCCGAGCAGACCGCGGCGGGGCGTCCGCTGGTGGTGATGAACGCGCCGTTCGATCTGACGATCCTGGACCGCGAGCTGCGGCGGCACCGGGCGTCCTCGCTCGGCCACTATCTGGAGAGCACGCCGCTGTGCGTGCTCGACCCGCGGGTCCTCGACAAGCACCTGGACCGGTACCGCAAGGGCCGCCGGACGCTGACGGACCTGTGCGCGCACTACGAGGTGGAACTGTCGGGCGCGCATGACGCGGCGGCGGACGCGACGGCGGCGCTGGATGTCGTACGGGCGGTGGCGCGGCGGTTCTCGTCCCGGCTCGAGCGGCTGACTCCGACGGAGCTCCACACGCTCCAGGCGGTGTGGCACGCGGCGCAGGCCCGGGGGCTCCAGGCGTGGTTCTCCCGGCAGGGGACGCCGGAGACGGTGGATCCGTCGTGGCCGCTGCGGCCGGAACTGCGCACCGCGGCCTGACACATGACAAAGGCCGGTCCGTCTTTCGACGGACCGGCCTTTCCCGGTGGGCGATACTGGGATCGAACCAGTGACCCCTTCGGTGTGAACGAAGTGCTCTCCCGCTGAGCTAATCGCCCGGGAACGGGTTGAACCATACAGGCCTTCGCGCCCTTCCTTCAAACTGCATCGAGCAGGGCCGCCAGTCCGCGCCGTCCGCCCCGCATCATCAGGGCGTGGTTGGCGCGGAAGACGGGTCGCCCGGGGACGGCGAGGACCCGGAGCAGCCTGGCGCGCACCTCGACCTCCTGCTCGTACAGGGCGCGGGTCCCGGCCCCGTCCGCGGTGAGCGTCCAGCGGGCCCATCCCTCCAGGTCGCCGCCGAGGCCGACCTCCAGCACGCCGGCGGCCGGGTCGCGGCGCAGGGCGCGGGCGGTGACGACGAGGTCGTACGGGAGGAGGGAGCGGAAGCGGGCGGTGCCGGTGGTGTCGTCGAGCGGGATCACCTCGCGGACCTGAGGCCACCAGCGGGGATAGTCCTCGGCGCGTTCGAGCACGGCGTAGACGGCGTCGGGCGGGGCGGGCAGCAGCCAGACGCTGCGGAAGCGGTACCGGCACCAGTCCATGCCCCCAGTGTGGGGGTACTCAGGCGCGGATCTGAGTACGTGGACGCATTCCCGCCACGTGTGGCCGGGAGCACACTCCGGTTATGGACACTTCCCTGCCGCCCGCGGACGAGCTGGTGCTCGTCGACCGCGAGCTGGCCCAACTCGACGCGCGCCGGTCCCAGTTGCTGGCCAGGCGGGCCTGGCTGATCCAGGCGATGTACCGGCCGGCCGCGACGATGGCGCCGCCCGTCCCGCAGCGTCTTCCGGTGGCGGACTCGACGCCGCGGAGCGCGCAGAACGTGCTGCTGACGCTCGGCGGCACGCTCCTGACGATCGCGGCGGTCGCGTTCACCCTGGTGAGCTGGGGCTCGATGGGCATCGGCGCCCGTGCGGCGGTGCTGTTCGTGGTGACGTCGGCGGCGCTGGCGGCTCCGGTCGCGCTGCTGCGCAAGGGTCTCGTGTCGACGGCCGAGTCGGTGGGGGCGCTGGGTCTTGTCCTGATGGTGCTCGACGCGTACGCGCTGCACCGGGTGGCGCTGCCGGAGACGGACGCCCTGGGGTACACGGCGGTCGCCGCCGCGGTCCTCGCGGGCGGGTGGGCCGCGTACGGCTCGGCGCTGTCCCGGCTGCGGATCCCGCTGCCGGTCGCGGTGGTCGCGGCTCAGCTGCCGCTCCCGCTCGGTGTCCTGGCGGCCGGCTGGAGCCCGACGGCCTTCGCGTGGTCGGCCCTCCTCACGGCCACGGCCGACGCGGCGCTCGTCCTGTGGACCCGCCCGGCGTCGGTCCGCGTCACCGCGGCCGCGGCCGGGACCGCCCTCGGCGGCTGGGCCCTGCTGACCGGTGGCTGGCTCTCCCTGGTCTCCCCGTGGAGCGGTGCCCTGCTCCTTCTCGCCGGTGCCGCGGTCCTCCTGTACGCCGCCTGGCGCGCGTCCTCCTTCGCCCCGGCCGCCTCGGCCATCGCCGGCCTCGCGGTCCTCGCGGCCACCGGCGGCCTCCTCCGCACGGCCCTCCCCACCGCCTGGGCGGTCCCCGCCTACGTCCTCTGCGCCCTCGCCCTCGCCTCCACCTGGCGCCTGAGCGGCGCCGCGCCCGAGGAGTCGCCTGCCGGCGCCGACCACGCGCACGGCGCGGACCCGGCCCGCGAGGCCCCGTCCGGCGCCGGGCCGCGTCTCCCGCGCGGCATCCGTCTCGGCCTGGCCGGTGCGGGCGCCGGTGTCGCGGCGCTCGGCGTCGTGTGGGCGCTGCCGCCGGTGGTCGCCGGGTTCTTCGGTCCGCTGGCCCGGACGACGGACGTCTGGTCCGGCGAGCACGCCGACCGGCTCCTGGCCTCGTTCCCGGCGACGTCCCTCCTGGTGCTCGCGGTGGCAGTCGCGGCCCTCGGGTCCCTGCCCCGCCTCTGGGCCCGCTGCGGAGCCCTCGCGCTCGCCTGGGCCCTGCTCACCGCCCTGCCCGTCTCCTTCGCTCTCCCGTACGCCGTGACTCTCGCCCTCCAGGTCCTCACGACGACGGCCGCCCTCTGGCTCGCCGTCCGCCCGGCCCCCCTCCCCCACGGCCTGCGCACGCCCACCCCTCTCGCCGAGCAGCCCTCCCCGCACCCCGGCACCCCCGGGGCGGCCGCGGGGGCCGGGCCGGTCTGGCCCGGGTGGGCGCCCGTGGGGCCGCGTCCGAAGGCCGTCGTGGCGGAGCCCGGCGTGGTCCTCGGGTGGATGGCGTACGTGGGCGGGCTCGCGTCCGCCGTGAGCGCGGTCGCGCTGGCGCTCGACGTCCGGGGGGCCACCTTCGCCGTGCTCGGTGTGGTGCTCGCGCTGTTCGCGGGGGTCGCATTGTTCGGCACGGGCGCGCGCCGGGCGGTGTCGGGCTGTGTGGCGGTGCTCGCGGCGACGGGGCTCGTGTTCGCGGTCGCGGCGGCGGGCGGGTTCGAGGACCACTGGACGGCGCTCGCGCTCCTTGTGATCCCGGCGGCGACGGCCGTGGTCGGTGCGCGGGCGCCGCGTCCGGTGGCCCTGGCGGTCGAGATCACGGGCGCGTCGGTGGGGGTGCTCGCGCTGGGGATCGCCGCCTCGCGGCCGGCGTTCCTGGCGACGGCCCTGGCGCTCGGCGGGGTGATCGCGGCGGCGTCGGCGGTGCGGCCGGAGCGGCGGCGCTTCGCCTCGTGGACGGCGGCGGTGCTGTTCCTGCTCGCGGCCTGGGTGCGGCTGGCGGTGTGGGACGTGACGACCCCGGAGGCGTACACGCTGCCGGTGACGGTGCCGGCGCTGGTCGTCGGGTTCCTGCGGCGGCGCAAGGACGCGGAGGCCTCGTCGTGGACGGCGTACGGGCCGGGTCTCGCGGCGACGCTGGTGCCGAGCCTGGTGGCGGCGTGGACGGACCCGGAGTGGACGCGCCCGCTGGTCCTGGGAGTCGCGGCGCTGGTGGTGACGCTGCTCGGCGCGCGGTTCCGGCTCCAGGCGCTGCTGGTCCTCGGTGGTGCCGTGCTGGCCCTGGTCGGGCTGCACGAGCTGGCGCCGTACGTGGTGCAGGCGGTGGGCGCGCTGCCGCGCTGGCTGCCGCCGGCCCTGGCGGGGCTGCTGCTGCTCGCGGTGGGTGCCACGTACGAGCAGCGGCTGCGGGACGCCCGGCGGCTGCGGGAGCGGCTCTCCCGGATGCGGTGAGGAACGCCGAAGGCCCGGAGACGGTATTCCGTCTCCGGGCCTTCGGTCCGGGTGGTGGGCGATACTGGGATCGAACCAGTGACCCCTTCGGTGTGAACGAAGTGCTCTCCCGCTGAGCTAATCGCCCGGGCACACCCCAAACATTACCCCATGTCAGCGGGGCTCCCGAACCATCCCGGGGTCACTCGTCGATCTTCCACGGCATGACGAAGCCGAACTTCCACAGATAGACGCCGAGCAGGGCGGCGATGATCACCAGGCCGATGGTGGTGAGGATGATGTTCCTGCGGCGGACCTTGGGGTCGAGGGCGCGCTGGGCGGCCTCCGTGACCTTGCGCTTGGTCCAGCGGAGCACGAGCTGCGCCCAGACGAATTCGGTCGCCCAGATCGCCATGCCGCCGAAGATGACGAGCCAGCCGGGTCCGGGCAGCGGCAGCATCACCACGCCCGCGCCGACCACGGCGAGTCCCACGATGAAGACGCCGACCTGCCAGCTCAGATGCAGGGTCCGGCGGGACTTGATGAACTCCGGCGCGCGGGAACCCAGTTCGGCTTCCTTGCCGGCCGCGGCCGCTTCGGCGCGCTCGTCACTCTCCGCATTCATGCACTCCAACCTACCGGACGGGAGGCCCCCACCGGAATGGCGGTATTACCCAAAGTTACATGCGTCCATACGAGCTACCTGAACGATCACAAAACCGACAGAGGGGTTTACAACGGCACCGGAGGTGGCATGTCGATTTCGCCGACGTGCGAATCCCCGAGCGCACACTGAGCGAAAGGCCCTGGCGCTTATGAACACCACGGTCAGCTGCGAGCTGCACCTGCGCCTCGTTGTGTCGAGCGAGTCCTCACTGCCTGTACCCGCGGGCCTGCGGTATGACACGGCCGATCCCTATGCCGTGCACGCCACCTTCCACACCGGAGCCGAGGAGACGGTCGAGTGGGTCTTCGCCCGCGACCTTCTCGCCGAGGGGCTGCACCGGCCCACCGGCACAGGCGACGTCCGTGTCTGGCCATCCCGTAGTCACGGCCAGGGAGTCGTCTGCATCGCGCTGAGCTCACCCGAGGGAGAAGCCCTGCTCGAGGCCCCTGCGCGGGCCCTGGAGTCGTTCCTCAAGCGGACCGACGCGGCCGTGCCACCGGGCACCGAGCACCGGCACTTCGATCTCGATACGGAGCTCTCCCACATCCTGGCCGACAGCTGAGCCAGGCCGACAGCCGCACGGCGCCGTCCGACTCGGGGCGACGGCGCCGCGCGGACAGTCACACAGGCACGACATCCGGCGCTCCCACCGTGCAGCCGGCACGGTGGCGGGCGCCGGTGCCGTTTTCCCGGTCGCGCTAAAGTCAGCGCCATTCCGCGGGCGCCCGCCCGCGGCCGGCCAGGGAGCGAATCGTGCTGATCCCCCACGACACCCGGATCGCCCTCGACACCGTCGTCGATCTGATGAACACCGCCCCCCAGGGCGACCGCGCCGACGAGATCGCGGACGTCCAGGGCCTGCACACCTTCGTGCGGGCCCACAAGATCAGCGATGTGGGCGACCTCGGCGCCGACGACCTGCGGGCCGTACGGGACGTGCGCGAGAAGTTCGCGGCGATCTTCTCCGCCCCCGAGGCCCGGATCGCGGCACTCCTGATCAACCAGCTGGTGGCGGGCGCGGGCACCACCCCGCAGCTCACCGACCACGACGGCTACGACTGGCACGTGCACTACTTCGCGCCGGGCGCCTCGGTGGCGGACCACCTCGCGGCCGACTGCGGCATGGCCCTCGCGTTCATCGTCGTGGGCGGCGAGCAGGAGCGGCTGCGGCGCTGCGAGGCGCCGGACTGCGGCCGGGCCTTCGTCGACCTCTCCCGCAACCGCTCGCGCCGCTACTGCGACAGCCGCACCTGCGGCAACCGGCTGCACGTGGCCGCGTACCGGGCGCGCCGCAAGGAGGCCGCGGGCTGACCCGCCCCGCCGGCGCGGGGGTCAGCGGGCGGTCACAGGACGAAGAGATCGTGCAGGGCCGCCATGAGCAG
Source organism: Streptomyces sp. NPDC037273 (assembly GCF_055603625.1). Classification (NCBI taxonomy): domain Bacteria; kingdom Bacillati; phylum Actinomycetota; class Actinomycetes; order Kitasatosporales; family Streptomycetaceae; genus Streptomyces; species Streptomyces sp. NPDC037273. Next base: position 55,552 of record NZ_JBVJVO010000023.1, read on the forward strand.
CAGACAGCCGATCACCGCGAGGAAGATCATCAGCGGTGGCTGGGAGAGCGCGAACAGGCAGCCGCGCGGCTCTTCGGCGGGGGCGTCGGGGGCGGCGGGCAGGGCTTCCCGCGAGGTATCCAGCATCTCGGGGGGATGATGGCGCACAGCCGGCCCCGGAAATCCCGCAACACGCCCCACGACAGGGGCCGTTCATCCCTTCCCGTGGATCGCGGGAACGGGAAGCGTCAGAAGTGATCAGATTCCGTGCTTCTTCAGAATCGCCTCGATGTCGCTGAAGTCCTCGCCGGACGCCTGCCCGGCCTGCGGCTTCGCCGCGGTCACCCCGCGCGAGGGCGCCGAGGCGGCCGGCGCGACGGCCCTGGGCTCGGCTCCCCCGGGGACCGCCTCGCGGCCGGCCCGGCGCCGCTCCACGGCACGGGTCGACGCGAAGAGCAGCCAGGCGATCCCGAGCACGCCGAATCCGGCCCAGGCCACCGGGCTGAACGCCTGGTCCGCGACCCAGTCGACCACTCCGGTCATCACCAGGCCGAGCGGCACCAGGGCGTACGCCGCGATCCGCGTCGCGGACAGGAAACGCTTCCGGTAGGCCGTGATCGCGGCGATGCCCAGGCCCGCCGCGGACACCGCGGAGCAAATGGTCTCGGCGAGCATGCGGTCCTCCAGGTCCCGGGTGATACGTCCCTTCCATCCTGCACCGGCGGGACCTCCCGGGGCCATGTCCCGGGGCCCGTCTCAGGGAGATCTCCCGGTCACCCGGCCGGGATCTCCTCCTCGGGAGTGGGTCCGGTCCCCGGTGAGGGAGACTGCTGTCATGAGTGACTCCACCACCGCACCCGCCTCCCCCGTCGTCCTCGAGGCGTGGTTCGACCTCCAGTGCCCCGACTGTTTCGTGGCCCTCGACGACGTCCGGGCGCTCCGCGAGCAGTACGGCGACCGGCTCGACGTACAGCTGCGCCACTTCCCGCTGGAGAAGCACAAGCACGCGTACGCCGCCGCGCAGGCCGCGGAGGAGGCCGCCGAGCAGGGCAAGGGCTGGCCGTACGTGGAGGCGCTGCTCGCCAGGACCGCCGAGCTCGGCGACCGTGGCGAGCCCGTCCTCCTGGAGGTGGCGACCGAACTCGGCCTGGACGCCGAGGAGTTCGACACCGCGCTGATCGACGGCCGGCACCTGCTGACCGTCGACGCGGACGAGGCCGAGGGCAAGGCGATCAAGGTCACCGGCACGCCGACGTACGTCATCGATGGCGAGCGCCTCGACGGCGGCAAGAGCCAGGAGGGCCTCCGCGAGCGCATCGCGGAGATCGCCGACCGCCTCCTGAAGGGCTGAGCCCGGTCTCCGAGGGGCCCTAACGCAGCTCCTTGGCGCTGTTGACGAAGGTCGTGCGGTAGCCGAGGGACTCGTAGAGGCGGAGGGCCGGGGTGTTGCCCGCGAAGACGTGCAGTCCGAGGCGGGTGTCCCCGGCCTCCCGCGCGACCCGTTCGGCGAGCAGCATGAGCGCCCGGCCGTAGCCGCGGCCGCGCTCGGACTCGTCGACCTCGATGTCGTAGACGAAGGCCGCCCAGGAACCGGGTTCGAGCTCGATCCGGCCGGTCCACAGGAAGCCGGCGGGCCGTCCGTCCCGGACGACGACGTGGATCGCGACGCCGGGGGTGGCCAGGCCGTCGGGCAGGTACCGGCGGTGACTGTCCTCGGCCTTGGTGCGGGCCTGGTCCTCGGTGACGCCCCGGTCGATCCAGCTCTGCGCGAAGCCCTCCTTGGCCCGCGCCTCCCACTCCTCGTACTCGTCGGCGTTCATCGGCCGGACCTCGACGCCCTCCGGCAGGGCGGGCGGCTCGGCGGGCAGGTCCTTGACCATGTTGCGGCTGCGCTCGGTGTAGCCGAGCGCGCGGGCCATCCGCAGCGCCGCCTCGGCGTCGGCGGGCACGGATATCTGCACCTCGGTGCAGCCCCAGCCGCGCAGCACCTCCTCGGAGGCGAGCGCGGCGACCGTGCCCCTGCCCCGCCGCCGGTCCGGCTCGTCGACCCGGAGCTCGTCGATGACGCCCGAGGCGTCCCCGAACCGGGGGTCGGTCGAAAGCCGGACGGAGCCGACGCGGCGGCTGTTCACACACACGTCGTAGGCCCGGGAACGGCCGCCGTCGGGCGTTTGCTGAAGCGGCTCGGCCGGCCGCAGGGTGGTGGTCATCAGAGGAGTTCTACCCACCCCGCGGCCGTCCGTCATCCGGTTTTGCGCGGGCGTTCGGCGGGGTTGCTCAGCCGAGCCGGGGGTCCCGGTCACGCGCCGCGCGCTCGTCGAAGACCCGCATCGCCTTGGCGGTGACGGGACCGGGCCCCGGCGTCACCTCCCGGCCGTCGACCCGGTGCACGCCCTGGACGTCGCGCAGGGTGGAGGTCAGGAAGACCTCCTCGGCGCTCTCCAGGACGTCGAGCGGCAGATCGGTCTCCTCGGCGCCGGTCCACTCGACGGCGAGGGCGCGGGTGATGCCCGCGAGGCAGCCGGAGGAGACGGGCGGGGTGAGGATCCGGCCGTCGACCACGACGAAGACGTTGGAGCCGGTGCCCTCGCACAGCTGCCCCACCGTGTTGCCGAAGAGCGCCTCGGAGGCCCCCCGCTCGTGCGCCCTGGCGAGGGCGACGACGTTCTCGGCGTACGAGGTGGTCTTGAGCCCGGTGAGTGCGCCGCGCTCGTTGCGCGTCCACGGGACGGTGATCACCGCGGTGGAGTCGGGGCGCCGGCCGGTCCCGCCGAGGGCGACGACGAGGCTGGCGCCGGAGTCGCCGCGCTCGGAACCGAGCGGGGAGAGGCCGCCGGTGTAGGTGATGCGGAGCCGGCCGAGCTCCACCGGGTTGGCGTCGATCACGGCGGCGCAGGCGCGGCGGACCTCGTCGAGGTCCGGGTCGGGCAGGCCGAGACCGCGCGCGGAGCGGGTGAGGCGCTCCAGGTGGAGGGTGAGGGCAAACGTTTCGCCACGCTCGGTCTTGACCGTCTCGAAGATGCCGTCGCCGACGGTCAGCCCGTGGTCCAGTACGGAGACCCGGGCGGCCTCCTCGTCGTGCAGCCCGCCGTTGACCCACAGTTTCATCGAGAAATGGCCTTTCCACTCGCCTCACGGGCGCCTGACTCGTAGGCGCCCGACGCTATCGCGACCAGCCGGGCCGCCTTCAGCTCGGTCTCCTCCCACTCCCGCTCCGGGTCCGACCCCCAGGTGATCCCGGCGCCGGTGCCGAAGCGGAGCACGCCCTCGGGGCGGTCGATCCAGAAGGTGCGGATGCCGACGGCCAGCTCCGCGGTGCCCGCGTCCGCGTCGACCCAGCCGATCCCGCCGCAGTACGGGCCCCGGGGCGCGGTCTCCAGCGCCTCGATGATCCGCAGCGCGCTGGACTTGGGCGCGCCGGTGACGGAGCCCGGCGGGAAGGTCGCGGCGAGCAGCTCGGGCCAGCCGGCGTCCTCGCGCAGGGTGCCGGTGACGGTGGAGACGAGGTGGACCAGACCGGGGTGCTCCTCGATCGCGCAGAGGGCGGGGACGGCGACGGAGCCGGTCTCGCTGACGCGCCCCAGGTCGTTGCGGACCAGGTCGACGATCATCACGTTCTCCGCGTGGTCCTTGGGAAGGAGGTCCGCGGCGGTCCTTCCGGTCCCCTTGATGGGCCCGGAGGAGATCAGGGCGCCCTCCCTGCGGAGGTAGAGCTCGGGGGAGGCGGTCGCGATCTCCACGCCGTGGGCGGGCAGCCGGATCGTTCCGGCATAGGGGGCGGGGTTCCCCCGGGCCAGCAGCGCCGTGAGGGCGTCCACGTCGGCGCCCGCCGGGTCGGGGAGCGGCGCGGTGAGCACCCGGCAGAGGTTCGCCTGGTAGACCTCGCCGCGCGCGATGTGCTCGCGCACCCGGCGTACGCCCGCGGTGTACGCGGCGCGGTCGAGCGAGGACGTCCAGTCACCGGCGGCGGGTCCGCGCCAGGCGCCCGGGACGGGCGAGGGCACCGGGTCGGGCCTGACGTCTCCGAAGCGCGCGCAGGTCAGGCGCCCTTCGAAGTCCGCGCAGACGGCCCAGAAGCCGGTGGAGTCCAGTGCCTCGGGGTCGTGGGTGACGTCCCGGAGGTCGGTCGCGACGAGGCCGCCGAAGCGGGCCAGAGGAGCAAGGTCGTACACGCATCGAGTCTAGGTCGGCCGGCGCCGGGGCACCGGGGGCGCACTTCTCGGGGGCTCCGCGCCACCCCGGGAACACGGCGAGTGAACGCCAGGGGAAGCCTCCGGGGTGCCCGGCCGGGCACCCTGGTCGCCCCGCAGGTCAGCACGCTGCGGAAACGCGTTTTTGTGCTGGCCCAGGAATCCGCTAGAGTTCAACACGTCGCCGGGACGCGCAAGCGAAACGGAAACGACAAGCGGACGTGGCTCAGTTGGTAGAGCATCACCTTGCCAAGGTGAGGGTCGCGAGTTCGAATCTCGTCGTCCGCTCGATGTGGGGGATCTTCCCGAACCCCCGTTATCACTCCTGGTGGAGTGGCCGAGAGGCGAGGCAACGGCCTGCAAAGCCGTCTACACGGGTTCAAATCCCGTCTCCACCTCCAAGGACGATTAGCTCAGCGGGAGAGCGCTTCCCTGACACGGAAGAGGTCACTGGTTCAATCCCAGTATCGTCCACTGGACCCTAGGGTCCTGGGTCTTCGGATCCCCCGCGCGATTAGCTCAGCGGGAGAGCGCTTCCCTGACACGGAAGAGGTCACTGGTTCAATCCCAGTATCGCGCACCACACTTCAGGCACCTTCGGGTGCGTCCCGCGCGATTAGCTCAGCGGGAGAGCGCTTCCCTGACACGGAAGAGGTCACTGGTTCAATCCCAGTATCGCGCACACAGTTCCGGCACCCTCGGGTGTATCCCGCGCGATTAGCTCAGCGGGAGAGCGCTTCCCTGACACGGAAGAGGTCACTGGTTCAATCCCAGTATCGCGCACCACAGGAAGAAGCCCCCGGCCGCCTCTCGCGGCCGGGGGCTTCTTCGTGCCGGTTCAGGAGGAGAAGAGCATCCGCCCGAAGCCGCGCTGACGGTAGTGACCGCCGCCGTGGTGGCCGCCGTGGTGCGGGGCGCCCCAGGCGGGGGCGGCGGGGGCGGGCTGCGCCGGGTAGGCCGGCGGGGCGGGCGGGGCCTGCTGGGACCACTGGGCCTCAAGGCGGGTCAGGGCCTCCAGCTCGCCGAAGTCCAGGAATATGCCGCGGCAGCCGCTGCACTGCTCGATCTGGACGCCGTTGCGGTTGTACGTGTGCATGGCCGCATGACACTTGGGACACTGCATGCTCGGCTCAACTCCCTGACATTGCCGTTCGAATGGTGGTGCCTCACCTTACGTGGACGCCGGATCGGCCGAGTCGGTTCGATGTCCCGCGATACGCGCGCAGGTGTCGATCATCACCGCCTCCACCTCGTCCAGCTCCCTGCCCCCCACCGTCGCCTTCGCCACCGCCAACGCGGCCGTCTGCACCGTCAGGGCCCGGGCCGGCACGTCGAGCCGCACCCACGGGTCGGCGCCCACCGCGGGACCCCCCGCCTCCCGGTAGGCGCCGAGGAACCGCGACCAGACCTCCGGGGGCAGGATCCCCGCGGCGAACCACGCCGCGGGCCGGGCGAGGTCCCACGCGGGATCCCCGAGACCCATGTCGTCGATGTCGATCAGCCGCCATGCCCCCGAGCCGCCGTCCGCACGGACCAGCTGACCGAGGTGGAAGTCCCCGTGGCAGAGCGTCGCGGCCGCCGGGACTCCCCCGCTGCCGGGCAGGGTCCGCCAGGCACCCAGCACGGTCGCGGTCGCCGGGGCGTCGGGCGCCGCCCTCACCATCCGGTCCACGGCCAGCGCCACCTTCACCCGGGCCCGCATCTCCGGCAGCCCCGCCGCCGACCCGGCCGGCGGCGGGGTCCTGTGCAGTACGGCGAGCAGTCGCGCGGCCTCCTCCCAGGGTGCGGCGTCCGGATCCTCCGGGTCCACGGGAGGCCCGTACGGCCACACCGTCACCGGCCGGCCGCCGAACTCCTCGACCCGCTCCGGGTCCGGCCGGGGCAGGGGCGGCAGGAGGACGCCCGCGACGTCCGGATGCCCGGCGAGCGCGAGCCGTGCCCGGTGCGCCTCCTGATCCGTGTCCGGCGCGTGCGCCTTGACCACCAGCCCGCCGTGCCGGACGACCGTCCCGTCCTCGCGATCCGCGAGCACCCCTACGGCTCCGCTCGCACAGCCGCAGGGCGCGCCGGTGCCGTGGGCGGCGTCCCGCGCGACGGCGGCGAGCCGGTCGAGCAGGCCGTCCGGGCGGGGCGGGGCCGGTATGTGCGGGGCCGGTATGTGCGGGGCCTGCGTGTGCGGGGCTGGCGTGTGTTGGGTCGCTATGTGCGGGGTCGCTCTGTGCGGCGTCGGGGCGGTGGGATCCACGCGGGGAGCGTACGGGGTCGGGGGCGGGGCCCGGCAACACTCCCCGGCTCCGGGAAAGCGCGAGGGCCGGTCAGCTCCCCAGCTGACCGGCCCCACGCTGCCGTCCGCCGCACCCCCGTCCCCACGGGGTTGATGGCCGGATGTCCCGACCCGGGCCGCTCTCCCGGGTCCGGGGCGCCGCTCAGCGCCCCAGCATCACGCCCACGGACGACGCCTGTGTGACCACCGCGTCCCAGCCGCCGAAGACGACTACGAGCAGGGCCGCGAGAGGGAGGACCATGGCGGTGGCCACCAGGGGGTGGCGCTGGCTCGAAGGCCGGGTGCTCGTCCGCGGTGCCGTGAAAGCCATGGGTCCTCTCCTGTCGTGTCTGACGCGGCGGGTGCGTGACCTCGGGGGACGAGTGCTGCACCCGCCGCTTGACTTCAAGATTAGGGAGCGGGGGGTGCCCGGGCGTCATGCCCTCGTACCGACTTGCGGGCCTCCGGGAGGATGACGCCCGCCCGTGCGGCGTACTCCCCTGGGTGGAGACGGGGGGTCCGGGCACAGGGTCTTCCCGGAGGGGTCGGGGTGGCGGCGTGACTTCGCTCACTTCGCGGGCCGGTGGGGCCCGGCCGTGGCCCGCCGGGGCGGCGGCCGGTCCGCGGGGCCGTCGGGCCGTGTTCTCGACGTATCGTCAAGTGGGTTTCGGACAAGGGTCGTTGGAAAGTGTCGGCGTCCTGTGCCGTGCCGCCGCGTTCCCGTCAGCACTGACAATCGATCCCGGCGGAGGGCGCGGCCTATGAGCGCGTGCGGGCGCCACTACGTAAGCTGTGCCACGTCGAACGGACGAGGGGACGGACATGGCGATGATGCGGCTCCGGCGCGAGGATCCGCGGATCGTCGGGTCGTTCCGGCTCCACCGCAGGCTGGGTGCCGGCGGGATGGGCGTGGTGTATCTGGGGTCCGACCGGCGCGGCCAGCGGGTGGCGCTGAAGGTGATCCGGCCGGATCTGGCCGAGGACCAGGAGTTCCGGTCGCGGTTCGCCCGTGAGGTGTCCGCGGCCCGGCGGATCCGCGGTGGCTGCACGGCCCGGCTCGTCGCCGCCGACCTGGAGGCCGAGCGCCCCTGGTTCGCCACGCAGTACGTCCCCGGGCCCTCGCTGCACGACCGGGTCGCCGAGGAGGGCGGACTGCGCGCCGCCGACGTCGCCTCGATCGGGGCCGCGCTGTCGGAGGGCCTGGTCGCCGTTCACGAGGCCGGTGTCGTGCACCGGGACCTGAAGCCGTCGAACATCCTGCTCTCCCCCAAGGGCCCCCGCATCATCGACTTCGGCATCGCGTGGGCGACCGGGGCCAGCACCCTCACCCATGTCGGCACGGCGGTCGGCTCGCCCGGCTTCCTCGCGCCCGAGCAGGTGCGGGGTGCGGCGGTCACGCCGGCCACCGACGTGTTCTCGCTCGGTGCCACCCTCGCGTACGCGGCGATGGCGGACTCCCCCTTCGGACACGGCAGTTCCGAGGTCATGCTCTACCGGGTGGTCCACGAGGAGCCGCAGCTGCACGGGGTGCCGGACGCGCTGGCGCCGCTGATCCGGGCCTGTCTGGCGAAGGACCCGGAGGACCGGCCCAGCACGCTCCAGCTGTCCATGCGGCTCAAGGAGATCGCGGCGCGCGAGGCGCAGGGGCTGCCGGCCTCCCGGCCGCCCGTGCAGCGCGAGCGGACCGAGGAGCGGAACCCCGCCCGCCCCACCGAGCGGTACACCGAGCGCGACACCCGCGGCCGTGACCCGGAGCGCGGTACGGACCGCGAGCGGACCGCCGAGCGTGACCGGACGGCCGGGCGCGGTCCCGGGCCGTCCTCCCGTCCCTCCGGGGGCCCGCGGACCGGTGGTTCGCGCCCCCAGCCCCGTACGGGAACCAGGCCCGGCGCCCGTTCGACGTCCACCGGCCGCCGGCCGGCCAACCCTCGACTGCTGCGCCAGCGGCTCTTCGTCTTCGTGGTCGTGACGCTCGTCGTGGCCCTGGGGATCGCCGCCGCCCAGGCCCTTCAGGGCTGAGAGACCCCCTAGGGGGCCAGCCCTCTGTGTGTCAGGACTCCGGGCGGCCGGTGGCCACGGCGTAGAAGGCGACCGCGGCGGCGGCTCCGACGTTCAGGGAGTCGACGCCGTGGGCCATGGGGATGCGGACCCATTCGTCGGCGGCGCGCAGGGCCTGGGTGGAGAGGCCGTCGCCTTCCGCGCCGAGCATCAGGGCGACGCGGTCCAGCTTGTGCGGGGCGGCCTCGTCGATGGAGGTCGCCTTCTCGGCCGGAGTGAGGGCGAGGAGCTTGAAGCCCGCTTCCCGTACCGCCTCCAGGCCCCGGGGCCAGGTGTCGAGGCGGGCGTACGGGACGGAGAAGACCGCGCCCATGGAGACCTTCACCGAGCGCCGGTACAGCGGGTCGGCGCAGTCCGGGGAGAGCAGGACGGCGTCCATGCCGAGGGCGGCGGCGCTGCGGAAGATCGCCCCGATGTTGGTGTGGTCGTTGACCGACTCCATGACGACCACGCGCCGGGCGCCGACGAGGAGTTCGGTGGCGTCCGGGAGCGGCTTGCGCTGCATGGAGGCGAGCGCTCCGCGGTGCACGTGGTAGCCGGTGACGCGTTCCGCGAGGTCCGGCTGGATCGCGTACACCGGCGCGGGGACCTCGTCGATGACGTCGCGCATGACGTCGACCCACTTGGCGGAGAGCAGCATCGACCGCATCTCGTACCCGGCCTGCCTGGCCCGGCGGATGACCTTCTCGCCCTCCGCGATGAACAGGCCTTCGGCCGGCTCGCGTCTGCGGCGGAGTTCGACGTCGGTCAGGCCGGTGTAGTCGCGCAGGCGCGGGTCGTCGGGGTCGTCGATCGTGATGAGTTCGGCCACGAGGTGATACTGCCTTGTCCGGGGTGTGGTGCCAATGTGCGCGGGGCTCGATTACCCCTCGTCCTGTCTCGGAAGCGCCCCCGGGGTCCACGCCTGGTGGTGGGCCCGGGGTGCTTCCGCGGTCACTTCACCAGCTTGTCGGGTCCCTCGGTGACGACCTCGCCGATGACGATGACGGCCGGCGGGCGGACCTCCTCCGCCTTGACGGTCTCGGCGACCGTCGCGAGCGTGGCGTCGACCCGGCGCTGGGTCGCCGTGGTGCCCTCCTGGACGAGGGCGAGCGGGGTGTCGGGGCTCTTGCCGTGGGCGATCAGCGCCTCGGCGATCTTCCCGATCTTGTCGACGCCCATGAGGATGACCAGGGTGCCGGTGAGCTTCGCCAGCGAGGCCCAGTCGACGAGCGAGCGCGGGTCGTCGGGGGCGACGTGCCCGCTGACCACCGTGAACTCGTGCGCCACACCGCGGTGCGTGACCGGGATGCCGGCCGCGCCGGGGACCGAGATCGAGCTGGAGATGCCGGGGACCACCGTGCAGGCGATGCCCTCGACGGCGAGCGCCTGCGCCTCCTCCATGCCCCGGCCGAAGACGAACGGGTCGCCGCCCTTGAGCCGGACGACGGACTTGCCGGCCTTCGCGTGCTCGATGAGCGCGTTGTTGATGGCCTCCTGGGCCATGAAGCGGCCGTACGGGATCTTCGCCGCGTCTATCACCTCGACGTGCGGGGGCAGCTCGTCCAGGAGGTCGCGGGGGCCGAGCCGGTCGGCGATGACCACGTCCGCCTCGGCGAGCAGCCGGCGGCCGCGGACCGTGATGAGGTCGGGGTCGCCGGGGCCGCCGCCGACCAGCGCGACGAACGGCGCGCGGGAGCGGTGCGCCGGAGCGGCGATCGACCCCTCGCGGAGGCCCTCGACGATCGCGTCCCGCACGGCGGCGGAGCGGCGGGGGTCGTGGCCGGTGAGCACGGCGACCGTGACGCCCGCGTCGCGGCCGGTGGCCGGGGTCCAGGCGGTGGCCGCCTCGGCGTCGTCGGCGCGCACGCACCAGGTGCGGTTCCGCTCGGCCTCGGCGGACGCGGCGGCGTTGGCGGCCGGGTCCGTCGTCGCGACCAGGGCGTACCAGGCGTCGGCGAGGTCGCCTTCCTCGTACCGCCGCTTGATCCAGGTGATCTCGCCGGTCTCCGCCATCACGTCCACGGACGGCGTCGCCGACGGGGAGATGAGCGTGATGTCGGCGCCCGCCGCGATCAGCGCGGGCAGCCGGCGCTGGGCCACCTGGCCGCCGCCGAGGACGACGACGCGGCGGCCTGCGAGGCGCAGTCCGACGGGGTAGGCGGGGTGCTCGGCGTTCTCGGCCATGGGTGAGCGGCTCCTCGGAGGGGCGGTGCGTGTGCGGGCCGCTGCTGCGATGAAGCGGCTGGTGGGGGGGCGGGGGCGGAGGTCATGGGGTGACGGTGCCTTCCTTGCGCGTACGGACGGGGTGCGGGTTCGGTGCGGGAGGGGGGATCAGGCCGGGCCGGG
>NZ_JBVJVO010000024.1:0-65366 GCF_055603625.1 Streptomyces sp. NPDC037273
ACGACAGGGCCAGGCACGTGAAGAGGGACCGACCCCCGTTTTGGGGGGGGGGGGGCTCCCCCCCCCCCCCCCCCCTCGCCCCCCCCCCTCCCCCCCCCCCCCCCCCCCCCCCCCCCCCCCCCCCCCCCCACCGGTGGGAGGGCGGGGGGCAGTGCGGCCCCCGGCTCCTCCACGGGCCGGCGGTGCACGGCGGGAAAGGTCCCGGACTCGTGCCCGACCGGCGATCGGGTGGTCAGACGGCTGCAGGCTCGGCCGCGAGGGCCCAGGCGGCCCAGCCGCCGAGGATGTCGGAGACGTCCTCGAAGCCGCGGTGGCGCAGCAGGCTGGCCGCGATGGAGGACCGGTGGCCGCCCGCGCAGTGCAGGACCAGGGGCCGGCCTGTGGGGAGTTCACCGGCTCGGGCGGGCAGTTCGCTCAGCGGGATGTGCAGGGCCTCGGGGATGAAGCCGTTCGCCTCGCGCTCGCCGCAGGTGCGTACGTCCACGACGAGCGGCGGGTTCTCCCCGGCCAGGGCGGCCTTCAGCCCGGCGGCGGTGAGGCGGCTGGCCGGGGCGACCTCGTCGGCCAGCACGCGAAGCGCGTCCTCGGGGTTGCGGACGTAGCCCACGACCCGGTCGAAGCCGATGCGGGCGAGACGGGTGACGACTTCCTCCTCCCGGTTCTGCGCGGCCATGACCACCAGCTCGTCGGCGGGATCGAGGACGGTGCCCGCCTGCTCGGCGAAACGGCCGTCGGCTGGCACGTTCACCGTGCCGCGCAGGTGCCCGGCCGCGAACTCCTGCGGATCGCGCGCGTCGACCACGACCGCCCCGCCGACGCGCAGTTCGGTGAACTCGGCGAGCGTCAGCGGCCGGGCCGCGACGGTCGCGTCGTACAGGGTGTGGTCCTTGCGGTTGAGGTCGGCGTCGTAGGCGAAGTAGCCAGGGGCGGTGGACTGCCCCGCCGCGACCAGGGCCACAAACTCCTCCCGGCTCATCGGGGCGCAGGCGTAGTTGGTCGTCCGCTGTTCGCCGATGGTGGAGGACTTCTCCGTGGACAGGTTCTTGCCGCAGGCGGAGCCCGCGCCGTGGGCGGGGAAGACGCGGACCTCGTCCGGCAGGCCCATGAGCTTGTTCTGGACGCTGTCGTGGAGCATGGCGCCCAGTTCCTCGGCGGTCACGCCGACCGAGGCCAGCAGGTCGGGGCGGCCGACATCGCCGATGAACAGGGCGTCACCGGTCAGCACCCCGTACGGAACCTCGTCGGCGGCGTGTTCGTACACCAGGACGCTGATCGACTCCGGGGTGTGCCCGGGAGTCTCCATGATCTGCAGGGTGACGTCACCGAGCGAGATCCGCTCGCCCTCGGCGAGGTGCCGGATGGGGTACTCGGTCTCGGCACGCGCGCCGTAGCCGATCCACGCGCCCGTCTCGGCCGCCATCTCCAGGTGGCCGGCGACGAAGTCCGCGTGGAAGTGGGTGTTGATCACGCCGACGACGGTGAGGTCACGGGCCCGGGCGTCGGCGAGGTACTCGGAGACGTCCCGGCGCGGGTCGACGACGACCGCCTGGCCGGTCTGCTCGTCGGCGATCATGTACGACGCCTGAGACAGGCAGTCGAGGTAGTACTGGGCGAAGAACACGGCGAACCTTTCGACGGAGAGAGCGAGCGCGGGGCGGAGCCCCACGGAAGTGCGGTGGGAGAGCGGTCGGCCGGCGTTCAGGCGGCCCGGGCGTCCGTGCCGCGTACGACGGGGCGGCCGGCGCGGACCCACCCGGAGGTGCCGCCCGCGACCGAGACCGCGTGGAAACCTGCGGCCTCCAGGTGCTCGGCCGCCCAGGCGCTGCGGTTGCCGCTCGCGCAGATGACGTAGACGGGCCGGTCCGCGGGGAGCGCGGCGAGATGGGCACCGAGCTCGGAGAGCGGTGCGGGGCGAACCCCCGGCACATGGCCCGCCGCGTACTCGTCCTGCTCGCGGACATCGATGGTGAAAGCGCCCTGAGCCAGCTCGGCCGCGAAGAGGTCCAGATCCACTTCACGCATGGAAGATCACCCTTTCGGATACCCCCCGGGGTACTTACGTCATCGACTGTAGGCAGGGCCAGAAGGGGAAGTCAAATACCCCCCTGGGTATCCCATGTCACAGGGAAGGTCGCGCGAGAAAAGGAGGAGATGAATACCCGTGGGGGTATGGTGATCTGCGGATACGAGAACGGAAGGGACGGCGGCGAGATGACCCAGAGGACCATGGCGGCCCCGCCGCCCTCCCCCGGCGCCGTCCGGCTGGGGCTCCGGGAGAACCGCGCGCAGTTCACGCTGCTCGTCGTCGTCACCGCTGCGGTCGGGGCGCTCGTCGGCCTGGAGCGGACGACGGTCCCCCTGATCGGGACCGAGGTTTTCGGACTCGCCGGGAACCTGGCCGTCTTCTCCTTCATCATCGCCTTCGGCCTCGCCAAGGCCCTCACCAACCTCGCCGCCGGCGTGCTCACCGCCCGCTTCCGGCGCAGACAGCTCCTGCTGGCCGGCTGGCTGATCGGCGCGCCCGTGCCGTTCGCGCTCGCCTGGGCGCCCTCGTGGTGGTGGATCGTGGCGGCGAACGTCCTCCTCGGCGTCAACCAGGGACTGACCTGGTCGATGACCGTCAACATGAAGATCGACCTCGTGGGGCCCGCCCGCCGAGGGCTCGCCACCGGCCTCAACGAGGCCGCCGGTTACGTGTCGGTGGGCGCCACGGCCCTGCTCACCGGCTACCTCGCCACCTACTACGGGCTACGGCCCGCGCCCGAACTCGTCGGCGTGGTCTTCCTCGCCGCCGGGCTCGGCCTCTCCCTGCTGGCCAAGGACACCGCCGCCCACCTGGCGCTCGAACTCTCCCGCCACCCGGCGCCCGGAGGCGGCCCGGTGGACAGACCCTCCTTCCGGGAGACCTTCGCCCTCGCCTCCTGGCGCGACCGCTCCCTGCGCGGCGCCAGCCAGGCGGGCCTGGTCAACAACCTCAACGACGGCCTGACCTGGGGCGTCTTCCCCCTCCTCTTCGCCGACCACGGCCTCGGCATCGCCGCCATCGGCCTGATCAAGGGCCTCTACCCGCTGCTGTGGGGCATCGGCCAAATCCCGGCCGGCCACCTCGCCGACCGGATCGGCCGCAAACCGCTCGTCGTCACGGGCATGCTGCTCCAGGCCGCGGCGCTGCTGTCGGCCCTCGCGCTGCTCGATCGCCCGCTCCTCGCCGGCGTCGTCTCCGCCGTCGGCCTCGGGCTCGGCACCGCGCTGGTCTACCCCGCGCTCATCGCCTCGGTCTCCGACCACGCCCACCCCGCCTGGCGCGCCCACGCCCTCGGCACGTACCGCTTCTGGCGCGACATCGGCTACGCCGCCGGCGCCCTGGTCGCGGGCGTCCTCGCCGACGCGCTGGGCCTGGACGTCACGGTCCTTGCCGCCGCCGCCCTCACCGCCGCGTCGGGCTTCCTCGCCGCCCGCTGGATGACCGACCGCCCCCGAACCTGACCGACCCACTCCGCCAGAACCCCTCAGGGCGTTCCGGGCCGAGGCGCCAGGCGGACAGAGCGCGGACTGGCTCTGATTGCCTCACCGACAGCGCCATCACCTGAGCGGGTGATGGCACCACACGTGTTGCGCGGTGTAGCGTCCACAGAACGCCGCTGAGCTGCAGTGAAGCCTCTATCTTGTCTCGCGCCACAGCTTCTGCCCCCGAGAACCCGCTCTGCCAAGAGCACCAGCGTGAAATCGCCGCCCTGCAGAAGCCCAAGCCCTCCGTCGGCTGACGCCCAAACTGCTCCGGGCCTGCCCGCCCGCGGGCGTTCTTTCCCGAGGAGGCGCTCGACGACCTCCCTCACTGGCTTCCCCGAGAAGCCTGGGTGATCCTCTAGGCGTCGCGCGGGGTGATCCACTCAGGCCGACTTCCGGCGTCGAGCCGGAGCCTTCTTCGCCGCGGTCTTCTTGCCCGGGGTCTTCTTCGCCGCCTTCGTCGCGGGCATCTCATGCACGGTCGCCTCGCGCCCAGGCCCTTCACCGCGGGCCTCCTTGGCCTTGGCGACTGATGCCTCCAGCGCGGCCATCAGGTCAACGACCGGTGTGGACGGCGCTTCCTCACCTGGAGCCGGAGCGGGGACGCGGTTCTCCGCCTTCGCCTCGATGACCTCAAGGAGCGCGTCGGTGTAGTGGTCGGTGACGTCCAGCTCGTCGATGGAGGCGAACGCCATCGTTTCCATCAAGGTGAGCGCACCTTCGATCTCCTCGTCGGTGAGCCACGCGGAGGGCCAGTGCCCCAGCACAGGGCACAAGGATCTGCGGTTGGTGCTGATCTCAGAGGTCGCCAAGGGTCATTCGAGCTGCTCTCAAGAACGCCCTACGCAGACGGCCTGTGGCGCGCCTCAGGCCTCGTTGAGCGCTTCACCGCTGGCCTTCAGGAATTCTCTCCGTCGCTGATTTACCTGTCGTTGCAGGTCCGTGTGTGTCTCGTCGGTACTGCTAGCAGCGTCCATGAGGGCTCGGATGTACCGTTGGCCAGCAGTGGCTACGGCCGTTGGTCCTTCGACCTGAAGCGCTGCCAGACCTTTGGCCAGTTGTGGCGTGAGTTCCTGTCTGGCCATGAAGGGAGAGCCGCTTTCCTGGTTACCTTCATCGGCTGCGACGAGGAACTGGACGTACACCTGCCGTCGCCGTTGATCCGATCGGGCCTGGCGCTGATCATCCAGGGTGGCTTGGACGGTCGAGACCAGCGCGTTCGCCTGCGCCTGCCCTGCGGCCTCCGCTGCGGCGGCTTGTCGGTGGCCGGCCTTCCACGCGAAGAACCCCGTCACGATGCTGCCCAAGATGGCCGACCCGGCGGCGATCAGGGCGATCCCCCACTCACTCATACGGCGGATCCTGCCACGCGACGCTGACGGCGCCGTCCCGAACAGAACTGGTCCGCAGTGTCACTGACTCCCACCCCCGGGGCGCGCTGCGCTAGCCTCAGGGATGTACCCGACCAGCGAGGGGGCCCGCCGTGGCGCACCTGACCTTCAGCGAGACCGAGCAGCGTGAGCTGCGGGAAGCCGCCCGTGCCGAATTCCCTGGGAACCCAGCGCTCGCGTACGTCCTGGAGAACTTGGCGGCCGAGGGCATTGACCTCGATCGGTGCCGGGACTGGGACGACATCAGGACAGAGAGGGGTCTGCCGGAGCGGGACGAGGCCTCCGAAGTTGCCTAATCCGTACTTACGAGCGTTCTGCAGGAGCGGGTGCTTCTCGGAGCGTTCGAGTACCAGACCGTGACATCCAGGTGCAGCCGGGCTGTCGAGGCCTCAACGTAGATCGGTGCGCGGTCTGGTGCGAGTGGTGGCGGTCACGTGGGCGCCGGACGGACGCCTAGAAGTTGCCAGGCGGTCGATGCCTCTGCTTAGAGCGGCGCCGTTCGACGTCTGCGTGACCGCCACCACAACTGGTGTTGGCGCCCGTCGGCGCTGGACGGATGCCCAAAACTCACCCGGCATCGATGCCTATTAAGAGAGCGGCGGCGTCCAGGGCCGTCGCGCGTCAACACCTCTCGACTTGATCACTCGTTGGGGTTGGTGGTGCGAGCCCGCCCGACGGTGACCTCTCGACACGCCCGAGCCATCCGAGCTCCCGCATAGACCGAGGCCCGTGGGGTGCGCTGGTGCCACGAACGGCTAGTGAGGTGGCGGCCCGACCGCACTGCGGTCGAGGCCTGGGATTAGGTCGCTGCGTGGCCCGCATGCGCTCGTGACCAGCGCAAACACCGAACTCTGGGGAGGGGAACCTTGATCTACTGCGGAATCGACTGGGCGGAACGAACCCACGACGTCGCCCTGGTCGACGACACCGGCCAACTGCTGGCCAAGCGGCACATCACCGACGACGCGGCCGGCTACAAGATCCTGCTGGAACTGCTCGCCGAGTACGGCGACAGCGAGGAGGACCCGATCCCGGTCGCGATCGAGACCTCCCGCGGCCTACTCGTCGCGGTGCTGCGGACCGGCACGCGCAAGGTGTTCGCGATCAATCCGATGGCCGCCGCCCGCTACCGCGACCGGCACAGCGTCTCGCGCAAGAAGTCCGACCCCGGCGACGCCCTGGTCCTGGCCAACATCCTCCGCACCGACATGCACGCCCACCGGCCCCTGCCCGACGACTCAGACCTCGGCCGCGCGATCGCCGTCCTCGCCCGCGCCCAGCAGGACTCTCTGTGGAACCGGCAGCAGCTCGCCAACCAGCTCCGGTCCCTGCTGCGCGAGTACTACCCCGCCGCCCTGGCCGCCTTCGCCGCCTGGACCAACGGGCTGTGCCGTCCCGAGGCCCGGGAACTGCTCAAGACCGCCCCGACCCCGGTCCGGGCCGCACGGCTGACCCGCACCCAGATCCAGGCCGCGCTCAAGCGAGCCGGCCGCCAGCGCGGCATCGAAGCCGAGGCCGAACGTCTCCGCGAGGCCTTCCGAGACGAATGGGCCCACCAGCCCCCACTGGTCGAGGACGCCCTCGGCAAGCAGATGCTCGCCCTCCTCATCCAGCTGGACGCCGCCTGCACCGCCGCCGACCAGCTCGCCGAGGCAGTCGAAGAGGCCTTCCCCCAGCACCCGGACGCCGAGATCCTGCTGAGCTTCCCCGGGCTCGGCATCCAGCTCGCCGCCCGCGTCCTGGCCGAGATCGGCGACGACCGCACCCGCTTCGCCGACGCCCGCGGCCTGAAGGCCTACGCCGGCTCCTCACCCATCACCCGTGCCTCCGGCAAGAAGTCCGCCATCACCAGACGCTGGGTGAAGAACGACCGGCTCAACCACGCCGGCTACCTCTGGGCCTTCGCCTCACTACGGGCGTCCACCGGGGCCAACGCCCACTACCGGCGCCGACGCGAACAAGGCGACTGGCACGCGGCCGCCCAGCGCAACCTCTTCAACCGCATGATCGGCCAGCTCTACCACTGTCTCCAGCATCGCCGCCGCTTCGACGAGAGCCTGGCCTTTCCAGCCTCAGCAGAAGCCGCGGCCGCGTAGACCAGCCAGCCGAGCCGTGCTCAGCAGGGGGTGACTTCGGGGTCAATCGGAGGCAGTCCCCAGGGGTCCAGGGTGCCGTTGCAGTACTCGGCGAGGAACTGGACAGCGCCGCCCTCGTAGTGCCACCAGCCTCCGTTCCTGGAGGCGATGGTGACGAGCCACTGTTCTGGGCTGTCACCCGTCGTGCTCCAGAGGAACTTGTCGCCTTCGTTCGACTCGGCCCACGGCAGGAGACCGCCCGGAGCGGGATGCGGCCGCAGACCGATCGACATGCCTGCCTCCCAGTAATCCTGGAGGACTCCTTCCAGATCACCGCGGATACCGCGAAGGCGGTAATGCTCCATACCCGGATCCGGGAGGCCCACGAGCAGAAAGTCCCCGATGGCGAAGGCCTCGTACCTCTCTGCGAGGCGCTTGAAATCGTCAGGCAGCGCAGTGCCCAGGCCGTCTTCGAGCACGGCCCAGTCGATCACGGCAGGCTCTGGCCGACGGTGATCAGTCAGCCCTGGAATCGCGCGCTCCAGCGCCTCGATCGCCTGCTCCGGACCCGTGAGGCGCTGCGCTGGTGCCTGCGTACCGATCAAATCGTCAGTCATGGCAGCACCGTGTCGTCCTGCTCGGCCAGCGTCTCCACGACACGCACCATGTCGACCAACGTTCCACCCCACCCGTTCGAATAGGCAGGTCACGCTACACGGGCCGACCATCCCCGGCTTGACGGCATAGCAACGTGAGGTGTCTAAGCACGCCCGCCGGCGCCCTCGCATCGTCTTCATCGAACCGGCCGAGACGCAGGTCCGCATGCTCTCCGCGAGCCAGACCGCAGTCCTGGACAGCACGCTGAACACAATCGCGACTGACCCAGCCGCCGTGAAGCAGCACGCGACCGCATCGGCTCTGCGGGATTTCCAGCACGACGGTGTCCGTGTGATCTTCTACGCGACCGCGCTCGGCAGCATTCTCATCGTCACCTACGTCGAGGTCGACTGAGCCGGGCGTCAACCATCGGCTGCGCCCTGTAGCTCATCCTGATCAACCACCCTCCAGCCGCGCCTGGCGGCGCTGCGCGACCACTACGGTGGGCCGTGGGTGGGTGCGCCGACTGGTCAAGCTGGTGTGCCTCCCCTGTGCCCCGCGCCTCACCCGGTGCGGGGCACAACGCGTTCCGGGCGGTTACGGGGCCGGTGTGTAGTGGACGACGGTCGACTCGCAAGCCTCCGCGTACACCGCGAGCGCGTCGGCCTCCGTCTGGTCTGCGGACAGACCCCAACGGAGCTTCGTCGCGGTCCACTCGCCGATGTACCGGCAGTGCGCCTCCGGCAGCGGCGGCATCCACTGGGCCGGATCCTGGTCGGCCTTGCTCCGATTCGTGCGCGCGGTCACAGCGACCAGCGAGGCGGCAGCGTCCTGGTCGTTGGCGTACGCCTCCCGTCGCGCGGGCGTCCAGGCGCTCGCGCCGGAGTCCCACGATTCGGCGAGCGGGACCATGTGGTCGATGTCGAGCTTGGCGGGGTCGGTGACCTCCTGGCCGTCGTAGTACGACGCCCACGAGCCGCCGGCGAGCTTGCAGCCGGCTGCTACTTCCGGCGCGACCACGGCCTCGGACAACAGCACCTCCGCCCGGGTGTTGCAACCGTCAGTCTTGTCCAAGCCTGCATTCCAGTGCTTGAACTTCTCACGCGAGTAACCGTCACGGGATTCGTCGGCGACGGAAATCTGCCGGACGGCGTCGGCAAGGTTCAGCACCTCCGCGGCCGCCGGTGCCGCCGGCGCGGCGGTAGCGGGTGTGGGAAGAGCGAGCGGGGACAGGGCGAGGGAGAGCGCGGCAACGCGCAGCATCTTCTTGATCACGGACGACAGATAGCGGCCCACGACCAGACGGTGGGTGGTTCTTCAGGCCGTCATCAGCCGTCCGGGCGAGGAGATTCACCGCAGAAACGCCACTCCCCATCGCCCTGAACGCGCGGCAGCCGGACGCAGGGCGCAGCATGGGAGCAGAGCCCGCCTGGGAAGCCGTCGCACGTTGCACTGGGCGGGCACACTGCCGTTCGGAGACGGCGCGGGACGTCTACCTGGTGCGCTTCGTGTCCGGTGTCTGGCGCAGGGCCCTACGAGCGGCGGCAAGGAACACTGCACGATGCAGGTCGACCTGACCTCTGGCGTCCCAGTACGTCGTCAACGGCTCCTGCGGGCGGTCCTCACCGGTGACGTACTGCGTGGCGATCCCTACCGTCAGGTTGTCGATCGTTTCCAGCATCGCCGTCACGGTCCCTTCGACGGCGTCAGGGCCGAGCATCTGCACACGCTCAGCGGCCCGCTGGAACGGCGCCCGCTCTGCCAGCGTCCGTTCATGAGCGTCAGTACCGGCCCCGTCCCACGTGTCCATACGGTTCAGGTAGGTCGTCGCTTCTTCGTCGAGGACTTTCTCCTCGAACTTCGGGATGAGTTCGTCCCAGAGGGCTATCAGTTCGACGTACGCCTCCTGGCGCTGGCCCCGGAGCCATTGGCCGTGCTCGACCTGTGCTTGGTCGCGAACTTGTCGGCGGCCCATCCACATGCCGATGAAGGCGCCGGCCAGCGCGACGGCTCCTGCCACTCCGGCCGCGATGACGGCCGCCCACCCCTGGTCCATGACGTCATCCTGCCGCACTGGTGGGGATCGCTGACCGCCCCGGAACCACACCTCGTGAACAAGGCCACCAGACCCTACTCATCCTCAGGTCCCTTGCTGTCGCTGAGGTGGCAAGAAGCCCGGGGGCCAGACCTGCAGTCTGGGCCCCGGGCATGTGGAGTGGCCGTCGGCTGAGTTCAGCGCCC
Organism: Streptomyces sp. NPDC037273; assembly: GCF_055603625.1. Classification (NCBI taxonomy): domain Bacteria; kingdom Bacillati; phylum Actinomycetota; class Actinomycetes; order Kitasatosporales; family Streptomycetaceae; genus Streptomyces; species Streptomyces sp. NPDC037273. The sequence continues at coordinate 9,812 of NZ_JBVJVO010000024.1, forward strand.
TCGGCCCTGGCGGTGCTGCGGATCGGTTCGGACTGCTCGCGGCGAGTTCTCGTGCCGGGGCTCGCCGGCGACCGGTCCTCTGGGGCTGGTCGCCGACCGGCTTCTCGCGTCGATGGCGCGGACCTCGGTTGATACCGCCGTCGGCTGCCACAGTGGCCGGAGGGAGCGTTGCATCGCCGTGTAGGCGGCGGGGTGGAGGAGTGGCCGTGCGATGTCGACCAGCGCGGCAAGCTCCTGCCGCGAGGCGTCGCGCATGTCGCCTGTCAGCGATTCGATCCGCTGGAGGGTATGTCCCGTAACGTCAGCGAAAACCCGGGACATCGAGATGATCGCGGTCTTGCCTGCCCCGGTCTGCCCGGAGACGATGACGGCGATCGGTTGTTCCTGCGGCGTTCCGGCCAGCTGCTGCGGCACGATCCGCTCGCGGAAGATCCGTTCGCTCTCCTCCTCCGACAGGACTTAGCGCGTGCGGTCGACCTCCGTCACGGGGCGCTCCGCAGCTGTTCCAGGACCTGTGCTGACTCGGTGGTGATCGCGTCGACCTCACTGCGGTCTTCCGGGGTGAGGCTCTTGCGCCGGGCGGCCCATGTTCCCTGGGCCGCGGTCAGCTCGCCGGCTCGGTCGGTCTCGCCCGCTTCTTCGGCCTTGGCGATCAGCCGGGAGTAGGCGCCCACCACGTGGCTGATCCCTTCCAGGGCCACCTCATATGCTGTGCCGTCCTCGACCGGCCACGATGCTGTCCCCATCCCGGCCAGTATCGCGTTCTCCTTCGCCACCATGCTCCCCTGTCCTCTCGGTCACACACGGGCCGTGGTGGTCGCCACCACGGGACGAACAACTCGACTGTGTCAGAAAGTACCGACAACGCCCGCGTTTTTGAGACCCCCCTCCTCCTTGCGGGCAGCCCGGGCGGGGCGGCTCGGCTCTGGAGACCAGCACCCGCACCAGCCACTTCGCAGCACTTCGCCCCGCCGACCAGAAGGTCGACGGGGCGAAGTGATCAGGGCCCGGGATTAACCAACAGTGTCCTGATCAGGTCCGGCTCTCTCCGTGGGGCCTTAGAGCTCGCTGGCTGTCAGGGCGTCGATGGCGGTGGTGAAGGCGGTTTGCTCGAAGGTGAGGATCGGGCCTTCGGGGTTCTTCGAGTCGCGTACGCCGACGCGGTTGCTCGCAATGTTGACCTCGACGCACTCGTTCTGCGCGGCGCTGGCTGACGACTTGAACCAGGCGGCGGTGGGGAACTGGGCGGGGGGCTTGGCGGCGCTCATGCGTCGTACTCCGATCGTGTGGTGTTCGGCAGGTCCAGCGTCCGGCCCTGGTCGGCCGCCTGGCTGCGCAGGTCGTCGAAAATTTGGATGACAGCGGTCAGCTGCTTGCGATCGCCATCGATGGCGTACGAGCATGCTGAGCCGGGGCTCTCGCAAACGTTCCTTTGCTGGGCAGCGGCCTACGTGCTGGGCAGGCCGCGGACCATCACGGCGTACAGCGGGGAGTCGGCGAAGGGCTGGCGCTCGCCGACCTTGGTGTAGCCCCAGCTCTCGTAGAGGGCTTGGACGCGGGGGTGGGTGACGTCGACGAGGAGCGCTGCGAGCGGTTCGTGGCGGCGGCCGACGAGCTCGGTGTGCAGCTGGGTGGAGAGACCGGTCTGACGCCATTTCGGGCGGACCATCAGCTCTGAGAGGTTGAAGGTGTCGTGGGATTCGGGGGCGGGGGAGAGGTACTCGCGCCACCACTCGCGTTCGTGGACGGCGGGGGCGCCGTAGGCGTAGCCGGCGGGTTCGTCGCCGTCGTAGGCGATCACGCAGTCGAAGTCGGGCTGGCCGCTCCAGTGGTCGACGAACCAGGCGAAGCGGTCGCGGTCGTGGAAGTCGTCGGTCTCGGTGGCGTAGGCGTCCTCGTGGACGTCGAGGAGTATCTGCCGGATGTCGGCCGCTTCGGAGTGTCCGTAGCGGCGGAAGGTGTAGGAGGAGGTCACGGGCGGCTCCATTCGGTGCGGTAGCGGTCGGCCCAGTCCCTTGCGGTCGTCGAGCCGGGGGCGAGGGTGATCAGGTCGCGGTGGAAGTCGCCGATCAGCGAGCGCACGCGGCCGGGCAGCGGCGCGCCGCACATCTCGTCGAAGACTTTCGCGGTCGTGGCGGTGGCCTGCTCGATGTCGCCTTGGTGGAGCTGAGCCAGCGACAGGCGGGCGGTGGCCAGGGCGCGGTTGCGGCGGAAGGCGTTCGGCAGGACGGCCAGGGCTTGGAAGGAGGCGGCCTCGGCGTCGGCGGCGTCACCGAGGCGGTCGCGGACGATCGCGGTGAGCGCGAAGAGCTCGGCGCTTCCGTAGAAAGCGATCCAGCTTGGCCTTGGCTGTGCGAGGTCGGCCTTGTCGAGTGCGGCGGCCGCGAGGTCGAGGGCACGCAGTGCTGGGCGGGCTTCGCCCAGGTGTGAGTGGGCGACCGCGGTACGGGCGTGTGCGAGGCTCGCGTAGAAGGGATCGCGGCGGGTGATGGTGGTCGCCTTCGCTGCCTGGCCGGCCGCGAGCGCCTCGGAGGGCTCGCCTTGCTGGCGGGCGAGCATCGACACCGAGTTCCAGACCCTCATCGTCAGGGCCCCGTCCTGGGCGAGACCGGCCAGATACAGGGCTCGGTCCAGGTAGGTGCGGGCTCGGGCGCGTTCGCCGGCGTCCACGCAGGACCAGGCCGCGGTGGCGGTGAAGTCGGCGGCGAGTGAGAACAGGCGCTGCCGGGTGCGTTGGGTGGCGGACCGGCTTTGGAGCGAGATGGCTTCCTGGGCTCCGGCGAGCGCCGCTTTCTCGACCCGGTCGTGGCCGCCGCGCTGGTCGTCGAGGGCGTTGACGGTGTCGAGTTGCTGCCGCAGGCGCAGCACGTCACCGCTGCCCACGGACGGGGCGGCCCCGGTCAGGACGCCCGCGCCGACGGAGGGCGCGAGGCTGAGGAAGGTACGGCGGCGCAACGGGTCCTCCGGGGCGGCACGGTGCTTGCGGCGATCGGGCGGAGTGAACCCTAAGTCCACCGCTGACTGCCCGCTGACCTGCTCCAGAGCCATCCTGGCCTTGGCCTGCGGCCATGTCGTCTCGCCCGAGCGCCACTTGCGTACCGTCACCTCCGACAGCCCACCGCGCGTGGAGGTGCTCTGAGTGACGTCGCGAATGACGGCGTTCAGGGCATTGGCGAGTTCGAGGGCTGTCCAGCCGTTCGTCGCCATCCAGGCGACGAACGCCTCATTCCGCACGCGGGGCATCCCTCCACGGTAGAGGCGAACGGCCCTGCCGCGAGGGTCAAGTAATGGTCAATTCGCTACACGGCATGTGGGCAAGTCCTGCGACTTCGATATGCACCTTCCCGGTCTTGGCGCGGTTGTCTGGAGCAAGACGCCGACAGACCGCCTTCGGGAGGCGAAGCCGTGCCTGACATCCCCTTGAGAAGGCCCGCGCCTGCGCGGCGCGGGGCGGCCACGAAAGCCGCGCTGTATGCGACGGACCCCGACCCCAGTGTGGTGAAGGGGATGCTCGCCTCCGCCGCTGTCGTCGCCGACGCCCACGGCTGGACGACCGTCGAAAACGGAGAGATCTCCGACGACTGCCTCCTGACGCAGAAACCGCAGTCCCGGGCCGGCTGGGACCGCCTGCGAGGCATGGCCGAACGGGAGGAGATCAACGTGGTGGTCGTCCCGAGCCTTGGGCACATCGGATTCACCTGGCTGGAGTGGCAGGCGCAGCAGCGCTTCCTGCACCGCCACGGCGTATCCCTCGCCTCCGTCGAGTCGATGCTCGACGCCGTCCTGACGGGAATGAGCCGGTGACCTACGGCAGCGTCGTTCATGACCCCACCGGCTCCTGGGACAAGGACCTTCCGCTCGATCGCGGCGTCCACGAGCGGCTCGCGGCCACCGTGCTGACCTGGGGGCAGAGCGACGTCCCCGCCCCGCCCCAGGCGGACATCGAGCAAGCCTCACTCCAGCTCTCCGGATACGCCAACCTCGTGGTCGAGGAGCTCCTGGCGGCGCTGGACCGCCTCTCTGAGGGGCCGGCGCGGCCCACGGACGTTGCCCTGCGGACCGGCATCACGATCCGCGAGGCCATCCGGCGGCTCCAAGCACCCGCGATCCGCTGCGGCGACCCGCTGCACCAAGCACACTCCAAGGCCCGGCTCGTCGACGCCCTGCACAGCGCCCTCGACCGCACCCTCGCCGAGGAGCCCGCCCCCACACCGGGTGGCTGAGACCGCTGCCCGCCTGCTCCGTCCGCACGGAGCCGGCGCGCAGCTCGGGGCCCGCTGGCCGAGCGGGCCCCTCAAGCCTGAGGCGACGCCGCCGAGGCGAGTGAGAAGGGGGCACTGGTGGTGGAACGGGCTCGGATAGCCCTGCGGGGTACGTCCCGTATTCGCGGTCACATAGCGCCATGCTCCGGTCGAGAGTCGGTCAGTAGTAGTTGGCTTCGATCATCTGAGGAAATGTTCGGTCGCGCGGGGGATAACTGGGGAGCGGGATCGTCGGGTGGGGCGAAGGCGCTTGGTGCGCCTCCTGATACTGACGATGGAGATCAAGTCGATGACGTCGTGCTTGGCCGTGTCCGAGCTCGCCGCGGTGGCAGCGGCAGTGGTGCAGACCGCGGCCGCCGTGGTCCAGGTGTGGTGGGACCGGCGGTCGTACCGTGCCGGGACGGCGCTGGAGCCTGGAGCCGTCGACGCCGAACCCCTCCCGGCGACCAGCCCGGGACCGGTCGGCGTCAAGATCGCCGTCCTGACGCCCGCGCAGGTGGAGATCTCGGTCTTTCTCCCCTCCGGAGGTCATGCCGGCCTGGTGCCGCGGGGACCGGTGAAGGAGAACGGCCCGTGGTAGGCGGTGATATGTCCGTGCAGCCCTCTCTCACCGATGTGGAGCAGCGGCTGCTGGACTGCTACTCGATGTTCATGGCGACCGAGCCGCTGGTCCTGCGCAAGAAGTACTACCCGCTGCTGTCACGGGCGGCGTGCGAGGACATCGCGCAGGAGGCGTACGACCGGGTGGCGGCCAAGGCCGCCTGCGGCGGGCTGGACTCGGTGACGAAGCTGCCCGGATACCTCAGAACGGCCTCGCGGAACCTCGCCAAGGACGCGCTGCGCGTCCTGAAGAACGACCCCGTCTGCTACGACAGCGAGCTCGTGGCCGCGATCCCGCCGCCCCGGGTCTCCGCCGAAGACGTCGACCTCCTGGAGCGCCTCGTCGTGCCCCTGATCGACGCGATGCCCCGCACCCAAAGCCGCAAGATCGTCCAGCTGCAGAGCCAGGGCCTTGAGGACACCGACATCGCCAGCGTCCTGGGCATAGACAAGCTCCGGCTGCACAAGGACCGCTCATCAGCCGTCGTCGAGCTACGCGGCAAGCTGGGCAAACACATCCGTGACGGCCACCGCAAGCAGACACGACGCGTAGAGAAGGATGGGTGACAGCGGTGCGCCGCTTCAGCAAGGACAACGGCGCCGGCAGCCCCGCGCCCGAATCCCCTGGCGAGCTGCTCGCTCTCCGCAGGCAGTTGCAGGGACCCCCGGACTTCTGGGACCGGCCAGCCGGAGACTTCGGCCCCCTGGACCGCCTCCGCGCCCACGGCGTCGAAGCCCGCAAGAAGGCGAACTCCTTCTACCGGCTCGGGTCGAAGGCGCTGCTGCGCGGTGAGCTCGCCCACGCGGTGGACTGGCTGGGCACCGCCGCAGCCGCAGGACACCCCGGCGCGCTGTTCCGCCTGGCCCTGATCACACTGCGCACAGGACCGGAGTGGGTCGAGGACGCGCGCTTCCTCATTGTGGAGGCGGCCCAGCAGGGGCACGGCGACGCGCGGCGTCTCCTGCGCGACCTGGACGCCGTGGACCCGGAGTCACGGGCACGTCCCGAGGACGAGATCTTCTTCGACGAGGTCCGCGAGCACCTGGCCGCCGCAGAGCCGGCCACAGCCGAAGTGGACCCCAGCACACGACCAGAGGCCGATGGGCGCCAGGAAACCCAGGCGGGCGCGGGGACAGGCGTTTGCGACCTGGTCTTGGTCTCGGCGCCCATCCTGCCCACGATCCCCAGCCCGCCCTCACGCCCCAAGGACGACCCCGCCACCCGCAGGGCACACCTGCACGCTGTCCCCACAGGCCTGTCGCTGTCCTTGCCCGAGCCTCAGCAAGAGCCGCCCCGCAGACACCATCTGATCCTGCCGAGCAGCTCCTCAGGTTGGTCGGCAGGCGCCCTGCGCCCCGCCAGGCTGAATCAGCTGGCCCGGTCGGCGTCGCCGCTGGCTGCCGTACCGGAGAAGTGGCAGATCACCCAACGCGCGCGGGACATGCTCCAGCTCATCAGGCCCGACGGCATCGACACCCGCACCCTCGCCCGCCGCACCGGGGTAGCCATGAGCTTCGCCGTCCAGATCCTCAGCTGGCTGCGCGAGCAGAGATTCCTTGAGACCCGAGACGGCATCCACTACCCCGGCCCCCTGATGACGACGCTGACCACCAGCTCGCTTCTGACCGAGACACTCGCCGAGCTCCGCGACGAGCTCGGCGCCGCCGTGTACATCAGCTCCTACACGAACGGAGAGATCGTCATTCAGGAGTCGTCCTCCAGTGAGGCCGCCCCGGCCGTCGTCGAGCAAACTCCGTTCGGGGTAACAGCCCACGCGAACGCGGTCGGCAAGAGCCTGCTGGCCCAGCAGAACTTCGCCTCGCGGATGGACCACCTCAGCAGATACCCGTTCATCCAGCTGACCGACCGCACCATCACCGACGAACGCACGCTCTTCCAGCACCTCGACGGCGACGGCCCACACGCAGCCCAGTTCGACCTACTGGAGTACGCCGACACCGACATCTGCGTCGCCTACTCCCTCGGCCTGCCCAGCAGAGCCTCCAGCCTCGCCCTGTCCATGCCCGCCAATCAGTACCCACGCTTCATCGCCGCCGCCCGTACCCTCAGCCAACGGGCGACCGGGATCCTCCTGGCCCACCTCCTCGCCGACGAGATGAACCAGCCCACCACTCACCACACAGGCCAATGGGAGCGTGCCGCACCCGTGGCACGGCACGCACTGCCCTAGAACCCCTGGGGCCCGGCACCCTCGTACCGGGCCCCAGGGGCGCCGGCTTCGCCAGGGGCGCGTAGCGCCAAGCGCGCAACCGATGTGCTGCTGGAATATGCCAACTCTCCTGCGGGCAGCCGCCCCGCTACCCCATCGTGGCGAGGGCGGGCCGTCGGCACCGCCTCCGCCGACGACGAGGAGAAGCCCAATGGGTTGGCAGCGCGAGGGATACGAGACACACACCGGCGAAGTCGGGGTACTGCTGGCGGACGGCAGCGAACCGGGCCCGGTCGCCTTCGACCTGGGCAGCGGCTCCCACTTCAACGAGTCGACCGACTGGTGGGCATACGACGGCTCCCTGCGCCGCCCCACCGCGACATCCATGCGAGGCAGGTGCGCCTGCGGATGGCGCGGTCAGCGCACCTTCCCCCTCGACTGGGAACAGGTCCTGCGCGCCGGCCGCAACGCCTACGACACCTCCGGGCCCGAAAACGACTGGGAAGCGCACATGGACGACGTCGCCGCCCGCACGGTACCTCTGCCCGGCGATGTGGCGGGCCTGCTGCACACCCTGCGCGAGCGCCTGGACGAGCTCGTCGACGACGAGCCGCTCGTCGTGCTGAAGGCAGCCGGGAAGCTGGAGGCGATCCTCGCCGACTACGGCCCGATCGCCGCCCGATTCATCACCGGCCAAGACATCCCCCTGCCCAGGGTCGCTGAGGCCCTCGGTACCACGCAGAAGGCCGCCGCCTCCCGCTTGACCCACTACAAGTACGCCAGCCACTGAAAGCCCGCGAGGCCTCGTGCTCTGCAGCCAGCGCTGCATGGATGCACGCCGTACGGCTGACGTCCCGAGGTGTGAGTGACCTGAAAGCCCCGCACCGCACTAGGCACTGTCCGGCGGATCATGCGACTTTCCGATTGGTCGCGCGTTGGTTCGGTCATGGGGCGGGGAGATCCAACGAATCGCGAGTGGTCGCTTGTGGAGCCGCATCTGCCGCTTTCTGGCAGGCGGGGAGGGCGGTGGAACGATCACCGCACCGTACTCAACGGGATCCTGTTCCGAATCTGTACGGGCATCCCGTGGTGTCAGTTACCTGCGTGGTTGCAATGTGGTCGCCTCCTTGAGCTGGGGTGTTGCACTTCTAATGGCGGGTATTTCTAGGTGGTCTGACCTGCATGGCTACATCCTGCTTCGATCGGATCATGCCTCTGAGCTGTGATGCAGCACTTTGAATTCGAGATGTTGCAACTCCAGAGGTAAATGCTTTGAGGGGTGACGCCGACGGGGGCGCGCAAGATATCGGGGTCATGTCAACGAGTGTGACGCCAAGGCCGTGCCCGGCAGGCGGGGACCGCCAGCGCAGGTAGACGCCTGAAAGCCACTCCGGCCCGGCTGCACAGCGGCACCTTGCGCCCGGACGACGAAGTGATTGTCAGTGCCCACGGATAGCCTTCGCCGCTATGACCACGACGCGGCGTCCCGCCTCCGAACTGCCTGCCGACCCCGCGCACCTTCGACTGTCCTACAGCCACCAGCACCCTGCCGAGCCCTACGACTTCGAGGACACCCTCGAGGCGTGGCACGTGTCGATCCGCACCTACCACTTCGAGGAAGACGAGTGCGAAGGCGGCTGTACCGAAGCGTGTCAGGACCGGATCGACAAAGGCAGCAGCGCCGGCTACCTCCGACTGTGGCGGCTGAGGGACTACACCGGTGACAGCCGCTGGGAGGCGGCCGACGCGGAGTCCGGTGACCTGGAGTCCATCGCCGCCACTGTCTTCGATGCCCGAACCAACGAGTACTCGCAGGACTTCGAGAAGTTCATCGAATGCCCGGTCGGTGACCTGCTCATCCTGGACCGCGTGTTCCTGGACAAGGAGTGGCGCGGCTTCGGACTGGGACCGGTCTTTGCCGCGGAGGCGATCCGGCGCCTGGCCGGCGGCTGCTGCGCGGTGGCAGCCCAGCCCGGGCTGGGAGAGCTGCCGGACGGCGCTCATGAGGTCCCCCGCGCCTACCGCGAGCAAGCCACGAAGAAGATCGCCGCCTTGTGGCGGAGCATCGGCTTCCGCGACTTCACAGACGGTGTCCAGCTCCTCGACCCCGCACTGAACGAACTGTCAGACCAGCTGCGCAACGCCCGACAGCACCTCACTTCCCTCTCCCACGCCTACCAGGGCCAGACCGTCCGCGGGCGTGCGTAGGCAACCCCGGACGAGCAGCTCCCTGGGGAGGCGAACGACAGCACGAGCACACTGCTCCTCCCTTTAGCCCACCGCACAACAGCGACCGCCCGTGGAACGACCCATGACCTCATACGCCTTCAAACTGTCCTACTCACAGATCAGCTGCCCCGGATGCGGCATCAGCCGCATCCGGGGCGTCGACTGCCCTGACTGCGGCCACTGTCCCCAGCCGTGGGAGATCGACACCGCCGGCCGTGCACGCCGCGAGGCTGCTGCTGAGGCGCGGAACCTGCTGGCACAGCCCGTCACCCCACTGCCCGACGGCCCACTCGGAGTCCCCGAGACCCTGCACGCTGCCCTCTTCAAGCGCCTCGCAACCTGGTGCAGCGGCTTCTTCACGGCAGTAGCAGAAGCAGCACAGGCCACCGACCATGGAGCGCCAGATCTCAAGGTCCGCGTCGCCGAGTTCACCGAACTGCGTGCCCTGGTGCACAACGCCGACGCCAGACGCCCACTGAAAGTACTGCTCACCACCCTGCGTGAACTGGTCGCCGAGCTGACCTCGATGATCGACGCCTACCTCGCCGCGCTCCTGGCCTCCACCCCCCTGGAAGCACAGAAGCACGGGACACAGGCCCAAAGCCACCACGACCGCGCCGCAGCACTCATCGAGGCAGCCAACACCACGGCCGACGGAGCGCAACTCCTGTCCGCCGAGCGGGACACCGCGCGGATCCAGACACTCCTCCTGACCCGCGCGCTGCGCACCTACCAGGTGCCCGATCTGCTGGCCCTCGACGCAGCAGCCCGGGACCAGCTCCAGGGGGTCACCGGCTCACGAGGCGTCGACGGCTCCGGAGTCATGTACGCCATCGGGCAGGTCCTGGCCCAGAGCATCTTCGACCCGGAGCGCTTCGGTGAGGTCATGCGCCTCGCCTACGGCGTGTTCCGCTCCAACTCCGAAGTTCTGCGGACACTGGCACAAGAACCGGTCTTCGAAAGCGACTTCAAGCGCGCCCTCCACGAGCTCTTCGACGGCTCGATGGAAGCAGTCCACGCCGTCGACCATGCCACTCACTCCCGGCAGGCCGGCCGAGCCCTGCTCGGCATCGCCATGGCCCAGGTCGAAGGACCGGGCCAGGTCATCGCCTCCGCCCTCCTGCTGGCCTGCGGCCGCAAAACGGCCGCCTACACGAACCTCCGGCACAGGAACGCCACCGAGCTCATCACCGCAGCGCAACAGGACCCAGCCCTGCACGGCCTCCTCGACGGGCTGGACAACGACCTGCGCACCGGCCGCGCCCACGCCCTGGTCCACTACGACGACACGGGTGTGGTCATCGAGCGGAAGAAAACCACCCGCACCGTGGTGTGGCGCGACGTCATCGACGGTGTCTTCCAGGGTTACGAAAGCATCCATGCCTGCCAGCTGGCGCTGTGGCAGGCCATGGGCGAGCTCGGGTTCACCAACTTCGCCACCGAAGGCCTGTGGGAGGCGCTGGGCCTCACCCCCGAGCAAATGATCACCGTTATGCTGGAGAACTCCGGCTACCGGGACATCGCCGTCACACCGGGGGAGAGGCACTGGAAGGTGGGAGCCTGGACCCAATCCACTCCTGCGCTCTCCACTCACCTGGGCCTCATCCGCCTCCACCTGCCAGCTCACGTGGACGAGCTCAGTTTCACCGTGCACCAGAAAGACGAAGTCCACACAATGGCAGGCCCCCTCGCTCCCTGGCGCGAGTTCGCGACGGCACCCCAGGATAGCGAGGCGAAGCTGATGGCCTACTTCCGAGCCCAGCTCTCATGGACATACGACAACGCCCCCGTCCTCTCCGCCCAGCATGTGCGCCGATGGACCGCTCTGCAGGCCGCGCAAACCATGGACCAGACACCTGCAGAAGCGATCACCCGCCTGCGCGGCTTCCGGGATCTGGCAAAGTTCGCTGGTGATGAAGAACTAGCCTGGGCACTCACCGGACTCATCCGATACAAGCGCCTCGGGAAGACGTCAGCCCAGGCAACAGCCGAACTGTCTCGTATGCATTCCTGGTGCAGCCTGCCGGCCGTACTTCCCGAGTGGCTCTGAACCCGAGAACACAGGAGTGACACAGGCGCCCGCCGCCCCGCGGCACGGAGTTGCCAGGGGTGTCGGGCAGCCTGCCGGACCTCCTCGATCTGCCCACGCAGACGCGCCGGCATGGGGCCGGTCAGATCAGCCCATTCGCTGGGGCCATGCGGCTGGTAGAGGGTGATGAATCCGCAGAACTGGCCCGGCCTGTATGCGGTGATGAGGTCCTTGTGGTCCTGGGGTAGGCCCGAGCCCAGCGTTTCTTCGACCCGCTGCCAGTCGGGAGCAGGGGGAACGACAGCAGGAGGCGGGCACAGCGCGGTCAGCGCGGTGAGAGAGGTCATCGGTTTCCTCGGCGGTTAAGGACGGCGTCGCGGGCGGGGCTCAAGGTGGGCGGGGTTGTCGAAGAAGGTTCCCTCGTCGAACAGCAGGTTTCCGCCGCGGTCCTTCTTCGTGCCGAATGCCTCGACCTGGATGGTCTTGGGAGGTGAATCGGGAGCGTCTTCCGCATACTCCAGGTACACGCTGTACTGGACGACAACACATCGACCGATGCGGATGCGGAGCAGGTACCGCGCATCCGCTGATCTTTACTCCCCGGGGAGCTGCCGCTGACCCTCTGGGGTGAAGGTGAAGGTCTGGCGGAAGGGACCCGTTCCGAAGCGCACTGCAAGCAGCAGGGGTTCTGTATGTGGAGGTGGCCATGATGGGCTGGCTCCCGGAGCAGTGCCATTCCAGAGATGGAAGGACACCATCGGGTCCTCCGGGTTCTCAGTCAGGTAGCCCAGGGCCTTGCCGAAGTAGGGATTGTTGCCGCCGAACAACATGGACGGTGTGCCGAACTCGTCGACGATGTCCGTCCACACGCGGTCCTCTCCCGCCCAGTGACGGACCGCTCTCTGCAGGGCTGCGTACTCGTCTCGCTCCAGTACGCGGTCGGGCTTGAGCCAGCCGCGGTGGTGCGCGAACTCGGCGTACACCGAGGCAATGCCGTATTCGCAGTAGCGCTCCGGGGTCAGATGGCGGAACACGCCCGCGACGCCGGCGCTGGACCAGGCGCCGCGCTCTTCCCAGATCCGCTGCTGCTCGGCCAATGCCCCGGGCTCGCACTCCACGAACAGCAAGTGGTCCATCAGCATGCGCAAGGCCAGCTCCGGCTCTCTCCCGAACATTCCGGGACGGCGCAGGGCACGATTCAACTGATCGATGAGATAAGTGCGTAGCGCATCGGAGGCTGCAAGCGATCTGGAAGTAGGCACCTCACAGTCTCCCGCAGATGCCGCCGGATCGCGATCACGGGCTGACACTCAGCCATTCTTCCGAGCCGGATCCTGGCCCGTCGCCCGCTACTGTTTCTCCGCCGTGCTGCTGACCGGCACCGACACCTACTGTCTCGCTACCCCCCGACCCCGCGCCGAACAGCACGTCGTCGGCTGATTCGCTGCCCGCACCACTCGACGCTACCGAGCCCACTGCTCCACGAACCGGGGCGCAAGGTTCCGGCGGTATGCGTCTGCAGGCATGGGGCCGGCCGGGGGCTACGCACTGATGGATGGGGATCTCAGATCATTGGAACGCCCAGATCAGCGAAAAGCTGGCGAGTGGCCGGATCAGCTGAGTACAGCACGGTGCCGCGAATGGAGCGGGTCATGAGAACTCCGTACGCGTTGCGGATTCGATCCGCCAGCTCGTCGTCGGAGCGAATGCGGCTGGCCTTGCTGTGCACATGCTGACGGTCCAGGACCCAGGCCCCTGAGGTCCAAGTGAGATCGGGGCCCATGATGACGCCGCCCCACTCGTACTCGAGGCCTTGTGCTGTATGGACACAGCCGATCTGTCCGAAACCACCCTGATCTGTGGCCCAGAACCGGCGCTTTGGCACACCAGGTGTCGTATGGCTGTCGCCAGCGTTCCATGGCCTAGCCCATCCCTTCTCCGGGGCGACATCCGGTGCGGTGCCCGTGTCATCGGTCCACTTCCAGCACATTCCCGCAGACATCCGGGCGCTCAATCCCGCGTCCAGCTTTGACTGCAGGAGATCTTCCATCCGTGCGGCACTGTCGGTGTAGTACAGCTCGAACGGTTCCCGTTCCTCTCCTGCATCGGGGTTCCACGGCAGCGGGTCGCCGAGGAGGAGACGCTGAACCCATGTGTCGTAGGTAGAACTTCCGACCGCGCGTAGGGCCCGATCGAGATGAATCGGCACCACCTCCGCTCTCAGGTCATGGATCGCGTTGATCAGTTCGCTCTCGGACCAGATCTCCTCCGCGAACAGTCGCTGGTCGCCGTCGATGAAGAAGACGGGAACCTTGGCCCGGTTCACGATCACGGCAACCGAGGATTCGCCGCGCCGCATGGAGAACGAGCCCGTCATCGGGCGTTCGGTAAGCCTGTGCGCTTCATCGCACAGCAACAGGTCTAGCTCGTTGGGGCCCAGCTTGTCCGCGACCTGGTTCAAGGTCATAAAGGCCTTGCCTTTGCCCCGAACGCCGCGTTTGAAGTTCTCCCGTGAGGCCACGCCTCCTGATACGAAGCGGGCGTCAGCGCCCTCCTGGAGGGCCTGGCCCAGTACAGTCAGCGCCACAAGTGACTTCCCCGTGCCTGCCCGGCCGCTGACGACATACACCTTCTTCGCGCCGGGTGACGGGGCCCGGACTGCGGCCATGATGCCGTCGACAGCTTCACGCTGCTTCTCCAGCAAGCTGAACGTCGTGTAGCCGTTGACGACCGCCCCGACTTCAGACGTCAGCAACGAGGTCGAGCGGCGCCTGGCCAAGAGCTCCTGAGCTGCCGTTGCGTCCGACGTGGCGCTGAAGTGGCTTTTGAGGAACTTGCGAAGGTCCGCTGGCTGGCGGGCGGTGAACGTCGGGATGCCTGCAGCCGGCCGGACCCTACTGATCCACTGGGACTGCGGATCCTTAAGGTTGTGGAGGTATGCAGCCCCGACAAGGTGCACGTACCGGTCGTCGAACATGCTGTGATGACGCCTGAGCGCGTCCAGGTTGTCCTTGACCTGCATGGCAGGGTGCTTCTTGTGACGTCCGTAGAAGGGCGCAAAGACGCGCTCCACGGCACAGTCGCCACACAGCAGTCCCGTGATGGCCTTCCTGCACTGGGCGCACAGCCCGTCCTTCGCCTTCGCCGGGTCGGGACGTTCGGCCTCGCCCCACTGCTTCAGTTCGATCGCGGCGAAGCTGAGCCCACCGTCGGGGTGACCGCCAGCAAGCACCACGTCAATCGGGTTCATGCTCGGATGGACGCGGTACTCCACGAAGACATACACCTGCCCCAGCCCCAGATCGGACAGCGCTGTGGCCAATTCGTAGACGCTTTCCCGCCACGATTCCTTGTCGCTCTCTGAGGGCGCCTTCCCCTGGGGATGCGCGGCCTCGTAGCAGGCCACAATCTTGGGAATCAGGCGGTGCCGGTCCCGCACCAGCTCCTCAGCCGGCCAGAACGCCTCCAGTTCCGACCACGTACCCCCGCTAGCCATGACGCCCTACCTTGCTTCCGATGCCGACCGTCTGCCCCGCCCCCACGCTCTCCACCGCAACGCTTCAGGGAACATGAGGTGGACAAGTATCTCAGTTACCCAAGGTGACGACAGCGGTCACCCGTCGAACAGCGAACTGCTACGGTCGCACTACGGCGGCGCGGACATGCGGCTAAGCGAAAGCTCATCGACTCGCTTCCGCGCCGCCGGCACCGCAGAAGAATCGCGGTGACGCCCAGGGCCGCGGCACGGCAACCACACACCGGATCACTTGTGCCCTGTGAAGACCGCCGAGAAAGTCTACTGGAGCGCCGGCGAAGCGAAGCTTCCGAGAATTGGGCCCCAGGCACCCGCCATGGCCACAAGCCGACGAGATCGGACCAACGCCTGCCCCGCCTTCGAACGGTTCTCAAGCCTCAAGACTTTGGGCAGTGAAGATGCGCTGGTCGGCACGTACTCGCCGACCAGCGCTGGGCCCTTCCTCGTTTTACAGGCCGAGCCAGGAGCAGATGAGCTGTCCAAGTACGTAGACGCTCAACTTAACCAAGGCCTGTCCGACGTGCTGCAAAACAGTCCGCCGCTTAGTCCGCTTGGCCGTTTCCAAGAGGTTTCCTCTCTCAGCAATGGCCCGCCCCAACCGGTGCGGGGAGCGCCTCCCGGCGACTCCGCCAGGAGGCCGAACCCGCGTATCGGGTGCAGCAGATGAAGCTTGAGAAAGGGCTTGGGCAAACAGTACCGGTCTGCGCGTACCTGCGTTTGATGCGGGGTCACGTCTTGAAGCCGTGGAGCCAGCTGCCCCGGCAGTGATGTAGATCACCCGGCAACCAACGCGGGTGGTGGTCCCGGGCCTGACGGTCGAGACCACCACCCCCTGCGACTGCGCCAGTCAGGTCTCGTTGAGGGCGCGGGGCGCAACTGCCAGATACCGGTCTCGCGCCGCCAGCACCGCTTCGATAGTTGCATTGTTGCTGGCGCTAGTAGTGCTTCGTTAGGTTCTGAGTCTGGTTGTGTTGCGGGGCAGGCGTCGGCCGCAGGTGGTGCAGGTGCCGGTTCAGCACTGCAGCAGGTTTTGGAGGGTGTCGAGGACCTGGTAGAGGGTCAGGCTGGCGTGTGGGCTTTTCGGTCGAGCCGCCGCAGGGTGAGGAAGGCCTGGGCGGCGGTGACGAGGGTGACGTGGTGGTGCCAGCCGCGCCAGGTCCGGCCCTCGAAGTGGTCCAGGCCCAGGCCGTGCTTGAGCTCGCGGTAGTCGTGTTCGACGCGCCAGCGCATCTTCGCCCAGAGGACCAGGTCGGTGACGGGGGTGATGGCGGGCAGGTTGGTCACCCAGTAGCCGGTCGGCACGGCGGCATCCACCGGCTGCTCGACCAGCAGGGTCCGCAGCGGCAGACCGAGGGGGGACGGACCCCTCCCGCCCGCAGGACCGTCGAGGGATACGCCCGGATCTGCGACCTCGACCCCGTCGAGGCGGTGGAGGTATGGACGCGGGCGGTGAACGCCCACTGCGGCATCACCCGCCGCACCTACACCCGCGCCCCGCACATCGAATTCGTCCGCACCCGCGACGAGCTCGCGGCCGCGCTTGTGCGGGTGCGGGAGAAGAATGGGCGCCCCGACACGGGAGATGGAGTGGCGTACTAATCGCCGCTACCAGGAGCACAGGGACTACGCCTTCTTGTCCCGCAGTACCGCCTGGCGGATATCGCGGCGTGAGTCCCTGCCAGCGCCGGAACGGGCGCTGCTGTCCTACCTGATCGCCTGCGAGGTTCCCGAGCGTCTGTTCTCCGAGTGGGTGCAGACGTGGGGCCGAGTGAACGGCAAAACGGCCCCAACCCACGACAAGCGCGCGCTGGCACGGGAGTCCCGCGTTGCTTCACGCCGCCGGGGCCGAGGCCGGGAGCGGGAAGCCGTCGCACGGAGGCACACGCCCTGACCCGCGTCGTGTGCGGGCGGCGGTCGAGCGCGTCCCGCCACCTCGGGGCCTGGGCAGGCCGGAGGGCGACCGGTGACGGCCGCGCGCTGCAGCCCTGCCGCCAAGTGAGGTGCTCGCAGGTGATGAGCGGCTCGGGGAGCTCCTCCGCGCCCAGGACGAAGAGTTCCTGACCCTGCTGGGGTGGGACTGGGAGCGGCGGGTGATCACCTGGCCGCGGCAGCATCCGGTGATCGGCCTGCCCGACTGCCCCGTCTCTCTCTGCCCGCTGGCGATCACCGTGCTGACACGGCCGATGTGCGGTGGCTGCATGGAGCGTTGGCGCGGCTCCAGCCTCCCGCTGGAGGAGTTCCTGCTCGTGCCGAAGGCAATCAGCCGCGGAGTAGGGCAGGGTCCTTGTGCCGTCGGAGGCTGCCGGCGTCCTCGCGACAGTGTCACCAGCGGGCTGTGCGAGGCACACCGTTCCCAGCGCGGAACGACCGACCTGAGTGCCTTGACCTGGGAGGAGTTCCTCGCCCATCCCCGCGTGAACGGGTACGCCTCCCTCGGGCCGTGCAAGGTAGCCGCGCTGCTACCTCGACCGCGTCGGCCGCCAGGACCCCTACTGCAAGGCCCACCTGCACCGTCTGTACCGGGCTCGGGCGGCACCGGGGTTCGACGAGGCCCTGTGGCGGCGTGCGGACAAGGCGATCTGCACGAACCGCGAGGTCAGCCTTCGCGGTCTGCCAGACCGGCTGGTTGCTGAGGTCCTGTACGGGCTGTGGGCTCGGACGCAGGAGGGCATGAAGGCCCGGCCTGAGTGCCTGCGGCTGCTCTACGACCGGCTGCGCGCGCATCAGGTGCAGGAACTGCAGGAGGTATCGGATCCGGCAGGTGCTGGGCACAGCCGCGAGCAGGGCACGATGATCCGGGCCTGGCAGCGGGCACTGCGCCTGCTGAACATGACGCCGGAAGCCGAACGCGTCAAGGACGTCTGGGACATGGCGGTTTTCGGCTATACCGGCCACATCTCGTTCGCCCCCGTGCTGCAGGAGCCGCTGTGGGAGGCG
The DNA here is from genome assembly GCF_055603625.1 of Streptomyces sp. NPDC037273. NCBI lineage: Bacteria > Bacillati > Actinomycetota > Actinomycetes > Kitasatosporales > Streptomycetaceae > Streptomyces > Streptomyces sp. NPDC037273. Next base: position 27,575 of record NZ_JBVJVO010000024.1, read on the forward strand.
ATGAAGATCTGGGTCTACGACGACCTGCCCCGCCGCCGGAACAAGAACGCCGCCCAGCACGCCCGCGCGATCATCGCAGCCGTCGGCATGCTCTCGGAGAGCCTGCGCCTGCAGCGCCAGGACCGCGGCGCGGAGCCCGCTGCATGGGGTCGCGGCGACATCGTCGCCTTCACCAACTGCATGGGCTACTTCACTTCGACCGGGAAGATCAGCCCGGCCCGGCGCCTAGCCTTGCCAGGTTCGTCCGCCGAGTCCTCCTCCGCTTCCGTACCCTCGGGCTCACTGCGAAGGGGCAGCTGCTGGAGGGCATGCCGACCGAGTTCGCGGTCGGGCCGGAGGACATGCCCGATGAGCCCGAGGGCACTGAGGCCGGCCGCGACCTGCCGGACGAGGTGATGCGCGCACTGTGTGCCCACCTGGACGGGCTGGAGGTCATGAGCAGCGCCGAGGTCCGCGTCGCCACCGAGTTGCTTATCGACACCGGACGGCGCCCCGACGAGATCCACACTCTGCCGTTCCACCGCCTGGAGCAGGATCCGGACGGCTCCGATGTCCTCATCTACGACAACCACAAGGGATACCGGCTCGGACGGCGCCTGCCGATCGGCGCCGAGACCGCCGCGGTCATCCGCCGTCAGCAGCAGCGCGTCCGCGAGCGATTTCCTACGGCAGACCCGACCCGGCTGCGGCTCCTGCCGCGACCCAAATCCAACCCGGAGGGCACCAAGCCGCTCAGCGACATCTCCGGCTACCACCGGACCTGGGTGAGGTCCTTGCCCGACTTGCTCGTGCCCGTCGTCGTCACCGAGGAAGACCGCCGCATCACCCAGATGGTGCCATTCGACAAGACCCGGATCTTCCCCTATGCCTACCGGCACTGCTACGCCCAGCGGCACGCCGACGCTGGCGTCGGCGTGGACGTCCTCAAGGAGCTGATGGACCACTGTCTGATCCACACCAACCATGGGCTACTACCGCGTCGGCGACGAACGCCGCCGCGAAGCCGTCGATCGCGTCACCGCCCTGCAGTTCGACCGCCATGGAAACCGGGTCTGGCGCACCGCGAAAAGCCTGCTCGACTCCGAGCACGTGCGCCGCGCGATCGGTGAGGTCGCCACCCCCTACGGCCCACCGCCCGCGCCCTCGGTGGGCCGGAGATGCGGGAGTACTTCTCCACCCGCATCCTCGTCCGCTACACCCTCAACGCCTGGAAGATGCTCGTCCCCGAAGTCCACCCCGCCCCCAAGCCCACCCGGCATCCCGGCCGCGTCCAGGTCGTCCTCGGCGGCACCGTCCGCGAGCCCCAGGTCCTCAACCTCTCCGAAGCCGAAGCCCGCGCTGGGCCATGGCCGGCGTGCCCGGCAACCAGCAGCCACTCACCATCCACAAGCCGGGTACGACCGTGGGTAACCCGCCAGGGGCGGAGAGTGGGGCCAGCTCCGAAACGGCCGACCTGGCCGGGAGCGGCGTGGGGCTGGTCGGGCTGCAGGCCGCGCAGCAGGAGCTGGACGGCATGACCCTCGCCGGCCTGCGCTGGGCCCGCCGCAACGACTCCGAGTTCCCTGCTCCGGCCGGCAGGGAAGGCGCGGAGTACCTGTACCGGGTCGACCAGCTGCGACAGAGGGCACGCAACCGGCCCCGGAACGCCAATTGAGATAACTCCCTGTTGGATGTGACCTCGCTCGATCTACCGTTGCCCGGTGACTGACATCTGGACTCCTCTGTCGACGCGCAACGCCGCGGGTCCGGCTCTCCGGGATGCACTGTCCCCTGCGCTGGAACAAGCTTTGCGTGTATGGATCGAGCAGGTCGCCGCCGGCTCGGTGAGCCTGGTCGAGCGCGTGCTGCTGCGCTGCGACATGGCACGAGACTTCGGCACCGAAGATGTCGACGACGTAGAGTTTCTCGCGTGGCACGCGTCGACAGAGACCGTCTACGACGTCGTCGACGCGGTTCTGGACCTGCTGCCAACGGGAGGGCCTACTCCGTCACGGAACGAGGTCTTGTCCTGGCGGGAGTCTTCGACCGCGACGGTCGCTTTCGCGGCCATCGCCGCCGGCCTCACGAACATGCAGTTCTCCACACACCGGTCTCCCTTGAAGCAGCTGCTGGAAGACGGCCGGTCCGTCTACACCCTTCGGAAGGACGGCCGTGCGCTCGTACGCCGGGTGGACCCCACGCTGAACCGGCTGGTGGACAGCGCTGCCGAGGCAGCCCAGCAGCCGGACCGAGGTTCGGCCAGTACCCACCTGCGTCGCGCCTACGACTCCGCCTACGCTCTGCATCCGGATCCCGTCAGGGCCTACAGCGAAGCCATTAAGGCCGTGGAGGCAGCAGCGCATGCCGTCATCCAGCCGAACAACCGGAAGGCCACGCTGGGAACGATGCTCGGCCAGATTCCTCAGATTTCCCACAAGCTGAAGGTCGTTCTGCCCGGGAAGACCGGCGACCAAGGACTGGAATCGGTCCGGTCGATGATGGAACTCCTCTGGACCGGACAGACCAGTCGCCACGGCGGCCAGCAGCCGACCGCATCCGAGACGAATGAGCAGGCTCAGATGGCCGTCGACCTCGCCACTCTTTTGGTCCGCTGGTTTTCTACTGGGGCTGTGGGCCGCTGTTGAGAACCAGCACTTGAGCGTGGCCGGGACTGGCCACGCGGAAATGACGAGGCCGCTTGGAGGACGGCGGCGTCGGGGTGATGTACACGACAGGGGCCCGAGAGGTCACTCCATACTTCGTCTGCCCCTGGGGACTGTCAGTGGTGACTGCGAAGCTTGAGTGGTGAACAGTGACGAGCAGCTGATGCGCGGCCGCGTGTACGGCAGCGACCACGACGATCCCGACCCGGGCCCGAAGCCCGGCCCCATCTACGCCGAACTGGTCGGCGGGCCACTGGACGGCCTGCTCCTCGACATCACCGGCAGGACCGCGGACGGGATCGAGACCGGGGTCTCCCTGATGACGGGCCTCGGCCGTTTCGGTTCCGACGGCCGTGCCCTGTACAAGCCGCGCTCCGGAGAGCCGGGCCGCGACTGGGAAGGCGACACCCCCTGAGGACCGCCGGGCACAGATACACGGGCGGTACGGAAATTCGGTTATATATCCGACCCGTTCTGAGTACCTTTGTCGGCAATCGAGTGCGCGCGGCGCGGACAGAGCGAGGCGAACATGCAAGACCGTGTGGGTGGTCAGAACCAGAGATCGCGTGTCGCCGAGTTCATCCGGCACCTCGCCCCTGACGTCCGCACGGCCCTGCGCTTCGACGACGCCGCCGTCCTCGGTGCAGACCTCCTCGTCTCGCTGTGTCGAGTGCTGATGGACGATGACAGCTCCCAGTCCTGGCAGGAGCGGATCAACGCCTTCTTTGATGAGTTCGAGACCGCAGAACTGCAGGCGGGGCTCGACTTCACGCTCGCCCAGATACAGGACCGCGACCGGTTGCTTGCCTGGATGAAGTCCTTCAAAGGCGGGAGTTATCAGATCTTCGCGCTGCGGCTGCTGGGTGCCGCCGAATTCAGGCGCCTGGTGGAGGCGTTCAAAGACGACAGCGCGATCGTAGCCCTGGCGCTCAGGCGTGGGGTCCGCGCGCTGATGCCGTTCGCTGTGGCCTGGAGCGACGCGCTCGGCAACATGACGGAGAACCAGCGGAAAGCCATCTCGAAGACCGACCTTCTCAGCATCGAACTGACCCAGGGGATCGTCGCGATCGACGAGATGATCGGAGAGAAGGTCATCTCCACGCTCCCCATGCAGCTCACGGCCGCCACGGCCGACGACCTCTCCAACTGGCGGCCCGACAACCTTGCGGAGATCGTCAGCAACGTCAGGCACTGTGTGGTCGAGTCCTCGGCCAAGAGGGTGGAGCGCGAGAACTCCCAGCTCGTCAGGAAGATCAGAGGGGCCAAGGACGCTTTGAGGCACTCCGAGGATGGGATCTCCCAGGCGGCCAACTCCCTGATCGAGCTAATCGACCGCATCATGCGCGAGGCTTTTACCAAGGCAGAGGTCGTGGCCTGGGTTGAAGCCAACCTGCCGGACGAGCCTGAGCTCACCCACGAGAAGGCCGGCGTCACCCTCCCGACCAAGCGGGCCGAGGCACTGTGCTTCGTCTACCGTGGCGGCACCGTAGCCCGCGAAGCCAACGAGTACGACAACGGCGGCGGACCGTCCCTCCTCCACGACGCCCTGGCTCGCGCGATCGTGACCACCCGCACCAGCCTGCAGAAGTTCAAGCACGACGACGACGGCACCCAGGAGGAGAGGGACCAGCTCCTCGCGCTGCTCACCGGCCTCGAAGGAGCGCTGCTGCTGGGCCTGTCCCTCAGCCAGACGGCCACCACATCGGACCGCGCTCCCGCCGAACTCGAAGCCGACTGACCACACGAGAGCGGGGCCGGACAGACAACCCTGTCCGGCCCCGCTCTCGTTCCAGTCCACGGTGATTTCGTGATGCGCGCGTTCACTGCGTTGGTCTGGTGCCGACCGATCCGGGCCAGTTCATGTCTCGCCGGTCTGGGTGCAGTGGGCGATCCGTTCTGGGGCGCGTACGGGCATCGGCGGCCGCTTCTCAGGGCCCGGGTTCCATGATCTACCAGCTGGTGCGAGACGCTGTGAGGACGTGGGCCAGGACGACGAGTGACTGACGTCCGCAGCCGTCCAGGACCATGGCCCGGTGAAGCGGCCGGCGCCCTCAGTCCGCCCGAAGGGCGGGTGGCACGGGCGGCCGGTCTACCAAGACACCCGCCGATCCAGGGACCCGCGAGGCTTGTCGGCGAGTGTAGCGCCGTAGCGACGCGAAAGGCATTCGGTACAGTTTTCTTGTCCGGGGCATGATCGTGGCTGCTCACGGCCGCGCCCAGCCCGCCTCATATCGCCCGTATTGGATTTCGCCGTGATCCGCGCTGGCCGCGTCGACAAGGTCCGCACCCTCGCCGATCTTGCCGGACAGCAGGGCTTGAGCCTCGGGCGCTACCAGGTCGTCAAACCGTACGCCGCGGAAGGCTTCCCAGCCCCGATCAGCTCAGACGGCGCCCGTACCCTCCTGTTCGACGCCGACAGGGTCGACGCATACCTCCTCGGCGCCCCCGTCCCCGAACTGTCCAGCACCGACAGTGACGAGGACCTCCTCGACCGAAGCGAAGCCGCTGCTGAACTCGGCGTAGCCCTGACCGGCTGGAGCGCCTACAAGAAACGCCCCGCCCTAGCCGACCACCAGGCTGTCGTCGCCGGCGTCGAGCACTGGCCCCGCGGCATCATCCGCGCATACCGCGACGCCAGGAACAGCCGCCCCGCCACCGGAGGCCGCCCCAAGAACGCCGGCGACCAGATCCCCCGCGACCGGCTCCTCGTACTCTCCGCGCCCCTCCTCGACGCCGACCCCGCCATCACTGCCGCGCGCGTTACAGAAACCCTCGGCGTCCACCGCGACACCGCACAGCGCGCCCTGACCCACCTGCGCGCCAGCCGGATCGCCGATCGCCTGGCCGCCGATTCCACCCTCACCCCCCAGCAAGCCGCTGCCGAACTCGGCTACCCCGCCGGTCAGGTGCGCACCGCCGTGCACCAGGCCCTCACCGAACTCCGCGCCCGCCAAGCTGGGGCCTACCTCACCACGATTACGGCTGCGCTGCACGACGCTGGCCTCACCGACACCCCCACCGCACCGGACGTCGAGCAGAGCCATGACACACTCCGTGCCGCAGTTCTTCTCACCTCTGAAGCGCCGGCGGCCGCGCTTGTCTGGGAAGAAGGCGAGGGATGGCGCACAGCCACCCGACGCCTCCACCCGTATACCGCACCAGGAAGCCACTGCCTCCTTCCCGGAAGCGCCGAGCCCCGTCCCGCCGAACTCCTGGCCGCACTCACCTTCTGACACACCGTCTCAAGCCCCTGAAGGCACCCGGAATCCAACCGCCTTCGGCGGGCTTCCGTTCTGTCGCTCAGACGGCAGTCGGGGCGCACTTGGCCGCCTGTTGGCCGGACGAGCCGGGGGAGCCGCACGGGGGCGCGGCGCCGGGCGCGGGCTGAGGGCCGGTGGGGCGCGCCCTGGGGACTTTCTTGGGGCTGGTGCCGTCGGTGGCGGTGGCAGAAGCGGTCGGGCGGCAGGCGTGGGAGCCGTGGGACGGCCGGTACGGGGTCAAGATCGAGTACCACCACATCGACCACCCCCGTGCTGTTCTCCTCCACTCAGGCCTGACTGCCCGGCACGACAAGGGGGCGCCGTCCGGGGAGACCCGGGCGGCGCCCCCTTGGGATGGGCCGGGTGCCACGCCTACAGCAGGAAGTCGACCGTGCAGTTGATGCGCTTCGAGAGATCGGGGATCGTGTACGGGGCGCTCGGCTGGAGCGCGGCCAGGTTGTCGACCAGGTTGTACTGGATGCGGCGCTGGTGGGCGCCGACGCCCTGGAAGATGTACGGCACCATCTTGAGCATGTGAATGTCGGTGCTGCCTGGTGTGGTGAGCCAGCCATTCGAAATTGGGAAGAAGCGGTCGAAGGCTTCGAGGGCTGTGGGGATTTCGTTGGCAGGGATGCCGGAGTATTCCGCCATCCACTCGAACTCGTCCCCGGTCCTGTCCTTCAGGTAGAACCCTCCCCATCCCCACAGGAACTGCTGCCAGAAGGTCGCGTAGCGCCGGAAGCTCGGCTGCTCCCGAAGCCACGCGATGCCGTCGTGGAACGTCTCCGGCAGGACGTGGTAGGTCAGCCCTTCGAAGAAGAAGGACTTCCCATCCTTGGACATGCGGAACTCAGGAGGGCCGTCGGGATGTGCGAGCGCGTAGTCCACGGCGGCCTTGAGGATGGCGAGCCGGGCCCGGTGCTCGAGGTACATGCACGCCTGGAGCTCAGGGTGCCTGCCGTGCCGGAGCGCCGCCTGACAGCTCGGACTGTCGCTCGCGGCCGTGTGCGGGTCGAAGTCTCCCCCGTCGATTTCGCGTGCGTAGCCCAGGGTCAGCTTGGGGTGCTCCCCGTACGCCTCGTAGAGCATCGCCAGCGATTCCTCTGGGGCCCTGGCGAAGAAGGTGCCGTTGTTGATCTGCCGGTGGTAGGTCTTCGCGGCCTTGGCGCCTTCGTCTCCGGCTCGCTCCTGCTTGTGGATGAGCTTGACGAACTTGCGCTCGACTCTGTACGAGTGCCGCCACAGACCGATGAGCCGCGGTTCCGCGAAGGAGCCGTACCCCTTCTCCGTGAACAGCTGCGGAGCGGTTGTGAAGTCGTCGAAGCACACGATGTCCAGACCGAGGGGCTCCATCTTCCGCAGAGCGGACGTGCGGTCCTCCCACCGGGTCATGAAGAACGCCCCATGCTCAAGGTCCAGGTACTTCATCCACCCCACGACCTTGAACAGGTCGGTGAAGCCCCACTTCCCGCCCTTGACCTCAACCAGCCGTCGCACCGCCTTTTCAGGCCCGTAATCGGTTGCGAAGATGTCGAGCTCAAGGATGTCGGCCGGATCCGACTCGATGATCTGTTTCTCCACGAAGTGACCAGACGCCTGGAACAGTGCGGCGATGTAGTCCTCGAGCTCCTCGCCGGCCTTCGGGATCTCCGGCAGAGTCACGACCTTGTTGCTCATCAGCAACCCCCTTTGCGCTGGGCGACCCTATCTGCACAACGCCCTCACCAGCCACGCCTTTCCGGTGGTCTCGACCGGCAACGTCGTGAAGTTGTGAGGGTTGCACCGGAGGGCGGCTGAACCGTCGCTTGGGCGGGTGAACTGGGCGGGGGAGCGGAGGTACTGCCGGAGGTGTAAACCCTGGCGCTGGTGACCCAGCCACTCGCTCGCCTCGTGGGTGTTCTTCCCCAGAATCTGACGGTATGGCAGGAGGGGGCATGTATACGCCCCCTCCTGCCACCCTGAACCCCATTTGGCTGCGTAGGTGAAAACGAGGTTCTGGCACAGATCTTGGGGAGCGGTCGCGGAGCGTTACCTCGATGTTCGATTGCGAGGGACTGGCTCGTGCGAGACGGCGTACGCCGCCGCGTCAGACAGCCGGAAGTGGCGCCCCCTCAGGTGTATTCCGTTCACTGCTTTGGTCGGCCGTGGACGGTGATGGTGTTGGTCATGCAGACCGATGCACCGTTCTGGGAGCTGGTGTTCGACGGGATCGACGAGGTGGAGGTCGGGGCGGTTGCGGCCGCGTTCGGCACGGTTGAGGTGGTGGCGAGAGGCCGCGCGGTCGCGGCGGCGTGTCCGGACTGCGGCCGCTTCTCGGAGCGGGTCCACGACCGTTACCAGCGCAGGCTGAGAGACCTTCCTCCGGCTGACCAGGGCTTTGTGATCCGGCTGACGGTCAGACGCTTCATCTGCGGGTCGGCGGACTGCCCACGCCGGACGTTCGCCGAGCTTTTCTCCCGGCTGACTGTCCCGCACTCCCGGTTCACCACGCGGCTCAACCGCACCCCGGAGCGGGTGGGGCTGGCCCTGGCGGGGCGGGCCGGCGCTCGGCTGGCTGCCCAGTTGGGCTTCGGTGCTGGACGGATGACCTTGTTACGCAGGGTCATGGCGCTGCCCGATCCGAGGCTCAGTACTCCGCGGGTGCTGGGGGTGGACGACTTCGCGATCCGTCGCGGCCAGACCTACGCCACCGTCTTGATCAGCGTCGAAGACCATCGCGTGGTCGATATCCTCCCGACGCGTGAAGCCGGGCCGCTGGCCGCCTGGCTGGAGCGTCAGCCCGGTGTGGAGATCATCTGCCGGGACCGGGCAGGCGCCTACGCCGAGGGAGCCCGACGCTCTGCAGGTCGCCGACCGGTTCCACCTGTGGCAGGGCCTCGGCCGCGCGGTGGAGATCTGCGTCGCTGCCCACCGCGACTGCCTGCGCAACCCGACGTCCAGCGGCATGTTGCCGCAGGACACTCGACCGGCTTCCGGTCGGCCGCAGGACGAAGCGGAGCCCGTCGGTCGGCGGGCCGAGCGCAAGAAGGCCGCACATGCCCTGGTCCACGAGATGCGCGCCCAGGGCCACTCACGCCGGGCGATCGCCCGGCACCTGGGCTGGGGGCTCAACACCGTGCTCCGATACGCGAACGCCGCACGCTGGCAGGACACCATCCGCGACAACCCGCCCCGGCCCAGCAGGCTGGACCCCTACAAGCCCTACTTGGAGCGCCGTTTCGCCGAGGGATGCACCAGCGTCACCCGACTGCACGGCGAACTGATCGCCGAGCAAGCTCCCGTCACCTACGGCATGGTCCGCGCCCACATCGCCACCTTGCGCGGGGCTCCGTCCGCCGCACCGCCGCGGCCGCCGACGGTACGGCAGGTGACCGGCTGGCTCACCCGCCACCCCACCGCCCTGAGCGAGGAGGACCGCGTCGGCCTGAAGGACGTCCTGGCCCGCTGCCCCGAACTGGACACGGCCGCCGGACACGTCCGCGACTTCGGCGAGATACTCACCAGCCGCCTCGGAAGCACGCTCCCTGCCTGGATCGACGCCGTCGACGCCAGCCGGCTGCCCGGGCTCACCGGCTTCGCACTCCACCTGCTCCGAGACCTCGACGCCGTGACCGCCGGCCTCACCCTGGACTGGAGCTCCGGCAGCATCGAGGGTGCCGTGAACCGCATCAAGAAGATCAAGAGACAGCTCTATGGTCGCGCTGGATTCGAGGTCCTACGCAAGATGATCTTGCTTCAGTAGTGCATTGCTCGCGTGCTGGCTCCCCGGCCACTTGAGATCAGAGTTCAGTCGTCCAGACCCCGACAGGATGGTCACTCGGAGGCAGCCACAGCTGAGGCTGCGACTCGCGATGCCTCTCGTCAGCCTGCTCGTCCCAGTGGAAACGGCCTTCGTCATCAGGCCACGCGACTTGCAGCACGGGCAGAGGCGGCCGCCGGTAGAACCCGATGACCTGCCCGAAGAAGGGCTGGTACCAGCCGCGATCGACGTGCCTGAGTACGACTCGATGACCGTCGACGACATCAGGATGGCTCTGGCCGTCCGCCAGCGCTTCGCCCGCGGCCGCCTTCTCTCCGAGGGCGTTGAGCATGCGGTGCATGGCGTGGACATCGAGCCCGAACATGGCAAGTTCAGGTCCGCCGTGCGTGTGCGCGAGGCCGATTGTGTAGGCGAATCCAGGGCCGATCTCATCTTCGGGAACCATCACGACGTGCCATCCGTGCTGCTGCACATGCTCGATGACTCTCAGATCCCTACGGTCTGCTTCGTCCCGGTCGCCGTAGTCATGGCAGAGGACACAGCGGCACTGGAATGGATCATCACTCAAGTGCGGAGGGTACGAGGTGAGCCCTCACGTCGAGCAACCGGGGTTTGGGCCCTCTCAATCGAACGGCGCCGTCACCCTCTGCGATGGCTCCCCAAGGTTTGTGCCAGAACCCGAAACTCAGCGACATCACTCTCCCGTGCAACCGGGCGTTCCTGCCGCTGAGCAATGGACGTTGCTGAAAGTCACCCACAAAGCCAGTTGGCCGGCCGCCGCCGACGGAGCGGATCGGCCGAATTCTGCGGCTCGATCCGGTCCCACATCACATCAGTGATCACTCATCGGGGGGACTTGAGTCAGAGATCTTCCGGAGATCGTCAGCTTCCCGGTCGGGGCGTGTCCTCTTGCCGGGCAGTGGGGATCTGTTGCCTGACGCGTTTCTACTCCCAGGCAGCTGCGCCGCGAAGGAGATTGTGGTCGGACATGTTCGCGGTCTTGCCCATGGCGTCGCCCTGCACGTCCTTGAAGTGGTCGGCGGAGACGAAGATGTAGTCCAGTTTCTTGTCGGGGAACGTGGTCTCCCCGGAGCGGCAGTAGGTGCCCGTGCAGTCAGGGGTGAAATAGTCCTGGTCGCGCTCGTCGACCTCTCCGTAGCTGCCCTGACCCCCCTGGAAGCCGTAGAACTCGTTCATCTCGACGTCGGTGGGCTGCGCGTTGAAGTCTCCCGCCAGGATCACGGGCAGGCGCTGCGGCTGCTGGGGGACGACCGTGGCCCAGGCGTCGACCTGGCTGCGGACGGCCTGGGCCTGCGTGAGGCGGCCGGCGTCGCCCTTGTGCGACAGGTGCGTCACGCAGGACAGCGCCTCGCGGTTCTCGATCTCGCCCTTGGCGCAGAGCAGGCCGCGCGGGTTGCCGTCCTCGGCATTGGCCGGCAGTGCTGCGGTGAGCCGTGTCACGGACTCGGTCTTGACGAAGACAGCCAGGCCGATGCGCAGGTCGGGGCCGGTCCCGTACCACTTGCCGCACCCACTGGCGTTGCTCGTCGCGTACCAGACGGGCGCGTATCCGGTGAGCTTGTCACGCAGGGCGGCGTACTGCCCGTAGCAAATCTCGCTGAGCATGAGGGAGTCCGCGGACCAGTTGTCCACGGAGGTCTTGATTGTCGTGGCCCACTGGTCCGCCGTGACGCCGGTGTGTGGACAGGAAGACGTGGAGGCGCCGCAGGCGTTGTAGGTGAGCATCCGAACGGAGGGCGCCGTCCCCGGCGTGACGAGGTCGGCCTGGGCGGACGAAGCCGCACCGAAGGTTGTCAGCAGCACGGCGGCGGCAAGGGCCAGTACCCGTCGTAGGTTTCTGAGCAGGAAATCCATGGACACGTTCATCCAGTCTTACCGCGTACTGCCGCGGTACGGCCCGCGGTTTGTGGTCGTGGATCAGCGGATGGCGTTCATCGCCTTCGGGCGAAAAGACCAGGCTGTGAGAACCGGTGCCACATCGCTCCGGTCCGCTGATCATACTGATCCCGATCTTGCCGCCCCTTCGAGCGGGAAGGTGTAGGGGACTATGTCGTAGGCGACGAGAAGCTCTCTCGCAGCGTCCCTTATCCGGTACCCCGCGGAGTCGAGGGCGGTGAGCAGAGCTGCGATCAAGGTCGTGCGGCCTACGACTTCCTGGACGTCGGCCCCTTCCAGTTCCTTCTCTCCACCTGGAACGGTTCCGGCCGCGACGCCAACGGCGACGGGACGGCGAATCCGCACAACGCCGACGATGCCGCCCTCGGCGCCACCGTCTATCTCTGCGGCAACGGCAACGGCAACAGCGGCAGCGGCAGTGGTCGCGACCTCGACGACCGCACCCAACTCCGCACCGCGATCTACCAGTACAACCACTCCACCGCCTACGTCGACGACATCCTCGGCTGGATCGACCGCTACAGCCAGCTCTCCACCGGCACCATCCCCCTCGGCCAACCCGCCACCGCCACCGCCCGAACCGTCATCAACGCCGCCCTCGCCCAAACCGGCACCCCCTACTCCTGGGGCGGCGGCAACGCCCACGGCCCCAGCACCGGCATCTGCTGCTCACCCAGCGGCAAGAGCGGCGCCCACATCCGCGGCTTCGACTGCTCCGGCCTCACCCTCTACGCCTACGCCCACGCCGGCATCACCCTGCCCCGCACCGCCTCCCAGCAAGCCGGCAAAGACCGCAGCACCCCCGCCTCAGCCGGCATCCAGGCCCTGAGCCCCGGCGACCGCGTCTTCTTCGCCTACGACCCCACCCGCGACGCCACCATCCACCACGTCGCCATCTACCTCGGAAACGGACAGATGATCAACACCCCCCGCCCCGGCACCAACGTCCGCTCCGAGCCCCCGTGGGACGACGGCTTCGCCGGAGGAGCCCACCTGCTGTGACCATCGCCTCCAGCGAGGAGCACCAGCTCCTCGGCCGGACCGTTGCGGAGCGTGCCGGATAGCGGCTGCGCGACGCGGACGCCGTAGTCGGTAAGGACGGCGACGGGCTCGCCCGCGATGCCGAAGCCACCCGCACCGCAAGCCAGCAGGCCGAGGCCGCCCGGTCGGCCGTCGAGCCCGACGACCTTGATGCCTTCGGCGGCATCATGCCCTTCCCCGTACCCCGGCAGCCGTACTACGTCGCCGAACTCACCGTGCACCTCAGCAACACCCCCGCGCTCGGGGAGGCCCGGTCGCAGGCCGCCGTCACCGCGCCTTCGGCGGCATTGCCCTTCCCCGTACCCCGGCAGCCGTACGACGTCGCCGAACTCACCGTGCACCTCGGCGACGCCCCCGCGCTCGGCGAGGCCCGGTCGCAGGCCGCCGTCACCGCGTACCGAGACGCCCGTGGAGGACGAGTGACCCTTCGGCGACGAGGCCGGCGCCCAGAGCGACCTCGCCCTCGCCCGCGCTTGCTCGTGGCGAGATCGAGGGCGCCATCGAGACCGTACGCCCCGTGCTCGACCTCCCCATCGAGCAGCGGAACTTCGGCATCACCAGCAGCGCCGAGCACGTCCACGTCGTCCAGCACGCCGACGGGCACCGCAACGGCGGCGACCCGGCCGGCCCGCGCGAGGACATCGATGCCTGCGCCGACATCGTCCGCGAAGCCGTCGACGCCCTCCACGCCTGGCGCGGCACCCCCGACCCTTCCGCCCTTCCGCCCCGCCGCCCCGCCCTCCCTGCCTTCTTCCACCGCCTCTCCCTGCACCGCGACCTCTACCGCGAGCTCCTACGCCCAGGAGGCAGCGGCCCCCTCGGCCACGTACTGCACGAGGACCTGCGCGCCCGCAGCCGCTCCGAGCGCGCCCTGGCCGGCGCCCCGGAACCCGACCTCGTCGCCTCGGCCGTCGCCGCCACCTTCGCCGGCGTCCTCGCCGACTGGCTCCACGGCCTCATCGACGCCACCCCCACCGAGATCGCCCACCATGTCCGGCGCCTCCTCGTCAACCTCCACCGAACCCCTCTGCCCTGACGGAACCAGATCCGGGAACCGGGCGGCCCGCCCTCACAGGGCCTCCCCCTGCCGGGGGGGGGCAGGGGGAGGAGATGGTCAAGCCTCGACGGCCACGTACTGCTTGCCCTGGTCGTTCTCGATGACGATCTCGGCGACGTCGTCCATCGCAACCGCCGCCGAGCCATCGATGTTCGAGCCCTTCTCCCCGTCGGCGACGCGCCAGCTGCCGGCGATCTCGCGATCGCCGTTCTTCGTGACCACCACCAAGCGGCAGCGCTCGCCCGTCGGGATTCCCGTGACCGAGGCGTTGAGGCGGATCCACTCGACGGCGGGCGTCACCCGGAGGCGTATCTCGCTACCGGTCGCCGCACCGCGGCCTTCGAAGACCTTGCTGCTGACCGGCGGCGCCGTCGGGACGCCCGCGGTAGCGGTGGGTGCCGGCGGGGCGGCCTCCGGGATCCGGCCGTCGGTGCGCTGGCCGATCAGCACTCCGCCGCCGAGAAGCGCGGCCGCGGCGACCGTCGCGGCCACGCCCAGGAGAACCCGTCGGCGCAACGCCTGCGCGGCGCGCTCGCCGCGCACCTGCCGCAGGGTCCGCCGCAGCAGCAGGTCCCCGGCCTCGGGCGGCCCGTCGAGGAAGGCTTCCGGGGGCACTTCGCCGAGTACGGACTCCATGTCCCGCAGCTCCTCCAGCTCGGCGCGGCACGCCTGGCACGTGGCCACGTGCTCGTCGACGGTCCGTGCCTCCCGCTCGTCGAGAGCGCCGAGGGCGTAGGCGCCGAGCAGCTCGCTGTGGTGTTCCTTGGGGCTCATACCGCCACTCCCTTCAACCGTACGGCGCCCGTTGCCTCCGGTCTGTCCGTGTACATGTCGCGCAGTGCCTTCAACGCGTAGTGCGACCGGGACTTCACCGTCCCGGGCGGGATTCCGAGGCTCCGAGCCGCCTCCGCGACACTCCTGCCCCGGAAGTAGATCTCCAGGAGCACGTCCCGGTGGTCGGGCGAGAGACGGTCGAGCGCGTCCGCGACCACCATCGAGTTCACCACGGCCTCCGCGTGGTCCCGCTCGACGGGTGGGGTGGCCGGCGATCCGGCGACCTCCGTGGGGCGTACGGCCTTGGCCCGGTACCGGTCCGTGACGATGTTGCGGGCCACGGTGAGCAGCCATCCGCGCACCGACCCCTTGCCGTTGACCAGGGCCTCGGGGTTCTTCCACGCCCGTATCAGGGTCTCCTGAACCACATCCTCCGCGGCGCTGCGGTCGCCGGTCAGGCGCTGCGCGTACGCGAGGAGGGCTCTGCCGTGTTCCTCGTAGAGGGACCGGACCAGTGCCTCGTCACCGGTGTCCCTCCTCTGCCGATTGCGGAACCCCGATAGCGCCATCCATCTCTCCGTCCTCTCCTGGGCCGACGAGGTGAACACGGCTGGCGGACGGCATCGGTTCAACCACGAGGCCATGGCGTCCGCGACACCGGCCGGCACTCCGGCGCTCGGTGGCTCCGGCCGGCCAGGGCCGCCGGAGCTCGGTGCTTCCGTCCGGCGCCGGGGTCATCCGGCTCGGCACGCGCGGTCCTGGTTCACGCAGCGCACGAGTTCCGCCATCCGGTCCTCGGACATCACGTTCACGAACATGGCGTGGTCGGTACGGGGATCCCGCAGCTGTTCAGGGAAGGAGTCCACGGCGAACGGGACGCCGGACGCAAGGTCGTAGGTGAGGGTGATCCGCAGCTGCGGCACCGGGAACGTGGCCCTCGGGCAGGTTCCGTCGGTGGTGGGGAACCGGACGTGGGCGCGATGGCCGGGGCTGTCGGTGTCGAGGCCGTTCCAGCAGCTGGGGAAGTCCAGGGTGCGGGTGGGGCCGCTGCCCGGCGGGCAGCGCACATAGCGGGAGCCGAAGCGGTCCGGATGACCGGAGCAGCCCCACTGCGCGCGGGCGTCGGTGCTCGCGGTAGTGGCGGCGACCGGGTCGCCCGTCACCAGACGCAGGAAACGGGGCATGCCGACCACCGAACTGGCCGGGTTGCCCCGGAACTCCACCCGCACCGACGAGGCCGTGAGGATCTCGCCGCTGTTGCCGTGCGCCCCGCCGCCGGGCTCGTGGGCGTCGTCACCGGTGCGGTCGAGCCGGCGCAACACGGGCCAGAAGTACGTGGACCGGTCACCGCCCACGCAGGTCGTGCGCGCGGTGGCCAGGCTCTCATCGGTGGACAGGGCGTCGGCGGACAGATTGCCGACGTAGTCGTGCGTGTGGTGGGCGCCGTTGACGACGCCCGGGGAGACCACGAGGTTGTCCGCGTTGCGGTGGCCCTCCTCGTTGCGGCCGCAGTCGACGGTGTAGCTCCCGGTGGAGGCGTCGGGCCCCTCGGCGGGCACCCGGGACCGTGCGACCACCGCCATGTCCACGTACTGGTGCTCGCCAGGTGCGGCGCCCGGTCGTCCGGCACCGCCCGCACCGAACGTCGCCACGCCCAGGAACAGGGACAGGGACAGGAACAGGAACAGGCACAACGCGAGCGTCACGGGCAGAACGCCCCAGAACAGGCGGGAGTCGGGAGGGGGAAGAGTGATCCGCACGTGAGCAGATTTCCATCAGGGCTCTGGCCGGGCAAGACGCCCCCGCGACCGGCACGGACTCGCTGCCACCCCTTCCTCCGCAAAGAAAACGCCCCGGAGTTGAACCGCCCCGCGGATGGGGCCGTTTCCGCAGTGACGCGTCGCAGGACGACGCCCTACGCCGCGGCGGCCCGTGAGGAAGTCATCCGCCACGGACACCGGAAACCGGAAACAGAGAAGAGGAACCCCTATGCGCAAGATCACTGTTATCCCGGCAGCGCTGGCGGTCGCGACAGTCATGTTGACGGCGGCTTGCGGAGGTTCCCCGAGCACGACGGCGACCACCGCCGCTTCCCCGGAGAACCAGAAGAAGACCCAGTACCCGGCCCCGGCGGCCGAGGGCGCACAGCCCTCGCGGGCGGGGACCGTCAGCGTCGGCAAGAGCACCCAGCTGGGGCCGGTCGTGACGGACGGCACCGGCTTCACCCTCTACCGTTTCGACCGGGACACGGCCAAGCCACCCACCTCGAACTGCGCGGGTGACTGCGCCACGGCCTGGCCCCCGGCGCTCGCCGACGACGCGAAGGCGGGCCGCGGCCTGGACCCGGCGCTGCTCGGTTCGGTGAAGCGCGCCGACGGCACCCGGCAACTCACCCTCGCCGGCTGGCCGCTGTACCGCTACGCACGGGACGCCGCGCCCGGCCAGACCAGCGGACACGGCGTCGGCGGCACGTGGTTCGCGGCCGCCCCCGACGGCACAAAGGCGAACAAGACCACGAGCGATCCGAGCGATCCGAGCGGACCGAGCCGGCCGGGCGCGTCGGAGAGCCTGCCGGCCCTGTCCACGGTCGACGACAAGGCGCACGGCCGGATCGTCCGTGACGGCAAGGGCCGTACCCTCTACCGCTTCACCAAGGACACCGCCTGGCCGATGAAGTCCCGCTGCGAGGGGGCCTGCCTCGAACTCTGGAAGCCCGCCAAACTCGTCGACAAGAAGGACATCAAGGGCATCGACCCGAAGCTCCTCATCCCCTACACCCGCCCCGACGGCACTCAGCAGCTCACCCTCAACTGCTGGCCGCTGTACTGGTACACGGGCGACAAGCAGCCCGGCGACACCACCGGCCACGGCGTGAACGGCACGTGGTTCACGGTCCGCCCCGACGGAAAGCTGGCCAAGTAGCCCTCGGCACAGATGGTGGCCCACACACACGGACGCCGGCCGCTGGGGCCAGACGACACGGACGATCCCGGCCGTCCTCGGTGACGTCGATCTCGCGCCGGCGGTACAGCCCGACCCGCAGGCGCTCCTCGCCGCCGGACAGGTCCACGCCACTCTCGGCCATGCATCGCGAGCAGGCGGCGGCTCGGCAACGCGCCCCTCCTGCCTTCTCGTTCACCGGGGCCCGTTGGCCCCACGTGCACAACGCATGTGCGGAAGGGCCGCCGAGCAGGAGCTCGGCGGCTCTTCAGGGTGATCTCGGTCAGGCCATGACGTACGAGTCGGAGACGGTGACGATCTCAGCCTCCGCCGCGCCCTCGGTGCCGCCGTGGTCGGCATCGCGGCCGTCGAGGCTGAGCCGGCAGACGACGCGGGAGCCGATGGCCGCCGGGCCAGGCCGGGCCCGGATGCCGTGAGAGTCCAGACGCTGTCGCCGATAGCCCGCTGCCCGCCCGCGACGCGACCGAGGAGACGTCCACGGGCGCGTCCAACAAGACAGAGCAACGCGATCCCGAAGCCGGTCGCGGGGGACGACCGGGCCGTCGGGCACTAGAACTGCTCGGTAGCCGCCGGCTGCAACTGGGCGGCGATTCCCTGCCGGTCGATCTGGATCCAGTACTCGACGATGAGCCCGTCCTCGACGCGATAGACCGCACT
The DNA here is from genome assembly GCF_055603625.1 of Streptomyces sp. NPDC037273. Classification (NCBI taxonomy): domain Bacteria; kingdom Bacillati; phylum Actinomycetota; class Actinomycetes; order Kitasatosporales; family Streptomycetaceae; genus Streptomyces; species Streptomyces sp. NPDC037273. The sequence continues at coordinate 45,644 of NZ_JBVJVO010000024.1, forward strand.
GGTCATCGCCGCGACCGGCGCCCCGGTCGGCGGATGGCCGTCGACGGGTCCGACGTGCCGGCCGTTTTAGCGATTGCCGGCACGCCGACGGCTTGTTGCGCCGGGTTTGTTCGGTGCCGGGATGGAATGTCTGTTTTGCTGGCTTCTGTGGAAGTGGTTCAGAAGATGCTGGGTGTGCGGTAGAACTGCAGGTCATCGAGTCCGCTCCCCGCGCCTGCGGGGATGGTCCCTCGACCGTGTCCCAGATGAAGTCCACGCTGAACTGCCCCCCGTGCATGCGGGGATGGTCCCTACTGTGAGTTGTCATTCTTTATGTGGTAGGTAGAGGGCTCTGAGCTGCGATGCTGCGGATAGCTGAGATGCTTCTTGGCGCTGCTCAGTGTGGTTGACCTGGGCTGCAGCAAGTTGGATGAGAAAACCGCAGGGATAGTGAGAATCCCATTGCTGTGATGGATCTCCACTGCCCGGGTGACTTCGGCGCAATCGGCCCCCTATGTGAGTTCTCATCCATGTTCTGGTAGAGGCATCGCTTTGGTCTGGCACGCTGCAGATGGGTAAGGGGTGCCTGGGGCTTCTTCATTGCTGATCAAGGGCGTTGACCTGTAGCGCTGCAAGCCTGTTGAGATGCTGCAGTTGTATTGAGAACGCCGGTACAGGCTTAGAGTGCTGGACCAGCTGCCGTCCGCGGTGTGACATCTGCGGTAACGACCGTCCTCGGGCCCGGACCTGCCGCGCGTCATTGCCGCGCGCTGACCCGCCCCTGAGCCGTCACGCACCGGCAAGCGCTGGATCCACCGCCAGGTGTGGTTTCAGTCGCCGGCTCGTGACACAGGGGTTGTCTCCGGGAGTGGCCATGAGAACGCTGTGCGGGCGGGTCCATAGTGGGCGTTTTGACTGGCTCTCAGTCGTCGATGTACAGGCCCGTGATCCGCCGACTGCTGACGATCGCTGCAACGAGTCACGGTCACCACCACTCAACCATGATCGGGCATCCTCGGCTCGACGTCTCACCGCTTACCGTGCACGAGCTCGTTAGGTCGTCCGTCGATGTGGGGCTGAGCGGCACTGCTGTGCGGCGGCGACGGGCATTCTGTTCGGTTGGCTTGGTGGTTCCGCTGTGTTGAGTGGGGGTAGCCGGGCGGTCAGCCGGTGCTGCTAGGCGGCGCTTTTGGTTGAGGTGCGTGCCAGTGCGCGGTGTGAGAACGGCGGCCGGCGTGTTCCGAGCGAGCTGGACTTCCTGGATCCGGCCTGGCTGCGGGCGGTCCGGGTCGCGTGGGTATCACGGTGCCGGGGCCCTGGGTGACGGCCGGTGGGGCGATGGCGTGTGGAGGTTCGCTGCGTCGGCGTGTTCGGTTCCATGGCCCGTGGCTGTTGGCTGCTTGATGCAAGTTCGCTCGTTAGTTCTGTGATGCCGAGTCGTGGTGGTCCTGGGTGATGTGTCCCTCCTTCGTGGTCCTGGAGGTGACATATATCCAGGTCAGGCTTGGTGATCAACCCCTGCAGGGCTACCGTCCGCCTTGTCGTTCACGAGTTCCACACATGTGGAACTCTCGTGATCGGCCACCTGGGGGGGTGACGGAGGAGTTACACGGATGCTCCTTCTGGTGGATTACGTACGGCGTCATCAGGTTGCGGGTTCGAGTTTCGATCCCCGAGGGATGGCGCATGGTGATGTTCTTCGCCATGGAAGAACCCAGCGTCCTTGGGATGCTGGTGTTTTTTCACTTCTCGCCTTCTCAGGTTCGCTCGTCGTGGGAGCGGCGATCCGGTCTTGCCTTGTCGGGTTTTCCTCGCCTGGCTGTTGAGAAGTGTGAGTGGTGCATGAGTAGACGTGCTCGAGTGGCGGGCAGACGTGGGTTGGCTGCGGCGACCGGTGCCTTGCTAGCCCTGGCGGGGGTCTCGTTGACCTCGGTTCCGGCGACCGCTACATCACCTGGTGATGTGGAGGTCCCTTCTGCTTTGGAGAGCCAGCCGGCCTCGCCGGAGGCTCAGGGCAAGACGTTCTGGGTGGATGACGACCTTCCTGTTCCTTCGGATGAGCAGAAGGCTTCACAGCAGGCGGTGAAGGAAGGCCGCAGTGTGGAGGTCGTCTCGCTCACGAGCGAGACGAACCGGGTCGTGGCCAACAGTGATGGCACCTTCACGCTCGAGTCCTCGCCCGTGGTCGAGCGCGTGCGCAAGAACGGTGTGTGGACGCCGGTCGACACCGATCTGGTGAAGCAGACTGACGGGCGCCTCGTGCCGAAGGCCGCGCAGGACATCAAGCTGTCCGGTGGCGGGACTGCGCCGCTGGCCTCGATCACCAGGGGTGGCAAGACTTTCGAGCTTGATGCCCCGTGGGCGCTTCCCGTCCCGCGGATATCGGGCGGGGTTGCCGTGTACGAGTCGGTGAAGCCGGATGTCGATCTGGTCGTCCAGATCCGTCCCGACGGTTTCACCCAGAACCTCGTTGTGCACACGCGTGAAGCCGCTGCGGACCCCGCGCTGAGGTCCATCAAGTTTCCTGTGAAGACGAACGGCCTGACGCTCAAGACGTCCAAGAGCGGATCAATGTCGCTGGTCGACGCGTCAAACCGCCCGGTGTTCGGCAGCAGCGCAGCTCTGATGTGGGACTCCGCTTCACCCAAGGACGGGGCCTCGCCCGTCGGCGTACAAGCGGCCGCACGAGTCGCAAGCGAGGCGATGGAGGAGGCGCCGGAGGATGCTGCCATCCCGGATCCGGGAGACCGCACGGCGGTCGCCGACGTGTCGGTGTCCGGGCAGACGCTGGCTGTCACCCCTGACCAGTCGTTCCTGACCGCCCCCAGCACGACGTACCCGGTCGTCATCGACCCGCCGGCAGTCACGGCCACGCTGACCGGTTGGACCTCCCTGTGGTCCAACCTCCCCTATACGAGCTTCTGGAAGACCTCCCATGCCTTGGGCGTCGGCTACGACGCCTACGTGGACAACAAGAAAGCTAAGTCGCTCTTCCAGTTCGACACGCGTGCTGTGGCCGGCAAGAAGGTCCTCGACGCCAAGTTCACCGCGTACGAGATCTGGTCCGCGAACTGTGACCCCAAGACCGTCGATCTCTACAAGGTCAACGCGATCTCCAAGGGCACGACGGACAAATCCGAGCCCCCGCTGACGTGGAAGTGGGTGTCGAGCAGGAACGTGGCGAAGGGGTATTCCTCCGCTTGCCCTGACGGCGATGTCGAGTTCAACGCCACTCCGGCCGTCAGCGACGCGGCCAACGCGATGCAGGCGACCACGACGCTCGGGCTGCGGGCAAACGAGTCCGACCCTCTGGCGTGGAAGCAGTTCTTGTCGCCGGCAGACCCGCAGGCCACCAACGAGCGCAAGCCGAGGCTGTCCATCACGTATGTGTCGAAGATCGACGAGGCACCGAAGTACGTGAAGATGAAGGACCCGAACCTCGCATGCTCCGCATCGGGCAGCCCGGCTCTGATCCGCAGCAAGACGCCGCGCCTGACCGCCACGCCGCTGTCGGATGATGGAGCCCAGAGCAGCCTGCGCTCGGTCTTCGACGTGTACGACCGCACCACGAGCACGAAGGTGACCACGCTTCGGTCGGGCTGGAATCCGTCCGGACAAGCCGGCGACGTGACCGCACCGACACTCACGTCGGGTCACACCTACAGCTTCTACGCGACGAGCGAGTACCAGTACACGTTCAACGGCACGACGACCATCATGGACGATGCACCCTACTCGTCCGGCTGCTACTTCACCGTCGACGCGACGGCGCCTCCCGAGCCCGTTGTCTCATCGGCTGTGTACCTTCCCTGTGCCCACACCGAATGCAAGGGCGACGCCGAACTGGGTGGAGTGGGTGCGTCGGGCCTGTTCACGATCCAGGCCGGTGCAAGTGACGTTCGCCGCTATGACATCTGGCTGAACGGCGTGCCGCTCCCGAGCAAGGTCTTCCCGACGAACACCAGCTCCTACCAGCTGACGGCCACCCCGGACAAGCGCGGGTTGAACACCTTGCGTGTGCAGACCGTCGACGCTGCTGGCAACACCAGTGCCGCGAAGGACTACCTGTTCAGCGTGGCCCAAGGGAGTGCCCCGGTCGCAGCATGGGACTTCGATGAGAACGCGGGAACCACTGCAGCCGACTCGAGCGGCAACGGCCGCACTCTGACCCTCAGCCAGGGGACCTGGGTCGAGAAGGCACGAGTCAAGTCCGGCATGGACGATGCCTCATCCACCACCTACGCCACGACTACCGGGCCTGTCCTGGACACGACTAAGAGCTTCACCGTCGCGTCCTGGGTCAAGCTGGACAGTAAACAGCAGACCACAGTCCTCACCCAGATGGGCACCAAGGTCGGCGCGTTCCAGCTCTACTACTCGACCGGCTACGACCGGTGGATCTTCAACCGGTATGCCGCTGACGCAACGGACACCTCGACTTCGATCGTGCGCGCGGTATCCAAGCGACCCCCCGTCGTCGGGGCGTGGACCCACCTGATGGGCGTATACGACGCGAACGCGAAGGAGATCCGTCTCTACATCAACGGTCTTCTTGAGTCAGAGACGCCTTTCACTACGCCATGGGCCTCGAACGGGTCCTTCGAGGTCGGGCGTTGGGGTAACCCGCAGCTCTGGGGCGATATCGACCACGTACAAGTCTGGAACAGAGCCGTGGTTCCCGACGAGCTCGCGCCGATCGTCAACGTGAAGGATGGCAACGACCACACCCAGACGACACTCCTGGCGAATTGGCTCATGGACGAGCCCGAAGGCGCAACGGTGGCAGCGGACTCCTCAGGCCGAGGAAAATCCCTCTCCCTGTCTGGAGGAGTCGCCTTCATGGACACGGGCGACCAGGGGCACGCCAACGTGCTGCTGATGGACGAGACCTTGATGCCCTACGGAACGTCCAATGTGCCCTTCGACGTGAACGGCAGTTTCACTCTCACCGGATGGTTCGACCCCAGCCACTACCCCATCCTCGAGGACACCCAGTCCGCCCATAGCCTGGCTCTGTTCTCCTGGCCGGGAGCCAAGAGCGACGCCCTGCGAGTATGGCTCCGGAAAGAGAAAGCGGAAGAGACCGTCACCTGGAACTTCGGCCTGCTCAGCAACGACACCCTCAACGCCCCCGGGTCCGTCATCTCCTCTTCTAGGGAACGGCCCTCAGGGTGGGTACACGTTGCAGCCGTCTACGATGCTCCCGCTCGTACTCTAAAGATCTACCTGTCAGGCAAGGAACTCGGCGGCGGCACCGGTGTCTTGGCGCCTGCGGGTGCGTTCCAACCCGATGGCCCCTTTAACGTCGGACGCAGTCGGCGCACCGACACGGGCGAACTCGAGAACTATCTGAGCGGACTCCTGGACGACGTGCGCGTGTACGCCGGTGTGATGTCCAGCGGGAACATTTTGATCCTGTCGCACGTCGAAGAACCCACCGTTCCGACCGGCTAGTTCCCGCGCCTTCCCACCTCAGTTTGTTCACCATCCGGGGTGTGCCGGGCAGTTTCGGTACACCCCGGAATTTCATGATGCGGAGATTCAGCCGTGCCCAGCACGAGACCATCCTCATGGTCCTGGTGGAAAGCCAGTCGCCGTCGAACAGCGGCCATCGCTCTTCCCGTGACCACCGCCGTGGTCACCACACTCCTCGGCGCCGCACCGGCCCAGGAATTCGAACGCGACCACACAGCACTGGAGAAGGCCCGCTACGGGCGGGCCGAGCAGTTCCAGGCCAAGCCTGACAACACGCCCGATCCCGCGCTGGCGGCTGATGCCAAGACCCGCCGGCGCGCGGCCGCTCAGCCCACCTGGCCCACCTCGGCGAGCGCGCGCGTCACCTTGCCGGCGACGGCCGGGAAGAAGACGAAGGCGGCCGGGCTCCCGGTTCAGCTCAGCACTCCAGCCGAGCACGCCAAGCGGTCCGGAACTACTGCTGGCATCGACGCGTCACCGGATGCGGCCGATGTAAAGGTGCTGGACCGCAAGGCCACAGCCAAGCTCGGCATCGACGGTGTCGTCCTCAGCGTCGCGCGCGGTGACGCGAACCCGGACAAGGCGCGCCTGGACGTCACGGTTGACTACTCCGGCTTCGCTGACGCCTACGCCGGCAACTGGTCTTCCCGTCTGCGTATGGTCCAGCTCCCGGCCTGTGCGCTCACCACCCCCGAGAAGCCCGCCTGCCGCAAGACCACACCGCTTCCCTCGGGAAACGACAACAAGGCCAAGTCGGTGACCGCGCAGGTCACCGTCCCTGAAGCGGCACCGTCAGCCAGCGCCTTCAGCGTCGTGGCACTTTCGGCCGGTGCCTCATCCGACCAGGGGACCTACGAAGCCACTCCGCTGTCGCCGTCCGCGACCTGGGCCGGCGGCGGTTCCAACGGCGACTTCACCTGGTCCTACCCGATCGATGTCGTGCCGGCCCCCGCAGGCCCGGCGCCTTCCCCTGCGCTCAGCTACTCGGCGCAGAGTGTCGACGGCCGCACCTCGTCCACCAGCGCCCAGCCGTCCTGGATCGGTGAAGGCTTCGACCTTGCCACCTCCTACATCGAGCGCTCCTACGGCAGCTGCGACGACGACGGCCAGGACGGCAAGTACGACCATTGCTGGCGCGAGGACAACGCCTCCATCGTTCTCAACGGCAAGGCCAGCACCCTGGTGAAGGATGCCGGCGGCAACTGGCACCTCCAGAGCGATGACGGCGAGCGGGTCGTCCGTGGCACCGGCGCCGTCAACGGCGACGACGGCGACGCCGCCACTGCGGAGACCTCGGGCGACAAGGGCGAGTTCTGGACCGTCACCACGGTCGACGGTACGCAGTACGTGTTCGGCAAGAACCAGCTGGAGGGCTGGGCGGCGGGCAAGCCCGTCACGAACTCGGTCTGGACCGTTCCCGTCTTCGGTGACGACAGCGGTGAACCCGGCTACAGCGCAGGCACCACCTTCGGAGCCCGCGCCAAGGACCAGGCGTGGCGCTGGAACCTCGATTACGTTGTCGACCCCCACGGCAACGTCATGACCTACTGGTACGACAAGGAGCTCAACTCCTACGCCAAGGCCGGCACCACCGGCAACGGTACCGAGTACACCCGCGGCGGCTACCTCAAGCGCATCGACTACGGGCAGCGCACCAACACGATCTTCTCCACGACCCAGCCGGCCGCGGCGCGTGTGAAGTTCGACGTCCAGGAGCGATGCAAGGTCGTCGCCGGGGGAGAGACCTGCACGAACCTGACAGCCACCAACAAGACCGCCTGGCCCGACGTTCCCTTCGACCAGATCTGCGCGAAGAACACCGTCTGCACCGACCAGCCGGCGCCCGCCTTCTTCAGCCGCAAGCGCCTCAGCGACATCACCACCCAGGTGTACAAGGGCTCCGGAACCGGCATCGACACCGACTACCGCGACGTCAACACCTGGCACCTCGAGCACTCCTTCCCCGACCCCGGAGACGGCTCCAATGCCGGCCTGTGGCTGAACTCGATCCAGCACACCGGCAAGTCAGGCACACCCATTACCCTGCCGGCCGTCGGATTCAAGGGCATCCAGCTCGACAACCGCGTCGACAAGACCGGAGATGACGTACCCGCCTACATCAAGTGGCGCGTGCGCACCATCACGTCCGAGACCGGCTCCGTACTGACCGCCACCTACTCCGACCCCGAATGCCTGGCCGGTACCAACATCCCCGCGGCACTCGACAGCAACACCAAGCGCTGCTACCCGGTCAAATGGATCCCGCCGTCCAACCCCACCCCCGGCACCGACCCACAGCCACGCACCGACTGGTTCCACAAGTACGTCGTCACCCAGGTCACGGAAACCGACCCCACCGGCAACGGCCCCACCAAGGTCACCAGCTACTCCTACGACCCGTCCGGCGGCGCCTGGGCCTACGACGACCAAAGCCCCATCACCCCCGCCAAGTACCGCACCTGGGGAACCTGGCGCGGCTACCAGAAGGTCACCACTCTCACCGGCGAAGCAGCAGGCGTCCGCTCCAAGAGCGTCAGCCTCTACTACCGCGGCATGAACGGTGACAAGCAGACGGACGGCACCACCCGCAAGGAATCCCTCACCGACTCCACCGGCACCACCGTCACCGACGACGAACAGTACGCCGGACAGCTTCGCGAACAGATCACCTACAACGGCACCACCGGCGCCGAGATCAGCGGGACGATCAACACCCCTTGGTCCCGCAACACCGCCACACAAACCCACTCCTTCGGCACCGTCCGTGCCCACATCGTGCGCACCGGCACCGAAACCAAGCGCACCCCCATCCCCAACGGCGCGCCGATCACCACCTCCACCACCAACACCTACGACACCACGACCGGACTGCCGCTGACCGCGCAGACCACCGGCGGCGGCCAGACCACCTGTGTCAGGACCGAGTACGCGGGCAACGCCACAACGCTGATCCAGAACCTGCCCAAGCGGATCGAGGAGGTATCGGTCGACTGCTCCGCCACCCCCAAGCGCGTCAGCGACCCCACCACCACCGACGTCATATCCGACACACGCGCGACATACGACGCTCTGGCCTGGGGAGCTGCGCCCACCAAGGGCGACGTGACCGCCACACAGCGCGTCACCGGATACGACGCAAACGGCAACGCTCAGCTGCAGACCGTCGCCACCGCGGCCTACGATGCCCTGGGCCGCAGCACCGACCAGTGGGACACCACCGGCACGCGTGCCAAGCACATCGAGTACACGCCGGCCGCCGGGGGACCGCTCACCTCGACCAAGGCCGTCAACGCCCTCGGCCACACGGTGACAACGGAGATCTACCCTGACTGGGGTGTCAACAAGGTCAGCATCGACCCGAACACCCGGCGCACCGAGCTGGCCTACGACGCCCTCGGCCGCCTCACCGACGTCTGGTTTGCCGACCGAAACCGCACGTCCCAGACCCCCAGCAAGAAGATCGAATACAAGATCCAGCAGAACAAGGCATCCTGGGTCGCCACCAAGTCACTCAACAACGACGGCACCACCTACCAGACCTCATACGCCATCTACGACGCCCTGCTCCGCCCCCGCCAGGCACAGTCCCCGGCCGCGGTCGGCACGGGCCGCGTCATCGCGGAGACCAAGTACGACAGCCGCGGCCTCGAAGTAGAGACCGCGTCGGAGTACATCGACACCACAGCGCCCACCGGAGACCTCGCCAACCTCATCACCGCGGCGCCCACGGGAACCACCACCACCTACGATGGTGCCGGCCGTCCCACGATCGCTGTCAATCTCGTCAACGGCCAGGAACACTCCCGCACCACCACGACCTACGAAGGCAACTCCACCACCGTCGAACCCCCGACCGGTGCCTCCGCCGTCCAAGAGACGGCCGACAGCCGCGGGCGCCTCGCTGAGAAGCGCGAATACGACGGCAACAAGGCCACCGGTTCGTACACGACCCTGACCTACACTTACGGCCGCAACGACCAGCTCACCCAGGTCAAGGACAGCGCGGGCAACGCCTGGACGTACGTGTACGACTTCCTCGGCCGTCAGAAGAGCGTCACTGACCCGGACGCCGGCACCTCGAAGACCGAGTACAACAGCCTCGACCAGGTCAGCGTCACCGAAGGCGCCAACACCGACAGCATCCTCAGCTACACCTACGACGTCCTCGGCCGCCCCACTGGAAAGCTCGCCGGACGCATCCCGGTCGTCAACGGAACACCCACCATCGACGACACCAAGTACCTCGCCCGCTGGTCCTACGACACCATCGCCAAGGGACGCCCCACCTCCTCCATCCGCTACGAAGGCGGAAAGAGCGGCAAGGTCTACGCCAAGACCAACGCCTCCTACGACCCCCTCTACCGTGTGCTCCGAGAGCAGTACACAGTCAGCACCAGCGAAGGCGCAGTCGCCGGCACCGGCGTCTACAGCATCACCAACGCCTACAACCTCGACGGCACCCTGCAAAGCCGCCTCATCCCCGCGATGGGCGGACTCGAGCAGGAAGCCCTTATCTACGGCTACAACCAGCAACGCCTGCCCACCACCCTCGCCGGCCTGAGCGGCATCGTCCAAAGCACCGCCTACCTCCCTGCCGGCGAGCACATCCGCACCACACTCGGCGTCTCCACCCAGGGCAAGTGGACGGAGATCAACCGCTCCTACGAAGACGGCACCAAGCGCCTCGCCCGCCAGACCGTCGTCACAGAAACCCACAGCGGCACCGACGCGGACACGTACTACCGCTACGACCCCGCGGGCAACCCCATCGAGGTCCAGGACACCTCCACCCAACAGGGCGACCGCCAGTGCTTCACCTACGACGGCCACCGCAGACTCAGCAGCGCCTGGACCGCCACCACCGACTGCACCACCGCGCCCAGCACAGCCACCATCGGAGGCCCGGCCCCCTACTGGAAGTCGTTCACCTACGACGCCGCCGGCAACCGCAAGACCGCAACCGACAACCTCGCCACCGGCGGACCGGCCACCACCACCTACAACTACGAAACCAAGACCACCAACGGAGTGATCCGCCCGCACCTGCTCACCAACACGGTGACGCCCCCCGCGGACGCGACCGCCCCGACCACCAGCTACACCTACGACGCCGCCGGCAACACCACGGCCCGAACAGAGGGTGCCAAGACCCAGACACTGACGTGGGGGCCCGAGAACACCCTCACCAAGGTCACCGAAGGCACCACAGAGACCACCTTCCTCGACGACGCCGACGGCAACCGCCTCATCCGCCGCGACGCCAACGGAACCACCCTCTACCTCGGCGAAACCGAACTCCGCTACGACAAGGCGACCGCCAAGGTCCAAGCGACTCGGTACTACAGCCACGCCGGACAGACAGTCGCCGTTCGTACACCCCAGTACCTCACCTGGCTCGCCACTGACCACAACGGCACCGCCAACCTCCAAGTCGACGCCGCAACCCAAGCCGTCACCCGCCGCTACACCCAGCCATTCGGTGAGGACCGCGGCACAACGCCGACGAACTGGACCGGCGAAAAAGGCCTCGTCGGCGGCACCAAAGATCCAACAGGCCTCACCCACATCGGCGTCCGCGACTACGACCCCAACACCGGCCGGTTCATCAGCGTCGACCCAGTGATCGATCTCAAAGACCCCCAACAGATCAACGGATACGCCTACAGCAACAACAACCCCGTAACCTTCGCAGACCCGGACGGACGCTTCCTCATCCCGTTCGTCGGCGTAGTGATAGCTGCAGTAGGCATTGTCCAAGTCGCTATAACAGCCTTGAACACGGCTAGTTCTGGAACCGGATCTGGAACCTCCTCCGCAGGGACCGGGAACTACAGCTCGGGGTCAAGTTCCGGAAGTTCACAGAGTTGCGGCAGCGGATATCCTGCCATGCGCCCAGAATGCGTAAGTCACGAACCGGCCGACCCGCGGCCGCAGGGAAGCTGGAAAGACCTCCTGGGTGGCGCCATTCACGGACTCATCTCATCTGTCGAAGACATGGCCAAACTCGCTCCTGTATGCATCCTTGGCTGTGACGGGGTGACGAAGCTCTACGATGACTTCGCCACCGAAAAGGGCCTGAACAAAGACACGAAAGCCTGGGACGCTGGTGACGCCGCCCAAGAGATCGCCAGTTACATCAGCACGGTCGGCGGATTTCGTTCTCTCCTCAAGCACCTACTGAAGGGGCTTGGTAAGAAGGCGGACAATCTCCCATCGGCGCGCCCTAAGGGGAACTGCTTCCTCGCCGGGACCCTCGTCCTTATGGCTGATGGAAGTACGAAGGAAATCCAGGACATCGAGGTCGGCGAAGAAGTTCTGGCAACCGACCCTGAAACTGGCGAATCCGGCCCTCGATCGGTCACTCAACTGATCCGAACCGAGGGAACCAGGAACCTCAACACGATTTCCATCGTGACTCCAGAGGGAATCGAAGCCATCACGGCAACATCCGATCACCCGTTCTGGTCGCCCTCCAGTAATCAATGGGTTGAGGCCAAGGATCTGAAGCAGGGCATGACCCTGCTCACGGACGATGGCAGCATCGTTGCCGTCAAGGGGAACGCTCACTCAGTCAAGCGCGTGAAGACGTACAATTTCACTGTTGCCGAACTTCACACCTACTATGTTCTTGCAGGGTCCACCTCGATTTTGGTCCACAATAGTGGTGGCGGTGCGCCGGATCCGGAACTGGTCACCGTCGGGCGGTGGATGTCGACTGCGGAGCATGATGCGATGGTGAAGACGGGGATGGTCCAGCGTGGCGGTGGTGGTTTCACCTACGTGGTCTATCCGGCCAACAAGGATGCGTATATTTCTTCCCGGCCGGGATCCGTCTATGTGGAGTTCGATGTACCGCGTTCGTCGCTGATTCCAGGTGGGCGGCCTGGAGACTTCAAAATGTCGGATTCGGATACGATCTTCTCGCGTTTGGCGCAGAAGAAGGGCCTTCCTGCACTTGAGTTGCCGGAGGCGAAGAACATCAAGCTTGGAGGGTGGGCCCCGTGCGGATGAGTGGGTCTGAGCTGCTGGATTCAGCTCAGCGATGGATTGCCGGTGAGTGCTGGCAATGGGATTCCCTGGCCGTTACGTCAGAGATTGAAGTCTCTCCGCCAGGGCGTGATCCATCTTCGGTTAGCTGGATCCTTGAAAGCGAGGCTTTCATAGGGCAGGTCGTAATTTGGGAAAACGGAAAATCTGAGATTGACCTGGCTAATGTGGCGACTGGTGAGGTTCGGTCGAAGCATGGGGAAATCAATGATGAGGGTGAGCTTGTGGCGATCCTGAATTCCGTTAGAGATTGGGTGATCCTTAGTGGTTCACTAGGCTAGTTCGGGCCGTTCAGTCACCCAATCGTAAAATGCTAAATGGGGCGTAGATGAGAGCTATCTCTTCGCCTCGTTGGGCGAGGAAACCCTAAGGTGTATTGAGTCGCCATGCGGGCAGAGAACCTTCCGCGTAAGCATTTCGTAGGGCGACAATTAGGGTTGGTCGCGTAGGAGGTCCGGGTTCCCGATGAGGGAACCCGGACCTCGAGCTTTCCTTGTGTGTGGAGACGATCCCCTGTCATGCCGGAGCCGTGCCTGCCACGGCCGCGTTCTGAAGTAGTCCGCGTGACGAGAAGCCTGTCGTTACTCTTCAGAGCTGAGCGCCTGCTACCGCAGTTGGCTGATGGCATTTCGTGCCGGTTGATGTCTTGTTCATGCCCATGCGAGGTCCGGTTTTCCCGCACGATGCATGGGATGGGCCGGCTCGGCGCGCACGTCACCCGCTCACGCATGAGGCGCCCGTGAACACCAGCGAGAGACCAGGGACCCGTCCTGCCCTGCTGTCACACACTCTGAGAGCACGCGCCGCTGGCCGTATCTGCTGTACCTACCAATGGCAATGAATCGAAGGAGTCCCTGCGCCCCCGCGTCTTGGATCCGAAGGTTCCACGCGCGTGTGGCCAAAAGGATCTCGGTACTCGATGCCGCGCTGGCCGAGTGTGTGGCCGCGCTGGGCCGAGAGGCTGAGCATGCGCGCGCCGGACAGGGAGCTGAAGGTGGCATAACAGTGTCGAGACAAAGGAATCGACTTGTTGGCCGCAGTGGGGCCTCCGGGCTTCGAGATGACCAGGAGAGCCCCCGTTCCCTCCACGGCAAGATCCCCTAATCGACTAGTCGTGCCACTCAGCCAAGGCTCCGTCTACGACGCCTTGGCGGAGGTGGATACCCCCGAGGTCGGCGAGGACGATGGTGCGGGTGCGGGTGCGGGTGCGGGTGCGGGTGCGGGTGCGGGTGCGGGTGCGGGTGCGGGTGCGGGGAGGGTGCGGTGGCGATTAAGGCCGTGGATGTCGAGGGCGAGGTGGAGGTGCTGCTCGGCACCGTCGAGGTCGCTGAGGCGGGCGAGGATCATGCCGGATTCGTGGCCCCAGTGGCCGGGGGAGCAGTGGGCGGCCCAGGAGTCACCGGGCGCGGTGGCCGTGTCGATGGCGGTCTAGGACATGACGAGGTACTTGCTTGAAAGAGGGATGGGCCAGGGCTCACCGATGAAGTCAAAGGGAATCCTGCACGTACGTCCCGGGGTGTCTTGCTGCTCCCTTGCGCGCTCTGCCACTATCCAGCCGACCCCTTGGATTGGGCTTCAGCCGCCGAGCAGAGGTTTTCCCGTGGGCCCGTGTTGGCGCGCGAGCGCGCAAGGAGAGCCGGCCCCAAGGGGCCGGCTCTTTGCATGAGAGACGACGATCTCCCCGAGGGATGGCATGTGCAGCGGGGGCGTCCGCCCTGAATACCGCCTCGGTCACAAGGTGTCCAGGTGGTCCCGAGCGGTAGAGATCAGCCGGGCCCGGGCCGTCTTGAACGGCTCCCAGTCCTGTGCCGCACGTGCTCTACGCAGACCAGCCAGTACCTCGTGTGCCTGGGCTCCCACCTCGGGGACGTTAGTCAGCTCGATCAGAGTCAGGGCGCGGCGGGACGCCAGGTGCGCCTCGTCCTGGGCTCGGGTGTGCGCGTGGCCATTGTGGTCGGCCCGGCCTACCTCGGCCTCCCAGGCCAGTGTCATTTCCCTGTCGGTGGCCGCGACGAACTCGAGGACGGTGTCGCGTTGTGTGGCATAGCGGGTGGCCGCACGGGCGGCCTCAGCGGTGAGTTGGGCGGTTCTGAGCCCAGCAGACCTTCCGATCAGGCCGCCGCCGACAGCGGCGACCGCGGCTATCACTGCGGTGATGATGGTCTCCATGGCCCGACGGTAGCGGCCGTGCTCCCGCTGTTCCCCGGGTTTACCCTGGGACGTCTGGGCCTGTCTCGACGTGTGGTGACGGTCCTGAGAGGCCTCGTTGTGCGCGCTTCCCGGCGGCCCGGCGGGCTACGCGGCGTTGATCTCGGTGATCTGGCAGGCGTCGGCGGTGCGGGTGAGGCGGAGCCACGTGTAGCCCCTTGGGTCAGTCGATGGAGATCCGGACGAGCCGTGTTCTGTTCTTATTTGTAGTTGGCTGCCGAGCCGACGCAGTCGGGCTGGGTGAACACGTATCTGTCATCCGCTGCGAGCTCGGCGAGGGCATCGGTGCGCGGGAACCTGGGATGAAGGCGCGGAAGCGGGCGCTGGCTAGCCCGCAGGCTGCCACTCTCATACGGCCCCTATGGCGCTCCCTAAGCTTCCCCTCAGAGCAGCGACCTGCCCGACCATAGTTCATTCTTGACCTATGCCCCTCAATTGTGGTCAGGTAGGCATGTGACCACTCCCGCCCTCCGCGCAACTCTCCCAACGGTTGAGGTGCTGACTCTGCTGCTAGAAGCACCGGCGGATGATCCGCAGTGGGCGACGAAGATGAGCGCCCAGGCCAGCCTGGGCAAGAGCACGGTTTCGCAGATCCTGGCCAGACTTACTGCACTGGCGTGGATCGTGACTCGGGACGAGCAGACTGCGCATCCAGGTCGCCCACCAAGGGTCTTTTGCACATTGACGAGCGAGGGGCGTCGTCAGGCAAAGGCGGTACTAGCCGCGAGAGCCACCCGCCGCCAGCACCGGCCTGGAGACTCGACCGCGGGATCGATGACGTCTGAGAGTCCGACACAGAACGATGCCAGCCGCCCAGTTCAACCCGCTCGCAGCGCATCGCAGGCTCAGCAGGGGGGCTCACGCCCCCGAATGAACGGTCACTGGCCTATCGATTTCTCCCACCTGGAGAAGTACCGCGCCGATCAAGCCATCGACGCGGCCATCTCCGCAGGAGAGTCACCTCCAGTCTCGGAGAGCGAATCTCTTGCACGTTTGGCCGAACTGAAGGAAGCACACAAGGCACTCCAGTCCGTCAACCAGCAGCTCACCACTGGCTTCCTCGCCCGAAGCGCTGTTGCTGCGACCCACAGAGCGGAACACGAGGACGCCATCCATGTTCTCCTGATGGAAGCCCTCTACATTCGCAGTAAGACCTTGAAAGCCCACAACTACTGACATCGTGCGCGGGTCACGGTGCCAGCACGTTGGCCACCCGGGCCAGGCGGCCAGCCGCCGGCGCGAAGCGGTTCGCAGGGTTGCGGAAGGAGTACTCGTCATCGTTGACGGAGAAGCCGTACCCGGCGGTCGCCCAGCGCACGTGGCCGGGAGCCCCTTGATGCACCAGGAGAGCAGTGGGGAGGGCGCGGGGTCTTCCACGCCGGTACGACCGCGTAGCGCGTCCGACACGCGGTCAAAAGCTGGAGGCGCTCGTCGCCAAATACGGACCGATCGCCCCCCCCCGGTACATCGCCGGCAACAGCATCCCCTGCCCCATACCGCCGAGACCCTCGGCACGACGGAGAAAGCCGCCAGCTCTCGGTCGACGCACGACGAGTACCTGAACCGCTGAACGCACTCGGGAAGGTGCCCACGCACGGTTGGCCGGCCATGGATGCATGCTGCTCGAAACGCGTCAGGCCGAGTTCTCTGGCATGGTCCGCTTCGCGTTCGGCACCCTGCGTGCCCGCATCAAGGCCCGATCGGAGCGCAGCACCGCCGTGTAGACCCGGCGCTCGGGCCTCCCACGCCGTTCCGGCCGTCATGGCGGGTTGTCGCGTCGCTCGTTCGGATGGCTGAAGATCAAAAGGGACCCCAGGCAGCAGATCAGGTCAGGACACTGCCGTCCGTGCCCTCAACCACCTCACCACGCCGAGCCCGCGGGCTCGCCGTCCTCGCGCTCCTCGCCGCCGTCCTCGTCACCGGCTGCTCCACGGATTCCCCGCCGCAGCACTCCGAGCGCCTGCAGAAGGCCGCTGGCCTGAAAACCTTTCACGTCGAGACCACCAAGGATCTGTGGGAGAAGACATCAGACCAGTCCGGACGCGGCGGGCAGGACCTGGAGCTCAAGACCACGACCAAGGAGCTCGACAACGGGCTCATCCAGGTCGAACTCAGCGGCGTAGACCTGGCGAACTACCTCCGGATCCTGGACTACATGGCCCACGGCGGCACGGACTCGAAGAACCTTGGCAAGCACCACAGCGCCGAGTCCATCCGCATGTACGACGAGATCGCCAGCGTCCTCGACGGCGTCACCAAGCGTCCTGGCCCGAAAGACCCGGTGCCGCGCGTCGTCGTCGACACCGCCTTCGTCGACACCAAGAACAAGAACTAGACCCACCCCAGGCTGCAGCTGATCGCAGGGCCCCGCTAGACCAGCGGGGCCCTGCGTGTGCCAGGTGCCGGTCTTGGCCTATCTCGGCTTCCGCCAGAACTTTCCCGCCTGCCACTGCACCCCATCCCCAGCCACCCGCCCCTACGTCCCCGACCGCGCCTACGCCGTCGGCCAGATCGCCCACCGCCTGGCCACCCGCACCGCTCTACCCCAGCTGGCCCCAGCCCTGGCCATAGCCATCTTCACCGGCGCCCCCTCTCCCAGCTGCGCACCGTCCACTACCGCCATATCGACGCCGCTGCCTCCACCCTGACCCTCCACGACCGCTACAGCCGCCCGCCACCACGGACTCGCGGCCAACTGCCACACCTACACCGTCCCTACCTGGGCACGCCCCTTCCTGCTGGCCGCCACCCACCTGCTCCACTCCACCCCCTACGGCGACGGCCTCCTCCTGTCCCAACACCCCCACTCCCTCCCGCCCCTGATCGGCTTCGCCGAACACTGCCGCCTGCGCCCGCCCCAGCCAGCCCCGCCCCACCACCCCCACACCAAACCAACAGCGAGAAGGACGGCCGGCCCGTCCACGGTCCAGTGGTACGACGGCTACCTCCACCCCACCCTCGAGGCCGTCAGCTACGAGCAATGGCTGCACTCACCCCGATGACCACAGCCCGCCCTTGCCACACCCCCTGCCCGTGCGAGCATCCCGTTTGTCGGGGCCCACACTGCTCCCCGACTCGTTCGTGCAGGCTTGCGCTCAGGTCGCTCAGGTCGCTCAGGTCGCTCAGGTCGCTGGAGGGCGTGGTGAGTGCACTGATGATGCTGTTGTTTGCTTACCACTGGGCTTACCAAGCGCTGCTTTTGCGCTGATGGGCCAGGCCTGCTGGTTTCTGCTGTGGGACTGACGGAGCCGGCCGGCTGCTGCTCCCCGCTTACGGGGGGGATGGTGCCTGCTGGACGCCCGGGTGTTGAAAGTGTCGGTCTGTTGCCTGCGTCTGTAGGGATGGTGCCGAGCTCATCGCGATCGCCGACGACGCCGACGGCTTGCTGCACGTGGCTGGGTCGACGCTGGGGGAGGGGTATCTGTTTGCCGGTTTCTGTGGAAGTGGTTCAGCTGAGGTTGGGTGTGCGGTAGAACTGCAGCTCATTGAGTCTGCTCCCCGTACCCGTGGGGTTGTTCCCGCCATGTTGACGTCGATACCGACCGGGTGGCGCTGTTCCCCGCGTGCGCGGGGATGGTCCCCCGGCATGCCACGGCGCGCGGCGGCCGCTGTCCTGCTCCTCGCGCGTCGCTGAGGTGTACACGATGCTGCGCTACTGCTCCCCGCGTGCGCGGGGGTCGTGGTGGGGTGTGGGTGATGCGTTTTCCGCATAGGGCCAGGTTCTATATGCCGTATGCGGAAATTGCATGCGGTGTGTGGGGTTGTTGGGTGGTGTTCCTGCTGGTGCGGCGTGCTGCTCCTGTTGATGTCTGTGTCTGATCGTGCGGTGGGGCGGGGCCCGTGTCCGGGGAAGGGCCTGGATCCGTCGCTGTGCTCTCCTTGATGCCTCTGCTTGTCGCCGGTGCTGGCCCGGCCCTTGCTCGGGTGTGTGCGTGCCGGCCGGTCGTCTGTGGGGGCCTGGGCCTGGGGCCGGGGTGTTCTGTCCTGGGTGGTGGTGTTGTGGTGAGTGTGGGGTCCCTGGGAGCCTCTCAGGCCGTTTCCCCTGGTGGCGCGGTGGGTTGAGAGCTGTGAGGGGTGTTCCGGCCGTGACTTTCAAAGCACTGGCCGAACCGGAGGAGGGATTCTTCCTCCGGCCGGCACCGTGGGATGGGTAGGCCGTTGTCGAGCCGACACCGCCTTCCATGGTGTCGACGGCCCTCCTTCTACCCCCCTGTTCGCGGGCGGCCTGGAAACCGCAGGTCGTGACGCTCGCGCCCACCGCCCCTGTTCAGCGTGCGGGCCGGGGCGAGCCCCGGCTGCTCCTCGCGGGTTGAGGCAAGGGGGATACGGTTTCCGCATAAGGGAGGACCGGCCCTGCCCGGGTCGGGTATCCGGTTTCCGCATGCAGGCGAGGGGCTGCTCCCCAACCCTTTTCTCCGGTCGCCGGCGTATGTCGTCTGTCCGGTTGCTGGCTCGAGCTCACGAGCGGCGTGCTCCGCAGCCGGCCCCCCGCCTGGGCCGCGCCCCGGCACACAGCACCCTGCCAGTGTGCCCCTGTGGCTGCTTCTGTTTCGGAGCTGTGGTGGGTGGCTGTTCGTCTTGATGCGTTTTCCGTATGGAGTGTTGATGGCCCGCCAGGGGGTGTCTGCTGAAGGTGTTTTGAGGGTTCCTCACTCGCAGCCAGATTTCTAGTGGTTAGCGGAATATGAGGGGTTTGGGGTAGTTTGGCTATAGGTCTAGACAACTATTCTTTAGTCTCCCTCCTGTTCCTCACTTACAGTGACGCTCTCTGTGGCGTCCTCACGCCCGTGGAGTACTACCCCGCCACCACTCGAAGTGCGTCCCACGAGCGTGGCAAACGGCCCGGCATACACCGCCGGCCCCGCAGGGGCCGCACACCACCCACCACACCCCGCCCCACCCAACACACCATCAACTATCCACCGCACCAACCCACTTACCAGCACCACACCCCGCCGCAGGCGGGCGCCCACCACAAACAACCCCCCACCCCCACACCACCCCCACCACCCCG
>NZ_JBVJVO010000025.1:0-64184 GCF_055603625.1 Streptomyces sp. NPDC037273
AGGAGGTGGTGTTCCATCGTGGTGACCGCACCCTGGGAGGGGTCGACGGAGTGGACGACGGGGTCGGTGAGGTAGCGGCGGACCAGGAGGTCGACATTGCGGTCCAGGGTCGCGGAGAACAGCATCCGCTGGCCCTCGGGGCGTACCTGGTCCAGGAGAGCGGTGACCTGCGGCATGAAACCCATGTCGGCCATCTGGTCGGCCTCGTCCAGGACGGTGATGCCGACCTGGTCCAGCCCGCAGTCGCCCCGGTCGATGAGGTCCTTGAGGCGCCCGGGGGTGGCCACGACGACCTCGGCACCACCGCGCAGCGCGTTCGCCTGCCGGCCGATCGGCATTCCGCCGACGACGGTGGCCAGGCGCAGCTTCACGGCGCGGGCGTACGGCGTGAGCGCGTCGGTGACCTGCTGCGCAAGTTCCCGGGTGGGGACCAGGACCAGCGCCAGCGGCTGACGGGGCTCGGCGAGCTGTCCGGCCGTACGGCCGAGGAGGGCCAGGCCGAAGGCGAGGGTCTTGCCCGAGCCGGTCCGGCCGCGGCCCAGGACGTCACGGCCCGCCAGGGAGTTCGGCAGCGTCGCGCCCTGGATGGGGAACGGCACGGACAGACCCTGTGCGGTGAGCGCGGCCAGGAGCTCCGCCGGCATGTCGAGGTCGGCGAACGCCTCGACGGCGGGCAGCGCCGGAGTGATCGTCTTCGGCGGTGCGAACTCTCCCTGCACTGCGGCGGGACGCCGTCCGTAGCCGCCGGAGCGGCTCGGCGCGAACGAACGGCTCGGCGCGGACGAAGCGAAGCGGCTGCTCCGGGGTGAACCTGCGGTGGAGCCGTATGCGCGGCCGCCGTTGCTGCGGGTGCGGGAGGAACGGCTGTTCGTGCGTGTGGGGTTCATTCAGAACCTTCCTTGATACGGCGCGTATCGAGGAATTCCGGCAGCGAATGAAAAGCGTCGGGAATCACTGGCACGGGCCGAATGAAATGTGAACGCAAGCGGCTTGAACCGGGCCGAAATGGCTGTCGACCCGCAAGCGGGCGAGCGAAAGAAGTGAGGGTGGCGCAGGTGCAGGTAAAAGACCTGCGAAATGCGTGCAGCTGGGGCCCGCACCCCGGAGGATGCGGGCCCCAGCTACGTATTACGCGTCAGCGTCAGGCGGAGACGATGTTCTCGGCCGTCGGGCCCTTCTGACCCTGCGCGATGTCGAAGGTGACCTTCTGGCCCTCCTGGAGCTCGCGGAAGCCCTGGGAGGCGATGTTCGAGAAGTGGGCGAACACGTCGGGGCCGCCACCGTCCTGCTCGATGAAGCCGAAGCCCTTTTCCGCGTTGAACCACTTCACGGTGCCAGCAGCCATGTCATTTCTCCTTTGGGCAGTACGACGGAATCCGTACCGTACGGACGCCGTGTCGCCGCGATGATGCCCTGCCCGGAAAATGACCGGAAATACAAAGCGCTTCCGCACGGCACGTGGCCGGCAGGAGGCGCCCGAAGTTTTTGGGTACCAAAACTGCAACTGAGATCGACAGTAGCACGTCGCCGCATCCCGTGTGCGTCGAATATTTCTCCCTGCGCATCGCTGACAAAAACTCTCTCCGCGACGGTCGTTAAATTCTCAGGCCGCGATCACAGGTATTTATGCACTCCGAGTGCAGTGCCTCGGAAGCCGCACTTCGCGTACGGGGGCAGGCGCAGCGTGGCGTCGACGTGCAGCAGCCTGTGCAGCTCCTCCATGCCATAGCGGGAGAAGGTCCTGGCGCATCGCTCGGCCAGCGTGGCACGGACCCGCTGCAGGCATCGAGCGGCACGCCAAAAGCTCATCCACTGTGCAGCCGCCATGGAAGAAACCCGCGTCCAGTACGCCCAGGCGTACCGCGTCCGGCACTTCGAGGCGCAGGAAGCGGCATGGCGTCACGCCGCCCGACTGACCGCATACGTGAGCGCCGTACGCACCCGAGTCGAGGCCAGCCCCGCAGGTCAGGCCAGGACCGAAGCCGAAGCATGGATCGACTGGGCGGCAGCCCGCGTGGAGCGCCTCGACCCCCTGAAACACACCGCCCCGGCTGCTCACATCCCCGAACCACGAGCCGACGACCTCTGACCCTTTCTCGGGCGCTGGGGCCCCTACGGCCCCTGACACCACACACACCGGGCACCCCACCTAGCGCCACGGAACGTCACTACCGAGAAGCGGATGGGGCAGGGGCAGCCGACAGCCAACGCCCCAGCCACCTCAACGTGCCTACGACCACACAGCCGAGAACTCCATTCGGCGGTCGCCATTCATGCGTGACGACCCATCAGAAACCGCTCACAATGCACACTCAACAAACCCGCAGTTCAGCGGCCCTTTTCAGCAGGCTCAAGGATCGCGACGCACTCCACATGATGCGTCATCGGGAAGAGGTCGAAGGCGCGCAGGGTGCGGAGCTTGTAGCCGCGGTCGGTGAAGTAGGAGATGTCGCGGGCGAGGGCGGCGGGGTCGCAGGCGACGTAGGCGATGCGGCGGGCGCCGAGGTTGGCGAGGTGGTGGACGGTCTGCATGCCGGCGCCGGCGCGCGGGGGGTCGAGGACGATGAGGTCGACCTCGGTGATGCCGGTGCGGGGGAGGACGGATTCGACCTTGCCCTGTTCGATGCGGACGCGGGGGAAGCCGGCGAGGTTGTGGCGGGCGTCCTCGACGGCGCGCTTGCCGGACTCGATGCCGAGGACGGCGCCCTGCTCGCCGACGCGGTCGGCGAGGGCGCCGGCGAAGAGGCCGACGCCGCAGTAGAGGTCGAGGGCGGTGTCGCCCTTGCGGGGCAGGAGGCCCTGCATGACGGCCTTCATGAGGGTGTCGGCGGCCTTGGGGTGGACCTGCCAGAAGCCGCCGCCGCCGACGCGGTGGGTGCGCTCGTCGGCGCGCTCGCGGACGAAGGCGCGGCCGTGGACGCGGTGGACGCCGCCGTCCTTCTCGTCGACGCGGAGGACCGAGACCGGCTTGTCGAGCTCGACCAGCGGGAGGCGGGCGCCGGGGCGCGGGGTGAGGATGACCTGGCGGTCGTGGGAGCCGGAGGCGGCGATGGCCTCGACGGAGGCCATGCCCTCCCAGGTGCGCTTCTCGATGCCGAGTTCGGAGACGCCCTCGGCGGCGATCATGCAGTGGTCGATGACCTCGACCTCGTGGGAGCGGTGCTTGCGCAGACCGGCGTGGCCCTCGGCGTCGATGGCGTACTGGACGCGGGTGCGCCACTGCGGGACCTCGCCGGCGGGGAGCTTGTCGCCCTCGGCGGGCATGACGGTGCCGTCCCAGCCGGCCTGCTCGGGGGTGAGGCCGGCGAGGCGCAGCAGCTGCTCGGCGATGACCTCGCCCTTGAGGCGGCGCTGGGCGCCGGGCTTGGCGTGCTGCCAGTCGCAGCCGCCGCACTTGCCGGGGCCGGCGAAGGGGCAGGGGGCCTCGACGCGGTCCTTGGAGGCTTCGAGGATGGTGACGGCGTCGGCTCGCAGGAAGCGAGAGGTCTCCTCGCCCTCGGTGACGCGGGCGACGACCCGCTCGCCGGGCAGCGCGTGCCGGACGAAGAGGACGCGGCCCGCGTCCGTACGGGCGATGCAGTGGCCGCCGTGGGCGACCGGGCCGACCTCTACCTCGTACTCCGCCCCGACCAACGACGAAACAGGGGTGTTCTGCATGGCGGGGAGTCTCCAAGGGGAAGTAACAGTGGGCTGCCGTGTGCACGGCAGCCCACCAGTCTAGTTGTTCTTTGCGGCCGGTTCCTTCTGGCGCTTCTCGACGGGGCCGCGGCGGACCGAGCCGGGCGCGTTCCACTCCTGGCGCTTCCGGGCCCGCTTCTTGGCGGCTTCGGAGGACTGGAGCTGGTACGGGACCGAGGTCACCATGACGCCGGGGGTGAAGAGCAGCCGGCCCTTGAGCCGCAGGGCGCTCTGGTTGTGGAGCAGGTGCTCGTACCAGTGGCCGACGACGTACTCGGGGATGTAGACGGAGACGGCGTCGCGCGGGCTCTCGCGGCGGATGCTCTTCACGTACTCGATCACCGGCCGGGTGATCTCGCGGTACGGGGAGTCGAGGATCTTGAGCGGGACGTTGATGCCGCGCCGCTCCCACTCCTCCTTGAGCGCCTTCGTCTCGGCCGGGTCGACGTTGACGGTCAGCGCTTCCAGCTCGTTGGCGTGCATGAGCTTGGCGTAGGCCAGGGCGCGCAGGGTGGGCTTGTGGAGCTTGGAGACGAGGACGATGGAGCGGACCCGGGAGGGGCGCACGTACTCGTCGGGGCGTTCCTCGGCGGCGGCGATCTCGGCGGCGACGGAGTCGTAGTGCCGGCGGATCGCGGTCATCGTGCCGTAGAAGATCACCATGCCGAGCAGGGCGACCCAGGCGCCGTGGGTGAACTTGGTGGCGAGGACGACGACGAGGACGAGGCCGGTGAAGAAGGCGCCGAAGGCGTTGATCGCGCGGGAGCGGATCATGTGGCGGCGCTTGGCGGGGACGCGCTCGGTCTTCAGGTGCCGGTTCCAGTGCCGGACCATGCCGATCTGGCTGAGGGTGAAGGAGACGAAGACGCCGACGATGTACAGCTGGATCAGCCGGGTCGAGTCGGCTCCGTAGACCCACACGAGGAGGGCGGCGGCGCCGGCGAGGAGCACGATGCCGTTGGAGAAGGCGAGGCGGTCGCCGCGGGTGTGGAGCTGGCGCGGCAGGTAGCGGTCCTGGGCGAGGATCGAGCCGAGGAGCGGGAAGCCGTTGTACGCGGTGTTGGCGGCCAGGAAGAGGACGAGCGCGGTGGCGGCGGCGAGGACGACGAAGAAGAACGTTCCGTCGCCGAAGACGGCGGCCGCGACCTGGGAGATGACCGGGTCCTGGACGTAGCCGGGACCGAGCGGGACGCCGTTGTGCAGGAGGTCCTCGGCGGGCTTCTCGGCCATGCGCACGTCGGTGGCCATGGCGAGGAAGATGATGCCGCAGAACATGGTGACGGCGAGGCCGCCCATGAGCGCGAGGGTGGTGGCGGCGTTCTTCGACTTCGGCTTGCGGAAGGCGGGGACGCCGTTGGAGATGGCCTCGACGCCGGTGAGGGCGGCACAGCCGGAGGAGAACGCGCGCAGCAGCAGGAAGACCAGCGCGAAGCCGGCGAGGCCCTGGTGCTCGGGCTTGATCTCGAAGTCGGCGGTGGGCGCCCGCATGGTGTCGTCGAGGACGATGCCGCGGTACGCGCCCCAGGCGATCATGATGAAGACGCCGGCGACGAAGACGTACGTCGGGATCGCGAAGAGCGAGCCGGACTCCTTCACGCCGCGCAGGTTCATCACGGTGAGCAGCACGATCACGCCGACCGCGCAGGCCACCTTGTGCTCGACGACGAAGGGGATCGCCGAGCCGAGGTTCTCGATGCCCGAGGAGATCGACACCGCGACGGTCAGGACGTAGTCGACGAGCAGGGCGCTCGCGACGGTGAGTCCGGCCTTCGGCCCGAGGTTGGTGTTGGCGACCTCGTAGTCGCCGCCGCCGCTGGGGTACGCGTGCACGTTCTGCCGGTAGGAGGCGACCACCGTGAACATCAGGACGACGACCGCGAGCGCGATCCACGGGCTGAAGTGGTAGGCCGACAGACCGGCGACGGAGAGGACGAGCAGCACCTCGCCGGGTGCGTACGCCACCGAGGACAGCGGGTCGGAGGCGAAGACGGGGAGGGCGATGCGCTTGGAGAGAAGGGTCTCTCCCAGCTTGTCGCTGCGCAGGGCCCGCCCGATCAGGATCCGTTTGGGCACGTCGGTCAGTTTGGACACGGAGAGGATCGTAAGCGTTCGAAAAGAGCCACGCGCAACGGCACCCCCGATCGGCACCGAATCTCCCTGAGTACCACCTCGAATGCGGTCCCGGCCAGCGTTGCCGCATAAGCTCGGACCGGGCAACCCGGCAGGGCGTTGTCCGCCGCTGCCCGGGCCCATCGGGCGAGGAAAGTTGTGAGCAGGGTGTTTTCGCAGGTCAGCAAGGCGATCAGGAGTGCGGGGTAAGGGGACGTGCACATCGTCATCATGGGCTGCGGGCGAGTGGGAGCCGCTCTCGCGCAGACCCTCGAACAGCAGGGGCACACCGTCGCGGTCGTGGACCAGGACCCGACGGCTTTCCGTCGTCTGGGGTCGGGTTTCGGCGGTCGCCGGGTCACGGGCGTGGGCTTCGACCAGGACACGCTGCGTGAGGCCGGCATCGAGGAGGCCGGTGCCTTCGCCGCGGTGAGCAGCGGCGACAACTCGAACATCATCGCCGCGCGGGTCGCGCGCGAGATGTTCGGCATCGAGAACGTGGCGGCGCGCATCTACGACCCGCGCCGTGCCGAGGTCTACCAGCGCCTCGGGATCCCGACGGTCGCGACGGTCCGCTGGACCGCCGACCAGATGCTGCGCCGGCTGCTGCCGTCCGGCGCGGAGCCGCTGTGGCGCGATCCGAGCGGTGGCGTGCAGCTGGCCGAGGTCCACACCTCCCCCGCGTGGATCGGCCACAAGGTGAGCCGGCTCCAGGAGGAGACCGGCGTCCGCGTCGCGTTCCTCACCCGGCTGGGCGAAGCGATTCTGCCGACCTCGCAGACGGTGCTCCAGGAAGGCGATCTGGTGCACGTGATGATGCGTACGGACGAGATCGCGAAGGTCGAGGCGGCCTTCGCCGAGGGTCCCGAGGAGGGCGGTCACTGATGCGTGTCGCTATTGCGGGCGCGGGTGCGGTGGGCCGTTCCATCGCGGGCGAGCTCCTGGAGAACGGGCACGAGGTCCTGCTCATCGACAAGGCGCCGACCGCCATCTCGGTGGAGCGGGTGCCGCAGGCGGAGTGGCTGCTCGCCGACGCCTGCGAGATCACGTCCCTCGACGAGGCGGCGCTCCAGCGCTGCAACGTGGTGATCGCGGCGACCGGTGACGACAAGGTGAACCTGGTCGTCTCGCTGCTCGCGAAGACCGAGTACGGCGTGCCGCGCGTCGTCGCCCGGGTGAACAACCCGAAGAACGAGTGGCTCTTCAACGAGGCCTGGGGCGTGGACGTGGCCGTGTCGACGCCGCGCCTCATGTCGGCCCTGGTCGAGGAGGCGGTGAGCGTCGGCGACCTGGTCCGGCTGCTCCGCTTCAGCCACGGCGACGCGAACCTGGTCGAGCTGACCCTTCCGCCGGAGTCGGCCGTCGCCGGCACCGCGGTCGGGGACGTGGCCTGGCCGCAGGACACCTCGCTGGTGACGATCATCCGCGGTTCGCGGGTGCTGACGCCGAGCGCCGAGGAGACCCTGGAGGCCGGTGACGAGCTGCTGTTCGTGGCCGCCCAGGCGCGCGAGGAGCAGCTGGAGGACCTGCTGCAGGTCCGCCGGGAGCCCACCGAGTCCTGATCGGACGTGGTACGCGGAAGGGCCCGGGACTCTGGAGTCCCGGGCCCTTCGGCGTACCGTCTCTCAGACCTCGGTGTGGTGGCTCGGGGGCTGCGCGGCGGCGGCCGCCTTGCGCTCCTTCTCGGCGCGCTCCTCGGCCTCCATCTCGGCGAAGACGTCGATCGGCGCCGGCGCCTTCGCGAGGAACACCCAGGTGAGGTAGACCGCGAGCAGGAACGGCGGGATCTTCAGGGCGATGAGGACCCAGCCGAACTTGGTGGTGTCGGCCCACCAGTACATCGGGAAGAGGATCGCGCACTTGCCGAGCAGGATGAGGCCCCAGGCCCAGCTGGCCTTCGTGTAGGCCTTCTTGCGGCCGGGGTTGCGGGTCCGCCAGGAGAGGTTCTCCTTGAAGACCGGGCCGAGGATCAGGCCGATCAGGGGGACGCCGGCGAGGGCGGTGATGATGTACGCGAGGGCGAGGCCCAGCGTGTACAGCATGCCCGGCAGGTAGAAGTCCTTGGCGTTGCCCGTCATCATCGCGAAGACGACGCCGAAGGCGACGCCGAAGACGCCGCTGAAGGCGTGCTTGACGGTGTCGCGGCGGATCAGCCGGACGGCGACCAGGACCAGCGAGACGGCGAGCGCGGCGATCGCCGAGACGTGCAGGTTCTTGTTGATCGTGAAGATCGTGACGAACAGCAGACCGGGCACGACCGTCTCGACCATGCCGCGGACCCCGCCGAAGGCCTCGAAGAGCGCGGCCTCGGTCACGGCCTTGTCGGCCTGGGTGTCCTGGTCCGGGGTCGGCTGGGCCGCGGTCGGCTTGTCGGGGGACGTCACCGGCTACTCCTGTCCGAGCGGTCGGAGCTCGTATTTGGGGTTGAAGAGGACCCGCCGGCCGTGGCTCATCGAGATCCGGCCGGAGGCGATCAGCTTGCGGCCCGGCTCGATGCCCACGATGGAGCGGCGGCCGAGCCACACGACGTCGAGTGGTGCCGTGCCGTCGAAGAGTTCGGCCTCGAGCGCGGGTACACCGGCCCGGGGACGCAGTGTGACCGTGCGCAAGGTACCAGTCACCTTGACTATCTGGCGGTCGGAGCAGTCGGAGATACGCGTGCACCCCGACGCCTCGGCGTCCTCCTGGAGCTCCTCGGACTCCAGGTCCTCGGGAGAGGAGGAGAGCCGGTCGAGCATCCGGCGGAACCGGCCGGCCGGCTTCTCTGTACGCGGTGCAGCACTCATACAGAAAGCGTACCGGCCACCGCTGTCACGGAGTCCGGCCCCGGACGGCCCGCCCCATCAGCGTTCGAAGCGGTATCCCATGCCCGGTTCGGTGACGAAGTGGCGCGGGTGCGAGGGGTCGGCCTCCAGCTTGCGGCGCAGCTGCGCCATGTACACGCGGAGGTAGTTGGTCTCGGTGCCGTAGGACGGTCCCCAGACCTCCTGGAGCAGCTGCTTCTGGCTGACCAGACGGCCGCTGTTGCGGACGAGGACTTCGAGGAGGTGCCACTCGGTGGGGGTGAGCCGGACGTCCCGCCCGTCGCGGTGGACCTTCTTCGCCGCCAGGTCGACGGTGAAGCCCTCGGCCTCGACCACGACGACCCCGTCCTCGGCGCCGCCGACCGGCTCGGCTCTGCGGACGGCGGCGCGGAGCCGGGCGAGCAGCTCGTCCATGCCGAAGGGCTTGGTGACGTAGTCGTCGGCGCCCGCGTCGAGCGCCTCGACCTTCTCGTCGGATGTCTGCCGGGCGGAGAGGACCAGGATCGGGACCCGCGTCCAGCCGCGCAGGCCCTTGATGACCTCGACGCCGTCCATGTCGGGCAGGCCGAGGTCGAGGACGACGACGTCGGGGTGGCGTTCGGCGGCGAGCCTGAGGGCGGTGGCGCCGTCGGGCGCGGCGTCGACCTCGTACTTCCGTGCCTTGAGGTTGATCACCAGCGCACGGACGATCTGCGGCTCGTCGTCGACCACGAGGACCCGGGTCATGGAGGGGGCCTACCTTCTGCTGAAAGCGGTGTACGGGAACGGTACGGGCACGGGCCCGGCAGCGGTACGGAGTGGACACGGGCGCCCGGGCGGAGCGGGGACGCGCGCGTACGGCGACGGGCGCGGGTCCTGGCGGGGCGCGTCAGGTCACGGCGTGCGCCGGGAGGTCCGCCGGCGGGGCCTCCGGGCCGCCGGGCGCGGCCCGGAGGGTGAGGACCATGGTCAGGCCGCCGCCCGGGGTGTCCTCGGCGCCGAGCGTCCCGCCCATGGACTCCACGAAGCCGCGGGCCACCGCGAGCCCGAGGCCGACGCCGGCGCCGCGCGGGGCGTCGCCGAAGCGCTGGAAGGGCTCGAAGATGCCGTCCTTCGCCACGTCGGGGACGCCGGGCCCGCGGTCGACGACCCGCAGTTCGACCCGGTCCCCCAGGGCGCTGGCGGAGACGGCGACGGGCATGCCCTCGGGGCTGTACTTCACGGCGTTCTCCACGATGTTGGCGACGGCCCGCTCCAGGAGGCCCTTGTCGACGTCGACCATCGGCAGCGACTCGGGGATGTCGAGCTCGGCGCTGCCGTCCGGGACCCCGCCGAGGGCCATCGGGACGACCTCGTCGAGGTCGACGCTCCGGATCAGGGGCGTGACGGTGCCGGTCTGCAGGCGGGACATGTCGAGGAGGTTGCCGACGAGGTGGTCGAGGCGGTCGGCGCCGGCCTCGATCCCTTCCAGGAGTTCCGCCCGGTCCTCCTCGGACCACTCGACGTCGTCGGAGCGGAGCGAGGAGACGGAGGCCTTGATGCTCGCGAGGGGGGTCCGCAGGTCGTGGCTGACGGCGGCGAGCAGGGAGGTACGGATCTTGTTGCCCTCGGCGAGCTTGCGGGCCTCCTCCGCCTCGCCCACCAGACGCTGCCGGTCCAGGACGACGGCGGCCTGGGCGGCGAAGGCGCCGAGCACCCGCCGGTCCTCCGCGGGCAGCACCCGACCGGTGAGGGCGAGGGCCAGGTGGTCGCCGACCGGCATGTCGACGTCGGCCTCCTCCGGCCGGGCCACCGGGTGCGGGCCGACGCTCGCCGCCCGGGTCCACGGCTCGAGGTCGTCGGCGCGTTCCAGGAGGGCCACCGACTCCATGGAGAAGGTCTCGCGGACCCGTTCGAGGAGGGCCTCCAGGCTCGTCTCGCCGCGCAGCACACTGCCGGCCAGATAGGAGAGCACCTCGGACTCGGCGCGCAGCCTGGCGGCCTGGTGGGTACGGCGGGCGGCGAGGTCGACCACCGAGGCGACCGCCATGGCGACGCCGAGGAAGACGGCTATGGCGACGATGTTCTTGGGGTCGGCGATGGTCAGCCGGTGGATCGGCGGGGTGAAGAACCAGTTGAGCAGGAAGGAGCCGGCCGCCGCCGAGGCGAGCGCCGGGACGAAGCCGCCGAGGAGGGCCGCGGCGACCGTCAGGGCGAGGAAGAGCAGCATGTCGTTGGCGAGCCCGAGGTCCGCGTCGACATGGGTGAGGAGCAGGGCGAGGGCGGCGGGGCCGCCGACGCCGACGAGCCAGCCGCCGAGGATGCGGGAGCGGCCGAGCCTGGCCCCGCGCGCGACCGGCAGGCCCCGCCCCTTGGCGACCTCGCCGTGGGTCACGATGTGGACGTCGAGGTCGGGCCCGGAGTCCCTGGCCACGGTCTGGCCGACGCCGGGGCCGAGCACGTACTGCCAGGAGCGTCGGCGGCTGGAGCCGAGGACGATCTGGGTGGCGTTGACCCCGCGGGCGAACTCCAGGAGCGCGGAGGGGATGTCGTCGCCGATGACGTGGTGGAACGTTCCGCCGAGGTCCTCGACGAGGGTTCGCTGGACGGCGAGCTCCTTCGGCGAGGCCGCGGTGAGTCCGTCGCTGCGCGCTATGTACACGGCGAGGACCTCGCCGCCCGCGCCCTTCTCGGCGAGCCGGGTCGCCCGCCGTATCAGCGTGCCGCCCTCGGGTCCGCCGGTCAGACCGACGACGATCCGCTCCCTGGCCTGCCAGGTGGAGCGGATGTTGTGCTCGCCCCGGTACTGCTGGAGGTACTCGTCGACCCGGTCGGCCGTCCACAGCAGGGCCAGCTCGCGCAGAGCGGTGAGGTTGCCGGGGCGGAAGTAGTTGGAGAGGGCCGCGTCGACCTTGTCCGGCGTGTAGACGTTGCCGTGGGCCATCCGGCGCCGCAGGGCCTCCGGGCTCATGTCGACCAGCTCGATCTGATCCGCCCGCCGCACGATCTCGTCGGGGACGGTCTCCCGCTGCCGCACCCCGGTGATCGACTCGACGACGTCGCCCAGCGACTCCAGATGCTGGATGTTCACGGTCGACACGACGTCGATGCCCGCCGCCAGGAGCTCGGCGACGTCCTGCCACCGCTTGGGGTTACGGGACCCGGGCACGTTCGTATGGGCGAGCTCGTCCACCAGCGCGACGGTGGGCCGGCGGGCCAGGACCGCGTCGACGTCCATCTCGGTGAAGGTCGCCCCCCGGTAGTCCAGGGAGCGGCGCGGTACCTGCTCAAGGCCGTGCAGCATCACTTCCGTGCGCGGCCGCCCGTGGTGCTCCACGAACGCCACCACACAGTCGGTGCCGCGCTCCACCCGCCGGTGCCCCTCCGAGAGCATCGCGTAGGTCTTGCCGACGCCCGGCGCAGCGCCGAGGTAGATCCGAAGCTTGCCGCGTCCCATGGCTCGACCATACGTCCAGCCAATCGGACATTCCGCACACCGAGAGAGCCCCCCGTGCGGTATTGACGTGATTCTGATGTCGAGAGCGCCGAGTCGGCTCCGACCTCACCGTGACAGAGGGCCCGGGCACCGCCCGGGACATGCCGCACGACCGAGGAGCACCCCCGTGAAGTACATGCTGCTGATGCAGTTCAACGCGCACAGCCTCGACGCCCCCTCCATCGGGGAATGGCAGCCCGAGGAGATCCGCGCCCACATCGCCTTCATGCAGACCACGAACGCGAAGCTCGCGGCGGCGGGCGAGCTCGTCGACGCCCAAGGCCTCGCCATGCCCGACACGGCCCGCATCGTCCGCGCCGCCGCCGACGGCTCCCCCCTCGTCACCGACGGCCCCTTCGCCGAAACCAAGGAATTCCTCGCCGGCTGGTGGATCGTCGACGTCCCCACCCTCGACCGCGCCCTCTCCATCGCCGCCCACATCTCCACCGCCCCCGGCCCCTCCCACACCCCCCTCAACATGCCCATCGAAGTCCGCGAAGTCATGTCCACACCCCCGACCGACCTGACCACCAACTCCTGACCCCTGCCGCCGCCCCCACCCTGCCCAGACCCGCCGCCCCGGCCCGTCCCCCGCGGGCCCGGGCCGGCGGGGGACGGGCCGTCCCTGCGGCGGCGCGGCGCGGCGCGGGCGCGCGCGGCACGGTTCAGCGCGGGCGCGCGCTCGGCGCCGCCCGGCCCGGCGCATTCGGCTCGGTCCCACGCTCGGGGCCGCTCGGCACGCGAGCCGGACTCCGCCCGGCCCTTGGCTGCCCGGCCCTGGGCTGCCCGGCCTGGGCTCAAGCCCGTCACGGGCGCGGCGCGGTTCGGTTCGGTTCGGGACCAAGGACCTGGCAAGGCCCGGCTCGGACCCGGGCTCGGCGCCCGCCCTGCAGGACCCGGCACGGGAGCCGGGCTCAGGCCCGGCACGAACTCAGGCCCGACACGGGCTCAGGCGCAGCCCCGCCGCGGCCAGCACGGCCAGCCCCGCCCGGCCCGTGCGGCGCGGCCGGGCGCGGCCACACGGCCCCAGCGCCGTTCGGTTCGTTTCGGGTCCCCCCGAGCCCCGGCGAAGCCCAGCACGTTCAGCTCAGACCCGGGCTCGGCGCCGCCCGGCTGGGCCGCCCGGCCCGGCACGAGCACAAGCCCAGCACAGGCTCAGGCGCAGCCAGGCCGGGCCGGCCCGGCTCGCCCGCCCCGGCCCCCTGCGCGCAGCCACGCGCCCGCCGCGCACTCGGCCGAAAAGCCGGCCGCTCCGGTCAGTGTTCGATGATCTCGCCGTCGCTGAGTTCGAGGACGCGGTCGGCGAGGACGAGGAGTTGGGGGTCGTGGGTGGCGACGAGGGCGGTGCAGCCCTCGCTGCGGACGACGGCGCGGAGGAGTTGCATGACGGCGAGGCCGGTCTCGGCGTCGAGCTGGCCGGTCGGCTCGTCGGCTATGAGGAGGGCGGGCTTGTTGGCGAGGGCGCGGGCGATGGCGACGCGCTGCTGCTGGCCGCCGGAGAGCTCGCCGGGGCGCTGCTCGGCGTGGTCGGCGAGCCCGACGAGGCCGAGGAGGAGGGCGACCCGCTCTTCGCGCTCCTTGGGGTCGGCCTTGCGCAGCCGCATGGGGACGCCGACGTTCTCGGCGGCGGAGAGGATCGGGAGGAGCCCGAAGGACTGGAAGATGAAGCCGATCCGGTCGCGGCGCAGCTCCAGGAGCCCGTTTTCGCCGAGCGTGGAGAGGTCGGTGCCGTCGATGACGATCCGGCCGCCGTCGGCGCTGTCGAGGCCGCCCACGAGGTTGAGCAGGGTGGTCTTGCCGGAGCCCGAGCGGCCCTTGAGCGCGACGAGCTCGCCGCGCGGGATGTCGAAGGAGACTCCGCGCAGGGCGTGGACGGCCGCCTCTCCGGTGCCGTACGAACGGCGCAGGTCCTCGACGCGGACCATCGGCTGCCCGGCCGGGTCCTCGGCCACCGCCGTCGCGGACCGCGTGCTGCTCTCACTCACGTGCGTTCCCCCTCCTCGAACAGGTGCGCCCGCCAGTATGGTCCGCCCCCAGGTCCCACGGCCAGAGCCGGAAGCCGTACCTGTGGAAAACCGTGCGCACGCCGAACGGCCGGTGGGCCGTCGCCCGTACGGAGACGTACGGGAGACGGCCCACCGGCCGAAACGAGGAACGAGAACCCTGGCCGGGGCCTCAGCGGATCTCGGAGATCTCCGGGCCGCGCTGGAGCTGGCCCATGCCGCCGGAGAAGCGGGAGTTCTCCTGCTCCTCCTGCTGCACGCCGTCCGGCACCATCTGCGCGTCGTTCGGCAGCTTGAGCACGATCGGGTCGCGGGGGGCCATCGGGCCTTCGCCGCGGACGACGACGGTGTCCCGGACGATCTGCTCCAGGAGCCCGGCCGCCTCGGGCTGGACCGCGCCCTGCCCGGAGATCACTCCGCGCAGGAACCAGCGGGGGCCGTCGACACCCACGAAGCGGACCAGCTGGACCCCGCGGTTGCCGTCCGGCAGCTGTACGGGGACCTGGGCCCGCAGCTCCCAGCCCAGCGGGCCCTCGACCTCGTCGATGACCCCGCCCTGCTGGACGATGCCCGTGGCGATCTCGTCGCGGACCTCGCCCCAGATGCCCTCGTTCTTGGGGGCGGCGAAGGCCTGCAGCTGTACGGCGCTGTCGCGCAGCACGACGGTGGCGGCGACGATCGCGTCACCGGCCACCTCCACACGCAGCTCCATGCCCTCGACTCCGGGCACGAAGACGCCGCCGAGGTCCACCCGGCCCTCGTCGGGCTTGGCCACCTCGGAGATGTCCCAGGGCCCGTCGGGCCGGGGCGCCGGCGGAAGGTTCACACGGCGCGGGGCCGCGCCGTCCGCGTCCTCGCCGTCCACCGCGTCGACGACCTGCTCGGCCTCGCCCGCCGCGTCCTCGGCGGCACCGCTCTTCTTGCGACGTCCGAACACGTCACTGTCCTTCCCGGTCGGATACGACCGAAGCGTATCGATTCCCACCCGTAGTGCCGTCCACGGCGGCATGCCCGCCGGTGGACCCGAAGCCCCCCTCGGCCCGCGCCGAGCCGGGAAGTTCCGCCACCTCGTGGAAGCGCACCTTCTCGACCTGTTGGACGACAAGTTGGGCGATCCTGTCAAAGCGCTCGAACCGCACGGTCTCGCGCGGGTCGAGGTTGACCACGATCACCTTGATCTCTCCACGGTACCCGGCATCCACCGTCCCCGGGGCATTCACCAGTGCCACTCCGCAGCGGGCCGCGAGACCGGAGCGCGGGTGCACGAAGGCCGCGTACCCGTCCGGCAGGGCGATGGAGACCCCGGTGGGCAGCACGGCGCGCTCCCCGGGGGCGAGCTCGGCGGCCTCGGTGGTCACCAGGTCGGCCCCGGCGTCGCCGGGATGCCCGTAGGCCGGGATCGGCACCTCGGGGTCCACGCGGCGGATCAGTACGTCGACAGGGTTGCGCATCAGGGGTTCACCTCGAAGGCGCGGGCGCGCCGGACCTGGTCGGGGTCGGACATGGCGGCCTGGATCTCCTCCGGGCGGCCGTTGTCGATGAAGTGGTCGACCTTGACCTCGATGAAGAGGGCGTCGGCGCGGACGGCGACGGGCCCCTCGGGCCCGCCGATCCGGCCGACGGCGGTCGAGAAGATCTTGCGGCCGTGGACGGCGGTGACCGCGGCCTCCAGGTGGAGCACGGTGCCGACCGGCACGGGCCGGACGAAGTCGGTCTCCAGGCGTCCGGTCACGGCGATGACCCGCAGCAGCCAGTTCAGGGAGCCGAGGGTCTCGTCGAGCGCGGTGGCGAGCACGCCGCCGTGCGCGAGGCCGGGAGCGCCCTGGTGGTCGGGGGTCACCGTGAACTCGGCGGTGACGGTCACGCCCTCGCCCGCCCGGGCCTCCAGGTGGAGGCCGTGGGGCTGCCCGCCGCCGCACCCGAAGCAGTGCTCGTAGTGCGAGCCGAGCAGCTCGCCGGGGGCCGGCGCGTCGGGGTGGCGTACCGGCGGTATGGCGTCGGCCGGCGGGGTGAGGGCGGCAGATGTTGCAGTCACAGGCGCAGACCTTACCCGCGCGGATGGGCGCGGGTCGCGCCGTGCCAAGCTTGGACGCATGCAGCCTTCCGCACCGTCCCCGGCCCCCTCCCCCGCGCCCTCCGCCGGCCCGCGCTTCGACGAGCGGCTGACGGCGCCCCGTTCCTGGTGGGCGATCGTGGGTCTGCTCGGCCTCTCCGGCGCCCTGATCATGTTCCCGCTGGGTACGGTCCCGATGCTGGGCGGTCTGATCGTGGTGGCGGTCCTGGCCGGCGCCGCGGTGTCCTCGTACGGCTCGGCCCGGATCCGGGTGGTGGCCGGTTCGCTGGTGGCGGGGGACGCGCGGATTCCGGTCTCGGCGCTCGGCACGCCCGAGGCGCTCGACGCGGAGGAGGCGCGGGCCTGGCGGTCGCACAAGGCCGATCCGCGCGCGTTCATGCTGATGCGCAGCTATGTGCCCGGCGCGGTACGGGTCGAGGTGACGGACCCGGCGGACCCGACCCCGTACGTGTACCTGTCGACGCGCGAGCCGGAGGCGCTGGTGGCCGCGCTCGAGGCCGAGCGGGCCGGCGCCGAGCGCTGAGGCCCGGCGCACGAACTCCGTCCCAGGGGCCCTTCGGGGCCCCTGAGCTTTTCCGCGGCCGGGCGGGACGCTGCTAGAAGCCCAGTTCCTTCGGGTTCTCCGGCTGTTCCAGCGGGGGCAGCTCCCGGAGCGCGTCCCAGGGGATCTGGCGGGCGCGCAGGTCCTTGCGGATGTGCTGGGCGAGCTTCTTGGTGTCGCGGCGGTTCATGACCGCGCCGACGGCGGCGCCGACCATGAAGGGCATCAGGTTCGGCAGGTTGCGCACCATGCGTTTCATGATCTGCTGGCGGAGTTCGCGCTTGAGCTGCCCGCCGAGGGCCGCGTTGACCGTGGTGGGTCTGGTGGGGTCGATGCCCCGTTCCTCGGCCCAGGAGGTCAGATAGGCCGCCGAGCGCTGGGTGAGCCGGCCGGGGGGCCTGAGCCCGTACACCTCGTGGAGTTCGGCGATGAGCTTGAGTTCCACGGCGGCGACGCCGGTGATCTCGGCCGCCAGTTCGGCGGGCATGGCCGGGGGGACCGGCAGCATGGCGGCGGCTCCGACGCCCGCGCCGACGGTCGAGCTCGCGTTCGCCGCGCCCGCGACGAGTTTGTCCGCGAGCTCCTCGGGGCCGAGCCCGGGGAAGTGTCTGCGGAGGGTCGCCAGGTCGCGGACGGGAATCCGCGGGGCGAGGTCGATCAGCCGGTCGGCCAGGTAGCCGACGCCGGCCTTGGCGCTGTCGCCACCGCGCCGCACGCCCTGCGCGACGCCGCGCCGGACGGCGTCGATGCGCGCCGAGTCGATTTTGATCTTGTCGAGTTGAGCTCGCGCGGGGTTGGCGAGCCGTTTGACGGCGCCGAGGCGCCCGTCCTGCCGCGCCACCTCGTGCCCGTCGAGCCGTCCCTCGTCCCGCTCCGCCGGCAGGGCCGCCGGGTCGGGCCCGGTGACCGCTTCGAGCGAGGCCGGGAGGCCTCGCCCGTCGTCACGTGCGCCGGGGGAGGGCAGGGGGGCGGCGTGCTCGGCTTCAGGGGCCCACTGGGCGCCCTCCGCCGGGCTTGCGCCGCCCTTGTGCGTCCGAGGGCTCCCGGGGAGCCTCAGACGCCGCTTCCGGGACGGTGTGTCGCCTGCCACGGCCGGGCGACCTCAGTCGCAGTCGCGGCAGATCGGCTGACCGTTCTTCTCCCGGGCCAGCTGGCTGCGGTGGTGCACGAGGAAGCAGCTCATGCAGGTGAACTCGTCGGCCTGCTTGGGCAGGACCCGGACGGCCAGCTCCTCGTTCGAGAGGTCGGCGCCGGGAAGCTCCAGGCCTTCGGCGGCCTCGAACTCGTCGACGTCGACGGTCGAGGTCGACTTGTCGTTCCGGCGGGCCTTCAGTTCCTCAAGGCTGTCCGAGTCGACGTCGTCGTCGGTCTTGCGTGGGGTGTCGTAATCCGTTGCCATGTCGCTCTCCCCCTCTGGGTGGTTGCGGTGTCTCCAGCGCACGTAACGCGTGAGAGGTCGGACTTGTGCCCGACCTGAGGCGGAGATTTTGCCTCACATCAAGGTCTGTTACTCAATCGACACCCGTCGCACGCTCTCGCGAGTGATCGGCTTCGGGTGGCGAACCGGACCGTACACGGTCCTCCGGGCGCCCTACACAGGCGCCACCCCGTGTACTTCCCGTCATTCCGGGCCTCGGAAACCCGGACTTTTCCGGGTTTTCCGAGGGATTTCCCGGTCACGGAGAGTGGAGGGCCGGATACCCTCCCCTGTGATCGATCACACATGAGCGTCTCAGGATGAGGGCCACGAAATTCCGCGCAAAGCGAACGGAACCGGTCGGCTCGTGCAGTCTGTCAGATCGGCAGAGTGACGCGCATCACGAGCCCGCCGCCCTCGCGGGGCTCCGCGATGATACGGCCGCCGTGGGCGCGGGCCACGGAACGGACGATCGACAGGCCGAGACCGACGCCCTTGTCGCTGCCGGTGCGCTCCTGGCGGAGTCTCCGGAACGGCTCGAAGAGGTTGTCGATCTCGTACGCGGGAACGACCGGCCCCGTGTTCGAGATGACCAGGACCGCCTGACCGTGCTCGGTGGTCGTACGGACGTCCACCCAGCCGTCCTCCGGCACGTTGTACCGGACGGCGTTCTGGATCAGGTTCAGCGCGATCCGTTCGAGCAGGACGCCGTTGCCCTGGACGACCGCGGGATCGAGCTCGCGCCGGATCTCCACGCCCTTGGCCGCGGCCTCCGCGTGCGTCTGGTCGATCGCCCGGGACGCGACCTCGGCGAGGTCCACCGGCTTGCGCTCGATGATCTGGTTGTCGCTCCGGGCGAGCAGCAGCAGGCCCTCGACGAGCTGCTCGCTGCGCTCGTTGGTGGCGAGCAGGGTCTTGCCCAGCTGCTGGAGGGCCACCGGCGCCTCGGGGTCCGAGACGTGGATCTCCAGCAGGGTGCGGTTGATCGCGAGCGGGGTCCGCAGCTCGTGCGAGGCGTTCGCGACGAACCGCTGCTGGGCGGTGAAGGCGCGCTCCAGGCGCTCCAGCATCTCGTCGAAGGTGTCGGCGAGCTCCTTGAGCTCGTCGTCGGGGCCGTCCAGCTCGATCCGCCGGGCCAGGTCGGAACCGGCCACCTGGCGGGCGGTGCGGGTGATCCGGCCGAGCGGAGAGAGCACCCGTCCCGCCATGGCGTAGCCGAAGGCGAAGGCGATGATGCTCAGGCCGAGCAGGGCGAAGAGCGAGCGGCGCAGGAGGTCGTCCAGGGCCAGGTCGCTCTGGTGGCGCAGACAGACCGAGACGGCGTCGTTGAACTGCTCGCCGGTGCCCGTGTTGGGCAGCTGGCACCAGGACGTGGTCGGCTGGACCTCGCCCTTGACGATCTTGAACGGCAGCTGGGCCGCGGCGTCGCCGAGGGCCTGCGCCGTGAAGAGGTAGATGATCGACAGCAGCAGGATGCCCGCGATGAGGAACATCCCGCCGTAGAGCAGCGTGAGCCGTATCCGGATGGTCGGGCGCAGCAGCGGCCTGACCGGGTCCCGGGGGTCCCAGGTCGGTTTCGGGGGCGCCTGTGGGTGGGGCGCTGGTGTGGTGGCCATCGGGTCAGATCCGGTACCCGGAGCCGGGCACGGTGACGATGACCGGCGGCTCGCCCAGCTTGCGGCGCAGGGTCATGACGGTGACGCGCACGACGTTGGTGAACGGGTCGGTGTTCTCGTCCCAGGCCTTCTCCAGGAGCTGCTCGGCGGAGACGACGGCGCCCTCGCTGCGCATGAGGACCTCGAGGACGGCGAACTCCTTCGGCGCCAGCTGGACCTCCTTGCCCTCGCGGAAGACCTCGCGGCGGTTCGGGTCGAGCTTGATGCCGGCGCGCTCCAGGACGGGCGGGAGCGGCACGGTGGTGCGCCGGCCGAGGGCCCGCACGCGCGCGGTGAGCTCGGTGAAGGCGAAGGGCTTGGGCAGGTAGTCGTCCGCGCCGAGCTCCAGGCCCTCCACGCGGTCGCTGACGTCGCCGGAGGCCGTGAGCATCAGGACGCGGGTGGGCATGCCGAGCTCGACGATCTTGCGGCAGACGTCGTCGCCGTGGACGAGCGGGAGGTCCCGGTCGAGCACGACGACGTCGTAGTCGTTGACTCCGACACGCTCCAGGGCGGCGGCGCCGTCGTACACGACGTCGACGGCCATGGCCTCCCGGCGCAGTCCGGTGGCCACCGCATCGGCGAGCAGCTGCTCGTCCTCGACGACGAGTACGCGCACGTCGTTCTTCCTTCCCGTCGAGCCGCTGTCCGGGGTGGGGACCGGCTAGATCTGAGCACTGACTGTGCGTGTCCATCCTGCCCCGTTCGCGCGTAAACCGGCTGTAAGACGGCGGTGCGGGGCCGGGGGGCGGGCGGGTGGTGAGCGGGGGCGCGCGGCGGGGCGCGAAGAATTCACCTGATTCACGGGCCAGTTGAGGTTTCTGTGAGGAAAGGGCTGGGGAGGACGTCTGCACACCCCGTGATCACGCCCTGTATGTGGCGCGCCACCTGACGCTCGCTGTCCCCCAGAGGTCGCAGTGTGTGATCCACCCACCCTCGGCACACCCCCGTGCCGCCGGACCCACGACGAGGGGGCGCACGATGGACGCTTTCACCGCAGGCCTGCTGCACCGCATCAGGACCACGCAGACCGACCTCACGCGAGCTCGTGAGACGGGCGACGACTACCTGGCGGATGTCGAGCAGGCGGAGCTGGACGACCTGCACCGCCTGGCCGCCGAGCACGGCGTGGAGGTCGCCGCGCCGGGCGTCTGACCCGTCTCCACCCGACCGACCCGCACCGACGCCGTACCCACACCCGGGTACGCGCGAGGGCCCCGGCGCCGCTCCCGGCTCCGGGGCCCTCGTGCGTCCGCCGGGAGGCTTCCCGGCGGTCCCGCTGGTCGTGCGTCCCGCTAGTCGTGCCAGGCGCCCAGCTCCTCCAGGAGCTCCTGGAGGGGCGTGAAGAGCCCTGGAGAGGCCGCCAGGGCCAGTTCGCCGGACTCGGGCTCTCCGGGACGGCCGCCGGTCAGCGCGCCCGCCTCGCGGGCGATGAGGGCGCCGGCGGCGAGGTCCCAGGGGTTGAGCCCGCGCTCGTAGTACGCGTCGAGGCGTCCGGCGGCGACGTCGCAGAGGTCGATCGCGGCGGAGCCGCCCCGGCGGATGTCGCGGACCATCGGGATCACCCGCTGGGCGACGTCCGCCTGGTGGGCGCGGCGGGCCTGGACGTAGCCGAAGCCGGTGCCGAGGAGTGCCTGGTCGAGCGGGGGCGAGGGGCGCACGGCGAGCCGCCGGTCCCCCGCGTACGCGCCGCCGCCGATGACCGCGCGGTAGGTCTCGCCGCGCATCGGCGCGTCGACGACGCCGACGACGGTCTCGCCGTCCCGTTCGGCGGCGATCGAGACGGCCCAGGTGGGCAGGCCGTACAGGTAGTTCACGGTGCCGTCGAGGGGGTCGATGACCCAGCGGATCCCGCTGACGCCGGGGCTCGACGCGCCCTCCTCGCCGAGGAAGCCGTCCTGGGGGCGGTGCTCGGCGAGGAAGCCGGTGATGAGCTTCTCGGCGGCGATGTCCATCTCGGTGACGACGTCGATGGGGCTCGACTTGGTCTTCGCCACGGCGAGGTCGTCCGGGCGCCCGTCGCGCAGCAGGGCGCCGGCCCGCCGCGCGGCCTCCAGGGCGAGGTCGAGCAGTTCGGTGAGCAGGGGGTCGGTCACGCTGGCTCCTTAGGCGTACGGACTGTCGGCACCGGCCGCCGCCGGCCGCTCGGCCCTGGCGGGGCAGCAGCCGATCGGGCACAGGTCGTGGGAGGGCCCGAGGGCGCCCAGGGCGCACCGCTCCGCGCGCGTGCCCCGCTCGTTGGCGGCCCGCTCGAGGACGAGCTCGCGGACGGCGGCGGCGAAGCGGGGGTCGGCGCCGACGGTGGCGGAGCGCCGGACGGGCAGGCCGAGCTCGGCCGCCTTGGCGGTGGCCTCCGTGTCGAGGTCGTAGAGGACCTCCATGTGGTCGGAGACGAAGCCGATGGGGACCATGACGGCGGCGGGGACGCCGGCGCCGTGGAGTTCCTCCAGGTGGTCGCAGATGTCGGGTTCGAGCCACGGGATGTGGGGGGCGCCGCTGCGGGACTGGTAGACGAGCTTCCAGGGGTGGTCGTGGCCGGTGCGCTCGCGGACGGCGTCGGCGATCACGCGGGCCACGTCGAGGTGCTGTCTGACGTAGGCGCCGCCGTCGCCGTGCCCGGTGACCGGTCCCGAGCTGTCGGCGGCGGAGTCGGGGATGGAGTGGGTGGTGAAGGCGAGGTGGGCGCCGTCCCGCACGGCGGGGTCGAGCTCGGCGAGGGAGGCGAGGACGCCCTCGATCATGGGCTCGACGAAGCCGGGGTGGTTGAAGTAGTGCCTGAGCTTGTCGACCCGGGGCAGCGGGAGGCCCTCGGCCTCCAGCGTGGCGAGGGCGTCGGCGAGGTTCTCGCGGTACTGGCGGCAGCCGGAGTAGGAGGCGTACGCGCTGGTGGTGAGGACGGCGATGTGGCGCCTGCCGTCGGTGACCATCTCGCGGAGGGTGTCGGTGAGGTAGGGCGCCCAGTTCCGGTTTCCCCAGTAGACCGGGAGGCCGAGGCCGGCCTCCGCGAAGTCCGTCCGCAGCGCGTCGAGGAGCGCGCGGTTCTGGTCGTTGATCGGGGAGACGCCGCCGAAGAGGAAGTAGTGCTGCCCCACTTCCTTGAGCCGTTCCTTCGGGATGCCGCGGCCGCGCGTCACGTTCTCCAGGAACGGGACCACGTCGTCCGGACCCTCGGGGCCGCCGAAGGAGAGCAGCAGCAGGGCGTCGTACGGGGCGGGATCGTGCTGATCGGACATGGCACCGATCCTCCCACCCGCGCCCCGCCCGGCAGGGCGCGGCCTGTCCGTGACGGTGCGGTCCGGCGGGCTTGTCCGAAAAAAGGGGGATGACCAATCAAGTTCAAAGCCGTAGGCTTTAGTAGTTAATTACACGTGTTGACCAAGGACTCCTCTTGCCCAGTCCCTACCGCGCGATCTTCGAGGCCCCCGGCACCGCATCGTTCTCCGTCGCCGGCTTCTTCGGCCGGATGCCGCTGTCCATGATGGGCATCGGCATCGTGACCATGATTTCGCAGGTCACCGGCAGGTACGGGCTCGCCGGCGCGCTGTCCGCGACGCTCGCGATGTCCGCCGCCTTCCTCGGCCCCCTGGTCTCCCGGCTCGTCGACCGGCACGGGCAGCGCAAGGTGCTGCGGCCGGTGACCCTGATCTCGCTCGCCGCCGGTGCGGGGCTCCTCCTCTGCGTGCAGCAGAAGGCGCCGGACTGGACCTACTTCGTCTTCACGGCCGTGATCGGCTGTGTGCCGAGCCTCGGCGCGATGACCCGGGCCCGCTGGGCCGAGATCTACCGGGGCGACGGGCGGCGCCTGCACACGGCGTACTCCTGGGAGTCGA
Source organism: Streptomyces sp. NPDC037273 (assembly GCF_055603625.1). Taxonomy (NCBI): domain Bacteria; kingdom Bacillati; phylum Actinomycetota; class Actinomycetes; order Kitasatosporales; family Streptomycetaceae; genus Streptomyces; species Streptomyces sp. NPDC037273. The sequence goes on from NZ_JBVJVO010000025.1 coordinate 23,566, forward strand.
TCGTCGACGAGGTGTGCTTCATCTTCGGCCCGATCATCTCGATCGGCCTGTCGACGATCTGGTTCCCCGAGGCGGGGCCGCTGTTCGCCGGGGTGTTCCTGACCATCGGCGTCTTCTGGCTGACCGCCCAGCGCGCCACCGAGCCCGTGCCGCACCCGCGTGAGGCCGGCGAGAAGAGCGCCTCCGCGCTCCGCTCCCCCGGTCTCCAGGTGCTGACCCTCGCCTTCGTCGCCACCGGCGCCATCTTCGGCTCGGTGGACGTCGTGACCGTGGCCTTCGCCGAGGAGCAGGGCCACAAGGCCGGCGCGAGCCTGGTCCTCGCCGTCTACGCCCTGGGCTCCTGTCTGGCGGGCGCGGTCTTCGGACTGCTGCACCTCAAGGGCGAACCGTCCCGCCGCTGGCTGCTGGGCGTCTGCGCGATGGCCGTGAGTATGATCCCCCTCCTACTGGCCGGGAACTTGCCGTTGCTGGCCGTGGCGCTCTTTGTCGCGGGCCTGTCCATCGCACCGACGATGGTGACCACGATGGCCCTCGTCGAAGCGCACGTACCGCGCACCAAGCTGACCGAGGGCATGACCTGGACGGGTACCGGCCTCGCGATCGGCGTGGCGCTCGGCTCTTCGGCCGCCGGCTGGGTGGTCGACGCGTCGGGGGCCGAGGCGGGGTACGTGGTGCCCGTCGTCTCGGGTGCGCTCGCGGTCGCGGTGGGTCTCCTCGGACACCGCCGGCTGAGGAGGCCGGTTCCGAACCGGGAGGGGCAGCGTGAGCGGGACGACAGCAGCGGGGACAGCGGGGCCGGGCAGCGCCAGGACGGCGGCCAGCCCGTGGCGTAACTGGGCGGGGAACGTCACCTCCCGTCCGGTGCGGGAGGTGAGCCCGGCCTCGGCCGAGGAGCTCGCCGAGGCCGTGCGGCGGGCCGCCGCGGACGGGCTGCGGGTGAAGACGGTCGGCACCGGCCACTCCTTCACCTCGATCGCGGCCACCGACGGCGTGCTCATCCGCCCGGGGCTGCTGACCGGCATCCGGCGGATCGACCGCGAGGCGATGACCGTGACGGTCGAGTCGGGCACCCCGCTCAAGCGGCTCAACGTGGCGCTGGCCCGGGAGGGCCTGTCGCTCACGAACATGGGCGACATCATGGAGCAGACCGTCGCCGGGGCCACCTCCACGGGCACCCACGGCACGGGCCGCGAGTCGGCCTCGATCGCCCACCAGATCCGCGAGCTCGAGCTGGTGACGGCCTCGGGCGAACTGCTCGTCTGTTCGGAGAAGGAGAACCCTGACGTCTTCGCGGCCGCCCGGATCGGGCTCGGCGCGCTCGGCGTGGTCACCGCCATCACCTTCGCGGTGGAGCCGGTCTTCCTGCTCACCGCGCGCGAGGAGCCGATGACCTTCGACCGGGTCACCGCGGAGTTCGACGCGCTGCACGCGGAGAACGAGCACTTCGAGTTCTACTGGTTCCCCCACACGGACAACTGCAACACCAAGCGCAACAACCGCAGCGCGGGCCCCGCCGCCCCTCCCGGGCGGATCAGCGGCTGGGTCGAGGACGAGCTGCTGTCCAACGGGCTCTTCCAGCTCGCCTGCTCGGTCGGCCGCGCGGTCCCGCCGGTGATCCCCTCGATCGCCAAGATCTCCAGCCGCGCCCTGTCGGCCCGTACGTACACCGACATCCCGTACAAGGTCTTCACCTCGCCGCGCCGGGTCCGCTTCCTGGAGATGGAGTACGCGCTCCCGCGTGAGGCGGCGGTCGCCGCGCTGCGCGAGCTGAAGGCGATGGTCGAGCGCTCGCCGCTGAAGGTGAGCTTCCCGGTGGAGGTCCGTACGGCCCCGGCGGACGACATCACGCTCTCCACGGCCTCGGGCCGGGAGACCGCGTACATCGCCGTCCACCTCTACAAGGGCACGCCCCACCAGGCGTACTTCACCGCGGTGGAGCGCATCATGACGGCGCACGGGGGCCGCCCCCACTGGGGCAAGGTGCACACCCGTGACACCGCCTACTTCTCCGAGGTCTACCCGCGCTTCGCCGAGTTCACGGCGCTGCGCGACCGGCTCGACCCGGACCGGGTCTTCGCCAACGACTACCTGCGCCGGGTCCTGGGCGACTGACCGTCACCCGGTGCCCGTGCCGCCGCCGGCCGGTGCCGGGGCGTCCGCCTGACCGGCGCCGCTCGTCGGCTCCTGGGTCGGGGCGGGCGGCGTCGGAGCCGTCGTGGGGCCCGTCGGCGTCGGGGCGGGCGTCTCGCCGCCGATGGTGCCGGACGGGGTCGGCTCGGCCGAGGGGGTCCCTGTCCCGTCGCCGGTCCCCGTCCCCGGGGAGTCCTGGTCGCCCGGGGTCGCCGTGGAGCCCGTCGTGGGCGTTCCGCCGCCCTCCGGCCGCAGGCCGCCGCCGGAGGAGCCGGACGGCGCGGGCGCGGGCTCCTTTTCCGAATCCGGGGCCCGGTGGCCCGCGTCCTTCCCGCGCACGGCGGAACCGAAGGTGGTCGTCCCCTTCGTGCCGCTGAAGTCCTCGCCCGAGACCAGCTCGTAGGCGGTGATGCCGCCCATGGTGACGCCGAAGACCAGGGCGGCGGCGATCACCGGGCGCTTCCACCCACGCACGCGCGTGCCGTGGGTGGTCGCGTCGCCGAACTCCTCGTCGTACGGAAAGGATCCGGGCGCGGCCGTGCCGAGCATCAGGGTGTGGTCGTCCCGCGGCCCGGCGAGGACCGGGACCTGACGGCCCTTCGGCTTGGCGGCCGCGGTCACGTCGCGGACCTGCTCGCCGGTGCGCTTGAAGAGCTGCTGGAAGAGCGGGCCGCCGCAGGTGGCGATGACACTGATCACGCCGGCGCCGAGGATCGTGCCGTACACGCCGAGGGTGGAGGCGAGTTTGGCGGCGATGACCGCGGCCAGGGCGCTGCCCGAGACCTGGGCGACGCTCAGATCGATCTTTCTCCTGCCGCCCTGCTTCTCCTCCTCCTTCGGTTCATCCGTGTCGGTGTCCGGCCTGTGACGCATCTCCAACCCCTGACGGCTCATCCGTTCGCCTTGCACCCAGAAGGGACAAATGGGCGAAGCGAATAGTTCCGTTTCTGCTGTTTCTGTGAACAGCGACACGTACGGGGGAAGATCACGGAGACTCAACTCCCGTACCGCCCGAGAAGTTGGGCGGCGCGCCGGTCCACCCAGGTGGCCCGAATGGAGTACATTGACGAACCCTGGGTCCGGACACCTTCGGGTGCCCGGAATCAAGGGGCGGGGGCCTTCAGTGGCACTCGAACCGGTGACGCCACGGCACCACACGGAAACCGGCTGCACAGAGTGACCGCCAGTCACTCCGGGTAGCCATCAGGTCACCGTGTCATAACGGCGTTCCAGGGTCCATGCCCGACACGCCGGGCAACTCGGCAAGGTAGTGGCAGGCTGCACCCGGGCAGGCCACACTCGACTAGCGGAAGCAGCGACGCACGTGACGTCGGCAGGCACCACCCGGGAGGTCCCCATGCCCGAACTGCGTGTCGTGGCCGTCTCCAACGACGGCACACGACTGGTGCTGAAGGCTGCTGACAGCACGGAGTACACACTTCCGATCGACGAGCGGCTCCGCGCCGCCGTGCGCAACGACCGTGCGCGCCTCGGGCAGATCGAGATCGAGGTGGAGAGCCACCTCCGCCCCCGTGACATCCAGGCGCGGATACGAGCCGGTGCCTCCGCCGAGGAGGTCGCCCAGCTCGCCGGCATCCCCGTCGACCGCGTCCGCCGCTTCGAGGGCCCCGTGCTCGCCGAGCGCGCCTTCATGGCCGAGCGGGCCCGCAAGACCCCGGTCCGCAGGCCCGGCGAGAACACCGGACCGCAGCTCGGCGAGGCCGTGCAGGAGCGGCTGCTGCTGCGCGGCGCCGACAAGGACACCGTGCAGTGGGACTCGTGGCGGCGCGACGACGGCACCTGGGAGGTGCTGCTCGTCTACCGCGTCGCGGGCGAGGTCCACACGGCCAGCTGGACGTACGACCCGCCCCGGCGGCTCGTCCAGGCCGTCGACGACGAGGCACGGGCCCTGATCGGCGAGACGGACGACACGATCGCCGCGCCGGAGCCGAGCTTCCCGTTCGTGCCCCGGATCGCCCGGCTGCCCCGGGACAGGCCGCTCGACCGCGCCCTCGACCGCCAGATCGACCGGTCGGACCGCCAGCTGGAGCGGCCGTCCGCGTCCGCCGAGCCGGAGGAGGAGCGGGACTCGCTGACCAGCCTCCTGGAGGCCGTGCCCAGCTTCCGCGGCGACCTGGTCGTGCCCGAGCCTCCGGACACGGAGCCTTCTGAGGAGGCCGAGGCGGAGGAGCCGCCGGCCCCGGCCGCCTCGGCGGGTGCGGGTTCCGCGTACGCCGACGTCCTGATGCCCCGCGCCGTCTCCGGCCACCGGGACCGGCTCACCGGCACCACCGACCGCCAGGCCGAGGCGGACGGCGTCCGGCCCGGCCGCCGTGCGGCCGTCCCCAGTTGGGACGAGATCGTCTTCGGCACCCGGCGCAAGAAGCAGGAGTGACCTCCCAGGTCGCACGGAGAGGGCCCGCACCGTACGTCGGCGCGGGCCCTTCCCGTACGCGCTACCGCGGGTCCGGGCCGGTGGCCACCGGGCGGGCGGGGTCGGAGGACCACTCCGACCAGGAACCGGCGTAGAGGGCGGCGGGGATGCCCGCGATCTCCAGGGCGAGGACCTCGTGGGCGCCGGAGACGCCGGAGCCGCAGTAGACGGCCACCGGGGTGCCGTCGGTCGCGCCCAGGGCGGTGAAGCGGTCGCGCAGGGCCTCGGCGGCGAGGAAGCGGCCTTCGGCGTCGACGTTCTCGGTCGTCGGGGCCGAGACCGCGCCCGGGATGTGCCCGCCGACCCGGTCGATCGGCTCCACGTCGCCGCGGTAGCGCTCGGCCGCGCGGGCGTCCAGGAGCAGTCCCGCGTCGGCCAGGGCGGCCGCCTCGTCGGCGTCGAGCAGCCCGAGCGCGCCGGGCTCGGGGCGGAAGTCGCCCGGCTCGGGTGCGGGGACCTTCTCCGTGAGCTCCCCGGTCCAGGCCGCCAGGCCGCCGTCGAGCACCCGCACGTCCTGGTGGCCCGCCCAGCGGAGCAGCCACCAGGCGCGGGCCGCGCCCCAGCCGAGGCCGCCGTCGTACACCACGACCGGCCGTCCGGCCGAGACGCCCGCCCGGCGCATCGCGGCGCCGAAGGCCTCCGGGTCGGGCAGCGGGTGGCGGCCGCCGCTCCCGGGCGGGCCCGCGAGCTCCGCGTCCAGGTCGACGTAGACCGCTTCGGGCAGGTGACCGGCCTCGTAGGCGGGGCGTCCGGGCGGGCCGCCGAGCGTCCAGCGGACGTCCAGGAGGACCGGCGGCCGGGCCCCGGCCGACTCGCTCAGCAGTTCGCTTGCGGAGATGATGGGCTTCATGGGAGCCATCCTCGCGCAGCCGCTCGGCCGCCGGGGACGATCCGGGTGTCCTCCCCCGCCGGACCGCGCCACGCACGGCGCGGCCGGGGCGCGGTACGGCCCCCTCGGTGTCACCATCGGACCGGGGGCACGGCCACGACGATGGTCCGAGGAGAGAGTGACGATGACCGAGGCGACTCGGCGCAGATCCGGCACCCCCTGCTGGGTGAGCCTGATGGTGCACGGGCTTGACGCCACCCAGGAGTTCTACAACGCGCTCTTCGACTGGGAGTTCGTGCCCGGTCCGCAGCAGCTCGGCCCGTACGTGCGCGCGTTGCTCGGCGGCAAGGAGGTGGCGGGCATCGGCCAGCTGCCGCCCGACCGGAACCTGCGGATCGCGTGGACGCCCTATCTGGCGACGGACGACGCCGACGAGACCGCGGAGAGCATCCGCTGCTGCGGGGGCACCGTCGCGGTCGGTCCGCTGGACGCGGGCGAGGCGGGACGGCTGGTGATCTGCTCCGACCCGGTCGGCGCGGTCTTCGGCGTCTGGCAGGCGGAGGCGCACCACGGGACGGCGGCGGCCGGGCCGCCGGGGACCCCGGTCTGGAACGAACTGCTCACCTACGAGACCTCGGCGGTCGGCAAGTTCTACCGGACCGTCTTCGGTTTCGAGGTGGAGCCGGTCGTCTCCGCCGACCACGACTACGCGACGCTCCTGGTGGACGAGGCCCCGGTGGCGTCCCTGCACGGCCTCGGCAACGCGCTGCCGAGGGACCGCGGACCGCACTGGATGACGTACTTCGAGGTCGCCGACACGGACGCCGCCGCCCGGTTCGTCGTGGAGCTCGGCGGCCGGGTGCTGCGCCCGCCGCGCGAGGGCACGGCGGGGCGGCTCGCGGTGGTGGCGGACCCGGAGGGTGCGGTGTTCACGCTGGTCAGGTCCGCCCAGGATTGATGCCGGGCCGGTCCCGTACGGCTCAGCCGCGCAGGGTCCGGGCGAGGCCTCTGCGCAGCCGGGAGCCGGCGGTGCGGGTCGGGGCGGGTCCGCCGCCGGGCAGGCCGAGCTGGGTGAGCCGTTCCGCGGTGAAGTGGTGGGCGGTGCCGGCGTCGGCGTGGTGCTCGGCGAGGAAGCGGGTGGCCTCGGCGCGGAGCCCCGGGTGGATCTTGTGGCGCATGCAGTAGCCGACGGCCCGGACGAGGGGCGTGAGGGAGTCGGGGGCCGGGCCGGGGACGGCGGGCTCCTCGCCGCGCTCCAGGTCGGCGACGAGGTGGTCGACGACGGTGAGCGGGATGCGGTTGCTGTTCTCGTAGGGCGTGAGCCGGGCGAGGACCTCGGCCGTGCCCACGCGCGCGATGGGGATGCCGTAGTAGACGGCGGCGGTGAGCATGGCCGTGGAGAAGCAGCCGACGACCAGGGAGGGCCGGCACCGCTCGTAGAAGGTCTCGGCGAGCAGCGGCCCGTCGAGGACGGTCAGCCGGACGCCGGAGCGTTCCGCTTCCTCGTGGAGGGCCTGGGAGTAGCGGGCGGGCGCGGTCGGGTGCGGTTTGAAGACGACCGAGCGGTGTCCGGCGGCCGCGGCCCCCCGCAGCATCCGTACGTGCAGGTCCTCTTCCTCCTCCGCGGTGAGCAGGGAGAGGGCGGCGAGGTACTGGCCGAGCAGCAGGGCGGTGGCCCCGGCGGCGGCCGTGTCGGCGATGCCCGGGTCGTCGGCGGCGTCCTCGGCGATCTCGGCGAGGACCGCGCGGAAGGCGGTGTCGGGGACCAGCTCGGGTTCGACGTCGTACTCGCTCAGGAGCAGGGGCCGGAGGCCGGGCACCAGGTCGAGGTGGAGGACGCGCCGGATCCGGCAGGCGATGGACTGGGCGAGGTCGGAGCGGGTGGGGCCGTAGCTCATCAGGCCGTCGGCGTACACGTGCAGGTCGCTCTCGGGGAACGCGCCGGCGAGTGCCTTGGCCGGGTTGACCTGGATGGACTCGACGATCAGCTCGACCGGGCCGGTGCCGAGGTCCCAGGCGGTGCGCAGCACGCGCTGCCAGAGCGGGGCCTCCTCGGGGCGGGGTGCCCAGCCGGCGGGGTGGTACGGGTGGATCGTCTCGTTCCAGTCGAGGGTGCCGTCGAAGCGGGCGGCGATCCGGCCGTAGCCGGTCATGGTCTCCAGGCGCAGCGCGGTCTCGGGGATCTCGGCGTTGTGCGAGAGCAGCAGGAGCCTGCGGGCGTCCTCGCGGGGGCCGAAGAGTCCGGCGTCCAGGGCGGCGGCGAGCGTGGCGGCGCCGTACAGGGTGGACACCTGGAAGAGCTGGACCCGGCGGCCGTCGGCGGGCGCTTCGGGGCCGGATGCCTTGTCGGGGGCCATGGTTCAGGCGGTCCTTCCGGTGTCGCGCAGGCTCCGGAGGAGGGTGCTGCGCGGGGTGTCCATGGTGGCCAGGGTCTCTTCGAGGACCTGCTGCGGCATGCGGTGCAGCGCGTCGCGGACGTCGGCGCGCAGCCGGGTGCCGACGGCCGGTTCGTAGGTGTCGGCCTTGCCCATGTGGAAGGCGATCATGGCGCAGTAGGTGCGGACCGCCTTGGGCAGGAAGCGGTCGGCCTCGGCGTCCCGGGAGACCTCGTCGAGCAGCAGGTCGTACGAGGGGATGAAGTCCAGCTGGCGGTTGTCGGTGATCTGGGTGAGCGAGGTGGTGACGCCGCGCCGGTAGAAGACGCCGTGCAGGGAAAGCGCGGCGAAGGTGCGGGCCTTGAGGTGGAGCCGCCAGATCCAGAGGCGGTCCTCGGCCGTTCTGAGGGAGGTCTCGAATCGCGATGCGCCGTTCTCGAAGAGACGTCCGCTGTAAATTCCGAAGGGGACGAACGGATAATCCACCATCGTCACCATGCTGGCCGGCGAGATTCCGTCCCTGGGGTCCATCACCGTGTCCCGGCGTTTGGCCGGCGCATAGCGGATCTGGCGTTTCCGTCCTTCCGAGAGGACGTGGTCGGTGCGGGCGAAATCGCAGTCCAGGCGTGAGATGCCGGCCACGGCTGCGCTCAGGTGGCCGGGCGCGTACCAGTCGTCCCCGTCGAGGAAGGTGAGGTAGTCGCCCCGCGCCGCGTCGATCCCGGTGTTGCGGGCCTGGGCGACGCCCTGGTTCGTCTCGTGCCGGATGACGGTGGCGTTGGGGAGGCGGTCGCGCCAGCGGTCGAGGATTTCCGGGGTGTCGTCCGTCGAGCAGTCGTCGATCAGCAGGAACTCGAATTCCGGGTCCGCGTTGTTCGCGAGACTGCGCAGGGTGTCGGGCGCGTAGGGCCCGACATTGTGGAACGGTACGACGACGGAAAGTTTCGGCACTCGGAATCCCCACACTGATGCGAACGGCAAAACGCGTGAACACGGCTACGGCGGGCAGGTTAGCCGTCGGCTTTCCCGGGCGAACGATCCGAACGTGCACTGCGGGTGAACTCTTGCCGTCTCCCGCGGATACCCGTCACGGCCAGGGCGAGCAGTGCCGCCACGCCGACGGCGCCGCCGAGCCGGAGCCCCGGCGGGCGGAAGGAGCAGCGGACCGTGGTCGCCCGCCCGTCGAGGGGGACGGCGACCAGACCCTCGTACGCGCGCGCGGGGCGGAGGCCGGCGTCCCCGGCGGCGCAGCTCCAGCCGGTGACGCGGGGCGCGGCGAGGACGGCGAGGCCCGTACTGCCGGGGGGCAGCTCGGCGGAGACGGTGTGTCCGGTGGCACGCACGCGCGTGGCGCCGGTTTCGGTGAGCTGCCGTACGGCGGAGTCGAGGCGGGCGCGGACCAGGCAGCCGACGGGTTGCCGGGGCAGCCGGAGGCGGGCCTCGGGGCCGAGTTCGATCCGGACCTCGCCGGAGCCCGGCACGGTCCCGAGCGGCCGCATGGGGGCGCGGACGGACGGCGGCTTGCCCTCGAACTCCACCGGCGCCGCACCCGCGAGGGTCGCCGTGCCCCGGTAGTCGGGGGCCCAGAACCAGACCTGGGAGCCGGCCGGGCAGCGTGCGGTGACGGTGTGTCCGGTACGGCGCGGGGCGGGCGGCAGCTCGTACACCTCGGCGCCGAGCAGGCGTTCCTGGCGGGCGAAGGCGGAGTCCCCGGGGTGCGTGGCGGGCCGCACCGGCGGTCGGACGGTGACCAGGGGCGGTACGGGGGTGGTGGTGGCGGTGACGGTGGCCCGGGGCAGGGCGTCCTGGCGTACCGGCTCCGTGGGCGTCGAGCGGATCCGGGTGCCGATGGAGAAGATCGCGTCCGTGACGGGGTTGTCGAGGCTGACCGGGTGCCGGCCCTTGGCGTAGTGACCGAAGCCCAGGCCGTCGAGGGTCCGGGAGGTCACGCCCGAGGTGAGGCTGCTGTAGTAGTCGGCGCCCTGCCCGCCGACGAGCAGGACGTCGTTGCCGCCGGGGACCTCGCCGGGGTCCGTACGGTACCGGGGCCAGGCATCCGCGCGCGCCGCCTCGCGGGCCACGTCCTGGTGCCAGGGGCCGATCCGGGGCGCCCAGGAGACCTCGCTCCGCTGCTGCTCCTCGATCCGCTTCCCGGTGACGAGGGCCTCGCCGGCCTGGGCGGCGAGGAGCAGGACGACGGCCAGGACGGGGAGCACGCGCGCGTGGGCCCGGCGGTCGCCGGCCAGGGCGAGCGGGACGGCGGCGAGCGCCAGGACCGCGGCCGCGCCGAAGGCGGGGAAGGTCCACCGGTCGATGTCGACGCTCCCCCGGGCCGCCCAGGCCAGCGCCCCGAGCAGGGCGCCTCCCGCCAGGAGCGCGAGCGGCCTGGGCGCCCCGCGGGCGGCCGAGAACCAGGCCGCGATGAGCAACAGGCCGCACAGGACGAAGGTCTGACGGTAGGGGATGCCGTTGGGCGAGGCACCGGCGTGCCAGAGCAGATGGGTGGGCTCCCACTGGAGGGAGAGCGTCACCAGGACGATCGCGGCGGTCCACCCGGCCCTTACGCGCGGGGCGACGGCCCGGTTGAACGGCAGCGTCAGGGCCAGGGCGAGGGCAGGCGTGCCGATGAAGAGCGCGGGGCTGGCCACGCTCGCCGTCGCGGGCAGGAAGCGGGCGAGGACGTCCGCCCAGGCGGCGGGGGCGAACGTCGTCTCGGGCGTGGGGTCGGCGACCTTCGTGGCGACGAAGACGACCGCCACCAGCGGCGCCGCGAGCCCGATCCCGATGAGCACGCTCCGGGCGGCCCGCAGCGCCCCGGCGACGCGCTGCCGGGCGCCGGCGGTCTCCTCCGCGGTGAACAGCCGGACGGCGAGGACGACGGCCGCGCCGAGGGTCGCCATGTACGCCGTGTAGAAGTTCGCGATCCAGGCGAGGGCGACGACGAGGGGGCCGAGGACGGGCCGGCGGCCGGTGCGGGCCCATTCGCCGACCAGGCAGAGCAGCGGGAAGGCGACGAGCCCGTCGAGCCACATCGGGACGGTGGCGCCGTAGTTGAAGGTCCAGCCGGAGAGCGCGTAGGCGGTGCCGAGCACGGCGGCGACGGGCCAGGGGCCGGGGCGCAGCCGCAGGAGCAGCAGCGCCATGGCCGCGCCGGCCGCGGTGATCTTGGCGGCGGTGACGACGTAGAGGGCGAGCTCGATCCGGTCGGCCGGGAAGGCCACGACGAGGAGGTCGAAGGGGCTGCTCAGGTAGGTGCCGATGTCGCCGAGGAAGTTCGCCCCGAAGCCGGAGTTCCAGTTCAGGAAGGCGTCCCCGTGCGTCTCACCGCGGAGGAAAGAGCGCCAGTAGGCGTGGTACGGCAGGTACTGCTGGCCCAGGTCGACGACGTTCCTGGTCACCGGCCCGAAGGGGTAGCTGCGGGAGAGCCGTCCGGCGAGGCAGAGGAGGACGGCGGTGAGCAGGGCGGCGGCGAGGGGGGCGGCGGCGGTCGGGGCCGGGCGGCCTCGTCGCGGGCCGCCCGCCCGGTCGCCCGTCCCGTCCCCGTCCCCGACCTTGTCCTCGTCGAGCACGGTTTCGGCGGCGGGGGGCACACGTCCTCCAGGGGGCGCACGGAGCGGGGGCCCGGAGGGTGGAGTCGTCACGGGCCGACCGCCATTACCGCCGAGGCGGGCGACCCGTAACCGATCACCAGGCGGGCTCCCGGCACACCTCGGGTGAACTCCCGGTGCCGTACCGCCTGCCGGGTCAGCCGACGGGCGTCAGGGCGACGAGCTCATCGACCGTGCGGGCCACCGTGCCGAAGAGGTCGGTGACCGTGGTGAGGGCGGCGGCCTGGAGGGCGTCCGAGGACAGGACGGTGCCGTCGGGGGACGCGAGGGGGCGGGTGGCGGTGGCCTCGGCGACCACGGTGGGGCGGTAGCCGAGGTTGAAGGCGCCCTGCGCGGTGAAGAGGACGCACATGTGCGTCATGAAGCCGGCGATGACGAGGTCGCCGGTGACGCCGAGGCCCTGGAGGGTCTCCTGGAGGTCCGTGCCGTGGAAGGCGTTGGGGACCTGCTTGACGACCACCTTCTCGCCCTCGACCGGGGCGACTTCCGCGCTGATCGCGCCGATCTCGGCCCGGATGTCGTACGGGGTGCCCTCGCCGCCGTCGTTCACGACGTGCACGACGGGCGCGCCGGCGGCGCGGGCGGCGGCGAGCAGCCTGGCACCCGCGGCGAGGGCCTCCTCGGCCCCGTCGAGCGCCATGACGCCTTCGCGGTAGGTGTTCTGGAAGTCGATCATGATCAGGGCGGACTCGGCCAGGCGCGGGAGCTCCTGGGGCAGGCCGATCACATCGCGCAGGGTGGTGGAGGCGGTCATGGCGGGTTCCTCTCGGGTCGGGAACGTACGGGGGCGCCGGTTCGGGAGCTCACGGGGCCCGGGCGTTATTCACGCTAACACACTTCGTAATCATCGATAACAGCGCTCCGCACCGACGCCCCCTGACCTCGAGAACGCCCAGGTCCGCACTGTTAGCGCTGTTATCGTGGGAGCCATGTCGACGGCACGAGAGCGCATCCTGGAAGCCACCGGGGAACTGCTCGCCACCAAGGACGCGCTGTCCATCTCGACCCGCGCCATCTGCGACCGGGCCAAGGTCGGCATGCCCGAGATCTACCGCCAGTTCGGCGACAAGCAGGGGCTGCTCACGGCCGCGGCCGACATCGGCTTCGAACGCTTCCTCGCCGACAAGCGCCGCAACCCGCTCACCGACGACCCGGTGGCCGACCTCCACACCGCCTGGGACAGCCACGTCGGGTTCGCCCTGCGCAACCCGCACCTCTACCGGCTGATGTTCACGCCGACGGGCGACGCCAAGCCGCAGGCCATCCACGAGGCCCGGGCGATCCTGCTCAAGGCCGTGGAGCGCTGCCGCGACGCCGGGCGGCTGCGGACCGCCCCCGAGCTGGCCGGCCAGACGATCCTCTCCGCCAACGTGGGCGTGTGCATGATGGCGCTGTCCTTCCCCGAGCTCTTCGGGGACCCCGCCATCTCGGATTCGGTGCGGGACGCCGTGATCGGCAAGCTCACCGGCGACGAGCGGGAGGACACCCGGATCGGCCCCGCGACCGTCCTCGCCCAGGCCCTCGTCGGCACCCTCACGGGAACCGCCCCCGTCGACGGCCCGGCCCTCGACCGCCTGACCGAGGCGCTGCGGACCGGGTGACCCGGCCGGGAGACACCCTCCGCATTACACGGACAAGCAATTAAATAGATTCACAGCAGCGCCCTGGATTCCGCCCGATCACTCTGTAAGATAAATTTGATCAAGCGGGCGGGGGGCAACGCTTGAGATAATTCCCCCCCTGCTTCGACGTACCGCCACACAAGGGGGATCAGCATGCGCATGCCGCGCATTTCCACGGGAATTAAAAGTGGCCTGATCGCGGTTTCCGCGGTCGCCCTGACCTCGCTGGGCAGCACTCCGGCCAGCGCCGCCATCGGCGCACCCATGATCGGCTACGGCAATGCGGGCTTCGCGGTGAAGTGCGTTCAGGCCGGCATCAACGAGTGGCACAGGGGCAAGAACATGAGCCATCTCGATATTGCGGTCGACGGAATATTCGGGTCGGCCACACTGCGTGAAGTGAAGCATTTCCAGCAGTATTACAACTACGACGTCGACGGGGTTGTCGGGCCCAAGACCGGAAACGGCCTCTACTGGACGATGATCGACCACCTCCAGATCTCCGGCTGCTACAACGTGGTTCCCACCGTCGAGTAATGACGTGATCGGCCGGACAGGCAAAGGCCTGTCCGGCCGATCAAGGTCGGGCAGGCCTCAGCCCTCCGCGGCCGGAATGAGGTAGCCCCAGGTCTTCACGCCGACGATGCCGTCGGGGCCACCGGTCTGCGACGGATACGTCGACTGGAAGCGCAGCACGGCGGCTTCGGTCTTGGGGCCGAAGTCGCCGTCGATGAAGGTGGGGGCGTCCGAGGCGTTGACGAAGGCCGTGCGGACCAGCGCCCACTGGAGTGCCCTGACGCAGTCGCCCCTCGAACCCCGGGCGAGATCGACGGCCGGGACCTGCCAGCCGTTGGAGGCCCAGCGCGTGCCGACCTGGGTGTTGCAGGCCGCCAGATAGCCGGCCTCGGCCGAGGCCTGGGGCGCGGCGAGCCCCGCGGCCATGAGGAGCGTCGCGCCGAGGACGCCCATGCGTGTCGCCATGCGCCTGACAGGCTTCATGTCGAGATTCCTTCCCGGTGGGTGGTGAACGCCGCCGATGAGGCAAGCTCGGCCCCGTGCCCGACAGGCACGCGCGGCGGCGTGTGCGATGTCCTCCTGATCCTGACGGTCCGTCCCCTTCGCCGGGGAGACCGTCGGGCGGCTGTCAGCCCGTCAGGAGCTTCTCCCAGGTCCTCTGACCCACGATGCCGTCGGCGACGAGCCCGTGGTTGCTCTGGAACCTGCGGATGGCCGAGTCGGTGCGGGCGCCGAAGGCACCGTCGACGAAGTTGCCGCCACTCTGCTCCCACGCCGTCAGGCCGAAGCGCGAGACGAGCTCCTGAAGCCCGGCGACACACTCTCCGGAATCGCCCAGGGAGTAGTCGTACCGCGGAATGACGTACCCGTTCGGGGAGATACGCGTGCCGTACGTGTCCTTGCAGATCTTGTAGGAGGAGTCGTCCGCGTGGGCGGCCGGCGCGGAGACGAGCAGGGCGCCGGCCGAGACCGCCGCGAGCAGCAGAGCGGAGACACCCTTCGCGGGGCGGTGCATGCGCATGTCGGTGAACCTTTCGCTGGTGACAGCGCAACCCTGCCGCACGGCGCACGGCACTCTCCGCCGTCCCGCCGTCCCGGGACGCGGGAGACGGACCGTTCCCAGCTACGGCCGGGTCCGCACCGCTCGTCCCAGGGACGTCCCGCCGTGGGGACGGGGCGATCCGTGGCGCGTAGCCCCCACTTGGCGCCCGCCGCTCGTCACCCGCCGCTCACCGCACGGGAGCCGGGAGCCCGGAAGGCGTCGGTCAGCTCTGGTTGACCGGCAGGACGTCCGGGGACAGCGCGCCCGCGCGGGCGGCGGCCGAGGTCATGCGGCGCCGGTGGTGGCGGCGGCAGAGCACCTCGTAACCGACCTCTTCCGACGGCTGGTTCACATCGCCGACGACGACCTGCTCGCCCTCGACGACCATCTCGCCGCCCACCGTGCGGGCGTTGTGCGTGGCTCGCGCGCCGCACCAGCACAGCGCCTCGACCTGGAGCTGCTCGATCCGGTCCGCCAGCTCGATCAGCCGCTGCGAGCCGGGGAAGAGCTTGGTCCGGAAGTCCGTCGTGATGCCGAAGGCGAAGACGTCCATGCCGAGGTCGTCGACGATCCGGGCGAGCTGGTCGATCTGCTCGGGCGCGAGGAACTGCGCCTCGTCCACGATCACGTAGTCCGCCTTGCCGCCCTGCGAGAGCAGGCCCACCAGGTAGGCGTAGAGGTCCATGCCCTCCCCCGCCTCGACCGCCTCCGTCACCAGGCCGAGGCGCGAGGAGAGCTTGCCCTCGCCCGCCCTGTCGTCACGGGTGAAGATCACGCCCTGGAGCCCGCGGGCCGACCGGTTGTGCCCGATCTGGAGGGCCAGGGTGCTCTTCCCGCAATCCATCGTTCCGGAGAAGAAGACCAGCTCGGGCATGACGGGTCGGGGACCTTTCGGGGCGTGGGGAGAGGAGGGACGGGGTGGGGGCGGACGGGTCAGGAACGCACTTCGAGCAGCGGGACCAGCTGTTCCGCCGGGGTCATCGACCCGTGCATGCCGGCCATCGCGGACTCGTGGGGCTCGTTGACGGAAGCGGTGATCGCGACGTCGTCGTGGGCCGCGACGACGACATCGCCGATCCGGCCGTACACCCGCTCGTCGACCTCGTCGCCGAACCAGCCCAGGGAGATGGCCTCGTCACGGCTCGCCACCCAGAACTGCTCGCCCACGACCTCGCGCCAGCAGGTGAGGACGTCCGCCTCGGCACCCGGCACCGCGTAGACGTGCCGGGCACGCCCCTCGCCGCCGAGCAGGGCGACGCCGGCACGCAGCTCCCAGTCCTCGTCGAAGTCGATGCGGTGCTCTTCGTCGAACGGGATGTCGACCATGCCGTGATCGGCGGTGACGTACAGGGCCGAGCGCGGCGGCAGCTGCTCGGCGAGCCGCTGGACCAGCCGGTCCACGAACATCAGCTGGCCGCGCCAGGCGTCGGAGTCGATGCCGAAGCGGTGTCCGGCGCCGTCGAGTTCGCTGTAGTACGTGTAGACCAGCGAGCGGTCGCCCGCCGCGAGCTGCTCGGCGGCGAAGTCCATCCGCTCCTCGCCGGAGAGCCGCCCGTGAAACGTTCCGCCGCTGAGCGCGACCTTGGTGAGCGGGGTCTGCTCGAAGATCGGGGACGACACCTGCGCGGTGTGGACCCCGGCCTCGTGCGCCAGCCCGAAGACCGTGGGGTACGGCTGCCACACGTGCGGCGAGGTCCACGGCTTCCAGCGCAGCTGGTTCATCAGCTCGCCGGTCTCCGGGTTGCGCACCGTGTAACCGGGCAGGCCGTGGGTGCCGGGGTAGCGCCCGGTGCCGACGGAGGCCAGCGAGGTCGCCGTCGTGGCGGGGAAGCCCGCCGTGATCGGGCGGCCCGTGCCGCCGCGCGAGGAGCCGAGGAGCGAGGTCAGATAGGGAGCCTCGTCCGGGTGGGCCTTGATCTGCTCCCAGCCCAGCCCGTCGATCAGGAAGACGCAGTTCCGGTCGGCCGGGGCGAGCTCCGCGATCCGCGGGTCGAAGCCGGGCACGCCCTGCCCCGCCACCAGCGTCGGCAGCAGGTCGCCCAGCGAACCGGAGGTGTACTCGGGCACCGGCGCGCTCGCCGGCGCGAGCGGAACCGGGTCGTCGGGCCAGCCGTGGGTCATCGCGGCGGGCTGCGCCATCAGCGGGCGGGCGCGGCGGTCGCCGCGATGGCTTCGGAGAGCGCCTGCGCGAACGCGAGCGTCTGCCGGACGGTGTCCGGGCCGTCCCCGGCCTCGCTCACCCGCAGGCTGAGGTCGTCGGCGGTGGCGTTGCCCGTGTAGCCGTGGTCGGCGTCACAGTTGGAGTCGCCGCAGGCGGCGGGCTCCAGGTCGATGCGCGACACGGCGCCCCAGCCGATGGTGAGGACGACCTCGCGGGGCAGCGTGCCCGGCGTGTACGCCTCGGGGTTGGCCACCATGCGGCTCACGACGACCGAGGAGATCCGGTCCAGCTTCACGGACTCGGTCGAGGTCGTGGCGTACGGGGTCGGCGAGCTCGTGTCGGCGGCCTGCTCGTCGGTGTGGCTGACGATGAAGCGGTGCGGCGTCAGGACGAGGACCGTGACGTGACGCCGGACCTCGTTCGCGTCGAAGGTGGTCTCCTGGTGGACCACGTACGACCCGACGGCCTCACCGCCGACGGCGGCCTCCACCGCCTCGGCCACGAGGGCCGGGTAGTAGCCGCTGCGCTCGATCGCCGCGCGCAGCCCCTGGGTCGTCGTACCGCTCTTTGCCATGGACTCCATCCTACGGGGCCTCGGGCCCCCTCCGGCCCCCGTCAGTAGCTCGGCAGGCTGCGGGGGCCGAGGTCGGTACGGGGCGGGGGCGGGGCCAGCCGGACGGTGGCGCCGAGGACGGAGAGCCCGCGGGGTGCCACGACCACCGGCTCCAGCGACACGGCGACCACCTCGGGGTGGTCGTCGACGAGCCGCGAGACGCGGAGCAGCAGCTCCTCCAGGGCGGGGGTGTCGACGGGGGCGGAGCCGCGCCAGCCGAAGAGCAGCGGCGCGGTGCGCAGTGAGCGGACGAGTTCGGAGACGTCCCGGTCGGTGGCCGGCACCAGCCGGTGGGCCGTGTCGCCGAGCAGCTCGGAGGCCGCGCCGGAGAGGCCGAAGGAGAGGACGGCGCCGACGGCCGGGTCGATGGCGGAGCGGACGACGGTGTCGACGCCCCGGGGCACCATCGCCTGGACGACCGGAAGCAGCTCCTCCGGCTTGCCGAGCACCTCGGTCAGTTCGGCGTACGCCGTGCGGAGCTGCTCCTCGGTCGCCAGGTCGAGCCGGACGCCGCCGAGGTCGGGGCGGTGCCGGAGGTGCGGCGCGGTCGTCTTCAGGGCGACGGGGTAGCCGAGCCGGGCGGCGGCCGCGACGGCGGCGTCGGGGGTGGGCGCGGGCAGGGTCGGCAGTACGGCGATCCCGTACCGGGCCAGCAGTTCACCGGCCTCGTCGGTGCCGAGGGTCACACCCCTGGCCTCCGCGTCCTCGCCCTCCCGTGCGCCGAGCGCGCGCTCGATGAGCGCCGCCGCCCCGGCCTCGTCGATGTCCTCGTACTCGGGCACCCGCCCCGGCTCCGCCGCCTGCCGCCGCCACTGCCCGTACCGCACGGCCTCCGCCAACGCCCGCACGGCCCGCTCGGCGGCGGGGTAGGCGGGGATGGTGGCGGGGGACGGGGTCGGGGTGGGGACCGGGGCCGGGTCCGGGTCCGGGGCCGGGGCCGGGGCCGGGTTCGGGTTCGGGTGCGGGTTCGGGTTCGGGTGCGTAGTGGGTGCCTGTGATTGTGCCTCTGCCGTGCCCGGGGCCGTCGGCGCGGAGGTGCCCGGGGCCGTAGGCGCGGGCATGCCCGGGGTCGGCGGCGCGGACGTGCCCGGAGCCGGCGGCGTGGACGTGCCCGAGGTCGTCGGGGCGCCCGGGGTCGTCGGCGCGGTCTCGTCGGTGCGGCGGGGGGCCGGGCGGCCCGGTGCGGTCGGGCGGGTGCTGGTGGCGACGGCGAGGGCCTCGGCGAGGCCGCCCATCTCGACGTGGACGACGACGACGGGCTTGGTGGGCGCGGGGGCGGAGGCGACGGCCTCGCGGAGGGCGGCCGCGAGGACCTCGCCGTCGCCGAACTCGGTGGCGCCGTTCTCCCCGACCCAGGGGATCGCGGTGACGACGACCGCGTCGGAGGTCTCGTCCGCGAGCGCCGCCGCCAGCGCGTCCCGGAAGTCGGCCGGTTCCGCCTCCGTCGTGAGGTCGAGCGGGCGCAGCGGGCGCAGCCCCTCCGTCAGGCAGGCGTCGTACGTGAGGAGGCCGAGCGACTCGGAGTTGCCGAGGATCGCGACGCGGGGTCCGGCGGGCAGCGGCTGGGCGGCGAGGAGCAGTCCGGCGTCGACGAGTTCGGTGATGGTGTCGACGCGGATCACCCCGGCCTGCCGGAGCAGCGCGGAGACCGTGGCGTGCGGGATGCGGGTGACGGGCACCCGGTGGCCGGGCGGGGCGCTGCCGCTATGCCGGGCGCCCTTGACGACGACGACCGGTTTGACGGCGGCGGTGCGGCGGGCGAGCCGGGTGAACTTGCGGGGGTTGCCGATCGACTCCAGGTAGAGGAGGACGACGTCGGTGCCGGGGTCGTCGTACCAGTGCTGGAGGAAGTCGTTGCCGGAGACGTCGGCGCGGTTGCCGGCCGAGATGAAGGAGGAGAGGCCCGCGCCGTGCCGGTGGAGGCCGGCGAGCAGGGCGATCCCGATGGCGCCGGACTGGGCGAAGAGCCCGATGCGGCCGGCGCCGGGCATCTGCGGGGCGAGCGATGCGTTGAGCCGCACGTCGCCGGCGGTGTTGATGATCCCGAAGGCGTTGGGTCCGATGATCCGCATGCCGTACGAGCGGGCCTGCCGTACGAGTTCCCGCTGCCGGTCGCGGCCGGCGGGCCCGCTCTCGGCGTATCCGGCGGAGAGCACGACGAGGCCGCGGACGCCGTGTTCGCCGCAGTCCGCGACGACCTCCGGCACCCGCTCGGCGGGGACGGCGACGATCGCCAGGTCGACCGGCTCCCCGATGGCGCCGACCGAGGAGTGGGCGGGGACGCCGTCGAGCTGCCCGGTCTCGTCGGTGAGGGCCGCGTTCACCGCGTACACCCGCCCGGTGAAGCCGGCCCCGATCAGGTTGCGCAGGACGGTGCGGCCGACGCCGCCCGGTGTGCGTCCGGCGCCGATGACGGCGACGGAGCGGGGGGTGAGGAGCCGCTGCACGGAGCGCGCCTCGGCTCGCTGTTCCCGGGCGCGCTGGACGGCGAGGGAGCGGTCGGTGGGTTCGAGGTCGAGGTGAAGCCGTACGGAGCCGTCCTCGAAGCTGCGCTTCTGGGTGTAGCCGGCGTCCGTGAAGACCTTGATCATCTTGTTGTTGGCGGGGAGCACCTCGGCGGCGAAGCGCCGGATGTCCCGCTCGCGCGCCACGGCCGCGATGTGTTCGAGGAGGGCGGAGGCGACGCCTCTCCCCTGGTGGGCGTCCTGGACGAGGAAGGCGACCTCGGCCTCGTCGGCCGGCGCGGAGGCGGGCATGCCCTGGGCGTTGATGCGGTCGTAGCGCACGGTGGCGATGAACTCGCCGCCCACCGTCGCCGCGAGTCCGACCCGGTCCACGAAGTCGTGGTGGGTAAAGCGGTGGACGTCCTTGGCGGAGAGGCGCGGGTAGGGCGCGAAGAAGCGGTAGTACTTCGACTCATCCGAGACCTGCTCGTAGAAGCTGACCAGACGGTCGGCGTCGTCGGCGGTGATGGGCCTGATGCGCGCGGTGCCGCCGTCGCGGAGGACCACGTCCGCTTCCCAGTGGTCGGGGTAGGGGTGCTCCTGCGGGGCCGGCGGGGCCGGTCGTCCCCCCGCTTCCGACTGCTCCGACGCGCTCTGCATGGGGTCAGCCTACGGCCGCGACACGACCCTGGCACCGCTCGCGCGGCGGGTGCGCGCCGTGCAAGGTAGGGAGGGCCGAAAGGCGGTCCGATCCGGGCCGAAGGTCGGCGCGAGCACCACGCAGCACATGAGAGACTGGTCTAGACAACCCGCTTGAGACTTGAAGGGCAACACCATGGCTGAGCGCCGCGTCAACGTCGGCTGGGCCGAGGGCCTGCACGCCCGCCCCGCGTCCATCTTCGTCCGTGCCGCCACGGCTTCCGGCGTGCCGGTGACGATCGCCAAGTCCGACGGCACCCCCGTGAACGCCGCGTCCATGCTCGCGGTGCTCGGCCTGGGCGCCCAGGGCGGCGAGGAGATCGTCCTCGCTTCGGACGCCGACGGCGCCGAGGCCGCGCTCGACCGTCTCGCGAAGCTGGTCGCCGAGGGCCTGGACGAGCTCCCCGAGACCGTCTGATCCGGTCCCCCTCGCACGACTTATGGCCGTGGCCGCCGGAATTCCGGTGACCACGGCCATTCGTATGCGGGCGGTCGATCACGGGGCCCGATTCATCGAAATCAAGCTTTTAGGGCAGCACGAATATCGCGACTGAATGCCTGTCCTTTTTATACGGCGGCCACGTTAATTCCGGGCACTCGCCGTGTTGACTGCATGTTGCGAAACCCTCACACGGCCCCGCTCCGGCTTTTTGAGCCGGTGCAGCGACAATGA
This sequence comes from Streptomyces sp. NPDC037273, assembly GCF_055603625.1. NCBI lineage: Bacteria > Bacillati > Actinomycetota > Actinomycetes > Kitasatosporales > Streptomycetaceae > Streptomyces > Streptomyces sp. NPDC037273. Next base: position 44,712 of record NZ_JBVJVO010000025.1, read on the forward strand.
GCGTTCCGCGTGCAGGACCGTCAGCGCCCTGGCCCGTTCGGCGTCGCCGCGCGCCACCGCGTCCACGATGGCGCCGTGCTCGGCCCAGGCCTCCACCGGCTGGGCGGGCTGGTCCACGGCGTACATCCAGGCGATCTTGTGCCGCAGCTGGGTGAGCAGCGCCGTCAGCGGCGGGCTGCCCGAGGCCTGCGCGAGCGTCTCGTGGAACCAGCCGCCGAGCGAGCGCAGATCCTCGCCCTGGCCGCGCCTGGCCCGCTCCTGCCCCAGCCTGACCAGGCCGCGCAGCACCTTGAGGTGGGCGTCGGTGCGCCGCTGCGCGGCCCGCGCGGCGCCCAGGGGTTCCAGCAGCGACCGCATGTCGAGGAGGTCGGCGGCCTCCTGCTCGGTGGGCTCGGCGACGTGCGCGCCCGCGTGCCGGCGGGTGACGACGAAGCCCTCGGACTCCAGGGTGCGCAGGGCTTCGCGGACCGGGACGCGGGAGACCCCGTACCGGCGTGCGAGCTGTTCCTCGGTCAGCCGGCCGCCCCGCTCGTAGACGCCGTTGACGATGTCGTCCCGGATCGCCGTGCATACCGAATGCGCGGGAATGCGCATGTCCGACCTCCGCCTTGGTCCGCGCGAGACAATTCGAGCGGCGCCTGTTCTGCGCCTGATCATCGACTCTATTGCAGCACGCCGGGATTTCCGATGCCCCGGGGGAATCCATGGCGGTATTCGACCGTGTGACGGCCGACGAAAAGCCCCGGCTCAGTACGAGCCGGGGCTTTTGCGACGCGGTGCGGAACCGGGCCGGACGGGGTCAGAGGTTGACGCCGCGGGCGCGGAGGTAGGCGATCGGGTTGATGTCGGAGCCGTACTCGGCGGTCGTGCGCGCCTCGAAGTGGAGGTGCGGACCGGTGGAGTTGCCGGTCGAGCCGGAGATGCCGATCTGCTGGCCGGGCTCGACGGTCTGGCCGACGTGGACGCCGATGGAGGAGAGGTGCCCGTACTGGGTGTACGTGCCGTCGTTCATCCGGATCACGATGTTGTTGCCGTACGCGCCGCCCCAGCCGGCCTCGACGACGGTGCCGGAGCCGACGGAGACGACCCGGCTGCCGTAGGCGGCGTGGAAGTCGACGCCGGAGTGGCTGCCGGAGGACCAGAGCGAGCCGCCGGTCTTGTAGCCGGTGGAGACGTACGAGCCGGCGACGGGGAGCTGGAAGGAAGCCAGACGGCGACGCTCGGCCTCGCGGGCGGCGCGCTCGCGCTCCTGGCGGATCTCCTTGGCGCGGGCCTCGGCCTTGCGCTTCGCCTCGGCCTTGGCCTTCGCGAGGGCGACGGCCTCGACGGCCTCCTGCTCCTGGGCGGCGGCCTGGGCGTTGATCCGGTCCACGAGGGAGGTCTCGGTGATCACCTGGGTGAGGCCGGTGTCCTCGGCGGAGCGGTTGTCCGTGTCGGCGGCGAGCGCCGGGGAGGCGAGGGTTCCGATGACCCCGGTGGTGGCGAGGGTCGCGACGCCGGCGATGCCCACGCTGCGGCGCGCCATCCGGCTCGGACCACGATGCTTCCCGGTGGCACGGGTGAACGCCATGTAGTGGCTGATCCTTTCCTTCCTTCTCGCCTACCGGGTTAGCTGACGGGTTCGGAGCAGGAAGGTCTCCTACGGACCCCTCCGTGCGGCACGAAGGCGTCCGATTCACCCCAGGGACTGATGTGGGTCCCCGGCTCCCCAGGCTCGCGCCTGACGGGGACTCGGCGATGACTGTCCGATGCCGCGGATGCGGCGGGTGCAACTGGCGAACAGCCGCACCGACGCTATGCGGATCGTCTTTCAATCACCAACCAGACACGCTTTTTGTAAGACATGCCACAGGGCAAATGATCATTCTTCTCATCAATACGGACATACGGGAGGACCCCGGCGAATCTGCTGCCGGGGCCCTCCCGTTGTCACGCCGGAGCCGGAATCAGCCCGTCACGACGGTCACTTCACCGATGCCGAGCGCCCGCACCGGCTCCGCGATCTGCGCCGCGTCGCCGACGAGCACGGTCACCAGCCGGTCCACCGGGAAGGCGCTGACCACGGCGGCGGTCGCCTCGACGGTGCCGGTCTCGGCCAGGCGCGCGTACAACTGGGCCTGGAAATCGTCCGGGAGGTGCTGCTCGACCTGGTCGGCGAGCGTCCCGGCGACGGAGGCCGCCGTCTCGTACTTGAGCGGTGCCACCCCCACCAGGTTCTGCACGGCCGTCTCGCGCTCCGCGTCCGTGAGGCCTTCGGCGGCGAGGGTGCGCAGCACCTTCCACAGGTCGTCGAGTGCCGGACCGGTGTTGGGTGTGTCGATGGAGCCGCTGATGGCCAGCATCGAGGCGCCGTTCCCCTCGGCGTCCGAGCGGAGCACCTGACCGAAGGCCCGCACGCCGTACGTGTAGCCCTTCTCCTCGCGCAGGACCCGGTCCAGACGCGAGGTCAGGGTGCCGCCCAGGCAGTACGTGCCGAGGACCTGGGCCGGCCAGACGCGGTCGTGCCGGTCCGGGCCGACCCGGCCGATGAGCAGCTGGGTCTGGACGGCGCCCGGGCGGTCCACGATGACGACCCGTCCGGTGTCGTCGGCGGTGATCGGCGGCATCGGGAGCGGCTCGGCCGGCTCGCCCGTCCAGGCGCCCAGCGTCTCCGCCAGGACCTTGTCGAGGTCCACGCCGGTCAGGTCGCCGACCACCACGGCCGTGGCCGTGGCCGGCCGGACGTGCGCCTCGTAGAAGGCGCGGACGGCCGCGGCGTCGATCGCCGCGACGGTCTCCTCGGTGCCCTGGCGCGGCCGGGACATCCGGGACTCGGCGGGGAACAGCTCCTTGGAGAGCTGCTTCGCGGCGCGGCGGCCCGGGTTGGCCGTCTCGTGCGGGATCTCGTCGAGCCGGTTGCGCACCAGGCGCTCGACCTCGGTCTCCAGGAACGCCGGAGCGATCAGGGCCTCGGAGAGCAGCCCGAGCGCCTTCGGCAGCCGGGAGACGGGGACCTCGAGGGAGACCCGCACGCCCGGGTGGTCGGCGTGCGCGTCGAGCGTGGCACCGCAGCGCTCGAGCTCGGCCGCGAACTCCTCGGCGCTGCGCCGGTCCGTACCCTCCGAGAGCGCGCGGGCCATGATGGTGGCGACGCCGTCGAGACCGGCGGGCTCCGCGTCCAGCGGGGCGGGCAGGAAGATCTCCACGGCCACCACCTGCTGACCGGGGCGGTGACTGGTCAGCAGCGTCAGGCCGTTGTCCAGCTTCCCGCGGTCCGGGGCCGGGAAGGCCCAGGGCCTGGCGACGCCCGGCGCCGGCTGCGGGTGGAAGTCCATGCTCGTCAAAGACACGGCAGCGTCGGTCACTGGTCCGCTCCCTCTTCCTCGTCATCGCCGTCGTCTTCGCCCTGCTCGGCCGCCAGCGGCTCGTAGACCAGCACCGCGCGGTTGTCGGGGCGCAGCTTGGCCTTCGCGACCGCCTGCACCTCCTCGGCGGTGACGTCCAGGACCCGGTCGACGGCGGTGAGGGCGAGCTGCGGGTCGCCGAACAGCACGGCGAACCGGCACAGTTCGTCGGCGCGGCCCGCGACGGTGCCGAGCCGGTCGAGCCACTCGCGCTCCAACTGGGCCTGCGCGCGCTCCATCTCCTCGGGCGTGGGGCCCTCGGCGGCGAAGCGGGCGAGCTCCTCGTCGACGGCGGCCTCGATCTCGGGGACCTCGACGCCACCGGAGGTCTTCACGTCCAGCCAGCCCAGCGAGGGCGCGCCGGCGAGCCGCAGCAGGCCGAAGCCGGCGGCGACGGCCGTGCGGTCGCGGCGGACCAGCCGGTTGTGCAGCCGGGAGGACTCGCCGCCACCGAGCACCGTCAGGGCCAGGTCGGCGGCGTCGCACTCGCGCGTGCCGTCGTGCGGCAGCCGGTAGGCGGCCATCAGCGCGCGGGCCGGGACCTCCTCCTCGACGACCTCGCGCAGCTGCTCCCCGATGACCTCGGGCAGCGAGCCGTCACGCGGCGGCCGCTTGCCGTCGTGCTGCGGGATGGAACCGAAGTACTTCTCGATCCACGCCAGGGTCTGCGCCGGGTCGATGTCGCCGACGACCGACAGCACCGCGTTGTTCGGCGCGTAGTACGTGCGGAAGAAGTTCCGCGCGTCCTCCAGCGTCGCCGCGTCCAGGTCGGCCATCGAACCGATCGGCGTGTGGTGGTAGGGGTGGCCCTCCGGGTACGCGAGGGCGGTGAGCTTCTCGAAGGCGGTGCCGTACGGCACGTTGTCGTAGCGCTGGCGGCGCTCGTTCTTGACGACGTCCCGCTGGTTCTCCATGGACTCGTCGTCCAGGGCCGCGAGCAGCGAGCCCATGCGGTCGGCCTCCAGCCAGAGCGCGAGCTCCAGCTGGTGCGTGGGCATGGTCTCGAAGTAGTTGGTGCGCTCGAAGCTCGTCGTGCCGTTGAGCGAGCCGCCGGCGCCCTGCACCAGCTCGAAGTGGCCGTTCCCGTGGACCTGCTTCGAGCCCTGGAACATCAGGTGCTCGAAGAGGTGGGCGAGGCCCGTGCGCCCCTCGACCTCGTGGCGCGAACCGACGTCGTACCAGAGGCAGACCGCGGCGACCGGGGTCAGGTGGTCCTCCGAGAGCACCACGCGCAGGCCGTTCGCCAACCGGTGCTCGGTCGCTGTCAGGCCGCCGGAGCCGGCCTCGGCCGTGGCCGTGTGACCCATGGGCATGTACGTCCCTTCGATCGCGATGTGAAAAAGTCCTGCCACTGTATGCAAGCGCGCCGACACCTCGCGAAGTTCCCGCCGGGTCCCGATGTCCCTCTTCCGGGTCGAGGTCGGCGTTGTCGGTGGCACGGTCCACAATGGTCCGCGTCAGATCAACCTTGTTGGTGAAGGAGCCGCAGCCGCGATGGCCCGCCGCAGCACGAAGACACCGCCGCCGGACGACGCGTTCGAGGAGCGAATCCTCGACATCGACGTCGTCGACGAGATGCAGGGCTCCTTCCTCGAGTACGCGTACTCGGTGATCTACTCGCGCGCGCTCCCCGACGCCCGCGACGGCATGAAGCCCGTCCAGCGCCGCATCGTCTACCAGATGGGCGAGATGGGCCTCCGCCCCGACCGGGGGTTCGTCAAGTGCGCCCGCGTCGTCGGCGAGGTGATGGGCAAGCTGCACCCGCACGGCGACGCGTCGATCTACGACGCCATGGTCCGCATGGCACAGCCCTTCTCCATGCGGCTGCCCCTCGTCGACGGCCACGGCAACTTCGGCTCCCTGGGCAACGACGACCCGCCGGCCGCCATGCGGTACACCGAGTCGCGGATGGCCCCGGCCGCCCTGCTCATGACCGAGTCCATCGACGAGGACACGGTCGACTTCTCGCCCAACTACGACGGCCAGGAGCAGGAGCCGGTCGCGCTCCCCGCCGCGTACCCGAACCTGCTGGTGAACGGCGCCTCGGGCATCGCGGTCGGCATGGCGACCAACATGCCGCCGCACAACCTCGGCGAGGTGATCGCGGCCGCCCGGCACCTGATCCGGCACCCGAGCGCCGACCTCGAGACGCTCATGCGGTTCGTCCCCGGCCCCGACCTGCCCACCGGCGGCCGGATCGTCGGCCTCTCCGGCATCAAGGACGCCTACGAGTCGGGCCGCGGCTCCTTCAAGATCCGCGCCACCGCCACCGTGGAGACGGTGACCGCCCGCCGCAAGGGCATCATCGTCACCGAGCTGCCGTTCACGGTCGGCCCCGAGAAGGTCATCTCCAAGATCAAGGACCTGGTCGGCTCCAAGAAGCTCCAGGGCATCGCCGACGTCAAGGACCTCACCGACCGCAGCCACGGCCTGCGGCTCGTCATCGAGATCAAGAACGGCTTCGTGCCCGAGGCGGTCCTCGAACAGCTCTACAAGCTGACGCCGATGGAGGAGTCCTTCGGCATCAACAACGTGGCGCTGGTCGACGGACAGCCCCTCACCCTCGGCCTCAAGGAGCTCCTCGAGGTCTACCTCGACCACCGCTTCGAGGTCGTCCGCCGCCGCTCCGAGTTCCGCCGCACCAAGAAGCGCGACCGGCTCCACCTCGTCCTCGGCCTGCTCATCGCCCTGCTCGACATCGACGAGGTCATCCGCCTCATCCGCGAGAGCGAGAACTCCGCACAGGCCAAGGAGCGCCTGATGGAGCGCTTCTCGCTGAGCGAGGTCCAGACGCAGTACATCCTGGACACCCCGCTGCGCCGCCTCACCAAGTTCGACCGCCTGGAGCTGGAGACCGAGCGCGACCGGCTCAACGGCGAGATCGACGAACTGACCGGCATCCTCGAATCGGACGCGGAGCTGCGCAAGCTCGTCTCCGCGGAGCTGGCCGCCGTCGCCAAGAAGTTCGCCACCGACCGGCGGACCGTCCTGCTCGAATCCGCCGGCGCGCCCGTCGCCGCCGTCTCCCTCGAGGTCGCCGACGACCCCTGCCGGGTCCTGCTCTCATCCACCGGCCTCCTCGCCCGTACGGCGACGGCCGAGCTGCCCCCGGTCGACCCGGAGGCCGCGCGCGTCAAGCACGACGTCGTCGTCTCCGCAGTGGCCGCCACCCAGCGCGGTGACGTCGGAGCGGTGACCTCGGCCGGCCGGCTGCTCCGCGTCGCGGTGATCGACCTGCCGCAGCTCCCCGACACGGCGAGCGCCCCGAACCTGGCGGGCGGCGCGCCGCTCTCCGAGTTCCTCACCCTGGAGGCCGACGAGACGGTGGTCTGCCTGACCACCCTCGACGAGTCCTCGCCGGGCCTCGCCCTCGGCACGGTCCAGGGCGTGGTGAAGCGCGTGGTCCCGGACTACCCGGCGAACAAGGACGAGCTGGAGGTCATCACCCTCAAGGACGGTGACCGGATCGTCGGCGCGACCGAACTGCGCACCGGCGAGGAGGACCTGGTCTTCATCACCTCCGACGCCCAGCTGCTCCGCTACCAGGCCTCGCAGGTAAGGCCCCAGGGCCGCCCGGCGGGCGGCATGGCGGGCATCAAGCTGACCCCGGGCGCCGAGGTGCTCTCGTTCACGGCGGTCGATCCGGCGGCGGAGGCCGTCGTCTTCACCGTCGCGGGCTCCACGGGCACCCTCGACTCGGCGGGTACGTCGGCGAAGCTGACCCCCTTCGACCAGTACCCCCGCAAGGGCCGCGCCACCGGCGGCGTCCGCTGCCAGCGCTTCCTCAAGGGCGAGGACATCCTGACCTTCGCCTGGGCCGGCGCCACCCCGGCCCGCGCCGCGCAGAAGAACGGCGCCCCGGTGCCGCTGCCGGAGCCCGACCCCCGCCGCGACGGCTCCGGCACCCCGCTGCCCCAGCCAGTCGACGTGGTGGCCGGCCCGGCGAGCTGACCGGACGGGATCTTCCTGAGGAGCCGGACGGGGCCAGGGGGTGTCTTGCTGATTGGCAAGACACCCCCTACGCCTCGTCCGGCTCCTCCTCCGTCTGCGGGACGTACCGCAGGACGCCCCACATGGCGTGTTCGTCGGGGGCGTCCTGCGGGCCGTTCAGCTCGCAGGAGGCGAGTTCCTTGCGCAGGCCCGCGGCGTCGATGCCGGAGCCGATCAGGACGAGCTGGGTGAGCCGCTCCTCGCCCTCGGGCCACGGCTCGGGGTAGAAGCGCAGGAAGCGGCCGACCGCGTGCACCGTGTAGCGGTTGACCGGGTCGGCGGCGCCGAAGTCGACGAAGCCCTTGATCCGGTAGAGACCCTCGGGCCGGGCGTCCAGGAACGCCATGAGCCGGCGCGGGTCAAGCGGGGTCGCTGCCGCGAGCGAGACGGTCTCGTACGCGGCGTGCGGGTGGGCGTGCGGGTCGTCCTCGCCGTACAGGATGTCCTCGATGGACATCTGCCCCTCGATCTCCCCCTCGGGGACCACCCGGTCGAAGAGCAGCTCCGGGTCGACCCGCCCGTGCCGGGCGTCGACCACCACGGCCTTGCCCGCGAGGCCGCGCACCGTGTCGTGGACGGACCGCAGCTCCTCCTCGGTGACCCGGTCGGCCTTGTTCACCACGACGAGGTCGGCGATCGGCAGGTGCCGGTCGGTCTCGGGGTGCCGCTCCCGGGTGGCGGAGAACTCGGCCGCGTCGACGACCTGGACGAGCCCGCCGTAGACGATCCGCTCGTTCTCGCTGGCGAGCACCATCCGGACCAGTTCCTGCGGCTCCGCGAGGCCGCTCGCCTCGATGACGATCACGTCGAGCCGCGACGAGGGCCGGGCCAGGACCTCCAGGTACTCGTCGAGCTCGCTCGCGTCCACGGCGCAGCAGAGGCACCCGTTGCCCAGCGAGACGGTGGAGCCGACCTGCCCGGCGACGGTCATCGCGTCGATGCCGATGTCCCCGAAGTCGTTGACCATGACGCCGATACGGGTGCCCCGGGCGCTGCGCAGCACATGGTTCAGGAGCGTGGTCTTCCCGGCCCCGAGAAACCCGGCGAGTACGACGACGGGGATCTGCTGCGTGGTCAAGGGACGTGCCTCCGGTCTTTCTCCGTACCCCACGGCCGTGGGAAAACCCCAGGATAGGCAGCACGGGCCCGCGGGCCACGGCGCCGGCATCCGATCCCGGCCTCCCGTTTCCGGCCGCGGGGCGTGCCCGGCCCCGCGTCGCCCTTGCCGCCATTTCCGGTCGCGGGGCGTGTCGCCGTACCGTTTCCGCCATGAGCCCCGCACAGACCAGCCCCGCGCGCCCACCGGCGCGCCGCCGGCGGTTCGGCTGGCCGCAGCGGGTGTTCTCGCAGGTCCTGCTGATGCAGCTGGCCATCGCGACCGGTGTGACGATCCTCGCCACGGGGCTCTTCCTGGCTCCGCTCAGCGCGCAGCTGGACGACCAGGCCATGCGACAGGCCCTGGCCATCGCCGACACCACCGCGTCGCCGCGGCTCGCCGCCGACCTCACCGGAACGCGGCCGTCCGCGCGGGGCCCGGTGCAGACGGAGGCCGAGCGGATCCGCGCCGCGACCGGCGCCGAGTACGTCGTGGTCATGGACACCCGCGGCATCCGCTGGTCGCACACCGACCCCGCCCAGATCGGCAGGCTCGTCTCCACCGACCCGAGCAGCGTCCTCGCCGGGCACGAGGTGATGGAGATCGACAACGGCACCCTCGGCCGCTCGGCGCGCGGCAAGGTGCCGCTGCGGAACGCGGACGGCCGGATCGTCGGCGCCGTGTCCGTGGGCATCGAGTACGACAGCGTCCGGGACCGGCTCCTCGCGGCCATTCCCGGCCTCCTCGCCTACGCGGGCGGCGCCCTGGCCGCCGGGGCGCTCGCCGCCTACCTGATCTCCCGGCGCCTCCAGCGGCAGACCCACGACCTGGCCTTCTCCGACATCTCCGCGCTGCTCGCCGAACGCGAGGCCATGCTGCACGGCATCCGCGAAGGCGTCGTCGCCCTGGACCGCAACGGCTCCGTACGCCTGATGAACGACGAGGCGCAGCGGCTCCTCGGCCTCGGCCCCGACGCGGCGGGCCGGCCGCTCGACGAGGTCCTCGGCACCGGCCGTACGGCGGACGTCCTCGCGGGCCGGGTCACCGGCGACGACCTGGTCACCGTCCGGGGACACCGGGTGCTGATCGCCAACCGGATGCCCACGGACGACGGCGGCGCCGTGGCGACCCTGCGCGACCGCACCGAACTGGAGCACCTCGGCCGCGAGCTGGACTCGACGCGCGGCCTGATCGACGCCCTGCGCGCCCAGGACCACGAGCACGCCAACCGGCTGCACACCCTCCTGGGCCTCCTGGAGCTGGAGATGCACGACGAGGCGGTCGAGTTCGTCACCGAGGTCGTCGGCGTCCACCGGGCCACCGCCGAGCAGGTCACGGAGAAGATCCACGACCCGCTCCTCGCCGCGCTCCTCGTCGGCAAGGCCACCGTCGCCGCCGAACGCGGTGTCTCCCTGCGCCTCGCCCCCGACTCGCTGCTGCCCGACCGTCTCGTCGACCCCCGCGAGCTGGTCACCGTCGTCGGCAACCTCGTCGACAACGCCCTGGACGCCGTCGCGGGCACCCCCGGCGCCCGGGTCGGGCTCTCCTTCCACGCCGAGGGCCGTACGGTCGTGCTGCGGGTCTCGGACAGCGGCCCCGGGGTCCCCGAGGAGCGCCGCGAGCTGATCTTCACGGAGGGCTGGACGACGAAGGCCCTCCCCTCGCACGGCAAGCGGGGTCTGGGGCTCGCCCTCGTCCGCCGCCTCGCCGAGCGCCGTGGCGGCACCGCGCGGGTCGCCGCGGGCCCCGACGGAGGCGCCGAGTTCACCGTCGTCCTGCCGGACGCGCTCACCGTGCCCGTACCGTTCGCGCCGGAGAGCGCCGAGGAGGCGCGATGATCGACGTGCTCGTGGTGGACGACGACGTACGGGTCGCCCGGATCAACGCCGCCTACGTCGCCAAGACGGCCGGTTTCCGTGTGGTCGCCACCGCCCACTCGACCGCGGAGGCGCTCGCCGCCCTGGACGAGCAGCCGGTGGACCTGATCCTCCTGGACCACTACCTGCCCGACGAGAACGGTCTCGCGGCCGTACGGGAGCTCCGCGCGCGCGGCCACCAGTGCGACGTGATCATGGTGACGGCCGCCCGGGACGTGGCGACCGTCCAGGCGGCGATGCGCCACGGCGCCCTCCAGTACCTGGTGAAGCCGTTCAACTTCGCGGGACTGCGCGCCAAGCTGGAGGCGTACGCCGCCCTCCGCCGCACCCTGGAGAGCGGGGGCGAGGCCGAACAGGCCGAGGTCGACCGGATCTTCGGCGTCCTGGCCGCCGGCTCCGTCGCCCCGGACCTCCCCAAGGGCCACTCCCCCACCACGGCCGAACTGGTCCGCCAGGTCCTGCTGGCCGCCACCGGACCTCTCTCCGCCCAGGAGATCGCCGAACGCGCCGGAGTCAGCCGCCAGACCGCCCAGCGCTACCTCAAACTCCTCGAACGCACCGGCCGCGTACGCCTCTCCCTCCGTTACGGCGAAACCGGCCGCCCCGAACACCGCTACGCCTGGACGGCCTCCCCGCCCACCGGCTGAGAAGCGCGGGGCCGAGGCCCATGCGGGGGCCTGTCAGACGGCGCCCGCGCCGGTCAGCGCGCGGACCTCGGTCTCGGCGTGGCGCGCCTCGTCCGGTGGCTCGGCCGAGGTGACCGTGCCGATCCAGCCGGCGAGGAAGCCGAGCGGGATGGAGACGACGCCCGGGTTCTGCAGCGGGAAGAGCTGGAAGTCGACGCCGGGGAAGAGCGACTCCGGGCTGCCGGAGACGACCGGCGAGACCAGGACGAGCAGCACCGCCGGGATCAGCCCTCCGTACACGGACCAGACCGCGCCCCGGGTGGTGAACTTCCGCCAGAACAGCGAGTACAGCAGCACCGGCAGATTGGCGGAGGCCGCGACCGCGAAGGCCAGTCCGACGAGGAAGGCCACGTTGAGATCGCGGGCGAGCAGCCCGAGTCCGATGGCGGCGGCGCCGATCACCGCGGCGGCCACCCGGGCCACCGCGACCTCGCTGTACTGCTTCGCGTGCCGCCTCCGCAGGGAGCTGTAGAGGTCGTGGGCGACGGAGGCCGAGGAGGCGAGCGTGATGCCGGCGACGACGGCGAGGATGGTCGCGAAGGCCACGGCCGCGACGATCGCGAAGAGCACCGTGCCGCCGGTGGAACCCGCCCCGCCGCCGAGATCGAGGGCGAGCAGCGGCACGGCGGTGTTCCCCGAGGCGTTCGAGGCGCGGACCGCGTCCGGGCCGATCAACGCGGCCGCTCCGAAGCCCAGCACGATGGTCATCAGATAGAAGCCGCCGATGAGCCCGATGGACCAGACGACCGAGCGACGGGCGGCCCGGGCGGTCGGCACGGTGTAGAAGCGGGACAGGATGTGCGGCAGCCCCGCGGTGCCCAGGACGAGCGCGATGCCGAGGCTGATGAAGTCGAGCCGGGACGTCCAGTCCCCGCCGTAGCGGAGCCCGGGAGCGAGGAAGTCCAGGCCGTGCCCGCTGCGTGCGGCCGCCGTGGACAGCAGGCTGTTCACATCGCCGTGGAACCGGAGCAGGACCAGGACGGTCAGCACGATCGTGCCCGCCATGAGCAGGACCGCCTTGACGATCTGGATCCAGGTGGTGGCCCGCATGCCGCCGAGCGACACGTAGATCACCATCAGCGCCCCCACCCCGATCACCGTCCACGACCGGGCCGCCTCGCTGGTGCCGCCGAGCAGCAGGGCGACCAGGCTCCCGGCGCCCACCATCTGGGCGACGAGGTACAGCACCGAGACCGCCACCGAGGACGTACCGGCGGCGACGCGCACCGGCCGCTCGGCCATCCGCGCGGCGACGACGTCGGCGAGCGTGAACCGGCCGCAGTTCCGCACCAGTTCCGCCACCAGCAGCAGCACGACCAGCCAGGCGACGAGGAACCCGACGGAGTACAGCATGCCGTCGTAGCCGTAGAGCGCGATCAGCCCGGAGATGCCGAGGAACGAGGCCGCCGACATGTAGTCGCCGGCGATCGCGAACCCGTTCTCCAGCGGGGAGAACAGCCGGCCCCCGGCATAGAACTCCTCTGCCGAACCGTGCCGGTTGCGGCTCACCCAGGTGGTGATCCCCAGGGTGACCGCGATGAACACACTGAACAGCACGAGCGCCAGCGTCTGATGTCCTCCGCTCACCGCTGCACCGCCCCTCGCGTCATCTCCTGCGTGTCCCAGCGCAGTTCCAGCGCCGCCCGATCCCTGCGCAGCCGCGCGTGCCGCGCGTAGGCCCAGGTCAGCACGAAGGTGGTGAGGAACTGCCCGAGCCCGGCGACCATCGCCACGTTCACCGCCCCGGCCACCGGCCGGGCCATGAGACCGGGCGCCGCGGTCGCCGCCACGACATAGGCGAGGTACCAGAGGAGGAAGGCGAGCGCGGCGGGGAAGACGAACCGGCGGTATCGGCGGCGCACTTCCTGGAACGCGGGGCTCCGCTGGACCTCCAGATAGATCTCCGCCGCGCTGTGGACCCGCTGCCCCGGAACCCCGTCGGGCCGGCCGTCACCTTGCGCCTCACCCCCCGACCGCTCACCCCACTCGGAGCCCGTCGCCTCATACCAGGGGTCGTCGACCTGCATCGCCGAAGCGCCGCGCCCCTCCTGCTCGTCCACCTGCTCCACCCGTCAACTCTCCTTGTCAGCGAACCGTTTCGGCCGCGTGCCCAAGGATGGACAGAGCGGGAAGATCCCGGACTCTTCTGCCCTCCCACTTCACCCCATCAGGTGACACTTCCCCCGGGTGCCCTGACCAGACCGTGCTGATATGCGTATCGCACGGCCTGCGCCCGGTCCCGCACCCCGGCCTTGGCGAAGAGGTTGTTGATGTGCGTCTTCACCGTCGCCGTGGAGATCCGCAACCGCCCCGCGATCTCCTGATTGGAAAGCCCCTCCGCCACCAGCACCAACACCTCCGTCTCCCTCTCCGTCAGCCCATCCACCCCAACAGCACCCTCCATCCCCGGCGCCCCCTCCGCCCCCGCCACACTCGCCCTCCCGGTCGGCACAACTGCCCCCACCGCCCCGGTCCCCGCGGACGCCCCCGGCACCCCCGTCGCTCCAGCCACCCCGGCCACCCCAGTCGCCCCGGCCGGACCGCCCGGCCCCGCCACACCCCCCGACCCCGGCCCAGCCGACCCCGCCGACCCCGCCGACCCAACCGACCCCGTCCACCCGCCCGCCTCCGGCCGCTCCATCAGCTGCTCCAGGAGCCGCCGCTGCACGGCGGGCGACAGCCCGGCCCGCCCGTCGACCACGTCCCGTAGCGCGCGGGCGATCTCCGCGCCGTCGGCGTCCTTGGTGAGGTAGCCGCGCGCACCGGCTCGAAGCGCCGGGAACAGCGAGTCGTCGTCGGCGTACGTGGTGAGCACGACGATCTCCGTCGCGGGGAAGCGCTCGCGGACCCTGCGGGTGGCCTCGACGCCGTCGCAGCGAGGCATCCGCAGGTCCATCAACACCACGTCGGGCTCGTGCGCGCCGACCAGCGCGACCGCTTCCTCCCCGTCCCGGGCCGCTCCCACGACCTCGATCCCCGGCAGCAGCCCGAGCAGCATCACGATCCCCTCGCGCACGACGGCCTGATCGTCGGCGACGACCACCCGCAGGGTCCGAGCCTCATGGGCGGCGCCCGAGCCCTCCACGCCGCTCATGCCGGCACCCGCAGTCGCACCGTGAACCCGGGCCCCTCGAACCCTGCGTCCAGGCTGCCGCCGAGCAGCTCGGCCCGCTCCCGCATACCGAGCAGCCCGTACCCGGAACCCGAGGCGCTCAGCCCCTGCCCCGCCTCGGGGCCGCCGGCGGACCGGGGCGGCCCCGAGTCGCGTATCTCCAAGGAGACCTCGTCGGTCCCATAGGCGAACCGGATCCGGGTCCTGGCCCCCGGGGCGTGCTTGCGGACGTTGGTCAGGGCCTCCTGCGCGACCCGGCGCACCGCCTGCGAGGCCTCGGCGGGCAGGTCCCGTCGCTCGCCGGAGACATCGACCTCCGCCCGGTCCTCTCTCGCCAGTTCCCGCAGATAGTCCTCGACGGGCGCCATGTCCCCGCGCAGCGCGGAGAGCGCGTGACGGGTCTCGGCGAGCCCCTCCCTCGCCATGGAACGGGCCGAGGTCACCAGCTTGAGGATGTCCGCCCGCTCGGCCCCGGCCTCGATCTGGAGCCGGGCGACCTCCAGGTGCACCATCTGGGCGGAGAGGCTGTGGGCGAGCACGTCATGTATCTCGCGGGCGATCCTGGCCCTCTCGGCGAGCGCCGCCGACGCGGCCTCCGCCTCTCTGGCGAGCCGCTCCTGGGCGAGCAGCTGGAACCCCGCACCCCTGGCCTCGGCGTCCAGCCGGAGCGAGTAGCCCGCGAGGAGCACGGCAGCCGTGGTGCCGGCGGCGCCGAGGATCCCGGTCTCATCGGCCTCCACGAACCCGGGGACGAGCACCGCCACCGTGGCCAGCCCTATGGGGAGCGGCAGCCGCTGCATCGCCATGACCGAGACGACGATCCACATCACCGTCGCCGCCGTCGGTGCGCCGACGGCGTAGGCCCCCAGGCCGCAGAGCGCCATCGCTCCGAGGAGTCCGAGCGACGCCGCCGCCCGGTGTTCGAGGGTCGTGTGGTGAAAGCCCAGCGCGGCCGCCACGCACAGCCCGAACCCGAGCGGGGGCACCAGCGCGTACCCGCCGTCGAAGGCGCCGGAGGTGTAACACCCGGTCAGCACCCAGACACTCAGGCCCGCGAGCATGGTGTAGTCGAGGACCATGCGCCCCCGCGGCACGCCTACGCGTGTGAGCGCTTCGCGCGAAGGCCAGCGACACCAGGTACGCGTACTCGTACCCGTCCCCGTCCCCGTACCGCCCGTGCTGCTCTCCGTACGACCTCGGTCGCGTGTGTCGTCCATGACCGTCCCCCTCCGTCATCTCGATGTTACGGAGAGTCGGCGAGCGTGTGATCGACCCGCGGGTGGAGCGTCTGGCTCCACCCACGGGTGGAGAAGGTCAGGCGTCGATGCGCGAGCGGTCGAGCGTCGCCGCCGAGCCGGTGATGAACTCCTTGCGGGGCGCCACGTCGTTGCCCATGAGGAGGTCGAAGACCTGCTCCGCCGCTTCCAGGTCGCCGATGTTGATCCGGCGCAGGGTGCGGTGGCGCGGGTCCATGGTGGTCTCCGCCAGCTGGTCGGCGTCCATCTCGCCGAGACCCTTGTAGCGCTGGATGGAGTCCTTGTAGCGGACCCCCTTGCGCTGGAACTCCAGGAGGGTCTGCCGCAGCTCGTTGTCCGAGTACGTGTAGACGTACTTGTCCTGGCCCTTCTTGGGCTGGACAAGCTCGATCCGGTGCAGCGGCGGCACGGCGGCGAAGACCCGGCCGGCCTCGACCATGGGCCGCATGTAGCGCTGGAAGAGCGTGAGCAGCAGGCAGCGGATGTGGGCACCGTCGACGTCGGCGTCGACGAGCAGGACGATCTTCCCGTACCGGGCCGCGTCGATGTCGAAGGTGCGGCCCGAGCCGGCTCCTATGACCTGGATGATCGCCCCGCACTCGGCGTTCTTGAGCATGTCCGAGACGGAGGACTTCTGGACGTTGAGGATCTTGCCGCGGATCGGCAGCAGGGCCTGGAACTCGCTGTTGCGGGCGAGCTTGGCGGTGCCGAGTGCGGAGTCTCCCTCGACGATGAAGAGCTCGCTGCGCTCCACGTCGTCGCTGCGGCAGTCGGCGAGCTTGGCCGGCAGCGAGGAGGACTCCAGCGCGGTCTTCCGGCGCTGCGCCTCCTTGTGCTGACGGGCCGCGATCCGGGTGCGGGCCGCGGCGACGGCCTTCTCCAGGACGGCTCTGGCCTGCGCCTTGGCGTCCCGGCGGGTGGAGGTGAGGAAGGCCTTGAGCTCCTTGGCCACCACGTTCGCCACGATCCGGCGGGCGGCGGAGGTACCGAGGACCTCCTTCGTCTGGCCTTCGAACTGCGGCTCGGCGAGGCGGACCGTGACGACGGCCGTGAGCCCCTCGAGGGCGTCGTCCTTGACGATGTCGTCCTCGGCGACGCGCAGCATCTTCGCCGAGCGGAGCACCTCGTTCACCGTCTTGGTGACGGCCGTCTCGAAGCCCGAGACGTGGGTGCCGCCCTTGGGCGTGGCGATGATGTTGACGAAGGACTTGACCGTGCTGTCGTAGCCGGTGCCCCAGCGCAGGGCGACGTCGACGGCGAGCTCGCGGGTGACCTCGGTCGGGGTCATGTGGCCGCGCTCGTCGAGGACCGGAACGGTCTCCTTGAAGGTGCCCTGTCCGGTGAGCCGCTGGATGTCGCAGACGGCCTTGTCCTGCGCGAGGTACTCGCAGAACTCGCTGATGCCGCCGTCGAAGCGGAAGGTCTCCTCGCTCTTGCCGATCCCCGCGAGGTCCCGCTCGTCGCGGACGACGATCGTGAGGCCGGGCACGAGGAAGGCCGTCTGCCGGGCGCGCTGGTGGAGCGTCTCCAGGGAGAGCTTGGCGTCCTTGAGGAAGATCTGCCGGTCGGCCCAGTAGCGGATGCGCGTGCCGGTCCGGTTCTTGGGGACCCGCTTGCCCTTGAGGAGACCGTTGGCCGGGTCGAAGGGGCTGTCGGGGCCCTGCTCGGTGAAGATGCCGGGGACACCGCGGCGGAAGCTGATCGTGTGGGTCGCGCTGTTGCGGTCGACCTCGACGTCGAGGCGGGCCGACAGCGCGTTGACCACGGAGGCGCCGACGCCGTGCAGGCCGCCGGAGGCGGCGTACGACCCGCCGCCGAACTTGCCGCCGGCGTGCAGCTTGGTCATGACGACCTCGACGCCGGAGAGCCCCGTCTTCGGCTCGACGTCGACCGGGATGCCACGGCCGTTGTCCTGGACCTCGACGGAGCCGTCGTCGTGCAGGATGACCTCGATGTGGTCGCAGAAGCCACCGAGGGCCTCGTCGACCGAGTTGTCGATGATCTCCCAGATGCAGTGCATCAGGCCGCGGCTGTCGGTGGACCCGATGTACATGCCGGGGCGCTTGCGGACCGCTTCGAGCCCTTCGAGTACGAGCAGGTGCCGCGCGGTGTAATTGGAAGCGTCACGGTCTGCGGTCAGCAGCGCACTGGACGGCACGGACGTTTCGGCGGTCACGCGGTTCGCTCCTCGCTGAATTTGGAATGTGGCCCAGTGGGGTAAGGCCCGGCGTCGGTCA
Organism: Streptomyces sp. NPDC037273; assembly: GCF_055603625.1. Classification (NCBI taxonomy): domain Bacteria; kingdom Bacillati; phylum Actinomycetota; class Actinomycetes; order Kitasatosporales; family Streptomycetaceae; genus Streptomyces; species Streptomyces sp. NPDC037273. Next base: position 62,349 of record NZ_JBVJVO010000025.1, read on the forward strand.
CCGGTTCAGAGGGTACCGATGCCTGGTAGAGCCGTTGTCACGCCACCCACCCTGATTCTTCATGCTAGTCCAGAGTCGCATGGATGTTCGATCCCTCGATGGGGTGACGCGAACATCACGTTCCCTTCCAGGCATGAACCATTTAGGCTCCGGGCACGTCCTCATGAACAACCGGCAACCACGCCGGGAGGACGAACCGACACAAGCAACGCGAAATCCGTAGAGCGACGCAATACGGCTCATTCGCCGCCAACCGGCAGCAGACAGCCACTTGAGAAGAAGTTTCAAGGAAAAGCCACGAGCGGGAACGTTTTCGGCCTGGTTGGATGTTGACCCTGGTACGACAGCTCGTCGAGCTAGAGAAGAGGCGACGTGACTACTGTTCTGACCCCCGCGAGCCCCCTGACGGCCGCTGACCGTTGCGACCGCTGCGGCGCCCAGGCATACCTGCGCGTCGTTCTGACCAGCGGAGGTGACTTGCTCTTCTGCGCCCACCACGGACGTAAGTTCGAGCCGGAACTCAAGAAGATCGCCGTTGAGATACAGGATGAGACGGACCGGCTCACGGACGTGCCGTCGCGCACGCAGGGCGAAGACCACGCCTGACGCCATCCACGACGAGCTCAGGGCCGGTCGCTGACCCCGACCGGACGACGGGCGGCCACCCCCACACAGGGGGTGGCCGCCCGTTCTCGTCCTCAGCCGGAACCGCGGACTCAGGCAGGCCCGCGGACTCAGGCCAACCCGCGGCCCACCAGGCCGCCCGGGATCAGTACCGCGCCGGCAGCACCGCCGAGACCCGGGTGTAGACGCCCGGATTCTCCGCCTGCCCGCAGCCGCTGCCCCAGGAGACCAGGCCGACCAGCAGCCCCTTGGCCACCAGCGGGCCGCCGCTGTCGCCCTGGCACGCGTCCCGGCCGCCCTGCGGGTCGCCCGCGCACAGCATCGTCTCGCGCTGGTACCGGACGCCGAAGCCGCCCGGGTACGCCCGCTCGCACGAGGCGTCCGGCAGCACCTGGACGCGCGCCGTGCGCAGCGTGGAGGCGTAGGTGCCGTTGCCCGTGGTGTCGCCCCAGCCGTAGACGTCCGCCTCCGTCCCCGGCGCGTACGCGGCGTCCCCGGAGCGGGCCACACCGATCACGTACGACTGCGGCAGCGCGCTCACGAGCGTCAGCACCGCCAGGTCTCCCGCATTGCTCGTCGGGTCGTAGTCCGGATTGACCCAGGTGTCCGAGATCCGGACCTCCTGACCGCCCTGCCCGCGCAGCGCCGCGCGCCCCGCGATGACGGAGAAGTCACGCAGTTCCCAGGGCTCGCCGCCGAGCACCTCCCGGCCCAGGCAGTGCGCCGCCGTGAGGACCTTGGTCGGCGCGACGACCACGCCTCCGCAGAACTGACCCGCCCGCGTACCCCCGAACCGGTCACGGCTGGACAGGGCGACCACCCACGGCGCGTCCGTGATCTGGGCCGTCCGGCCCCCCACCACGACGCTGTCGGCCGCCACGGGGGCGGCGGTGACGACCTGCCCGGCCGCGGCGGCGATCAAGCCCAGGGCACCCGTCAATGCTCGGGCGTAGGAACCACGCATGGAGCCTCCTGACTCTCCGGTGATGTCGGTTCACCCAGCGTCCAGCACAGCTCGGCGCCGTGCACGCCCGCACGCCGGAAGGGCCCGGCTCCCCCTCTCGGGGAACCGGGCCCTTCCGTGTGTCGCTCTGTGCCTCGTACGGATCAGTCGAGGTAGTCGCGCACTATGCGGGGCTCACCGCTGTACTCAAGCTGGAAAGACGTGGTCGCCGCTCACCGCTGTGGGGTGCAATATCCTTGACTGAGATT
>NZ_JBVJVO010000026.1:0-60709 GCF_055603625.1 Streptomyces sp. NPDC037273
ACCTACCTCCCCTACCAGGTCTACGCCAACTCCATCTTCAACGACACCGCCGGCAAGGCCTACGTCACCCCCACCCCCCTCACCGACGCACTCAAGACCTGGCAGGACACCACCATCAAGTACGGCAACGACCAAGGCTTCACCGTCAACAAGTAGGGCGCCGAGCAGGGCAGGGGCTTACGTCAACATCGTTGACGCCTGGAGCGGGGCAGCGGTTCGATGCTGCCGGCGGGGCGGGTGGCCGCTCGGCCGGCAGCATCCTGCATCTCCTGACGAAGGGCCCCGCTCATGACCGATGTGTCTGACCTCGCCTATATGCCGGCCGCCGAAGCGCTGTCGCGCTTCCGGGACCGGTCGTTGTCTCCGGTCGAGTTGATGGGCGCGGTGATCGCGCGCGCGGAGGCCGTCGAGTCGAAGGTGAACGCGCTTGCCGAGCGGACCTTCGAGGAGGCGATGGCGGCGGCGCGCGAGGCGGAGGCGCGGTACGGGGGCAAGGGGCAGGCGCCGCGGGCGCTGGAGGGGCTCGCGGTGGCGACGAAGGAGGAGCAGCCGATCGCGGGCCGTAGGAGCACGGACGGTTCGCTGGCGTTCCGGGACGAGATCGCCGACGAGACGCACCCGGTGGTGGAGCGGGTGCGGGCGGCGGGTGGCATCGTGCACGCGCGGACGACGACGCCGGAGTTCAGCTGTGCGGCGTTCACGCAGTCGCGGCTGTGGGGTGTGACGCGCAATCCGTGGAACCTGGAGTTCAGTCCGGGTGGTTCGTCGGGGGGTGCCGGTGCGGCGCTGGCGGCCGGTGAGACGACGCTGGCGACGGGCTCGGACATCGGCGGTTCGATCCGCATCCCGGCGTCGTTCACGGGCACGGTCGGGTACAAGCCGCCGTACGGCCGGGTGCCGGCGATGGCGCCGTTCAACCTCGACACGTACTGCCATGACGGCCCGATGGCGCGGACCGTGGCCGATGTGGTGCTGCTGCAGAACGTGATCGCGGGTCCGCATCACCTCGACGCGGTGTCACTGCGGCCGAAGCTGACTCTGCCGGAGCGTTTCGAGGGCGTGACGGGGCTGCGGGTGGCGCTTTCGGTGACGCTCGGGGACTGGCCGGTCGATCCCGAGGTCGAGGCCAACACGCGCGCGGTCGCGGAGGCGTTGCGGACGGCGGGGGCTGTCGTCGAGGAGGTGGAGGTTCCCCTCACGCGTGCGCAGGTGATGGAGGCGGCGCACATCCACTTCGGGTCGATCTTCGGCCCGTACGTCGCGTCGGTCGCCGCCGAGCACGGCGACCTCCTGAACGCGTACGCGCTGGACTTCGCCGAGCGGACCGCCGAGGCGGTGCGTGAGCCGGGCAGCATCATGCGGGGTCTCGAACTGGAGGCGTCGATCCAGACGACGCTCGGCGTGCTCCTTGACCGTTACGACGTGCTGCTGTGCCCGACGACGGCGATCCCGGCGCTGCGGGCGGACGACGACTACCTCTCCACCAAGGTCGTGATCAACGGCGTCGAGCTCGACACCTATCTGGAGGCGGCGATGACCACGGTCTTCAACATCGCCAGCCGCTGCCCGGTCCTGAGCGTCCCGTCCGGGTTCGCCTCGACGGGCGTGCCGACGGGTGTGCAGATCGTCGGGCGCACCTATGACGACGCGACCGTGTTCCGGGTCGCCTCGGCCGTCGAGTCGGTACGTCCCTGGGGCGGCCGTCCGGCTCTCTGAGGGGGGAAGCGGTCACCGGCGCAACGCTTCTGACCTGCCGTCATCCGGATCTCCCAGGCCCCGTGTGGATCTTGTGCGGGTCGGCGGCAGGTCCTGCACCGAATTGCCGCCGGGGGGTCGTCTCGTACCGGCGTTCTGGAAGGCTCCGTTCGACCTGTCCGACACAGGAGTTGTCTGACACACGAGTTGTCCGGCACACGAGTTGTCCGGCAGTCGAGTTGTCCGACACACGAGCAACGGAGGCGACCTCACATGCCCTCAAGGCGAATACGTCGAGCCTGGCTGACGGCAGCCGCCGCGGCCTCGCTCGCGTTCACCGGTCTGGTGACTCCGGCCCAGGCCGGGGACGTTCCGCGCGGGGCCGCGGATTCCACGGTCCAGGAGCCGCTGGCGGCCGAGGCGGTCGCGTCGCCGATGGCGGCGGAGGCCTGGACGTCGCCGGGTGGCGCGGCCGTGCCGGGTGACTTCACGATGTCGCCGGGCGCGCTGAACGCCGAGACCACGACGCGGGTGACGCGGCTTGACTCGGTGCTGCCCAAGTCGGGTGTGCAGAACCTGCTGATCGGCGCGAACCGGACGGTGGATCCGTGGTGTTCCCGCGACCCGTTCGGCACCGCGTCCGATCCTGATATCAAGTACTGCCTACAGAGCGACGATTCGACGTCGCGCGAGTGGGTGCCCCAGGGCTTCAGCGGCGTGTCCGACGCCAAGGACAACGAACTGTGGGGCACGGCGGGGAACATCCAGCTGTTCGCCTCGTACGACGGCTGGGACCCGGGCCGCGAGACCGACCCGAACCCGGCGACCGGTGACTGCACCACGGCCGAGCTGGAGGCCGACGACGCCTGCAACCAGAAGGGCGTCCGGATCACCTTCGTACAGAGCCGGACCAACCCGGCCACCGGCAGCCCCGAGATCAAGTACCGCCACGTGCTGCTCGGCTGGACGTACATCAACTCCGCCGACCACGTCTCCTTCGACGGGCTGCACGCCTCCGAGTACCCGATCCAGAAGGGCGTCCACGCCGGCGGGATCGTCTGGTACGGCAACTACCTGTACGTCGCCGACACCCGCAACGGCCTGCGCGTCTTCGACATGCGCTACATCATGGACCTGGACCCGGACGGCGACCCCGCCACGCACGACGCGATGGGCGCGGACACGGACGGTGTGAAGACGACGGCCGACGTCCAGGACAAGACAAAGGTCGGCCGCCACGACAACGTCTGGTACAGCTTCGGCTACCGCTACGTGATGCCGCAGGTCGCCGCCTGGAAGTTCAAGGCGACCCAGAGCAACCCGGCCGGGTCCTACGCCTGTGTGTCGACCGGCGCCCCCAAGGCCTCGTACATCTCCCTCGACCGCAGCACCACCCCTGACCGCCTCCTCATGGGCGAGTACTGCCGTCCGGCCACCGGCTACCCCTCCACCGGCCGGATCGCCTCCTACCCCGTCGCCGACCTCGAAGGCCGCTCGGCCGACGTCACCGCCGAAGGCTGGGCCAACTACCTGCCGCTGACCAACGGCGGCGCCCAGGGCGCGGCGGCCGCCGGCGGCACCCTGTACGTCAACGAGTCCAAGGGCACCGACGAGCCCGGGAACCTCTGGCGCTACCAGTGGAGCAACGGCCAACTGGTACAGAAGGGAGCGGCCGTCAAGACCGCCCGTGGCGCCGAGGACCTCTACATCGATCGCGGCACCGGCCGCCTCTGGTCCCTCTCGGAGCACCGCCCCGGCTCGGCCTCCGACTGCACCTCCACCCGCGACCCGGCCGACCCCGCCGGCACGGACTACTGCCAGCGCGTCCTCTACGGCCACAAGCTGAGCTGGCTCGACGCCCAGCCGTAGCGGCGGCTCCCTCTCCCCGTACTCCGATCAGGCCGGGATCGCCGGACCGCCGAGCGCGCGTACGGCCTCCACGATCAGGTCCCAGAACCGGTCGGCGTCGACCTCCACGGCGACGTCGACCTGGGCGGGCCGCCCCGTCACCCCGTGCAGGTCCACGACCGTGGCGCCCCGCGTGTGGGTGCCGTTCAGCTCTACGGCCACCGCCGCCCGCACCAACCTGGTGAGCGACGGGTCGATGAGGTGGGCGACGGTCAGCGGATCATGGAGCGGGGGCGCGTCGAAGCCGAACACCTCACGGTAGGTCGACGCGAAGTACGTGAGCAGATCGACGCAGAGCCCTGCGAGCGGCGTCCCGAGGGCCGCGATCCGCGCGATCACCTCAGGAGTGGCCCGTACCTGGTGGGTGGCGTTGAGCCCGAACATCGTGACGGGCAGCCCGCTGCGGAACACGATGTCCGCCGCCTCCGGATCACAGAGAACGTTGAACTCGGCGGCGGGTGTCGTGTTGCCTCGGTCCGTCGAACCGCCCATCAGCACGATCCGCTCGATCCGCCCCACGAGTTCGGGATGCGCGAGCAGGAACACCGCGATGTTCGTCAGCGGCCCCGTCGGGACGAGCGTCACCGGTGTCGGGTGCGCGAGCAGCGTCTCCCTGATCAGGCTGACGGCGTCGCGCGGGTCCCGCGGCACCTCCGGCTCCCCCTCCGCAAAACCGGGCCCGTCCAGGCCCGACTCCCCGTGAATGTCCTCCGCGACCCTCGCCGGCCCGTGCAGCGGCCTGTCCCGCCCCGCCGCGACCGGCACACCCTTGATCCCCGCCACCGAACAGACCCTGCGGGCGTTCAGCGTGGTCTTCTCCAGCGTCTGGTTCCCCGCGACCGTGGTGATCGCGAGCAGGTCGATCGCGGGATGCGCGGCGGCGAGCAGGATGTTGAAGGCGTCGTCATGTCCGGGATCGCAGTCGAGAATCACGGGGACTGGCATGCGTCCACCGTCGCACACTCCCCCGCGCGAGCGAAGGAGGCGGGCCCAGGAAGGGCGCGTTCCCGCGCGAGTCGACATCGCGAACTACTGTTTCGTGGCGCGGGACATGAGCAGGCGTCAGAATCGACGCGTGACAGTGACCCAGGAGCACGTGGCGATACAGAAGGTCTGGGACCAGCAGAGCATCTGGTCCCAGAGCGCGAACCGGCTGAAGACGCAGGTGGAGGCGGCACGCTCCAGGGCGCTGACACTGGCCGTCACAGCCGCGGTGCTCGCCACGGCCGCCGCGCAGGCCATGGACTGGAACAAGGGCGTGGGAGCGGCACTCGCTTTCCTCGCCGCACTGGCCGCCGGCGCGTCTCCCCTGCTCGCCCACCGCGGAGGCCCCGGCCGCCTCAGCGACTGGATCCGCACCCGCGCGGTGTCGGAGGCCCTCAAGGGCGAGGTCTACACGTGCCTCGCCGGCGTCGGGCCCTACCGGGACCGGGACCAGGCCGTGACGCTGCTCGCCGACCGGGTCGACGCGTTCCGCAGCGACGCCACCGACCTCTTACGCCACACCTCAGGCGTCTCGCCGAAGGTCCGGTCGCTGCCGCCGGTGGTCGACGTCGACAGCTACGTGCGGCACCGCCTGCGCGGCCAGATCGACGGCTACTACCGGCCCAAGGCCGCATGGATGCAAACCAGGGTCGAGCGCCTTGGCAAGGTCGAGCTCGCCCTGGGAGCCTTGGGCGCACTGCTCGCCGCCGCCGCCGGCGCGTTCTCCCTCGGAGGCCTCGCCGCCTGGGTCGGCGTCGCCGCCTCGGTCACGATCGCGGTCACCGCCCACGGCATAGCGCAGCGATACGCCTACCAGCACCTGGAGTTCCTCCGCACGGCCGAGGAACTGGAGCGGCTGCTCGGCCGCTGGGCCGGGAGCGCCGACCGGAGCGAGGACGCGGCCGCGGAGCTCGTCCAGAGGTGCGAGCACGCCGTCTCCATCCAGAACGAGGCGTGGATGATCAGGTGGACCGTCGGGTGAGCGAGGGGGCGCTGGACGGCGGGACCCGGGACCTCGAGATCGAGCGCCGATACGCCGAGCTGCTCATTCCACGACGCCGAAGGAGGGCGGATGGGGAGCCCGTCGAGGCGGCCGAGGTCTACGTTCCGCTGACCGCCGTCCCCGCGAGCGGGGGCGGGCCGGCGTTTCCCGCGGAGCAGGTCATCGGTCCGGGGCGGCGTTCGGTGCTCCGCGGGGTCGCGGGGTCCGGGAAGACGACGCTGATCCGGAGGTCGGTCGAGGAGCGTGCTCGCGGGCTCGCCCGCCTCACGGGTGACGGATTGGTGCCCTTCCCCTTCACCGTGGGCTCCCTGCGAAGAGGACACGCCACGGGCGACGCGGAAGGTCTCCTGCGCGGTCTCGACGTGAAGCTGCCGGATTCCCTGGCGTCTCCCGGTTGGATCGAGCGGGTACTGGTGGCCGGACGCGGACTGTTGCTCGTCGACGCGTTCGACGAGGCCTCCCCTGGCGACCAGCAGGTCACGGTGGCCTGGCTCCGCGAGATCCTGAAGGCCTACCCCCACACCGCCTGCCTCGTGGCCAAGCGCGGGAGGGAGGTCGACAGGGGCCTGACGTCGTTCGACTTCCAGGACTTCGACCTCAATCCCATGCACGTTTCCGATGTGCGGCACTTCGTCGAACTATGGCGGGACGAGTTCCTTCCCTCCAGGAACATGAGGGCCACGGTCCGGGCCAGAGAGTCTTTCCTCGGGGACGTCGAGACGCATCCCACCCTGAGGGAGCTGGTGGCCAATCCCCTGATCTGTTCCTACCTCTGCACGACGTACTACGAACGCGGCCTCCATCCTCCCCTGAACCGAGCCGAGTTGTGCCGTGCCATTCTCACGATGCTCCTGAGCCGGCCCCCCGCCGCCCCGTTCGACTCGCCTGACGAACTGCTGCTCTCCGATACCCAACAGGTGATGGTCCTCCAGCGGATCGCCGTGTTCCTGCAACGGAACGGGCTCCGGGAGGCAAGCCTCGCGCAGGCGCGCCGGCAGACGGCGGCAGCCCTTTCCCATGCGCTTCCCTCCCTTGCGGACGACGCCGCCGGGGAGGTCCTCGGGCGGATGCTCAGGCACAGCGGCGTCCTGACCTCGCCCGGTGGACGGAGCGTCGCTTTCACCCATCGCTCGCTTCAGGAGTTCCTCGCCGCGAAGGACCTCCTGGAGAGTGACTCCATCACCGAGCTGCTCCGGCGCGTCGGCGAGGAGCAGTGGCGGGGCGTCTTCCTCCACGCCGTCGGATACGCGCGACCGAGAGAACGGACCGGACTCATCGAGGCACTGCTGAGCCGCGGCCAAGTGGAGCCCGAGCTCAGCTGGCAGCTTTGGCCACTGGCCGCCGAGGCCGTCCGGGAAGTGCCGGAGCTCGACCACCGCGTCCGCGAGGAGGTCGAGGCGCGCCTGGGGGAAATCATCCCGCCCCGCACCGCGGACGGCGCGCTCGCGCTGGCCCGCGGCGGCGCGAGCGTCCTGCCACTTCTTCCCGATCCTGAGGACCTGGTACCGGACGACCCCACCACGCAACTCCTGCTGCTCACAGTCGAGATGATCGGAGGACCGGAAGCCGAGGCATACCGGGCACGGGTCCCGGCACCGACTCCGCCCGCTCCGGAACCGGCGGACGACGGCGAACGGTTCCGATCCGGGCCCCGCTCTCTCTCCCCGCTCGTCGTCGAGACCTGGAACCACGAGACCGTCGGCCGGACGCCCGCCGCCAGGTCGACCGAACTCCCCCGGAACCAAGGGCGGGTGGCGCAGAGAGGAGCCACGGGCGACGGGGGTCGCCTCCAGTACCGCGGAGACGTGGCGGACTTCTCCGCGCTGCGGCGGGCGCCGCTCCTCCACACGCTCGTGATCGACGACAACCCGTCCCTGACGCACCTCGACGACCTCGCGGGGCTGCCCAGGCTGCGCACGCTGGTGATCTCCGACTGCTTCCGGCTGCTCGACCTGTCGGCACTGGCCTCGACCGGCGTGATGTTCCTGGAGATCTCGCCGACACCGGCCGACGAGGTGCTCGACACGCTGGCCTCGGCGGGCCGGCTGCGCGCCCTCTATCTCCCGGTCGAGCGTGATCCCTTCGCCCCGGCCCGGCTGGGGAAGCGGCTGAAGGGCGTGGCCGTGCTGCCGGGTCTCCGCATCCACACGTGAGGCAGGGCGGGGCGGTGCAGAATGACAGGACTGACCGGCGGCCGAGGTAGGGGCAAGTGCTGCAGTACGAGAAGGAGTTCGACCCCGCTCAAGGCAGGGGCGACGAGACCCGCGAGGGCGCGTCGCGGTACGCGACCGACGGCGAGGTGTACGTCTTCGACAACGAGAAGGTCGTGCTGGCCGTCAACGTCGCGCTCAAGACCGGCCGCCCCCTCCTGCTCTTCGGGCCGCCGGGCTCGGGCAAGTCGTCGCTCGCCCCGAACGTCGCCCGCATCCTCGGCTGGGACTTCCATCAGCACGTGGTGACGGCGAGGACGGAACCCGAGGACCTGCTGTGGCGGTTCGACGCGCTGCGACGACTGAACGACGCGCAGGCCAAGAAGCTGTGCCCCATCGGCACGTACTACGCCCACGGCCCGCTCTGGCGGGCCTTCAAGGCCGAGCGGGGCCGGCGGTCCGTGGTCCTGATCGACGAGATCGACAAGGCGGACCCCGATCTCCCCAACAGCCTTCTGGGTCCGCTGGGTTCGCTGTCGTTCCCGAAGCCGTGGGACGACCGGTTGAACGTGTCCGCGCAGCCGGGCATGGAACCCCTCGTCGTCATCACCTCCAATGACGAACGCGAGCTGCCCCGGCCGTTCCTGAGGCGCTGCGTCGTCTTCGTACTGGGTGCGCCGTCGCGCGAGCACCTCCTGGAGGTGGCGGCCTCACACCTCGGGGACGACTACGACGAGGACCTCGCCGGGCAGGTGGCGGACGCCATCCTCTTCGCCCGCGGGAAGATGGCGGATTCCGAGGCGGGTCCGAGCACGGCCGAGTTCCTGGACGCGGTGAAGGCCTGTCTGCAGCTGGGTGTCGTACCGGGGACGGAGGAGTGGGACCAGCTGCGTGCCATCACGCTCTACAAGCGGCGCGAGGGACTGGAGTCCTTCGCGTGAGCGCGCGGGGGGAGGTGTTCCTCGGCGACCTGGTCCGGGCAACCGCGGGGTTACGGGCCTCGGATTCCGAGACGGTGGCCGCCATCGCCGCTCTGCTCGGGCTCGGGCCTGACGTGCCCGCCCTCGTACCCTCAACCGCGGCCGACCGGCCGTCTCCGGTGGCCCGGCCGGCCGGTCCGGTCCGCATGGCCGACGACGGCGGCACCGAGGCAGAGGCCCGGCACGTGGGCGAGGCCTCTGCCGTGCGGGCGAGGTTGGTCCCGGACCGACCGGCCGACGCGTCGCCGACACCTCGTCGGGCGCCCGCCCCGCGACGCGCGGGGCAGCGCGCCGACCGCCCGGTCGACTTCTCCCTCACGACGCTCGACGGCCTGTCCGCGCCGGTCGTCGGCGCGGCGGTCATCGAGGAGACCACCGTGCCGAGCGGCCCCGAGGCCGAACTGCTCCGTCGCCCCACCGTGACCACCGGGCTTCGCCACGAACCGCCCTGGAAGCAGGGTTGGGCGCGCGGAGTGATGTTCGGAGCCGTGGCGGTGCCGGCCGAGAGCACCGTTTGCGACCAGGCGGCCCTTCTCCGCGGGGTCGCCCGCCAGAAGGCGCTGGTCGCGATCCCGCGCCGGCGGCGCCTCACCACCCGGCGCGGTGTGCAGCTCCTGCTCGACCACGGCAAGGCGATGGTGCCGTTCCAGGACGACCGGATCTGGCTGAGCGACCTCCTGGGCAGCATCGCCGGACGGGACAGGGTCGAGGTGCTGCGGTTCCGCGGCACCCCCCGGCGCGGGGTGGTCCGCGACGATCCGCTCGCCCGTGACCCGTACCGGCCGCCGGCGCCTGGCACGCCGGTCGTCCTCTTCTCCGATCTCGGGCGGATGCGCCCGCCGTTCTCCGGCTCGACCGTCGCGGGTACGGGCGAGTGGCAGGCGTTCGTCGAATCCGTCGTCCACGCGGGCTGCCCCGTCGTATGCCTGACGCCTTATCAGGCATACGCGTATCCCGAGGTGTTACGCAGGCGCGTCGCCTTCATCCCCCTCACGCGCGACATGTCGATCCGGCGTGCGCAGGAGACGACGGCGCGGGTGCGCAGAGCAGTGGGGCTGTAGTGACCGGGCGCGGAGGGGAACGGGGCACGGAGGGGCTGTCCGTCCACAGGGACATGGAGGACTTCATCACCGAACTCGCCGAGGTGAGGCCCGACCTCGTCCGCCTGGCCGAATCCCTCTGTCTCGCCGCCGGTGTCGAGCGGGCGTTCCTGCGCCGCGCCCGGCTGCGCTTCGTGCCCGATTCCACCGCGGGCCTGGAGGCGGAGTTGTGGTTCTCGCCGCTGGTGGAGGCGGCGGGCGAGCACATGCTTCTGCTCGACAGCGGGGCTGCCGAGGTCCTGCGGGGCCGACTGGCCCGGCGGGACCCGACGTCCGCGGTGGCGATCAGGAAGTTCACCGAGGAGGCGCATCGCGAGTCACCCCCCGTGGTGCGCTGGTTCGAGGAGCTGACCTGGGAGGCGCTCTTCCCGTCCGAGACGGCGGACCGCGTCGTACGGGCCGGACTCCGGCGGATGCTCATGGCGGTCGCCGCCGACGCCGACGACGCGGCGGACGACCTCGGCCGATGGGCGCTCCGCTACCTGCCCCGCCTCCCCGAGGAGGTCCTCGGCCTCGACGACGCGTGGCGGATCCAGGTCGCGTCCTCGGAGAGGCTCGGCATCGAGCCGCCGACCGACCGCTTCGATCGCCCCGCGTCGGTCACCGACGGTGCCCGCGCCCTCGTCCGGCGCGAGGTCACCGTCGGCGTACGGGCCAGGCCGGGCGGCGTGGTGGTCAGTTACCCGGCGGCCGCGGACAGCCTGCCGATACGCGCCGTCGGCGGACACACCGTGCGCCTCGACGTGCGGAGCACGCTGGTACCCGCCCGGCACACCGCTCTCCACCGCCTGGAGATCCGGCGGGGGCAGAGCGTCTCCCTGCCGGTCACCGTGGTGCAGCAGCTGCGGGGATCGGGCAAGGTGTGGATAACCCTCGCCCATCCGGGGGCCGCGAGCGAGGTGGCTGTCGCAGCGAAGGCACCCCGTGACGGGGACGTGACGGGCCGGACACGCGCCCACTACGCGGTCCTCATGAAGGACGGGACGATCGTGCTGCACAACGGCGACGGCACCGTGATGGACGAGGTGGCCCCTTGGCCGAGCGGCACCGCACGCCACAGCCTGACCCTGTCCGCCGACGGAAGCCGGCTCGCCTGGATCCAGGACAACGCGGTCCAGCAGTACGCGCCGGGGCGGCGCGGCGTGGAGAGCGGGCCGACCATGACGGGTGACGGGGAGCTGGTGAGTCTGTCCTTCGGCGCCGGGGCCGAAGAGCTGACGGCCCTGTTCGTCTCCGACGGCGAACTCCTCCTCCGAAGTGCTTCGAGGCCGGCATTCCGGTGCGGGCACCCTGTCGCGGGCGTCAGTGCGACCTGGCAGTCCCCGGACGGGGGCGGCGTGGCCCTGGTCGACGGGGTGGGCGACCTGTGGCTGTGCAGGGCCGACTACTTCGGATCCCCCCAGCAGCTCCTGGGCATCGGCTTCACGACGGTGACGGGGAGCGGCGACGGGGCATGGATCGTGGGCGGACGGCTCGACGGCGCCGTGACGGCGTGGCGCGATGACGGCCGCCAGGAATTCCTCCTCGGTACGGCCCCCTGGGCGATCACGGGCCTCGCCGTGAGCACCGACGGCCAGTGGGTGGCCGCGGTCGGCGGTGACGAACGCATGCTGGTCTGGCACCTCGGCGATGTCGAGCGGCGGAGGCCGCGGGAGACGGACCTGGCCGTCCACGCGGACCGCGTGTTCGCCCACCGGGACGGCGGATGGATCGTCAGCGGTGAGGGAGGTCCGGTGGAGCTGCGGACCGAGGATGGTCGCCGCCACCTCGTCGCGCCCGAGGCCGTGGAGGATCGGCCCGGCCCTGCGGTGCCGCCGTGGTTCCGCGGGTGCGCCATGGCCGAGACGGGCGACCTGGGGGCGCGCGGGGAGCTCGCCTCCGAGCTGGTGGAACAGATGCCGGAGATCGCCGCCGCCGGAGTGCGGTGCCTTGCGGTCGGCCCCCTCGTACCGCCTGTCTTCGTCAGCGACCCACGGGGCATCGTGCCCGGCGGGCCCGTAGCCCACGATCTCGGAGCCGTCGCCGGCGTGGTCGAGGCCGCCGATCGGCACGGCATCCGCGTCATCGTCGACCTCCTCCTCCCGGAGGGAGAGTTCGGCAGGCTGAGCCCGGTCGCCAAGGCCAGGGTCTACGACGGTGTGCGCCGTCTGCTCGACCGGGGCGCCGGCGGCGTCCGCCTCCACGCGGTGGAAGGCACCGGCCGACGGCTCCTGAACGACCTGCACCACCTCCTCGACGGATACGAGGATCGCGTGCTCGTGCGCGGCGGCCCGCCGTCCCGGACCGCCGACGAGGACTTCGCGGCGGCCGGTCCGGCCGACCCAGGCGCCATGTTCCACATGGCGACCTCGTCCCTCGGTGACGCCCTGGCCCGGGGTATCCGCGAGGCCGACCACCCATCGGATGACGCATGGACCGCGCTCTTCGTCCTGGCGAGGGCACAGTCCTCTCGGTACTCGGCTCGTCCGGGCTTGCAGTGGCAGCACGTACTGCCCGGCGGCCTCGACCCGGCCCAGCGGCGACTGGCGGCCGCCGTTCTGCTCGGCCTCCCCGGCTGCCCCGCGCTGCCGCTCGACCTGCTGCGCGAGCCGGGGGCCGCCGCCCTCCTCAGGCTGCGCCGTGCGCATCTGGCCCTCTCCCGAGGCACCGTGGACAACTTCCCGTCCAGTCCGGGGACGTTCGCGACACTCCGCACACACGGTGAGGAGACGATCGTCTGCCTGGCGAACTACACCCCCCGGCACACGTTCGTCACCATGGATCCCCAGCGGGTCTGGCGCGCCGAGTCGGCGTGGCGCCTGCTGGACCTCGTCGACGGCACCGTGTTCGAGAGTCGTCCCGGGAAGCCCGCGAACGTCGCGATTCCGGGCATGAGCGTCCGCTGGCTGCTCCGCCTCGCCGGAGCGTCTTCCCTGCGCACCGAGGTGTAGCGGCCATGGCGCGTCCCCGGATCTTCCTCAGCCACAGCTCGTCGAAGTGCACCCCCGAGAGCGGCTGCCGCTGCGTCAAGTACCTCGACGCGATGGAGGCCCATGTCCGCGGTGGCGGTTGTGATCCCGTGGTGGACAGGTCCGTCCTGATCGGCGGTGTCGAGTGGAACGAGGAGGTCCTCAGGGAGGTGAAGAGCGCCCACGGGCTGATCGTCCTCATCTCGCCGCACGCGCTGAGCTCGTTCTACGTCGCGGAGGAGGTGATCATCGCCCTTGCCGAGCGGGTGGCCAGTGACGGCAAGTACGCGCTCATTCCGGTGCTGTTGCCCGGAGTAGGGCGCGCCGACCTCAAGGGATCCGCTCTCGAGAAGCTGGACCTCGGGCGCTTCGACATGGTCGACTGGCCGGCCGAGGCCGGTCCGGGGGCTCCGCCCGACGAGGTCGTCTCGGCCCTCCGGCCGCTGGTCGAGCGGATGGGTGGGGTGCCGCATCCCGAGGTCACCGAGTTCGTGGCGGGGCTGATCAGCGACGTCTCCGACGCCGCTCTGGAGAGGACGGCCTCGGTCCTGGGCGTCGCCACCCTCGCGTACGCCACCGACCACTCCCGCCATCGGGTCGCCCAGGGGCTGCTCGCGGAGCGGCCGGTGCGGCAGCCGGGCGATCCGTGCGCGCTGAAGGACGCGTTCAAGAGCTTTCTGCACCAGGTGCGGGAACCGGAGTGCCGTGCCGACCTCGTCGATACGGTGGTCCCCTTCGCGCGCGTTCCGAAGGACGACGCCGAGGGCCTGCGACGGGTGGCGTCGGTGGATGGGGACCGGGTCGCGCTGCTGCGGTCGACGCTCGGGGAGACGCCGGACATGTACGTCCGCAGGGCGAGCGAGAGCCCCGTGCCCTGGGTGGTTCACAAGCCGGTCCCCGGGATGGGTGCCGGGGGGTTCGCCGAGGAGCTGATCGCGGAGATCAGGGACGTACTCCTCCACGAGATCCTGTTCGACATACCGTGCGACGACGCGGCTCTGGATCACCATCTCGCCCGTCACGAGGAGCGGTCGGGTCCCTTCACCATCGTCCTCCGTCACCCTCCGGACGACCGGCTCCTGGAGACGCTCCTCGCCGAGTTCCCCCGCCTGCTGTTCCTCTTCGCGCACGAGCAGGCGGGGGCGCGCGCCGGGTCCGGAAGCCATCTCCGCCTGGAGGGGATGACGCTCGGTCAGGAGCAGGACATGGTGCGGACGCACCGGGAGTTCCGCTCGCGCCGATGACGTACTGGCGTACGCGCCGATGACGTACCGGCGTACGCGCCCCGGCGCGTTGTCACCCGTGAGTGCTACCGACCGAACAGACGTGGCTTTTCGTTTCTGCCGTCCCGTTCGAGTGCACGGACGGCCGGGGTCCCGCCGCCCGGCTCCGGGGGCCGGTTCACTCGGTGCGGCGCCCGGCGTTTCCGCACTCTGGCGGCGCCGGGGCGTGTCATGGCAGGTCGAACAGGCGAGGAGGAACAGCGCAATGCTGACCCGTAAGGCCGTGTCCATCGAGTCCGTGGAGCCCGCTGAAGGGCGGGAGGGCACGGTGGTGACGCTGAGGGGGCGCGGTTTCGCGCCGCACGTGAGGAACAACTGTGTGGTGATCGGCGGGATGGGAGCGTGTGCGCGCCCGGAGCCGGGGTCCACGGACACCGAGTTGAAGGTGCGGATCGGGCCGGTCGGGAGGATCACGTCGGGCGATCTGCTGATGTGGCCGGGGACGGGGACGGACATCCACACGGAGAAGGTGGATTTCGGCGACACGCTGCTGACCTTCTCGGAGGTGGCGGTGTTCAGGAACGGCGCGCCCGTCTCCTCGGCGGGGATCGACTTCCGGCTCACGGAGGTGTCGCCGGACACGTACTGCGCCGACTTCGAGGCGGCTCCCGCCTCGCGGGTCGAGCTGGGGGGCTATGAAGGCGGCTCGGTGCTGCGGGTCCGCTTCCCGGCCGACCTCAGGATCCCCGCCCGTACGACCGTCGACATCTGTCTGGTGCTCAAGGAACCGACCCTCGCCGTCGACTTCTCGGCGGAGCTCTCGGGCGACGCGGGGGTCGAGGAGTGTCTCGGTGTCATCGCCAAGAGCATCACGACGAACGCGGCCCTGCTCGGGGAGAAGGTGTTCGCCGGCGCCACCCGCAACGCGGACACCGGCGAGTACGAGCTGTATGTGACGAAGCCGTATCTCGAGAACGGCATGTTCGTCGTCCATTTCGGCAAGGCGTCGTGACGTGACGCGCGCCGGACTGCCCTAGGCACACGGCCGACGGGGGCCGCCGCGTGTCGGCGGCCCCTCTCGGGTGTTCTCAGCGCTTTCGTGCGTGGAGGACGTGGGCGTCCAGGGGGAGCGGGCGGTGGCCGACGAGTTCGAGGCCGGCGGCGTCGAGAAGCTGCGCGTACTCGTCGGCGCGGCGTTCGCGGCCGCCTGTGTTGCAGAGCATGTGGAGGTCCCAGGCGGTGGCGAGGGACGGGGTGGCGTCGGTGGGCAGGAGGCGTTCGACGATGAGGAGGTCGGCGTGCGGCGGCATCGCGCGGGCCAGGTGGCGGAGGATGTCGCGGCACCGGTCGTCGTCCCAGTCGTGGAGGACCCGGGAAAGCAGGTACACGTCCCCCGCCGGCGGTACGTCGGCGAAGTCGCCCGTCTGGAAGGCGCAGCGGTCGGCGACGCCGGCGGTAGCGAGCCGGTCGCGTGCGGCGGCGACGACGTGCGGCCGTTCCAGGAGCACTCCGCGCAGGGACGGGTGGGCGGCGAGGACTCGCCCGAGGAGTTCGCCGGTGCCGCCGGCGACGTCGACGACCGTGCGGGGTGCGGGGCCGGACGCGGCGTCCGTGAGGACGGGGTGCGAGGGCAGCGGGTCGAACATCCGGGAGCTCGCGGCCATGGAGCGGTCGAAGGTGGCGGCGAGGACGGGGTCCTTGGCGAAGTGGAGGAAGTGGTTCTCGCCGTAGAGGTGGTCGAAGCCCGGTTCGCCGGTCCGGACGGAGTGGGTCAGCTGCCCGAAGGACTGGTAGAAGGGGCCGCCGTACATCTGTGCCAGGGGGCGCATCGAGCCGGGGGCGTCCTCGCGGAGCAGCAGGCCGGCGGTGGTGAGGCGGAATCCGTCGTGGTCCTCGGTGACCACGCCGAGCATCGCGAGGTAGCGCAGCAGCGTTTCCAGGGCCTGCGGATGCGCGCCGACGGCCTCCGCGAGGCGCGGGACGCCGAGGGGCGTGTCCGGGCTGAGGGCCTCCGGGAGGCGCAGTTCGGCGCAGGTGGCGAGGGCCTGGGTGGTCCAGGCTCCGGTCAGCTGACGCAGGAGCGTTTCCGCCGCCCGGGATTCGGGGGCCGTGGGTGCGGTCGCGCCATCGCCGAGGCGGAGGCCATCGCCGATGTCGACGCCGAGGCCGATGCCGACGCCTAGGCCGTCGCCGGAGGCTGTGCCTGTTTCCTGGTCCGCCAGGTGTTCGGCGAGCAGGTCGCGGTGGTCGCCGCTCGCGTACAGCTCCATGCGGCGGTAGTCGGTCTTGGTGTGGGTGGGGGTGGCGAAGTAGAAGACGGTGCCGTCCTCGTGGGGGTTGTAGCCGCCGCCGTCGGGGACGGCGCCGTGCCGGGCGAGGCTGGCGCGGAGGCCGCTGAGGACGAGGGGGTCGGGGCGGTAGACGTCGAAGGCGAGGTGGGCCTCGTGGTCGTGGTGGCGCTCGTGGGCGGCGAGCGCGGAGAGGGCCGGCACCACGGAGGTGGCGGGCGGCTCGGCGGCCGGGGGTACGGCGAGGGCGAAGATCTCGACCGTACGGTGCTCTCCGCCGGGGCCGGGTACGACGGGCCGGAGAATCCTTACGTCAAGATCGGCGGCGTCGAGTCCGTGGCGGGCGGCGAGGCGGTCGCGGACGACGACGCTCGGCTGGGATCCCGGGTCCTCGGGGAGCCCGCAGGCGGCGAGTCCGGCCCGGAGGCCCGGGAGCGCGGCCGGGAAGACGAGGAGGGCGGCGTGGGCGAAGCGGCAGCGGTCGGCCACGGCCCGCAGTTCGGGGCCGTCGAGGCCGGGCAGGACGCGGGAGAGGAGGACGGAGGTCTCCTGTTCGCGGACGAACTCGGTGGTGGCGCGCAGGCGCCGGAGGTCGTCGGGTGCGAGACCGGGCGCCATGGCAGGGGTACTCATCAGCGGGCATCCTCGGGAGAAGAGCGAAGGGGATCAGGCCCCGGACGGCGGGCGGCCGGGGCCTTGAAGCGTGGGGGGACGGGTGGTCAGATGCCGACGTACTGCTCGGCGAACCAGTCCTGGTGGGTGCGTGAGGTCCGCAGCGCGTCCATGCGGGCCCGGCCCATGCGTTCCTCGAAGGACGAGCCGCTGTGCAGGAGGCCGATCATCCAGTGGGAGAACTCCTGGGCGCGCCAGATGTGCGTCAGGGACCGTTCCGAGTAGGCGGCGAGCGGTTCGGGCTCGCCGCGGTGGAGGTCGGCGGTGATCGCCTCGGCGAGGAGTTCGCCTTCGAGTACGGCGAGGTTGGCGCCCTTGGCGGCGGAGGGGCTGATCAGGCCGGCGGCGTCGCCGGCGAGGAGGAGGGAGCCGTACCGGAGCGTGTCGAGCACGTCCGACTCCAGGTCGACGACGGTGCGCTGGAGGATCGGGCCGCGCCGCAGGGGGCCGTACTCGGCGCCGCGCATCCGCACGTCGAGTTCGTCCCAGATCCGCTCCTCGCTCCATTCGCCGGCGGCGGTGCCGCGCTCGACCTGGAGGTAGTAGCGGGTGACGTCGGCGGAGCGGGCCATGTGTCCGGCGAAGCCGTGGGGGTGGGTCGCGTATCCGACGGCGTCGATGCTGGGCGGTGCCTCGGCGAGGAGTCCGAGCCAGGTGACGCCGTGGTCGCGCTGGTGGTTTACGGCCCCGCCCGGCAGGGAGCTGCGGCCCGCGCCGTATCGGCCGTCGCAGGCGGCGACGTACTTCGCCCGCCACCGTACGATGCGTCCGTCGGGTTCCCGGGCCGACACCCAGGGGCTGCCGCCGTCGAGGTCGCCGACCTCCAGTGCCTCGGTGCCGAAGCGGATGCGGCCGCCGGCGTCGAGGTACGCGGCGAGCAGGTCGCCGACGAGCTCGTGCTGGGGGTAGACGGTGTGGGGTTCGCCGTTGCCGCGCTCCGAGTAGTCGAGGCGGAAACGTCCCTCCTCGGTGCGGAACTCGCAGACGCCGTGTTCCTTTCCGCGCCGCCGCAGTCCTTCGTCCAGACCGTGGCGCCGGAGGACGCGCGCGGTGTGGGCGGCGAGGAATCCGGCTCGGGCACGGTTCAGGATGTGGTCGCGCCCGGTGCGTTCGAGGACGACGCAGTCGATGCCGCTGCGCTGTATGAGGTTGGCCAGGACGAGGCCGGCGGGACCGGCCCCGAGGATGACGACGTCTGCCGACTCCCGTTCATCCACTGTGTGTTGACTGTCTGTCACGGGAGTGGATCTTAGGCACGGGTTGGTGCGCCGCGGGGCCAACATCACCCGAATGCCACGTTCCAAGAGAAAAGGATTCTCCACGCGCACACGGTCCTCGACCCCGCAACCAACGTCCTCGGCCCCGCCACCAACGCCCTCGGGCCCCGCCGGCATCGGCGGGGCCCGAGGAGGATCGAACAGGGGTCAGAGGACGTTGACCGCGGCCCAGGCCTTGCCCACGGTGGCGTACTCGGTGCTGGTGGCGCCGTAGAGGTCCTTCGCCGCGTTGAGGGTCGCCACGCGGGCGCCCTTGTAGTCGGTGGTGGAGGTCATGTAGACGGTCAGCGCGCGGTACCAGATGGCGGCGGCCTTCTGGTTGCCGATGCCGGTGACGGTGGAGCCGTTGGACGTGGGGCTGTTGTAGGTGACGCCGTTGATCGTCTTGGTGCCGCTGCCCTCGCTGGCGAGGTAGAACCAGTGGTTGCCGACGCCGGAGGAGTTGTGGACGTCGAGACGGCCGACGGACTTCGACCAGGAGTCGGCGGAGCGGCCGTCGAGGGAGGGCTTGTCCATGCGGCGCAGCCACGGCGGGGTGGACTGGTCGCTGAAGAGGTAGTCGGGGGTGTCGACCGTGTTGTTGGCGTACCACTCGACCATCGTGCCGAAGATGTCGCTGGTGGCCTCGTTGAGGCCGCCGGACTCGCCGCTGTAGCGCAGGTTGGCGGTGGCGGAGGTGACGCCGTGGGTCATCTCGTGGCCCATGGTGTCGAGGTCGACCTGCTCGGGGTCGACCGTGCCGTTGCCGTCGCCGGTCATCATGCAGAAGCAGGCGTCCGACCACTGGGCGTTGTCCCAGTTGGTGCCGACGTGGACGAAGACGGTGGCGCCGCGGCCGTCGTTCTTGATGCCGTTCCGGCCGAAGGTGCTCTTGTAGTAGTCGTACGTCTTCGCCGTGTTGGCGTGGGCGTCGACGGCGGCGGTGGAGCGGTCGGTGGAGAACTTGCGGCCGTCGCCCCAGATGTTGTCGGCGTCGGTGAACAGGGTGCCGGAGGAGCTGTTCAGGGACGAGGACGAGACGTTGTGGGCGTCCTTGGTGATGTGGCCGCGGAGCGGGTCGATCAGGGCGAAGGTGCCGTTGGCCTGGAGGGTGGTGTCCAGGGTGATGTCGCCGGTGTACTCGGAGTGGCCGGTGCCGGCCGCCTCGCGCTCGGTGGCGTAGTTCTCGATCGCGGCGCCGGTGGAGGCGTCGGTGACGAACACCTCACCGTGCGGCTGGCCCTTGTCACCCAGGCCCTGCACGGTGGTGCGCCAGGCCAGGCGGGCGGTGCCGTCGGCGGCCCAGACGATGAGCTCGGGGGTGGACTTGGCGTTGTCGACCACGCCCTGCGCGCGCTTCAGGGCGCCGGCCGCGGTGCCCTTGCCGTCGACCTTGGGCGTGACGGAGGCGAGGGCGACCTTGTGGGCCTTGGCGTGGGAGGAGCCCTTCAGCGACCCGTCGGCCTTCTGGTGGACGACGAAGTCGCCGCCGACGACGGGGAGGCCGCGGTAGGTCCGCTCGAAGCGGACGTGCTGAGTGCCGTCGGCGTCGATCACGACGTCCTTGACCTGGAGCGCCTGGCCGGCGCCGAAGCCGAAGGTGTCGGCGTGGCGGGTCACGTTCGCCTCGGCGCGGGATATCGCCGTGTCGCGGACGGAGGAGCCGCTCCGCTCCGCGTCGGTCTGCGAGTAGGCGGGGGCGGCCAGGGTGCCCGTGGTGATGACGGCGGCGGCGACCATCGTGGAGAGGGCGAGGAGAGGACGGGGCATGACGGGGTGTTTCCTTCGCTCGTCGTGGGGGGTGACGACGTCCTGGGACGTTGACGCGAAGTGTTCACCAGGTGACATGTTCCTGACGCGATCCCATGTGGGATACAACTGTGGAGTTATACGGTGCCGGTGCCGAGCCCCTTGTGCTCCGCCATCCAATCGAGGCGTCTGACAGCGAACCCGGCCGTTCGGGCTTTCCTTGCCGGCGAACCTAGCCATGCGAGGTGAACTGCCGGGGGTGCTGGTGGCCATACGGGCGTGGGCCGAGACCAGCCGGGCCGTCCGCTTCGGATCTTGCACGATGATCGGTATGGACACGGAAACCTGCGACCCGACCGAGTTGGCCACCCTCCGCGAGATCTTCGCGCCCCGTCCCGAGGCGGCGCCGCCGGCCGGCTGGGAGGCAGTGCGGTCCTTCGAGGCGGAGCACGGCATCGTGCTGCCGGAGCCGTACCGCACGTTCGTGGCGGAGGTCTGCGACGGCCTGCGTGCCGGGCCGCCCTACTACGGTCTGCTGCCCTTCGCGCAATCGCCCTCGGACTGGGGCTCCGACCGTGCCGAGCGCCTGCTTGCCGAACCGTTTCCCCTCACGGCGGCGTGGATGTGGGAAAACGACGAGGAGGACGCCGAGGCACTGTCGGAGCAGGAGCTCGAGAGGCGCATGGACGCCGCGTTCGACCACGGCTCCCTGTTGCTGGGCACCGACGGCTGCGGCATGTACTGGCACCTGGTCGTCACCGGGCCGCAGCGCGGTCACGTCTGGCTGATCGACGAATACGGCGCGATGCCCTTCTGCGACAAGCCAGTCGCGGTGTGGGACGGTGTCGTCGGGCGGAGGCCGGGAGTAGAGGCCGCAGAAGGACGAGGGCCAGAGTCTGTCGCCTTCCTGACAGGGTGCGGCCGGGGTCTATGTCTGCCTGGAAAGCCCTGGATCACATAGTCCTGTCAGGGCTTCGCGCAGGGTTCGTCTGTCGCACGCGAACGTGCCTTCGCCCGAACCGAGTTGGTCCGGGCGAAGGCACGTTGGGACAGCGGCGGCGGGGTGGTGGGGGTGCCGGGACGGCGCCTGTCACGGTGTCGGCCCGCGGGGCTGTTCGACTCGACGGGAGGTGCAGCCCGGGTCAGAGCCCCATCAGGGCGGCCGGCCCCTGCTCCCTCGGGGGGTCCAGTCGACCGCCAGTTCGGAGATGATCTGTGCCGTCGAGGTGATCACGGCGCCGGCCTGCTCCATGCGACGTAGCGCGGCGTCGTCGCGCGGCATGCCGACGGCGGTGGCGATCTTGGCCAGGTTGAGAGCGCTCTTCTTCACGCCCTCCACGTCGTGCGAGTGCGTCCAGGACATCGTGCCGGTCTGGTGGTCGATCAGCAGCATCGCTGCGTTGTCCGCAGTGACACCTTGCTGTGCGTCGTTCCCGTCCTCTCCTGATGGTCGCTGTTTCTGCCGTCACAGTTCCGGTTGGCCGTCGGCGCGAGGGGCGTCTCGCCGAACCCCGGGCCGCCGGACGTTGCTCGTCCTGCCGGGGGAGCGCTCGGCCGGCTCGGGGACGTGGTCGGCGGCCCAGCTGGCCAGGATGCGGAGGGCGTCTTCGGAGTCGCTGCCCGGCTCGGCGCCGTAGGCGAACAGGATGAGGCCGTCGGCGGGCAGGTCGAGGGATTCGTAGGCGAGGTGAAGAGTGCCGACCACGGGGTGGTGGATGGCTTTGGCGCCCTGGTGGTACTGGCGGACGTCGTGGCCGGCCCAGCGGGTACGGAAATCGTCACTGCGGGTGGACAGCTCACCGATGAGGTCGGTGAGGTCCTTGTCGTAGGGGTCGCGGCCGGCCTGGGCGTGCAGGAGAGCGACCAGGTTGTCGGCGGCACTTTCCCAGTCGCCCCAGAACTGGCGGGAGCGGGGGTCCAGGAATATGAACCGGCCGTGGTTGGGGGTGGCTCCCCCGGCAGCTTCGATCATGGGGGCGTAGAGGGCACGGCCGAGGCTGTTGGCGGCCAGGACGTCACCACGGCCGTTCAGGACGAACGCCGGGCAGGCCATGGAGTCCAGGAGACGCCGCAGGTTCGGCCGCACCGAGGCGGCGGCCGCCCGGCGTCGGCGTCGACGTCCCGGGCCGGCGGCGCGGGCAAGGTCCTCCAGATGGGTGCGGTCGTCCTCGCTCAGCCGCAGCGCCCGAGCGAGGGCGTCAAGGACCTGGTCCGACACTCCGGACAGGTCACCGCGCTCCAACCGCGCGTAGTACTCGACGCTCACCCCGGCGAGCTGCGCGACCTCTGCGCGCCTCAGTCCCGGTACCCGACGGGGGCCATGGGCGGGCAAACCCACCTGCTGCGGGCTGATCCTGGCGCGGCGGGAGGTCAGAAACTCCCGGGTCTCGGCTGCATTGTCCACGGTTTCCAGGTTAGGGCGACATCCCGGAGCCATCCCGGAAGGAGGGGTGCCCTGCCAGTACACCTTTCACCAGTGGCTTCTCCCCAGCCCGAAAGTTACGTTCAGATAGCCGAAGGAAATACCAGACGATCTCACCAGGAAATAGAAAGAGAAAGAGATACTGTCATGGCGGATATTTCGGAGATGGTCAAGGGTCTGGCGAAGGGCCTCAGCAGCCCGGTGCGTGCGCCGATCCTGCACACGCCGGACGAGTACGGGATGGTGTACGAGGACGTCACGTTCCCGTCACTGGACGGCACCCCGCTGGAAGCTTGGTGGATCCCCTGCCCGGGCTCGGACAAGCTGATCATCGCCAACCACCCGATGCCCATGAACCGCTACGGCTTCCCCTCGCACCTGCCCCCGTGGCAGTTCGTCCCCGGCAACACCATCGAGGTCAACTACATGCGGGAGTACCAGCACCTGCATGAGGCCGGTTACAACGTGCTGACCTACGACGCACGCAACCACGGCCAGAGCGGCGACGCCAACGGCTCCATCTTCACCTGGGGCCAGTTCGAGTCCCGTGACGTGGCCGGCTCGCTGCGGTACGCCAGATCCCGCCCCGACGCGGCCACCATGAAGGTGGGCCTGCTCAGCCGCTGCATGGGCGCCAACGCCACGTTCATGGCGATGACCCGGCACCCGGAGCTTTTCGCGGACGTGCACGCCCTGGTCGCCATCCAGCCCATCTCGATGCGCGCGATGGTCGAGCGCAACCTTGAAGCGATGGGGATCACAGGCCAGTTCGAGGCCGTCGACCGGGAGGTGGAACTGAACCTCAGCTTCACCATCGACGAGGTGTCGCCGATCGAGTACGCCAAGAACTGCCAGGTGCCCACCTTCATCACCCAGGTGCGTGACGACGCGCTGACCAAGCCCTCCGATGTGCAGGCAATCTTCGACGCCGTCCCCGTCGGCGACAAGAAGCTGTTCTGGATCGAGGGCAGCACCCGGCGCTGGGACGGCTACAACTACTTCTCCGAGCAACCCGAGCAGCTGGTCGAGTGGTTCGACAAGCACGTGAACTGAAACCCATGTCACCCTCGGGCCGCCTGACGGCCCGAGGGTGACGCACAACGGCGCTCGTCTCCATCGCCGCTACAGCAGCGAGGCAAACATCCCTGGTTTCGCGCGTCTCGTCTTCAGCCCTCACGATGTCGGCCGCCCGAAGCCGGGTCAGGCGGCTTGGTCGAGGTCGGCGGCGCCCGCGTCCAGCCCACACATCACCGCAGCGGTCTCCTTGTCCCACCCCAACGCCCTGCTGACCACCACGCCCGGGTGAACTGGTCCACGTCGACATCAAGAAGCTCGGCAACATCCCCGATGTCGGCGGGCATCGGATCATGCCCCGCCAGCAGGCCGCCGGCAACCGGCAGGCCACAACCGACGCCCGTAAGGGCGGCAGTCCCGTGATCGGCTACAGCGTCGCGGGTCAATACAACTAGCTTGGATGGCAAAGGGCTAAGTTCGCCGTCAAAGGACACCCCTGACGCAGCCGGGGCGCCGCTCCTGACTGAACCGTCTCAACGACCTTTTCCGCACCTGGCGAGACGTCATCGTGTCAGCCAGGCCACCGTCCGGCAGGCGCTGAACTCGCCCACGCCCCCGCCCCGCGGGCAGCGGCCTCCCGTCGTGGGCCCGGCCGAGGGGCGGATCGGTCCGCTGATCGACGCCATCCTCGATGAGTACGCCGCTGCCCACGCCGGCCAGTCCCCGCCACGAGGGTTCCAGGCAAGGCATCGCCCAGGACTGGTACCACATCTCGATCTCGGAGGCGGCAGACCAGGACTGAATCGTTTGACGTCCAACCCAGTCGCCCCAGGTCAGGGCACGGCACCGGACTCGCGCAAGGCCTGCGATGTCGGCGGAGAATCGTTTGGGCAGTGCTCGGCAGAGAGAGCATCATGTGGCAATGTCTGAGAACCGATTCTCTGTGGCACCGACCGTGACGCGGCTCCCCCAGTACACCAAGGCGGACCAGGAAGAGATCCTGGGCATCAGCGATGATCCCTTCGGTGTCGCCTCGACCGATCTGACCTGGCTGCCGAAAGAAGAGCACTTCGGCATCAGACACGAGGACCGGCTTGTGGCACACGCCGGCCTGCTGCGACTGCCTGTCGCGATCGGCGACGCCGCGACAGAGGTGGTGGGCGTCGGCGGGGTGGCCGTCGCACCCAGCATGCAGGGCCATGGCCTGGCTCGGCTCGGCTCGTCGTCACAGCTGCCCTTGAGCACGCCCGCACGATGGGTCCTCGGCACGCACTCCTGTTCTGCCGGCCTCCCCTCTGTGCCGCTCTACAAGCGCCTCGGATGGCACCCGCTCGACAACGACGTACTTGTCGAACAACCCGGAGGCCGCCTGGTGACCATGCCGCTGCGGACCATGGTGAGGCCCTTGCGCGACGATGCCCGCTGGCCGTCAGGGCCGGTACGGCTGTTCTCGCTCCCTATGTGACGGAAAGCCGGCCGGCAGGGCGACCGGGGTTCATCCGTCAGTGTCGGGCCTCGGTCACGAACCCGACCCAGCTCACCTGATCGTTTGCCCACCCATCCAGTCGCCGCGGGTCGACGAGAACAGAACGACCGACTTCACTGTCAAAGGACAGCCGGGGCGCCGCTCCTCACGAAGACGCGTCAGCCCGAGGCCCCCCGCGCGAACTCCTCGCCGCCGTTCTCCCACCAGGCCAGGTACTGCGGCCGCTGCCGTACCAGCGAGAGGTACGCCTCCGTCAGGCGCTCCCCCACCGCGTCGGCGAGCTCGGCCGGAACCGTCTCCGTGTTCCAGGCCAGCTGGAGGCGCCGGTGGAACGGGACGTCGACGAGAGGCCGCTGCACGGTCCCCTGGGCGGGCACGTCTGCGCTGGGCCACACCCCGCAGACGGCACGGCGGCCCGCGACCAGGATCTGCGCCACGGACAGGTCCGGCGTGACGTGCGCGATGCGCGGGCTGAACCCCGCCGACTGGCAGGTGAGATGGAGATAGGCGTGCACCCCGCTCTCGTCGGCCTCGGGCATCACCCACTCCTCCTCGCTCAGGTCCCGCAGGCTGACCCGCTCCTGGCGGGCCAGCGGGTGGTCGTCGGCGAGCAGGACGAAGACCGGTTCGCGGAGCAGGGTGCGGGTCGCCACGGTGTCGCCGACCGGCAGGGGGAAGCCGGGGAACTCACCGAAGACCGTGATGTCGCATTTCGACCGGCTCAGGGCTTTCACCAGGGTGTGCACCGAACGGCGGGCGTCGATGGTGAGCCGGTTCTCCGGCACGAGCTCGAACAGGGCGGACACCAGCAGCGATACGAGGGGACCGGCGGTCCCGCCGGCGCGCAGCGGCGCGACCGTCGTCCCCTTGTCCGTCTCGGCGGCCGACCGGGCGTACTCGCGCAGCCGGTCGAAGCCGACGACGAGGTCGCGCGCGCACCGCAGGACGTACTGGCCGTTCTCGTTCGGCTTCACGCCCTCGGCGCTGCGGACGAAGAGCGGCCCGCCGAGTTCGTGCTCGATCCGTTTCAACTGCGCGCTCGTCGCGGGCTGGGACAGCTGCAGACGTGCGGCGGCTTTGCGGATGCTGCCGGACTCGGCGACGGTGAGCAGGACACGGAGGTGCCGGAACTCAAGGTGCATGAACATTCCCCGCTCAGGGCGGAGGGCCCCTGTGCACCCCCCGTGACCAGCAGTACCAGCTGCCCGACGGCATGGTCACCCAGCCTCCGGCGGGCCCGTCCGGGCGGCAACCACGGGACGGCAAAATCTACGTGCGCATGCCACGTCTTTGCACCGGCATCGCACGTCGCCCAAGGACCGATCCGGGCACACGCCCGGGACCGATCCGGCACCCACCCGGGACCGATCCGGCGCACGCCGGGGGCGCGTCGGCCCAGAGAGCACGCGCCGCCCGGACGCCGCCCCTTGGAGAGTGATTCATCGGCCCGCGCTTGTTGGGCACATGGGGCGAAGGGCACCTTCGTGGACGAAACGGAGGACACTCATGGCCGATCCCTTGACCGACGCCCAACAGGACGTACAGAAGTACCGGGACCTGCTGCGGAACGAGCCGCAGAGCCCGGAGCGGAACAACTGGCGCGGCGCCCTCGCGTCGGCGCTGTGCGACCGGCTCGCCCCGGCGCTCGCACCGCTGCGGCCCGACGAGGCCGCGGCCGCCGCCCGTGAGGGCATCGGCATCACCCGGGAGCTGCTCGCGGAAGGCGCCTTCCCGCAGTCGCGCCAGGGCTTCGCCCGGCGGATCGCGGTGGCCGCCGGGTATCTTCCGGCGGCCGAAGGGGTGACCGCCACCGAGTCGTCGGTGGCCGTCTACCGGGAGCTGTCGGCGGCGCGGCCGGACGATCTGGAGCAGCTCGCCTGGCTGCCCTGGGTCCTCGCGGGCATGCTCGCCCCGCGCCAGGCGACGGCGGGGCAGGCGGCGGGCGCGGCGGAGTCGGCGCGGGAGGCGGTGCGGCTCACGGAGCGGATCCTGGCGGTGCCGCCGCTGCCTCCGAACGCCGCCGGGCACGCCCAGCTGATCGGCGACGTCGCGCGGTTCCTGCCGCCCGGTGAGGCCGTCACCGCCACCGAGGCCGCCATCGCCGTGTACCGGAGGCTCTCGGCGGCCGAGCCCGCGAGCATCCGGCTGCGCGACCAGGTGGCGGAGTCGCTGTCCGGCCGGCTCGCCCCGCGCCAGGCGGCCGCGGATCAGGGGATCGGGGCCGAGCAGTCGGCGCGCGAGTCCATCCAGATCACCAAGGGCGTCATCGAGGAGCCGTTCGCCGCGGGGAACCTCCAGGGCTACGGGCGGCGGATCCTGATGGTGGCCCAGTACCTCCCCGTCGACGAGATGCTCCGGGAGACCGAGTTCGCGGTCGGTCTCTACCGCCGCGTCGCCCACCTGGACCCGCACAACGAGGGCGCCACGGGCGCGCTGGTGTGGGCGATGGGGGTGTGGGCCGACCGTCTCGACCGGGCCGGCCGGCACCAGGCCGCGAAGGCCGTACGGGACGAGGCCGAGAAGGTCTCCAAGTACGGCGAGCACAGCATGGCGGGCGAGGACGTGCGGTTCCCGGCGCGTACCCCGGTCGCCGTCGTCTCCCGGCACCAGGGACAGCTCGACGTGTTCGCGGTCGGCGAGAACGGGCTGGTGCGGAGCCAGTGGTGGAACGGGATGTGGCACGAGTACATCACCCTCGGCGCGCAGACCTTCGCGGACGGCACCGTGATCTCGGCCGTCACCCGGTCCACGAACTATCTGGACCTCTTCGCCGTGGACGGCGGCGGGGTGCTCCGTACGGCCTGGTGGAACGCGGACGACAAGTGGGACACCCGGTGGCTGCAGGTCGCGGGCAGCGGACTCTTCCCGGCGTCGACTCCGGTGACCTCGCTGAGCCGCAACTCGGACCTCATGGACGTATGGCTGGTGGACGCCGCCGGCACGGTCAACGGGGTGTGGTGGAACGGGCAGTGG
Source organism: Streptomyces sp. NPDC037273 (assembly GCF_055603625.1). Taxonomy (NCBI): domain Bacteria; kingdom Bacillati; phylum Actinomycetota; class Actinomycetes; order Kitasatosporales; family Streptomycetaceae; genus Streptomyces; species Streptomyces sp. NPDC037273. The sequence goes on from NZ_JBVJVO010000026.1 coordinate 27,852, forward strand.
AAGGACTGGTACACCCTGCCGGGGCCGAAGTTCCCGCAGCGGGCGCCCCTCACCTCGGTCAGCCGCAACGACGACACCATGGAGATCTGGGGCGTCGACGAGCACGGCGCCGTGTGGACCATCGGCTGGAACGGCTCCTGGGACCCGTCCAACTGGACCCGGATCGGCACCAGGACCTTCCCGGCCGGCACCCGGATCGCCGCCGCCTCGCGCGACGCCGACAAGTCGGAGATCTGGGCCGTCGACGAACACGGCGAGGTGTGGGGCGCCTGGTGGGACCACGGCTGGCACGACTGGTACCAGATCCCCGGCATGACCTTCCCCGTCGGCACCCCGCTCACCGCGACCAGCCGCCGCGACGGCTCGCACCTGGAGCTGTTCGGGGTCGGCGGCGACGGCCACGTGTACTCGGCGTACTTCGACGGCGACAACTGGAACCATCCCGGCGAGGACGGTCAGCCGAAGTACTGGTTCGCCCGGGGCAAGGAGAAGGACCGGCTGCCGGAGCGCACCCCGCTCGCGGTACAGATGCGCGTCTTTCCCCCGCCCTCGCACGTGTTCGCCATCGACGTCTTCGGGGTCGGCGCCGACTCGGGCATCCACGGTTTCCGGTTCCAGGAGCAGTGGCACCCCTGGTACCGGCTCCCCGTCCCGGTCGTCAAGCTCCAGCGGCCCATCGAGAGCGGCGGTCTCGCGGCGCTCGGCGGCTGGGCCGGGGTGAACATCTGCGTCGACGGCAGCGTGCAGTGGTACGGCCACGCCCACGACAGCGGTGCGGACGGCTACGACTTCGGCGTCGCCTTCTACGTCCGCGCCGACAAGCGCATGATCGCCCTGTCCCACAACGGCAGCGTGACGGCCGGGAGACCGAACCACGACTGGGAGGAGATCCATCCGCCGACCGGAGTGGTCAAGGGCATCCTGTCGGACCTCCTCGGCGCCGAGGCCTCCATGGTCCTGGAGTACACCAGCCACATCGGCCAGACCCTGGAGGGCGTCGTCTCACTGGGCCTCAAGTGGTTCGTGGGGTCCCTGATCGGCGACGTGGCCGGCGGCCTCGCGATCTTCATCGGGGTCGAGCTCGGCTCGCTCCTCGCCACCGGGGAGTTCGGCGCCGGTGCGGTGATCGTGGAGAACGTGCTGTGGATGGCCGGGCCGGGCAACACCCTGCTCGCCATCGCCGCCCACGGCATCAGCGAGCTCGGCTACGACGAGAAGGAAGTCCCCGAGGAGGCGTACCGGCTCATCAACGAGCACGTCTTCGGGGGCACCCTCCCCGCGCACGGGGACCTGTGCATCACCAACGTCGCGGCGCACGGCGGGGACGAGAAGACGGCGGCCTTCACGATGTCGTCGCCCGTCGGCGGCAAGATCCGCCTCAACATGGGCCAGCAGGGCTACGACGACCCCATCGGCTACGACACCGGCGAGAAGGGGCAGACCGGCCTGCGGATCATCCCGTACGAGACCCTCGTCCACGAGCTCGTCCACGCCTGGCAGATCAAGTGGACCGGCTTCGACCTCTCCTGGTTCGCCGACGCCGTCTCCGCCACGGTCGAGGGAGAGGGCTCCTACCAGTACGGCCCCGCCGGGCCTGAGTTCGCGGGCGGCTTCACCATCGAGGGCCAGGCCCAGATCGTCTCGGACTGGTTCAACAAGTTCGCCAAGAACGACACCGACCCCAAGGCGGGCTTCGCGCAGCTCGACGACAACAAGGCGATCACCGACCCGTACTTCCGCTACATCCAGGGCAACATCCGTCTGGGCAACTACTGACGGAGCCCGAGCCCGCCTCGGCGGGCTCAGGTCAGCCGAGCCAGTCGCGGAATCGGGCGTGTGACGGTCCGCATGTGCCGTCGGCCAAGGCGTCCTCGTAAGCCTGCCTGGCTGCGGCTTCCCTCTCTTCCGCCGAGGTGCCGGCGGACGTGAGGGACCCTGAGCCGACTGCGTAGGTCGTGCATCGCGGAGAGACCGGTTGAACGGCGTACCACCCGAAGGCGACGACGCCGGCCAGCGCAGCCAGGGTGATGAAGCGGCGTCTGGGTGTGCGGAAGAACGGGTTGATCACCCATGGATGGTACGGAGCCGCCACGAAGGCAACTGCATCGGCCCGCGCGGGTCCCCGGGCCCCGGCTCCGGCGGGTCAGTGCCGCAGCAGGGCGCAGACGAAGTCCTCCTGGACCGCGCGGACCTTGGCGAGCAGCTCGGGTTTGACGGTCTTGCTGGTCTGGGTGGTCAGCGAGAAGGTGAGGGCGCGGGAGCCGTCGGCCGTGCCGGCCGCGAACTGGGTGTAGCCCGGGGTGTTGCCGGTGTGGCCGTAGACGGTGCCGCAGCGCGTCCGGTAGCGGAAGATCGCGAGTCCGGCGGCGTTGACGCCGGGGCCGGCGGGCTCGGACGCGGCGCCGGTGAGGAACGTGCGCTGCTGGGCCCGGGTCTCCTCGGACAGGAAGTGCGGTCCGCCGGCCCAGGCGCGGATGAAGGCGTTGAGGTCCTTCGGGGTGGAGACGACGCCGCCGGAGGCCCAGACGCCGGAGGCGCCGATGAGTTCGCTGATGTCCTCGGGCGGGGCGGGCGGGGTGACGTCGTAGCCGTGGAGGTAGGGCTTCGGCATGCGGTAGCCCTGCGGGAGGCTGGTCCGCTCCAGGTCGAGGGGCCGGTAGACGAGGTGGTCGAGGAGCCGCTCGTAGGGTCGTCCGGTGGCGGCCTCGGCCATCAGCGCGACGGCGATGTTGTCGGAGTTCGAGTAGGCGTAGGTCGATCCCGGCGGGAACTCCAGTGGCTTGTCGGCGACGAAGTCGAGCAGGCGGCGGGAGTCGAAGCGGTGCCGGGGGTCCTTGCGCAGGATGGCGATGAAGGCGGGCGCCTTGGAGAAGTCGGGAAGGCCGCTGGTGTGGTTGAGCAGCTGGCGCAGGGTCACCTGGTGCCAGGCGGCGGGCAGGGCCGGCAGGCGTTCGCCGATGGTGTCGTCGAGGTCGAGCCGGTGCCGGTCCACCAGGCGCAGCGCGACCGCGCCGCTGAAGGCCTTGGCGACGCTCGCGATCCGCATGTGGTCGGTGGGGTGGGGCGGGCGGCCGGTGTCGAGGTCGGAGACGCCGGCCCGGTAGACCTTCGTGCGGTCGCCGTGCCGCAGCACCACGATGACGCCGGGCGGTCCTCCGGCCGTGCGGACGAGCCCGTCCAGCTCCTTCTGCAGGCCCTTGTCCGGCGGCTTCGGCGTGGGCGTGGCCGTGGCCTGCGCGGGCTGGACCAGGGCGGCGAGCGCGGCGGACGCGGCGAGGCCGGCGACGGGGAGGCGCAGACGTGCGCGCGAGCGGGGGCGGGGGCGTGCCGGCACGGGGACTCCTTCACGGTGCTGCCGGGCGGTGTGACGCCCGGTTCAGAGGGTCCGGTTCAGCATCGGACGTGGTGTCGGGGGCCGCCCGCCCGGTGGTCCATCCGGCCCAGGCGGAGCGTGACCCGTGACGGCTCCGGGCGTCCGCGTACAGCGTGGTGGCGATGATCCATGTCACTGTCGTGGGACCTTCAGATGGCCACGGCGCAGCCCTTAGCGTTGCCAGAACGAGCCGGGCGCGACGCGGGTGAGTGCCGTCCTCGGGGCGGCGCGGACCCGGGGGAGATATCGGCGACCCGTAGGGCTCATCACCGGCAGGGTGAAGGGAGCAGGATGTTCCGCAAGGTACTGGTGGCGAACCGCGGGGAGATCGCGATCCGCGCGTTCCGCGCCGGCTACGAACTGGGCGCGCGCACGGTGGCCGTCTTCCCCCACGAGGACCGCAACTCGCTGCACCGGCTGAAGGCCGACGAGGCGTACGAGATCGGTGAGCCCGGCCATCCGGTGCGGGCCTACCTGTCCGTGGACGAGGTGATCCGGGCGGCCCGTCTCGCGGGTGCCGACGCGGTCTATCCGGGGTACGGGTTCCTGTCCGAGAACCCGGAACTGGCGCGCGCCTGCGAGGAGGCGGGCATCACGTTCGTGGGGCCTTCCGCGCAGACCCTGGAGCTGACCGGCAACAAGGCGCGTGCCGTGGCGGCGGCCCGTGAGGCGGGCGTGCCCGTGCTCGGGTCCTCGGCGCCCTCGACGGACGTGGACGAGCTGGTGGCGGCGGCCGGGGAGATCGGTTTCCCGGTGTTCGTGAAGGCCGTGGCCGGCGGTGGCGGCCGTGGCATGCGGCGGGTCGAGGACCCGGCGGTGCTGCGGGAGTCCATCGAGGCGGCGGCGCGCGAGGCGGAGTCCGCTTTCGGCGACGCGACCGTGTTCCTGGAGAAGGCCGTCGTCGACCCGCGCCACATCGAGGTGCAGATCCTCGCCGACGCCGAGGGCAATGTCATCCACCTGTTCGAGCGCGACTGCTCGCTGCAGCGCCGCCACCAGAAGGTCATCGAGCTGGCGCCCGCCCCGAACCTCGACCCGGAGGTGCGGCGGCGGATCTGCGAGGACGCGGTGCGGTTCGCCCGCCGCATCGGCTACCGCAACGCGGGTACGGTCGAGTTCCTCCTCGACCCCGAGGGCAACCACGTCTTCATCGAGATGAACCCGCGCATCCAGGTCGAGCACACGGTGACCGAGGAGGTCACCGACATCGACCTGGTGCAGTCGCAGCTGCGCATCGCCTCCGGTGAGACCCTCGCGGACCTCGGCCTCACCCAGGAGTCCGTCGTCCTGCACGGCGCCGCCCTGCAGTGCCGGATCACCACCGAGGACCCGGCCAACGGCTTCCGCCCGGACACCGGCATGATCAGCGCCTACCGCTCGCCGGGCGGCTCCGGCATCCGGCTCGACGGCGGTACGACGCACGCGGGCACGGAGGTCAGCGCCCACTTCGACTCGATGCTGGTCAAGCTGACCTGCCGGGGCCGGGACTTCAGGACGGCCGTCGACCGGGCGCGGCGCGCGGTCGCCGAGTTCCGCATCCGGGGCGTGTCCACGAACATCCCGTTCCTGCAGGCCGTGCTCGACGACCCGGACTTCCAGGCGGGCCGCGTCACGACGGCGTTCATCGAGCAGCGTCCGCACCTGCTGACCGCACGTCACTCGGCGGACCGCGGCACGAAGCTGCTGACGTACCTCGCGGACGTCACCGTGAACAAGCCGCACGGCCCCCGGCCCGAGCTCGTCGCCCCGGCCACCAAGCTGCCGCGCCTTCCGGCGGGCCAGCCGCCGGCCGGCTCGCGGCAGCGCCTCGCGGAGCTGGGTCCGGAGGGGTTCGCGCGGAGCCTGCGCGAGTCGCCGACCCTGGGGGTCACCGACACCACCTTCCGCGACGCCCACCAGTCCCTCCTCGCGACCCGGGTGCGGACCAAGGACCTCCTCGCCGTCGCCCCGACGGTGGCGCACACCCTGCCGCAGCTGCTCTCCCTCGAATGCTGGGGCGGAGCCACGTACGACGTCGCCCTGCGCTTCCTCGCCGAGGACCCCTGGGAGCGGCTCGCCGCGCTGCGCGAGGCCGTGCCGAACCTCTGTCTGCAGATGCTGCTGCGGGGCCGTAACACCGTGGGGTACACCCCGTACCCGACGGAGGTGACCGACGCCTTCGTGCAGGAGGCCGCCGCCACCGGCATCGACATCTTCCGGATCTTCGACGCGCTGAACGACGTCGACCAGATGCGGCCGGCGATCGACGCCGTACGGGAGACCGGCACGGCCGTCGCCGAGGTCGCGCTCTGCTACACGGCCGACCTGTCCGACCCGGCGGAACGGCTCTACACGCTGGACTACTACCTGCGGCTCGCCGAACGGATCGTCGCCGCGGGCGCCCACGTCCTCGCGGTCAAGGACATGGCCGGTCTGCTGCGTGCCCCGGCCGCGGCCAAGCTGGTCTCGGCGCTGCGCCGGGAGTTCGACCTGCCCGTGCACCTGCACACCCACGACACGGCGGGCGGTCAGCTCGCCACCTACCTCGCGGCGATCCAGGCGGGCGCCGACGCGGTGGACGGCGCGGTCGCCTCCATGGCGGGCACGACCTCGCAGCCGTCGCTCTCGGCGATCGTCGCCGCGACCGACCACTCCGAACGCCCCACCGGGCTCGACCTCCAGGCGGTCGGCGACCTGGAGCCGTACTGGGAGAGCGTCCGCAAGATCTACGCCCCCTTCGAGGCGGGCCTGGACTCGCCGACCGGGCGCGTCTACCACCACGAGATCCCCGGCGGGCAGCTCTCCAACCTGCGCACCCAGGCCGTCGCGCTCGGCCTCGGCGACCGCTTCGAGGACGTCGAGTCGACGTACGCGGCCGCCGACCGGATGCTGGGCCGGCTGGTGAAGGTCACCCCCTCGTCGAAGGTGGTGGGCGACCTGGCGCTGCACCTCGTGGGCGCCGGTGTCGCGCCGGAGGACTTCGAGGCGGCGCCCAACCGCTTCGACATCCCCGACTCCGTCGTCGGGTTCCTCCACGGCGAGCTCGGGACCCCGCCCGGCGGCTGGCCGGAGCCCTTCCGCAGCAAGGCCCTCGAAGGCCGCCCCGCGCCCAAGCCTCCGCGCGACCTCACCGCCGAGGACCGCGCCGGCCTCGCCAAGGACCGGCGCGCCACGCTCAACCGCCTGCTCTTCCCGGGGCCGACGAAGGCGTACGAGTCTCACCGCCAGGCCTTCGGCGACACCAGCGTCCTCGACAGCAAGGACTTCTTCTACGGGCTCCGCCCGGGGAAGGAGTACGCCGTCGACTTCGGGCCCGGCGTCCGGCTCCTCATCGAGCTCGAAGCCATCGGCGAGGCCGACGAACGCGGCATGCGCACGGTCCTGTCCACCCTGAACGGCCAGTTGCGGCCGATCCAGGTGCGGGACAACGCGGCGGCGGCCGACCTCCCGGTGACCGAGAAGGCCGACCGGTCCGACCCCGGCCATGTCGCCGCGCCGTTCGCCGGTGTGGTCACGCTGGCCGTCGCCGAGGGCGACGAGGTCGAGGCCGGTGCGACGGTGGCGACGATCGAGGCGATGAAGATGGAGGCGTCGATCACCGCCACCCGGAGCGGGCGGGTGACCCGCCTCGCGATCACCAGGATCCAGCAGGTGGAAGGCGGGGACCTCCTGGTCGAGATCGGCTCCGTTTAAGCGGTGACGAAATAGTGGCCGGGGCGGGCGCGCTCGGCGGAAGGTCTTCTCGGCACCGGGCAACGGGTGCCGAAACCTCTTACCACCTTCCACCGTGAGGACGGCCATGACCAGCATGACCACCGCCGGAACGACCACCGGCAGGGCGTTCCGGAGCCTGAGGACGCTCGCCCTCGGCCTGACCGCGCTCGCCCTCGGGATCACCGGCGCGGCCGGCACCGGCTCGCCGGCCGCCGCCGCGCCGCTGTCCCTCAGCGGCCCCTCCTCCTTCACCGGCGACGCCGCCGCCGAGCTGGTGAAGAAGGAGGGCGACTCCTTCCGCATCTGGCACAACACCAAGGGCTGGGACCGGAGTTGGCCCTGGGACGTCGACAGCGCGCTCAACGGCAGCGGCTGGAGCGGCGTCGACCCCGCCAGGATCTACTTCGCGGACCTCAACAACGACCAGTTCAAGGACCTCATCCAGCTGGACGGCGACGGCTTCCGCGTCTGGTACCACAACGGCACGCCGAGGTTCGGCGCCAACCCGTGGACCGGACTGCCGTTCCGCACCGGCAGCGGCTGGTCCGGCGCCGACCCGTCGGCCGTCTGGTTCGCCGACATCGACGGCGACGGCCGGGCCGACCTCATCGCCAGGAACGGCGACGAGCTCCGCTACTACCCGAACAACGGGAGCGGCAACAACTGGGGTTCGCCCGTGACCATCGGCTACGGCTACGGCGGCCACAACCCCCGGGGGATCTGGTTCTCCGACCTCAACGGCGACCTGCGCGCCGAGCGCATCGAGCTCTTCGGCGACAGCTTCCTCGTCGCCCCCAACACCACCGGCGGCGGGCGCGGTTGGCCCTGGGGCACCGCCTACTTCACCGGCAGCGGCTGGTCCGGCCAGAACCCCGCGAACATCTGGTTCGCCGACCTCACCGGCGACGGGCGCGCCGACCTCGCCCACAAGTCCGGTGACGCCCTCAAGTACTACCCCAACAACGGCTCCAACAGCAGCCGCACCAACTGGGACGCGGCGGTCGGGGCCGGCGACGGCTGGTCCGCCGTCGACCCCAAGGGGATCTACTTCGCCTGATCCCTGAGGTACGGGGGTCCACAGGGAGACGGCAGCACACGGGGGACGGCCCCGAAGCCCGGCTACGGCTTCGGGGCCGCGTGCTGGCCGGGAGCCCCCAGCAACTCCCCCGCGAGCGGCGTCCGTTGATGCAGCATCCAGCGCCCCGAGCGGCGTGAGGTGACGAGACTGCACCGTCGCAGCACCGACAGATGCTGCGACACCGCCGCCGACGTCAGATCCAGATAGGCGGCGAGCTGGCTGGTCGACAACGGCAGGTCCAGGTGCGCGAGCAGCGCCGCCCTGCTGCGCCCGATCAGCTCGGCCAGCGGCTGCCCCGTCTCCCCGGCCGCCTCGTCCGTCCACAACCGCCCGATCCCGCGCGGCGAGTACGTCAGCGTCGGCTGGTACGGCTCGTTGTGCAGCACCAGCAGCCTCGGCCACGCGAACACACACGGAACGAGCAGCAGCCCCGCCCCGTCCGGCGTCCGCCGCGCCGAGTGCAGCGGCTTGTCGATCAGCAGCCGGTCCACCTCGTACCGCGCCTCGGGATGCAGATCGTCGAAGACCTTCGCGAGGCCCCCCGTGGTCAACTGCCCCGCCCGATGGGCGATGTCCGCGTCGTGCAGTGCCCGCAGCCGCGGCCACACCGGCTCCACCGCCGCCCGCCAGTACGCCGCCATCCCGTCCACGAGCCCCGGCATCTCCCGCTCCGGGTCCTCGTACAACGGCCGCAGCACCCCAGGCAGGCCCTCCCCCTCGTCCAGTTCCTCGAGCGCCGTCCGTACGACCTCCGCCGGCGTCGCCGCGATCGCGTCCAACTCGTCACGGAAATCCCCGGTCAACGCCTCCGGCGGCGGCGCCAGAAAGTCCGGCACCACCCTCGGCCCCTGCGCCAGCGCACACAGCACCCGCAGATCCATCCCCCTCACCCGCCCCACCGCGAACCCCAGCCACGGCCGGTGCACCACCCCCCTCCGCGTCCCCGCCAGCACCGGCACACTGTGCACGAGCTCCTCCAGCGGAGAGCGCGCGAACCGTATCCGCGTCAGATCGTCGGGCCCGAAGATGATCTCGATCACGGCAGGGAGCGTACTCCCGGCCGGCGCCGGCCGGGCGAGCGCGCACCTCCCCGTACGGAGACGGGTTCGAGGCCGGTCAGCAGCACCCCGCTGGCGTCCGGGGGACGGATCGGCGAGGCTGGCGAGCATGTTTTCGGTGGTGCAGAACGTGGCGATCGACTGTGCGGACGCGTATGAACTGGCGCGGTTCTGGAGTGGGGTGACGGGGAAGGCGGTGGATCCGGAGTGCGGGCCGGGGGACCGGGAGACGCAGGTGACGCTGGCGGGCGGTCTCGTGCTGTATTTCAACGAGGTGCCCGAGGCGAAGACGGGGAAGAACCGCGTGCATCTGTGTCTGCGGCCCGAGGGTTCGCGGGACGAGGAGGTCGGCCGGCTGCTGGGGCTCGGGGCGGTGCTCGTGGCGGATCGCCGGAACGCGGACGGGTCGGGGTGGGCGGTGCTCGCCGATCCGGAGGGCAACGAGTTCTGCGTGCTGAGGAGCGAGTCCGATCGTGCCGCAATGGGCTCGTGAGGACGGGGCACACGGGCACACGGGGACCCTTATTGAGACTTAGTAACTAAGAAGCTTAGAATTCGCGGAGCCCTCGCGCAGCCGGTCGCCCAGCCGGGGCGGCGGCGGGGGCTCCGCCGTGTCCGCCGTGGGTGGAGTTGTTCGGCGGTCGAGCAAGAGGAGAAGGGGCTACCTCGTGGCTTCCCACCGCCGCCCGAAGCAGACCAACCCGCGGTACGCAGGGGTGCTCACCGTGACGGCAGCGGCGGCTGTCGCCTTGTCGACGCAGGCGGCGTCGGGCGACCCGCTGCCCGACCCGAGCAAGAAGGGTGTGGAGGCGCAGGTCGACCGGCTCTACGAGCAGGCGACGCAGGCGACGGAGAAGTACAACGGGGCCGGGGAGAAGGCGGAGACGCTCAGGAAGCAGGTGGCCGCGCTCCAGGACGCAGCCGCGCGCAAGCAGGGAGAGCTCAACGAACTCCGGGATCGGATCGGCACGGTGGCGGCGGGGCAGTACCGCTCGGGAGGTATGGACCCGGGACTTCAGCTGTTCCTGTCGGGGGACCCCGACACGTATCTGGAGAAGGCCTCCACCCTCGACCGGGCGGGCGACCGGCAGACGGCCGTGCTGCAGCAGTACCTGGCGCAGCAGCGGGCGCTCCGGCAGCAGCGTGAGGAGGCGTCCGGGAAGCTGCGCGAGCTGGACGGGGTGCAGAAGGAGCTGGGGAGGCGGAAGGGCGAGATCCAGGGCAAGCTGCGCGAGGCGCAGCGGCTCCTCAACACGCTGACGGCGAAGGAGCGGGCGCGGATCGCCGAGCGGGAGGACCGGGCCAACCGGGCGAGCGCGCGCGTCGACCTGGGTGACGAGACGAGCGCCTCCTCGCGCGCGGCAGCCGCCTTCGCCGCCGCGAAGAGCCGCGTCGGCATGCCGTACGTCTGGGGGGCGAGCGGGCCGAACTCCTTCGACTGCTCGGGCCTCACCTCGTGGGCGTTCCGCCAGGCCGACGTCTCCATACCCCGCACCTCCCAGGCGCAGGCGAACATCGGCACCCGCATCGGCTCGCTGAGCGACCTCAGGCCCGGCGACCTGATCATCATGCGCACCGACCTGAGCCACGTCGGCTTCTACGCGGGCAACGGGCAGATCCTGCACTCCCCCAAGCCGGGCGCGCAGGTCCGCTACGAGTCCATCGCCCGCAGTGGCATGCCCTTCATGTGGGGCGTCCGTATCGGCTGACCCCGTCCGCGGCCGAGGCCTCTCCGACCTGCGCGTCTACTATGAATCCGAGTGCGGGAACGGCGGAGAGGACACGGCCCATGCGTCGGCTGGGGGAGCTTGAGGCGGAGATCATGGACCGCTTCTGGAGATGGGACCGTCCCGCGACCGTCCGGGAGGTCGTCGACGACATCAACCAGGACCGGGACGTCGCCTACACCACGGTGACCACCGTGACGAGCATCCTGTTCCACAAGGGCCACCTCACCCGCACCCGCGACGGCCGCGTCTGGCACTACCAGGCCGCCGCGTCCCGCGAGGCCTACGCGGCCGCCCTCATGGAGGACGGCCTCGGCGCCAGCGAGGACCGGCCGGCCGCGCTCGCCCAGTTCGTGGAGAACCTCGACGCCGACGAGATCGCGGCGCTCCGCAAGGCCCTGCGCGCCGTCGGACGGCGGGAGCGGGAGTGAACGCGGCCCCGGCCCTGCTGGGGTACGCGGCGGTGGTGGGCTTCGCCGTGCCGCGCGTCCTCACCCGCAGCGCCTGGCCCTACCGGGCGCCCGCCCTCGGCGCCGCCGTGTGGCTCGCCCTCACCGTGTCGTTCACGCTCGCGGTGGCCCTCGCCGCCTCCCAGCTCGCGACACCGACCGAGCACCTCCACGCGGGGCTCCTCGGACTGCTCCACGCCTGCGGTCTCGGCACCGCGGCACCCGCTCCGAACCCGGGCACCGCCGAGCGGCTGGCCCTGGCCATGCCCCTCGCCGTCGTCGGCGCCTACGTCGTGGCGGCCGTCTGTCACCTCGCCCGCGCCGGGCTGATCCGCGCCCGGCATCGCGACCGGCTCGACAAGGTGGGCACGCGCTGCGACCGGCTGCGCGTGACGGTCCTCCCGCACGCGACACCGGGGGCGTACTGCCTGCCGGGGTTCCGTTCGCGGATCGTCGTCAGCGACGCCGCCGTCCGTCTGCTCACCGAGGAGCAGATGGGCGCCGTCCTGGCCCACGAACGCGCCCACGTCTCCGGCCGGCACCACCTTCTGCCGGCCGCCACCCACGGCTTCGCCACCCTCTTCCCCGGGCTTCCGCTCGCCCGCCTGGCACGCGAGCAGACCGCCGTCCTCCTGGAGATGATCGCGGACGACCGTGCGCTCCGGCACCATTCCCGCGAGGTCCTCGCCACCGCGATGTACGAGATGGCGGCGGCCCGCGCCCCCGAGGGCGCCTTCGCCGCGGGCGGGTCGACCGCGCTCCTCCGCATGAGCCGTGTCCTCGGCCCCCACCGCGCCCCGCACCCGGCCTTCCGGGGCTCCATGGCCTCGGTGGCCCTGGCCGTCCCGCTCCTCCCCCTGCTCGTCGCCTGTCCTCCCGGCCTCTGACCCCGGCCGACCCGGCCGACCCGCCGACCCGATCGAGCTGGTGAGCGAAGCTCGAACGTCGCGCCGAACGGCACCAGCCATGCGAGGGAGCGCACGGCGTCACCATCAAGCCGATCCACGGGCGCGGGGCATGGGCCGGTGGGCGGCGGGGCACCGATGCCCGCGTGCCCCACACGGACCAGACACAGCGATTCACCGACTTGTCGATACGACTGACCGGCTTCGACGGAGGCGAACTGGCGGCGACCGGGCTCGTCGAGGTCTACCGGGACGTGGTCGCCGGAGAGCTCGGCGACCGGTGCTACGAGCGGCTGCTACGGGAACCCGGCGAACCGGCCGACGCCCAGGACGAGGACCTGCGCGCGGCGGCCCGGGCGGTGACGTACCTCTGGTACACGGGCAGTTGGCCGGGCCCGCCACCGAGGCTGGTGTCCCCGCGCGCCTACACCGAGGGCCTGGCGTGGAAGGCGGCCGGGCTTTCCGCCCCCGCCGCCGCGCCCGGCGGGTACGGGAGCTGGGCCGAGGGGGGCGGGCGGTGACACGGTACGACGTGATCGTCGTCGGCGCGGGCGTCGCGGGCTCGCTCGTCGCGCACCGGCTCGGGCGCGGCGGACGGCACCGGGTGCTCGTCCTGGAGGCGGGCGCGGCGGACACCGGAACCCCCGGGACCGAAACCGACCCGCTGACCGCCTACCTGACCGCCGCCGGCAGGCTGCCCGGCGGCCCTTACCTGCCGCATCCGGCCGCTCCCTGGCCCCAGCAGACGGACCTCTCCGGCACGGACGGGACCCCGGGCTTCCGGGCGGCCGGGCATCTGCGGCAGGACGGCCCGCTCCCCTACGCCAGCGGGTACGTCCGCGCGAACGGCGGCACCGGCAACGTCTGGACCGGCCTCGCGCCCCGCATGCTGCCGGAGGACTTCGACACCGAGGCCTTCGGGTACGGGCGGCGGTGGCCGCTCACCTACGAGGAACTCGAACCCCACTACCGGGCGGCCGAGGAGCACCTGGGAGTGGCCGCCGACGCCGACGAACAGCGCACGCGCCTCGGCCTGCCGTTCCCCGACGGTTACGAGTTCCCCATGCGGCCGCTGCCCGCCGCCCGTCTGGACCGCGTCCTGTCGGCCCGGCTCGACGGGCGGCGGGTCAAGGACCCCGTCGCGCTCGGCGAGGTGGAGCTGAGGGTGGTCGGCACCCCGCACGCGCGCAACGGCGTACCGAACCCGCGCTACGACGGCGGCCGCGGCTATGTGCCCCGGGGCCGGGACGGCCGTCCCGACCCGGACAACCGGTGTGTGGGCAACGCGAGTTGCATCCCGCACTGCCCCTCGTACGCGAAGTACACCCCGCTCAAGACGCAGGGGCGGTGGAGCGCCTCGGTGACGCTCCGGGACCGGTCCGTGGTCAGCCGTGTCCTCGTCGACGGGAACGGGCGCGCCACGGGCGTCGAGTACCGCTCCTACGACGGCGAGGTGTCGGTCGCGCACGCGGACGTCGTCGTGCTCGCCGCGCACGCGGTGGAGAACGCCCGGCTGCTGCTCCTGTCCGGGCTCGCCGGACGCAGCGGCCAGGTGGGCCGGAATCTGATGGACCATCCGGTGCTTGTCACCTGGGGCCTGTTGCCCGAGGGCGAGCACTCCGGGGCGTACCGGGGGCCCGGTTCCGTCTCCGGTTTCGAGGGCTTCCGCGCGGGACCGGCGCGCCGGGTGCGGGCGCCGTTCCGGGTGGAGTTCGGGACGTGGGGCTGGATCTGGGCGAAGGGCCCGGTCGAGACGGACGTGGACCACTTCCTCACCCGACGCGGTTTGTCCGGGCGCGCGTTGCGGGAGGCGCTCGGGGACCGGCTGCGCCGCCAGTTCGCCTTGCAGTTCGAGATGGAGCAGGGCGCCGACCCCGCGAACCGCGTGACGCTGCACCCTTCCGAGCGTGATGCGCTGGGCTTGCCCCGCCCCCTCGTCACCTACGACCTCGACGAGCACGTCAAGGAGGGGATGGCCTCGGCCCGTGCCGTGTCGGAGCAGGTTTTCGCGTTGTTGGGGGCGGAGGAGCGGACGGAGTACGGGGCTGCCGCCGAATGGCCGGGGAGGTTCGAGCACCGGGGGCGTACCTATGGATACCGGGGGGCGGGGCATGCGGCGGGGACGCACATCATGGGGGACTCGCCGGAGACGTCGGTGGTGGACGCGTGGCAGCGGTGCTGGGAGCACCCAGGCCTTTATGTCGTGGGGTGCGGGAGCATGCCGTCGGTGGCCACGTCGAACCCGACGCTGACGATGGCCGCGCTGGCGCTGCGGAGCGCCGAGCGCGTCGAGGCGGACCTGACGGCCCGTGACCTTCCCCTGTCCGTCCGAACCACCACTACTTCGGGAGACCTCGCGTGAGTTCGCTGCCCCTGCCGCCCGTGCCCGAGCCCTTTCAACTTCCCTTCCATTACGGGGCCCTGCATCAGATCGGCGTCGACTGGCTGGTGGAGCCGGAGCCGGTCCGCACGCTGCTCGCCAAGCACCATCCGGGCCTGAGCGCGGCCACGTTCGACGACGGACGGGCGCTGGTGTCGCTCAACTACCAGCTGTACTTCGCGCAGTACGCGTTCGGCGGCGGAGTCACCCAGGAGATCGAGTTCAACGTGGTGGCCTACCCGACGGCCGAGGCGGGACGGCTCCCCGGGCTGAGCTACGCCCAGTACGCGCGAGGCTGGGACCAGACGAAGCTGCTCGGCATCGCCCGCCTCCACGTCGTGTGCGACAACCCCTTCGCGATCAGGGCGGGACGGGAGCTGTACGCGGAGCCCAAGTACCCGGGCTGGTTCGAGGTCGACCTGCCGTCCCTCAACGGCCCCTCCGGAGCGACCTGGAGCGTCCGCTGCAAGGCGGCCGGGATCGGCGCCGGCGACATCCTGGAGCGGGGTACGGCCCCGCTGCTCGGCCTCACGGCCGAGCTGGACGGCCTGACCGCCGTCGCCGCGGGCTCCGCCCCGATCACCGGCTACGGCACGGACCGCGAGGGACGGCTGCTCGCCGGACCGATGAACGTCTCGCAGCCGTACGCCTGGTACGACCTGGCCGCCCCCGCGCTCTCCGGGCGCACCGGCCTCGCGGTCCACGACCCCGACGGCGACCTGGGGCGCGACCTGCGGACGGTCCTGCCGGACGGGACACCGGCGGCGGGGGCCTGGACGTTCCAGTCGGCGCCGGTGGCCGCGCATCACCGGCCGTACTACCTGCCGCCGGGGCCGCGCGGCTGACCGCCCGCCGCCGCCGTTCCGTCAGACGGTTCCGACGGCGTCCTGTGTGCGCAGGGCGTCGTCGATGCCGTGGGCGAGGAAGGGGATGCGGTGGGCGGGGACGCCCGCAATGTTGACGCGGCCGGCGGTGGTGCCGTAGACGCCGGAGTGCCGGCGCATCCGGCGCATCCCCTCGGGAGTGAGGGGCAGCATGGAGAACATGCCCTTCTGCCGGGCGAGTCCGCGCGCGTGCTCCTCGTGGCCGAGGGCGGCGAGGTGGGCGACGAGGTCGGTGCGGTTGGCCGTGATGCGGTGGCGCATCACGTCGAGTTCGGCGAGCCAGGCGGCCTTGAGGCGCTCGTCCCGCAGGACCGTGGCGACGACGGCGGCGCCGTGGTCCGGCGGCATCGAGTAGAGGGTGCGCGCGGCGTTCTGCAGGGCGGTCTCGACGTGCCGGAGGGCCCGCGCCGAGGAGCCGACGACGACGGCGCAGCCGGTGCGGTCGCTGTAGAGGCCGAAGTTCTTGGAGCAGCTGACGGCGATCAGCACTTCGGGGAGCCGTTCGGCGAGCATCCGGGTCGGGGCCAGGTCGGCTTCGAGTCCGTCGCCGAGGCCGTGGTAGGCGAGGTCGACGAAGGGCACCCAGCCGTTGGCCTCGGCGAGTCCGGCGAGCTCCCGCCACGTGCCGGAGGACGGGTCCGCGCCGGTGGGGTTGTGGCAGCAGCCCTGCAGCAGGACGACGTCGCCGGGGCCCGCCTGGCGCAGGTCCTCCAGCATGTCCGAGCCGTCGGGCCGGCCCGTGACGCCGAGCCAGCGGTAGGTGCGGACGGTGAGCCCGGCGCCTTCGAGGATGGGCCGGTGGTTGACGTACGCCGGGTCGCTGATCCACACCGTGGTGCCGGGGCGGGTCTGGCGTACGAGGTCGGCGAGGAGGCGCAGGGCGCCGGTGCCCGCCACGGTCTGGACGGCCGTCGCCCGCGAGGTGAGGGCCTCGGTGCCGAGGACGGTGTCGAGCATGGCGCGGTTGAAGGCGGTGTTGCCGGACAGGCCGAGGTACTCCTTGGAGCCGGAACGTTCCGCCAGACGTATCTCGGCCTCCTTGACCGCCGCCATCACGGGCGTGACGCCGGTGTGGTCGCGGTAGACGCCGAGGACGAGGTCGAGGCGCTCGGGGCGCGGGTCTGCCGCGTACTCGGCGGTGAGGTCCCACAGCGGGTCGACGGGCGGGGCGGGCAGCAGCTCAAGCATCGGCGGAGACCTTGGTTCGGGGGGTAGGGCGTGCCTGACCATTCGCGTCGGATCAGGCCGGGTCGTTCGGTGCGTGCGATCGGCGTGCGGCCGGGGCGCCCTCGTAGCGGAGCTACTTGGGCGTTTCGGCCGTGCGGCGATCGTGCGTGCCGGGCGGGCCGGACCCGACGGGAATGGTCAGACACGCCCTACGGCGTCCGTTGGCGAGCGCGACACCGAGGGTGATCAGGGGGACGCCGACCACGACGGGCAGGGTCGGCGTCTCGTGGAGCAGGGGTACGGCGAGCAGCACGACGGCGACCGGGCTGAGGCTGCCGACGACGGAACTGCGCTCCGGGCCGAGCCTGCGGATCGCGAAGGCGTACAGCAGCCCCGCGCACAGCCCGACCCCCAGCCCCTGCACGACGAGGAAGAGCGCGATGTCGGCGCCCTCCGCGTGGGCGAGTCCGGTGGGCAGCACCCCGGTCAGGCTCAGCAGTGCGATGACGGCGAAGGAGGGCAGGCAGAGCAGCCCGATCGAACCTATGGGGTCCAGGTCCACTTCCCGCAGGCCCACCGTGTAGAGCGCCCATAGCCCGCTGGCGACCAGCAGCGTTCCCGTACCGAGCAGCACGTCCCCGTCGAGCGAGGCGGTGTAGCGCCACACCAGCGCCACGACCCCGGCCACGATCAGCGCGAGCCCCGCCGCCTGCGTACCGCGCGGGGCGCTCTTGCCGCCCGCGACCATCAGCGCGGAGACGAACAGCGGGACCATGCCGGGCACGATCGCCCCGACGAACGCGGCCGACGTCAGGGAGCCGCCGTACATCGCGGCGAGGAAGAACGGCACCCCCGCACCACAGATGATCTTGGCCGCGGGCCCGAAGCGCACGGCGGCCAGCCGGCGCCTGCGCCGCCACAACGCGGGAGCCAGGACCACCAGCGGCACGCCGAAGCGCAGCAGCGCGGCATCGGCCGGCAGCAGCGTCGAGCTGCTCAGGGCACGGGCGCTGAGCGCGAACGCGGCCCAGATGCTCACGGTGAGGAACAGCGCGACCATGCCGACGGCGTGCGGGGAGAGGCCCAGGAAGCGGCCACCCTCCTGTGCGTCCGGAGCCCCGGTGACGGACACCGCCACCGGCCCCGCCCCTTCCGCCCTCGTCCCCACCGAATGTGTCGTGGCCATCGCCCATCCCTCACGCTCGAAGCCGTCCGGGCGGAACCGACGTCCGGCTTTGCCCCGATCAGCAACGCTAGAGCTTCGGGCGGGGCAGACGATTGCCAGTTATGCCCTCCGGACATAGCATGGGGGCAGAATCTGCCAAGTTCAGCCAAGGAGAGCCGATGGACGCCGTCGACTTCCGGATCATCCACGAGTTGCAGGCCGACGGGCGCCTCTCGAACCAGGACCTCGCCGACCGGATCCGCCTGTCCCCCTCCCCCTGCCTGCGCCGGGTGCGCCGCCTCGAGGAATCGGGCCTGATCGGCGGCTACACGGCCACCGTCGACCAGGTCGCCTTCGGCCTCCCCATCACCGTCTTCGTCCGCATCCGCCTGGAGCGCCACACCGCCGAGGCCGTCAACGTCTTCGAGCACCACGTCGGCCTCATCGACCACATCCAGGACTGCTACCTGATGGCCGGCAGCAGCGACTACCTGCTCCGGGTCGTCATCGAGAGCCTGGAGGCGTACGAGGCCCTGGTCCGCACCCGGATCCACGCCATCCCGGGCATCGCCTCGATCGAGTCCAGCTTCGCCTTCGGCAGCGTCAAGCAGTCCCGGGTGTACCCGCGGCCGGGGGTTCCGGCCCGGCCGCGCGCGAGCTCATGAGCGGGGGCCGGGGCGGCGCTTCTCGGCGAGGTGAGGGCCCGCCGCTCCGGACGTAAGCTGGACCGAGCGGGGGGCGGGCCGCGATCGAAAGGGTCGGCATGCCCAGTCGCAAGGGCAGGACGGTCGCCCGGGTCGGCACCCTCGCCACCGCCATTCTCGCCGCCTCCCTCGCCACGGCCACCTTCGCCGCCACCACCACCTTCGCCGCCCCCGCCGCCTTGGCCGCCGCACCGACCCGTGTCGCCGCCGCCTCCCCGGCGGCGAGCACCTCGACCTTCACGGCGGTCGCCGACACCTACGTCGACAGCGACAACCCCGGTAAGAACTACGGCGCTTCCGGCCAACTGGACGTGGACGGCAGCCCGGTCAAGCAGACGCTGCTGCGGTTCGACGTCAGCGGTCTCACCCAGCCGGTGGCCAGCGCGACGCTCCGGATCCACGTGGACGACGCGGCGGGCGCCGGCAGCGACGACGGCGGCACGTTCCACGCGATGCCCGGCGCCACCTGGTCCGAGAGGTCCGTCAGCTACGCCGACCGGCCCGCCATGACCGGCAAGGTCCTCGGCCGCCTCGGCAAGGTCTCCCCCGGCACCTGGTACGAGATCGACGTGACCCCGTACGTGAAGGGCGACGGCACCTTCGACATCGGCGTCACCTCCTCCGGCGCGGACGGCGCCCACTACGACTCGCGCGAGACCGGCGCCACCGCACCACGGCTGGTCGTCGAGACGGGCACCCGGCCCGCACCCGCCGCCTGGCCGCCCGCCCCCGACCTGGTGCCGGTGCTCGTCGGCGCGGGGGACATCGCCACTCCGAACTCCAAGGACTCCGCGACCTCGGCCCTGCTCGACCACATCTCGGGCACGGTCGTCGCCCTCGGCGACAACGCCTACCCCGACGGCTCCGCCTCGGACTTCGCCGCGTACTACGCGCCCACCTGGGGCCGCCACAAGGCACGCACGCACCCCACTCCGGGCAACCACGACTACAACACCCCGGGCGCGTCCGCCTACTTCGACTACTTCGGCGCCAACGCAGGTCCGGAGGGGCGCGGTTACTACTCGTACGACATCGGAAACTGGCACGTCGTCTCGCTGGACTCCGAGATCGCCATGGCCCCCGGCTCACCCCAGGAGAAGTGGCTGCGCGCCGACCTCACCGCCAGCGACAAGCCGTGCACGGTGGCGTACTGGCACAGCCCGCGCTGGACCTCCAGCGCCCTCCACGAGCCCGCGACCGCGACGGGCCCCCTGGTCAAAGCCCTGTACGACCACAACGCCGAGGTCATCCTCACCGGCCACAGCCACCAGTACGAGCGCTTCGCACCGCAGGACCCCGACGGCCATCACGATCCCGCCCGCGGCATCCGCGAGTTCGTCGTCGGCACCGGCGGCGCGGGCCTGTACGAGTTCGCCACCGTCCGGCCCAACAGCGAGGCCCGCAACAACGACACCTTCGGCGTCCTGAAGCTGACCCTGCGTTCCGACGGCTACGACTGGCGGTTCGTGCCGGAGGCGGGCAAGACGTACGACGACCACGGCTCGGGGAAGTGCCACTGACGCGGTCCGGCCCGCTTCAGGAGGAGGTGGCGGCGGCTTCCCGTACCGGGTGCTTGCTGAGGATCGAGACCCGGTTGAAGGCGTTGATGGCGATGGCCACCCAGATCACGGCGGAGATCTCGCCGTCGTCGAGGACCTCGCGCGCCTCCTCGTACGCCCTGTCCTGCGCGAGCGCGTCCGCGGGGTGGGTGGTGGCCTCGGCGAGGGCGAGGGCCGCGCGCTCGCGGGCGGTGAAGAGCTCCGTGTCGCGCCAGGCGGGCAGCACGCCGAGGCGCCGGGTGGTCTCGCCGGCGCGCAGCGCGGCCCTGGTGTGGACGTCGAGGCAGTAGGCGCAGCCGTTGAGCTGGGACACGCGGAGGTTGACCAGTTCGACCAGGATCCGGTCGAGCCCGGCTTCGGCGGCCGTGGTCCGGACGGCGTCGGCCGTCCTCACCAGCGCCTGGTAGGCGGCGGGGGCCGCCTTGTCCAGGTAGACGCGGCCGTCGGCCCGGGAGGCCGCCGTGGTCTTTTCCGTCTCGCTCACCCTGTGACTCCTTCGCCGGTTGCCATCGGAACGATCATCAACCATACTAGTTGAAAACGCAACTACATCGGGGTTGAGGGGCTTGCACATGGGCGACACGGAGATCGAGATCCTCACCGCCAGGGACGTCCCGCTGGGCGGACCGCGCGCCATGACAGTACGCCGCACCCTCCCCCAGCGAGCCCGCACCCTCATCGGCGCCTGGTGCTTCGCCGACCACTACGGTCCCGACCGGGTCTCCGAATCCGGCGGCATGGACGTGGCGCCCCACCCCCACACCGGCCTGCAGACCGTCAGCTGGCTCTTCGCCGGGGAGATCGAGCACCGCGACAGCCTGGGCACCCACGCCTTCGTACGACCGGGCGAGATCAACCTCATGACCGGCGGGCACGGCATCAGCCACACCGAGGTCTCCACCCCCGCCACGACCGTCCTGCACGGCGTCCAGCTCTGGGTCGCCCTCCCGGACGCGCACCGCCACGCCCCGCGCGAGTTCCAGCACCACGCCCCGACGGCCCGCCGCGTCGACGGGGCCGAACTCCGCGTGTTCCTCGGCACGCTCGCCGGCGACACCTCCCCGGTCCGCACCTTCACCCCGCTCCTCGGCGCCGAGATCCTCATCGACGCCGGCGCCACCGTCACCCTCGACGTCGACCCCGGCTTCGAGCACGGCCTGCTCGTCGACGAAGGCACCGTCAGCTTCGCCGACCACCCCCTCCTCCCCGCCGAACTCGGATACGCCGCCCCCGGCCGCACCACCCTCACCGTCGCCAACACCTCCGACCGCCCGGCCCGGACGGTCCTCCTCGGCGGCCCGCCGTTCGAGGAGGAGATCGTGATGTGGTGGAACTTCATCGGCCGCGACCACCAGGACATCGTCGAGGCCCGCGACGCCTGGGAGCGCCATTCCGACCGCTTCGGCACCGTCGACGGATACCCCGGCGCCCGCCTCCCCGCCCCCGCCCTGCCGAACGCCGTCCTCACCCCGCGCAGGAACCCGCGGCGCGAGCACTGAGCTCCCCTGCGACACGCCGTCACCACCGAACTCCCCCTACCGGAAGGAACACCATGAGCGAGCAGGCCACCACCACCCCGGTCGTCCGTCGCGTCGACGCCCGCCACCGCTACGAGATCCTCGTCGACGAGAAGCGCGCCGGCCTGACCGCGTACCGCGACCGCGACGACCGGCGGGTCTTCTTCCACACCGAGGTCGACGACGCCTATGCCGGCCAGGGGCTCGCCTCGATCCTCGTCGAGCAGGCGCTGACCGACGTCCGCGCCTCCGGGATGCGGATCGTCCCCGTCTGCCCGTACGTGGCCAAGTTCCTCAAGAAGCACGACGAGTTCGCCGACATCACCGACCCCGTGACCCCCGAGGTCCTCACCTGGCTCGACGCCCAGCTGGGGCGCTGAGCCCGCCTCGCGGCGCCCGGATGTGCGGCAGGTCACGGTGACCGGTCACGCCTCGTTCCCTAGGATGCGTGAGTAGTACACCTTTCCGCGCCCGCGTACGGGCGCCACTCCGAGGAGACGGACACCGTGAGCTCCAGCCCGGCCGCCCGCGAGAGCTACTACGAGCGGACGGGCGAGCACCGGTACAAGCCCACGGCCCACGCGGGCGGCGCCTGGAGCGCCGACGAGCAGCACTTCAGTCCGCTGGCCGGCCTCGTCGCGCACGCCGTCGACCGGCACGTGGCGAACCGTCCCGGCGGCCTGCTGCTCGGCCGGATCAGTTACGACATCCTCGGCCGCATCGCCCTGGACGAGTGCGAGATCACGGTGGAGACCCTCCGCCCGGGCCGCACGATCGAGCTTCTCGAAGCCACCGTCGTCATCGGCGACCGGGCCGTGGTCCGCGCCCGCGCCTGGCTCCTGGCGTCCCTGGACTCCTCCTCCGTCGCCGACAGCCCGGTCGAGCCGCTGCCCGCCCCCGAGACGCTCCCCCGGTGGGCGATGGACGCGGACTGGAACGGCGGATACGTCTCCTCCATCGACGTCCGCCGTACGCCCCCGTCCCGCAAGGGACGCGGGACCGCCTGGCTGTCCTCGCGCGTCGACCTGGTCGCCGGCGAGGAGATCAGCCCCCTCGCCTCGTACCTCACCCTCGTCGACACCGCGAACGGCATCGCCGTCCAACAGGACCCCACCGCCTGGATGTTCCCCAACGTCGACCTCACGATCCATCTCCACCGCCAGCCCCGGGGCCGCTGGACCGGCCTCGACACCACGGCCACCTTCGGCCCCACCGGCCAGGGCCTCACCAGCACCGTCCTGCACGACGTCCACGGCCCCGTCGGCCGGGCCGAGCAGATCCTCACCGTCAGGCCGCAGCCGCGCGCCTGAGCTCGCCCGATCCCGGCGGTCAGGCCGCGCGGCAGAGCTTCTCGGGGCCGGCCGGCGTCCGGTCCACAGCGGCCGTGTGCACCGGGCGAGGAGCGGGGACGGCGGCGGCGCGCGAGCGGCTCCGCGCGAAGACGACGAGCCGCAGCACCGCGAACCGCGCGGCACCGGCCAGCGCGGACGCCGCCAGATAGACGCCCTGCTGGAGCGGCGCACTCGGTTCCGCCACCAGGACCTGCAGGACGAGCATCGCCGCACACGTCGCCGCGTACGCGGCCACCGCCGAACCGAACGACTGCATGTGCTGGCGCCAGGTCGCCCGCCCGCCGGCCCCGAAGGTGAACCGAGCGTGCAGTTCGGTGGCGAAGAGCGTGGACACGACGCTCACCAGCGCATTGGCCACGGCCCAGGGAACCCACGCGGCGACGGCCCCGACCGCGAAGCTGGAGGCGACCCCCACGCCACCACCGAGGAGCACGAAGCGAGCGAAGGCACCGAAGGCGCCGGGCGCCGACTCCTGCCGGCTCCGCACTGTCTCCCGCTCCATGACCGACTCCCCCGCATTCGACCGACATCCCGCCCCGCCGATGGCGTACCGCTCGACCCGTGGACCGAGCGGAGCGCCATCAGTGGTGCCATCGTGGCACACGCATGGCGCCATTGCGAGCCATTTATGGCGCCGTGGTTGGCACCGCAGGCCGTCCGGCGGCTGTCAGCCGTTGTCAGAGCCCTGTGGGAGCGTGTGGACACGAGGTTCTTGGAGCCTGCGGTCACTGGGGAGGGGCGTAGTGATGTCACACGGGGATGGCTGGCTCGGGGTGGGCTGGGACTGGCAAGACCACGAGGACGTCCGGCGGCGCCTGGAGCAGGGCGCCGACCCGGACGCCTGGAGCGGGGGACGGCCGCTCCACCGGGCGGCGGCCTTCGGCTCCCCGGAGGTCGTCGCGGAGCTCGCGCGGCGCGTCACGGACGTGGACGCGCTGGAGAACGGGGTGACGGCGCTGTGGACGGCGGTCGTGTCGCGGCGGCCCGCCAACGCGAAGGCCCTGGTCGCCGCGGGGGCCGATCCGTGGCGGCGGTCACTCGGCGGCTGGTCGCCGGGGCGCCTGAGCCTGGCAGGGCCGACACCGGAGCTGTTCTCCGCCCCGGACGGCGAGGCCCTGACCCAGGCGGAGCGGGTGGCGGCGGCCGAAGCGGCGCGGCTCGTCGAGACCGTGGGCGGGTTCCCCTACGACGGCACGGGGCTCGCCTGCGTGGCCGGCATCGACGCGGACGAGGCCGTGCGGCGGCTGGAGGCGACGCCGGTGCCGGACGAGGACGCCGAGGACATCGTGGACGATCCGAACGCGTACGACATGGACGAGACCCTTCCGGTCATCGGCGTCACCTCCGTGCCCGGCGGCTGCGTCGTGTCACAGCCGTGGGGGTACGCCCCACAGATGCCCGGTGTCCTCGCCCGCCTGTCCGCCGGCACCGTCGCCTACGGCCTGTACGCCAACCCCAAGAGCGGCAACCAGGGCAGCATCGCCCGCGACGGCTCCCTCGACGCCTGGGACCTGCACCCCGGCCGCGGCCCCGACGAGGGCGACTCCCCCGACGAGGTCCTGGCCGCCTACCTCTTCCACCACCACGCCGTCGCCTACGCCTGCGCCTTCACCGGCCTGCTCCCGACGGACGCCCGCGCGACGGTCGGCCCGCCCGACCTGTGGGTCCGGCTACCGGAGCGGGACTACTGGAGCCACTGAGACCGGTCGCGCGTTTGACACGCGGCGCCCAGGCGCCAAGGCTCGAAGAAGGGAACGAAGTCGCGACGATCCACCTGGCTGACACGGGCCGGGAGACCCCATGAACACGACGCGACACCTGCGCTACCGCCACCTGGACATCGAGGTGCCGGGCCCCGCCCCCGGCCGGGTCACGACGGAGCCGGCCGTGGCTTCCCCGTCGTTCGTACGACGGGGCGACGGCACCACCCCGCCGCCGCTCCTCGGGCGCGAGGAACAGCTGCGCGCCGCCCGCGACGCCATCGCGGCCCGCCGGCCCCTCGAATTCTGCGGGCCCTGCGGGATCGGCAAGACGAGCCTCCTCCAGGGCGTCGCGGCGGAGGCGCGGGAGCGCGGCGTCCCGACCGCGCTGCTGCGGCCCGGCGACGACACCACGAACGACCTGCTGCGTCGCGCCTTCGCCACGCTCTACCGCAGCGAGGGCCCCGTGGCCCCCACGCCCGAACAGTGCACCGAAGCCCTCGGCGAGCTCCACCCGGTGCTTCTCCTCGACGACGTCACCGCCGGCTTCGCCCAGGTCGGTCCCCTCGTCGACGCCCTCCCCGGCTGCGCCTTCGTCCTCGGCGCCACCCACCCGGTCCTCGGCCGGGCGGGGACGTCACACAACCTCTCGGGCCTGGCCGACAGTGCGGCGCGGGAGCTGGTGGCACGCGAGCTCGGCCCGTCGTCGGCACTCCCTGCGGGGCGGGAGGAGCGGGGCGGGGCGGGCGAGACGGCGCAGGTCATCGGGCCGGGGCGGGGGCAGGGGCCGGTCGAGCGGTTCGTGGACGCCGTCGAGGGCCGGCCGCTGCCCCTTCGGCAGGGCGCGGCTCTCGCCCGTCAGGGCGCGTACACCTTCGACGAGCTGACCGAGCACCCAGGAGCGACCCGTGGTCCCTCGACAGGCTCGCACTCGGGACGCTCACCGAGGGGGAACGCCGTGTACTCGCCGTACTCGCCCTCATGGCGGGCCCCCTGCTCCCCGGTGACCTCCTGACGGTCATGAGCGACACCGACGGTGCCGTCGCGGCCCTGCGCCGGCTGCGCCGACGCGGGCTGGCGGAAGAGCGCGACGACAGATTCGGGCTGCCGGTGTGCCGGGCCGAGAGCGTCCGGCCACTCCTCCTCCCCCACCTCGACGTCTCGCACGCCGCCCACGAACTGGGCGGATGGCTGCTCGCGCACGACCCGACGACCGACGAGGCCGGAGACGTCGCCGGGGCGGCCCTCTCCGTGATCGCCTTCGTCGCCGAACGCCGTGACTGGCCGGCCGTGATCACCTTGGTGCGCGCGGTCCAGCCCGTCCTGGCCCTGAAGGGCCGCTGGGAGGCGTGGCACCGCGTCCTCGCCCTGGGCATCGACGCGGCGAGAGAGTGGGGCGACCCGGCGTCCGAGGCGCTGTTCACCCACCAGCAGGGCCTGTCGGCATGCTGCGACGACCGCCTCGACGCGGCCCGTGACAGTTTCGAGCGGGCCGCCGCCCAGTGGGGCCGCCTGGGCGACGAGTCCGGTGCGGAGGCCGCCCGACACAGCCTCGACCAGCTCCAACCCACGCCCGTGGCACCACCGGTCCAGCCCTCCCCCCAGCATCCACCGACCGTCACATCCGCCCAACCCTCACCCTCCACCTCAGCGTCACCCCCGCCTCCGCCTCCGCCTCCACCCCCGCCTCCTCCACCCCGACGTTCACCTCCACCTCCGTCCCCGGAGACGACCCCGGCGCCACGCGCCCACGCGCCGTCACACGGCAGGCGCTGGTGGACGGTTGCCGCCGGCTGCGCCGCCGCCGTCATCGCCGCCGGTGTCGCGCTCGGCACTCTCCTCCAGGACGGAGACACATCGTCCGACGCCACCCCGGGAGGCGGAGACACGCCGTCACCTCCCCCCGTGGCCTCCTCCTCCGCACCCCCTCCCCCGTCGCTCGCCGGCACCTACGCCAGCGGCGAGGGCCGCAGCCAGTTCCGGCTGCTCCTGGAACCCCTCGGACCGGACACCTACCGGGCCATCGGGACCCAGGACGGCACCCACGGCATCGACGCCGGCCGGTGCAAGCAGGAGCTCGGCAACGAGCCGGTCATGGCCCCTTCCCAGGCCGTGGTCCAGGGCGAGGGCAACACGTACGAGGGCGCGTTCATCCAGGTCAACCCGGGGTCGGGCAGCACGTGCCGCTATCTGGCGTACGAGGTGACGCTGGACGTCGTCGACCGGAACACGGTGCGCCTGTGTCCGGAGGAAGCCGACGATTGCCGCGTCTACCAACGGATGGAGCAGGCCGGCCCGCCACCCCCTTAGAGCAACCAAACGTTGCGCATGCCGAGGAGAGGCCTTACGGTTGATGTGCAACCAAACGTTGCGCGACACTGGGAGAGCGGCATGGAGCGCGTGAGCATCGAGCTCGGAAGCATCGAACGGGAAATCCACATCGACGCGAGTCCCGAAGTGGTCTACGAGGTGGTGAGCAAGCCGGAGCACCTGCGGGAGTGGTGGCCGGACGAGGCGGAGCTCGAGCCGGTGCCGGGCGGCACCGGATTCATCACCTTCGACGGGCGGGCCGGTGCGGACGCGAACGTCGTGCCGGTGACCGTGATCGACGCGGAGCCGCCCCGGCGGTTCTCCTTCCGGTGGGTGTACGACGAGGCCGAGCCCGCGACACCGGCCAACTCCCTCTTGGTGGTCTTCGAGCTGATCCCCTCGGGCACGGGAACCCTGCTGCGCTTCAGCGAGACGGGGTTCCGGGAGAAGGGCTGGGAGGCGGCGGTGCTGGAAGAGCAGTACCGCGAGCACGTCTCCGGCTGGGACTACTTCCTGCCGCGCCTCGTCACCTACGTCGCCCGGCTGGCGTCGACGCCATGAGCGCCGCCATCGACGACGACCTCTGGACCGCCGTGGGCGACCCGACCCGGCGGCGGATGCTCGACCTGCTCCTCGCGGGCGGCGGGACGGCCACCACACTGAGCGAGCACCTTCCGATCACACGGCAGGCCGTCGCCAAACACCTCGGCGTCCTGCACCGGGTCGGACTCGTCCAGGTCACACCGTCCGGACGGGAGCGCCGATACGAGGTCGACGAGGCCCAACTCGCGCGAGCCGTAGCCCAGTTGAACGCCGTCGGCAACGCCTGGGATGCCCGACTGCACCGCATCAAGCGCATCGCCGAGGCGATCCAGCGCAGCCAGGAGAGCTGACCCTCCGCGCACACCCACCCACACACCCGAGAATGAGGTAGCGAGATGCCTGACATCCTGCACCGCGTCGGAATGACCTCCTCCCCCGAGGCCGTCTACGCGGCCCTGACCACGGTCGACGGGCTTGCGCGCTGGTGGACGGAGGACACGCAGGGCGACCCCGAGGTCGGCGGTGTCGTCCAGTTCAGGTTCGAACCCGGCGGGTTCGACATGAAGGTCCTCGAAGCCCAGCCCGGCGAGCACGTGCTCTGGGAGGTCATCGACGGCCCCGACGAATGGATCGGCACCCGGATCCGGTTCGACCTCAAGCAGGAGGACGACTACACGATCGTGCTCTTCCGCCACTCCGGCTGGCAGCAGCCCGTGGAGTTCATGTACCACTGCGGCACGAAGTGGGCGACCTTCCTCATGAGCCTCAAGCAGCTGCTCGAAACCGGCAAGGGAGACCCCGCGCCGCACGACGTCCGCATCAGCAACTGGCACTGAGGAAGCGGGCGGCGCTGAGGAAGCGGGGGGCCGGGGCGGCGGGCGTCAGTGCGGGAGACCGACGGCGCGCTCGCCGCTCCGGCGTTGCTGGATGACGACGGCGAGGACGAGCAGCGCGCCTTGGGCGACGTTCTGCCAGAAGGTGTTGATGCCCTGCACCGTCAGGCCGTTCTCCAGGCAGCCGAGGAGGGCCACCGCGAGGAGGGTGCCGCCGATGCCGCCCTTGCCGCCCTTGAGAGCGGCACCGCCGAGCGCGGCGGCGGTGATGGCCTTGAGTTCGAGACCCTCGCTGCCGGAGACGGGCTGGCCGGAGCCGGTGCGGGCGGTGAGCAGGATGCCGGCGAGGGCGGCGACGGCACCGATGAGGGTGTAGACGCAGATCAGGTACTTGTTGATGCCGATGCCGGCGAGCCGGGCGGCGGTGTCGTTGCCGCCGATCGCGTACAGGTTGCGCCCGATGTCGGTGTACTTGAGCAGCAGGTGCACGGTGACGGCGACGACGACGAGGATCCAGACCATGACGGGAAGCCCGGCGATCTTTCCGCGGCCGAGGAAGACGAAGACGTCGTCGTTGAGGACGTAGCCCTGGGCGCGGCCGTCGGAGAGGAGCTGGGCGAGGCCCTTGTAGGCGGCGAGGCCGGCGAGCGTGGCGATGGTGGGGTTGACCCGGCCGTAGACGATGACCACGCCGTTCAAGGCGCCGACGAGCAGACCGACCCCGATGGCGGCGGCCATGCCGAGGAAGGCACCCGAGCCCGCGGTGGTGAACACCATCGCGCTGACGACGGACGCGACGCCGACCTGGGAACCGACGGAGATGTCGAGGCCCCCGCAGATGATGACGACGGTCTGGACGACGGCGAGCAGCCCGGTGATCGTCGCGGCTTCGGCGATCACCTGCATGTTGGACAGGCTCAGGTAGTTGTCGTTGAGGACGCCGAACAGGACGAGGACGACCAGGAGCGCGCCGATGAGGCTGAGGTTCTGACCGCCGAGACCGGCCAGGAACGCGGGGCGGCGCGACGGACGCCTGCCGGCGCCGGTTCCGCTCCTGTGGGTCGGCGCGGGAGTGCTGGTGAGGGTCATGAGGATGCTCCAGGGACGGCGCCGACGAGGTCGTCGGCCATGGCGAGTGCGAGGACGGCTTCTTCGGTGGCTTCACCGCGGTCGAGTTCGCCGGTGATCCTGCCGCCCTGCATGACGACGACCCGGTCGGCGAGACCGAGGAGTTCGGGCAGTTCCGAGGAGATGACGAGCACGGCGACGCCCTCGGCGGCCAGGTCGGCGATGATCTGGTAGATCTCGGCCTTCGCCCCGACGTCGATCCCCCGCGTCGGCTCGTCGAGGATCAGTACCTTCGGCTTCCGCGCCAGCCACCTGGCCAGCACGACCTTCTGCTGGTTTCCGCCCGACAGCTTGCGCACCTCGTGGTCGACCGACGGCGTGCGCACCCGCAGCCGATCGGCGTACTCCTGCGCGAGCCTCCGCTCCGCCGCCCGCCGCACGAAGCGGAAACGCCGCAGCCTCTCCAGTACGACCAGCGTCGCGTTCTCCTTCACCGACTGCCGCAGGAACAACGCCTGCGCCTTGCGCTCCTCCGGCGCGAGCCCGAGCCCGGCCCGTATCGCCTCCCCCGGCCGCCCACCCCGGAGCCGTACACCGTCCAACCTGACCATTCCCGCACGGACCGGCAGATCCCCGGCGAGCGCGAGCGCCAACTCCGAGCGCCCCGCCCCGATCAGGCCCGCCAGTCCCACGACCTCGCCGGCGTGAACCCGCAGCGACACGTCACGCACGTCGTCGGTCGTCACGTTCCGCACGTCGAGCACCAGCCGGTCCGTCGCCACCCGCTGCCGTACGAACATGGCGGACAGGTCACGCCCCACCATCAGCCGCACCAGCTCGCTCTCGTCCGTGGCCCTGGCGTCCTGCACCCCGACGAGCGTGCCGTCTCGCAGCACCGCGATCCGGTCGGCGAGCTGGAAGATCTCCTGCATGCGGTGCGAGACGTACACGATCGCGATGCCTTCCTCGCGCAACCGCCGGATCAGCGCGAACAGCGCGTCGACCTCGTGCTCCGAGAGCGAGGACGTGGGCTCGTCGAACGCGATCAGCCGAGCGGGCGCACCACCCGTCAACGCCCGCATGATCTCCACCAACTGACGCTGAGCGGGCGTCAGTTGCGATCCGAGCAGATCCGGTTCGAGCACATGGGCGAAGCCGAGGCGCTCCAGATCCGCCCTGATCCTCCGGTCCAGTTCCGCCCGGTCGAGCAACCTCCCCCGCTTCCGGGGAAGGGCCCCGGCGTAGACGTTCTCCGCGACGGAGATGTGCGGGACGATCTCCGGCTCCTGCGGGATGATCCGGATCCCGGCGGCCCGCGCCCTGGCCGGCGAATCCAGCGAGACCTCCGCCCCGTCCACGATCACCCGCCCCTCAGTGGGCTGGTGATCACCCGTCAGGATCTTCAGCAGCGTCGACTTGCCCGCACCGTTCTCCCCCATGAGGGCGGTGACCCGCCCTGCCGGGAAGTCGAGCGTGACTCCACCGATCGCCGTGACCTCACCGAACCGCTTGACGACACCGGAGACACCGACGGACGGGGCGCGAAGGGGAGACGGGGAGGGCGGGCCGCCGGGGGGCTCCGGGGCGGGGGTGGGGGTGCGTGCGTTCATGTGTCGGTTCACCTCAAGGGGGGTGTGGCAGGGGCGAAGGACCCCACGCGCCGGGCAACGGGGGACGGGGGGCCGGCGCGTGGGGAGCAGTGGGTCACCGGCCGGCGGCGATTCCTGTGGCGGCGGCGCCGCCGGCCGGGAGAACTCAGCCGCAGGTGACTCCGGCGGCCTTCCAGGAGGTCCGGTCGACCATGGTGGTCGGGGCGAACGCCTCGGCAGGGAAGTCCTTGCCGTTCTTGAGCTTGTCGTACATGGTCTGGACGGCCAGGGCGCCGACGTCCTCGCCGTTGATGAACAGCGCGGCCTTCATCCCGCTCGGCTTGTCCGACTGCCACTCCTTACACGCCAGGTAGGCACCCAGACCCACCCCGATGACGTGGCCGGCGCCGACGCCCGCGTTGGCGAGCGCCGTGACGCCACCCATCACGTTCTCGTCATTGCAGCCCCAGATCACCCAGTTCTTGACGCCCGCGTTCGCGGTGACCGTTGCGGCGATCTTGTCCTGGGCACCGGTGGGCGTGTTGTCGGTGGGCACGTCGATCGCCCCGACACCGGGCACGGCCGCCTCAAAGGCCTTCTTGGCCGCCCCCACCCGGTCACCGCAGACGGTCACATCCTGCTTCCACGCCGATACGACCCTGGTGTCCGCGGCCGCCCAACCCGCCTTCTTGAACTCGGCGGCAGCCCTCTTCCCCACCTCCTCGCCCATCTGCGCGCCACTGAACCCGATCCGCGCCACCAGATCGGACTTGCCACACGCGGCCGGGTTCGGACCCGTGGTGCAGATCTGATCGTCGGAGGTCAGCAGCGCCACCTTGCCGTCCTTGGCCGTCTGCACGACCTGCGGCCCGACAGCCGGGTCGGGTACGACGACGATGACGCCGTTCGCCTTCTGCGCGATCGCCGACTGCACCTCGCTGACCGTCTTGTTGGCGTCGTTCCCCAGGTTCACGACCTTCAGGTCGATGCCCAGTTCCTCCGCCTTCGCCTTCGCGCCGGCCGCCTCTCCGATGAAGTACTCCTGGTCACCCTGCTTCTGCAGGTACGCGATCGAGATCCTCCCCTCCACCTTGCCGACCTCCGCCCCGCCCGCACCCGCCACCTTCCCGGACGAACAAGCGGCAGCGCTCAGACCGAGCGAGACCACAACTCCCGTGGCGGCAAGCACACGGCAAGAGGCGTTACGAAACATCAGAGGCTCCTTGATACGAGCGGCGACGACCTCCACCACCAGCCGTTCACAGGTGGCGTACGGGTCGCGCGAGGCGTATGGATCGCGCGAAGCGGAACAGCACGAGAGGGCGGGGCCGTAGGGCACACGGGCGCCCTACGGCGCATCACAATCCCTCGAAATTAAACAGATTCAAACGTGCAACATCATGACACCGCCAGAGGGGGTGCACCGTCAAGCCTTGCGACCGGTCGAGATGCGTCTGTGATCTGACGTGTGATCTGGTATCAACACAACGCCAAATAGGGCTAGTTACGCGACACGGTTCGCCGCAGGCGCCTATCACCACGCTGACGCCAAGCTGACGCCATGCGTGGGCGAGATCGCACAGAAGATGACATGCAGAAGCTCCGGCCGCTCCCCCTGCGGGAGCGACCGGAGCCACAACTGGAACCACTACTTGTTGACGGTGAAGCCTTGGTCGTTGCCGTATTTGATGGTGGTGTCCTGCCAGGTTTTGAGTGCGTCGGTGAGGGGGGTGGGGGTGACGTAGGCCTTGCCGGCGGTGTCGTTGAAGATGGAGTTGGCGTAGACCTGGTAGGGGAGGTAGGT
>NZ_JBVJVO010000027.1:0-60337 GCF_055603625.1 Streptomyces sp. NPDC037273
ACAACCGCGGGGGCCCCCGCTGGATGGGGCACCGTGTGTGTTGGTCCCTTCGTTTCGTGTGCCCCCTACCCCTCGAGGTACCTCACACCCCCCCCCCCCCCCCCCCGGGCCCGTACAGGCGCAAACGGAAGGGCGGCCACCCCCTGACAGGGTGGCCGCCCTCACGGCGCCTCTAGGCTGCCTTACTTGCCCTTGGCGGCTTCCTTGAGCTTCGAGCCCGCGGAGACCTTCACGCTGTAGCCGGCCGGGATGTTGATCGGGTCGCCGGTCTGCGGGTTACGAGCGGTGCGAGCGGCACGGTGGGTGCGCTCGAAGGTCAGGAAGCCGGGGATGGTGACCTTCTCGTCACCCTTGGCGACGACCTCACCGACGGTCTCGGCGAGAGCGGCCAGCACGGCGTCGGCGTCCTTGCGGGTCACCTCGGCGCGGTCGGCCAGGGCGGCCACCAGCTCACTGCGGTTCATGTTGTTACTCCCGTGTTCTTCTTGCCTGTGAGGCGTGCCACGCGGCGGAAGCCGCGCGATTGGGTACAGCGAAGCCGATGCTGCCAGGGCCCTCGGACAGTCCCCGGACCCGGGTCTAATGACAGACCCTCGCGCCCAAACACGCATCCTGCCCCCACCAGCGGCGGGAACGCCAATCCGGCACCCCCTGGGGTCACACGAAAAGCGCCAGGGCCCCGTCGTGGTGACGTTCTGTCGACTCCTGCCGACTCCGCGCATGTCCGCGGAGCCGAAAAGCAACCCTAAAGGCGGGTTTACGGCTCCGCGAATCGCGACGCGCCGTCAGCGCCCGCTCGGCGCACCGCCGGCGGCCGCCGCCTTCGCCGCGGTGCGCACCGCGCCGGCGACCGCGCCCGCGACCTTGTCGTTGAAGACCGACGGGATGATGTAGTTCGGGTTCAGCTCGTCCTCGGTGACGACGTCGGCGAGGGCCGAGGCGGCCGCCAGCATCATCTCCGTGTTGACCGTACGCGACTGGGCGTCGAGCAGGCCGCGGAAGACACCGGGGAAGACCAGCACGTTGTTGATCTGGTTCGGGAAGTCCGAGCGGCCGGTGGCGACGACGGCGGCGGTCTGGCGCGCGGCGGCCGGGTCGACCTCCGGGTCGGGGTTCGCGAGCGCGAACACGATGGAGCCCTCCGCCATGGCGGCGACGTCCTCCGCGCCCAGCAGGTTCGGGGCCGAGACGCCGATGAAGACGTCCGCGCCGACGACGGCCTCCTTGAGGGTGCCGGTGACGCCCTCCGGGTTGGTGTTGTCGGCGATCCAGCGCAGCGGGGTGCCGGGCGCGGCATCGACCAGGTCCTCGCGGTCCGCGTGCACGACGCCGTGGATGTCGGCGACGACGGCGTGCTTGACGCCCGCCGCGATCAGCAGCTTCAGGATGGCCGTACCGGCCGCGCCGGCACCGGACATGACGACCCGTACGTCGCCGATGCCCTTGCCGACCACGCGCAGCGCGTTGGTGAGGGCGGCGAGGACGACGATGGCGGTGCCGTGCTGGTCGTCGTGGAAGACGGGGATGTCGAGGGCCTCGCGCAGCCGGGCCTCGATCTCGAAGCAGCGGGGCGCGGAGATGTCCTCCAGGTTGATGCCCGCGAAGCCGGGGGCGATCGCCTTGACGATCGCGACGATCTCGTCGGTGTCCTGGGTGTCGAGGCAGATCGGCCAGGCGTCGATGTCGGCGAAGCGCTTGAAGAGGGCCGCCTTGCCCTCCATGACCGGCATGGCGGCCATCGGGCCGATGTTGCCGAGGCCGAGGACGGCGGAGCCGTCGGTGACGACCGCGACGGTGTTGCGCTTGATGGTGAGGCGGCGGGCGTCCTCGGGGTTCTCGGCGATCGCCATGCACACGCGGGCGACGCCCGGGGTGTAGATCATCGAGAGGTCGTCACGGTTGCGGATGGGGTGCTTGGACGCCATCTCGATCTTGCCGCCGAGGTGCATCAGGAACGTACGGTCCGAGACCTTGCCGAGGACGACGCCCTCGATGGTCTTCAGCTGCTGCACGATCTCGTCGGCGTGCGCCGTGGAGGTCGCGGCGATGGTGACGTCGATGCGGAGCTTCTCGTGGCCGGAGGCGGTCACGTCGAGGCCGGTGACGGACCCGCCGTGGGACTCGACCGCCGTGGTGAGCTGGGAGACCGCGGTCCCGCTCGCGGGTACCTCAAGGCGGACCGTCATCGAGTACGAGACGCTGGGCGCCGTTGCCATGGCCGGGTTCCTCTGCTTTCCCTGAGCTTCGTTGCTACGCCGCCCCGGCTGGTTGCCTGGCGGCGCCCTCCGATGGTCGCACCTACCTGCCGGTAGCAGGTAATGCGGTCATTTTGTCTTCGGAAAGTAGTTTCCACCATACGAGAAGTCCTGGGGAAACAGAAGAGGCCCCCGTCACCCGGTGGTGACGAGGGCCTCGACTTCGTACGTACGTCTAAGTGGCACCGACCCGCCATGCTCGCCTCGCGGCAAGTGGTCCCTCTGAGGGACGAAGGTTGGGCCCGGGGGCTTGGATCGAGCCGGTGCCACGACAAGGCTAACAAACCACCCTGCTCGGTGATTCCAGCGCCACAGGTTGACCTGAAATCAGCCCCGCGGTCTTGACGGACCGCGACGGGACCGCCGGAGCCGGATAAGCGCCGGTCAGTCCCGCAGCAGGTCCGGGACCCCCGCCGCGTCCGGCATGTCCCGGTCGCCCGAAAGGACGGTCAGGGCCTGCGTCGACCGGGTGAGGGCCACGTACAGCACCCGCAGTCCGGCCGGAGACTCGTCGGCGATCTCCGCGGGCGAGACGACCACCGTGGCGTCGTACTCCAGGCCCTTCGCCTCGAGGGAGCCGAGCGCCACCACCCGGTCGCCCAGCTCGGCGAGCCAGCGGGCCGCCTCGGCGCGCCGGTTCATGGCGACGACGACACCGACCGTGCCCTCCACCCGCTCCAGGAGCAGCCGCGCCTCGGACCGTACGGTTTCGGCCAGATCCGCCTTGTCCGGGACCGCCACGAAGCGGGGCTCGACGCCCGTCGAGCGGACCGCGCGCGGCGACTCCTTGCCCGGCATGGCCAGGGCGAGGACCTTGGCGGCGAGCTCGGCGATCTCGGCCGGGTTCCGGTAGTTCACGGTCAGCTCGAAGCGGCGCCGCGGCCGGGTGCCGAGGGCCTCGTCGCGGGACTCGGCGGCCTCGTCCGGGTCCGACCAGGAGGACTGCGCCGGGTCGCCGACGACCGTCCAGGTGGCGTGCCGGCCGCGCCGGCCGACCATCCGCCACTGCATGGGCGTCAGGTCCTGGGCCTCGTCGACGATCACGTGCGCGTACTCGGTGCGCTCCGCCGCCAGCCGCTCGGCCCGCTCCCGCTGCGTCTCCTCGCGGACGGGCATCAGCTCCTCCAGGCCCGTCAGCTGGTCCAGCGGGTCGTACTCCCGCTTCTTGCGCGGCCGCGCCGGGGCGCCGAGCAGGGTGTGCAGCTCGTCGAGGAGGGCCACGTCGTGCACGGACAGCTCGGAGCGGCGCAGCGAGCGGGCCAGCCGGCGCACCTCGCCCGGGTTGAGGATGCGGCGGGCCCAGCGGCCGAGCCGCCGCTCGTCGGCCATCGCGTCGAGGACCTGGCGGGGGGTGAGCTCGGGCCACCAGGCGTCGAGGAAGGCGAGGAAGGAGTCCTCCGTCGACACGTCCTCGTCGAAGGAGGACCGCAGCTCGGCGGCGAGCTCGGGGTCGCTGTGCCGGCCGGACGCGCCGGACCGCGCGTACAGCGCGTCGAGGAGCAGCCTGCGGGCGCGCGGGCGGAGCAGGTTCACCGGGGCGCTGCCGCCGAGGACGTTGTGGCGGATGCGCCGCAGGTCCTCGGCCTCCAGCTCGATCCGCCGCCCGAAGGCGACGACCCGCAGGCGCGTGGGGGTGCCGGCGGGCTCGGTGGCCTCGTCCTCCCCGAGTTCCGGCTGGCGGTTCTTCGGGGCGGGGGTCTCCAGGGCGCCGCGGGCCGCCTTGCGCAGCACGTGGACCATGCGGGAGGAGCCCTTGATCCGGGCGACGGCCGGATCGTCGTACGCGGTGGCCTCGGCGCCGTCGACGAGCGAGCCGACGGCGCGGATGGCGACCTGGCCCTCCTCGCCGAGCGAGGGCAGGACGCCCTCGGTGTACGAGACGAGCAGCGGGGTCGGCGAGACGATCAGGATGCCGCCCGCGTACCGCCGCCGGTCCTGGTAGAGCAGGTAGGCGGCCCGGTGCAGCGCGACCGCCGTCTTCCCGGTGCCGGGGCCGCCCTCGACGTAGGTGACGGAGGCGGCGGGGGCGCGGATGACGAGGTCCTGCTCCGCCTGGATCGAGGACACGATGTCGCGCATGGTGTGGCTGCGGGCCTGGCCGAGCGCGGCCATCAGGGCGCCGTCGCCGATGACGGGCAGCTCGTTCCCGCCGAGGGTGGCCTTCAGCTCCGGGCGCATCAGGTCGTCCTCCACGCCGAGGACCTGGCGGCCCTTGGAGCGGATGACCCGGCGGCGTACGACCCGGCCGGGGTCGACGGGGGTGGACCGGTAGAAGGGCGCGGCGGCGGGCGCGCGCCAGTCGATCACCAGGGGCGCGTAGTCGGAGTCGAGGACACCGATCCGCCCGATGTGGAGGGTCTCCCCGATCTCGGCCGTGTTGTCGGGCCGTACGGCGTCCTCCGCGGGCTCGACGGACGTGTAGGCGCCGTCGGGCCCCCTCTTCCCGTCCTTGCCGTACAGCAGGTCGATCCGGCCGAAGAGGAAGTCCTCGAACTCGTTGTTGAGCCGGTTGAGGTGGATGCCGGCGCGGAACACCTGGGCGTCGCGCTCGGCGAGAGCGCCGGGTGTGCCGACATGGCCCTTCTGGGCCGCGTCGTTCATCAGGAACTCCGCCTCGTGGATCTTCTCCTCGAGGCGGCGGTAGACCTGATCCAGATGTTCCTGCTCGACACCGATCTCACGGTCCCTGACCGTGTCCACGGCTTCCTGCGCGGCCACCTAAGGCCCCCTTCTCACGTGCACTGGGCAGCCGTCGAGCGTACGCCACCAGGGGGCGCCGTGTCAGGCGCGGGGAACACCCGGCGGCGGGTCGTCGTGCAGCACCAGCTGGAGGAGGTGGTGATCGCGCCACTCCCCGTCGATGTGGAGGAACTTCGGCGCGGTCCCGATCAGCGCGAACCCGCTCTTCTCCAGGATCCGTCGGGAGGCGTGGTTGTCCGGCATCGTCGACGCCTCGATCCGGTGCAGCCCGAGCTCGTCGCGCGCCTCCCGGCACACGACCTCGACCATGGCCGAGGCGACGCCCCGCCCGGTGTACGCCTCGTCCACCCAGTACCCGAGCGAGGCACTGCACAGCGGCCCGCGCACGACCCCGGCCAGGTGCGCCATCCCCACGATCCGCCGCGCGTCCATGGCGAACCACCGGACGCCGCCGTCCGCCAGCCGCTCCGCCTGCGCCGCTTCCGTGTAGTACGTCTCCGCCCGGTAGGGCTCTCTCGGACGCATGTACGCCCGGTTCCTCACCAGCGCCCGCGCCAGCTCCGCCGCGTCGCCGACCCCGCCCCGCCGTACCGAAATCCCCTGGATCATGGCCCCACGCTATCCGGGGGCGCGGGCCGTCAGGATTCGTACTTGTCGTCGGCGACGGCGTCGAGGGCCAGCCGGTAGCCGCGCTTGACGACCGTCTGGATCAGCTTGGGCGTGCCGAGGGCCGTACGGAGGCGGGCCATCGCCGTCTCGACGGCGTGCTCGTCGCGCCCCGCGCCCGGCAGTGCGCGCAGCAGGTCGGCGCGGGAGACGACCCAGCCGGGGCGGTGGGCGAGGAGGCCGAGGAGGGCCATGCCGGCCGGCGGGACGGGCCGGAGGTCGCCGTCGACGAGGACGGCGTGGCCGCGGATCTCGACGCGGTGGCCGGCCACGGGCAGGACCCGGGAGCGGGTGGGGAGTTCGCGGCAGAGGAGCTGGACGAGGGGGCCGAGGCGGAAGCGCTCGGGCTGGTGGGTGTCGATGCCCTCGGCCTGCAGCGGCAGGGCGGTCACGGGCCCGACGCAGACGGCGAGGACGTCGTGCCGCAGCGCCTCGACGAGCCCGGCCCGTACGCCCTTCTGCTCGGCGCGGGAGAACAGCGAGGCGGCGGCCGGGGCGGAGGTGAAGGTCACGGCGTCGAGGCTCCGCGCGAGCACCCCGTCGAGGAGCCGGTCGAGCGGGCCGATGTCCTCCGGCGGCATCCAGCGGTAGACGGGGACGCCCACGACCTCCGCGCCACCGGCTTCGAGGGTCTCGACGAAGCCGGGCAGCGGCTCGCCGTGGAGCTGGAGCGCGATCCGCCGTCCTTCGACGCCTTCGGCGAGGAGCCGGTCGAGGACCTCGGCCATGGATTCCGAGGAGGGCGACCAGGACTCGGTGAGCCCGGCGGCCCGCACGGCCCCCTTGACCTTGGGGCCGCGGGCGAGGAGTTCGACGCCTCGCAGGACGGCGAGGAGTTCCTCCCCGTACCCCCAGCCCTCGGCGGCCTCGACCCACCCCCGGAAGCCGATCGCCGTGGTGGCGACGACGACCTCCGGGGGGTGGGCGATGAGTTCCTTCGTGGCGGCGAGGAGTTCGGTGTCGTCGGCGAGGGGCACGATCCGCAGCGCGGGTCCGTGGACGACGGCCGCGCCGCGCCGGCGCAGCAGCGCGATGAGTTCGTCCGCGCGCCGCGCCGCGGTGACGCCCACGGTGAAGCCGGCGAGGGGGCCGTGTTCTTGCTCGTCCATGGCTCCAGAGCCTGACGGGACCGCGTGACGGATGAGGTTCGCGCGTATTTCCTGGTCGTTACGGTCCGCGCCGGGCATCGGGCGTCACACCTTCGCGTATCCGGGCCGGGGCTCCGGCTCCGTGACGGCCTCGGCGGTCTCGGGGACGGTGGTGGGGTTGCGAAGGTATACCGCCCAGGTGACGACCATGCAGGCCGCGTAGAAGGCGAGGAAGGCGACGAAGGCCCCGGTGCCGGTGCCGGCGGTCTGGAAGGACTGGCGGAAGGCGAGGTTGATGCCGAGTCCGCCGAGCGCGCCGACCGCTCCGATGAGGCCCATGGAGGCACCGGAGAGCCGCCGCCCGTAGGCCTCGGCGGGCTCGCCGACGAGGCCCTTGCGGTGCCCCTGGGCGAGGAAGATCGCCGGGATCATCTTGTACGTGGAGCCGTTGCCGAGGCCGCTGAGGACGAAGAGTCCGATGAAGCCGACGAGGAAGACGGTCAGCGATTCGGCGACGGAGGCGTAGATCACCACCGAGGTGGCGACGGCCATCGCGGCGAAGGTGCCGAGGGTGATGCGGGCGCCGCCGTGCCGGTCGGCGAGGGAGCCGCCGACGGGCCGGATGAGGGAGCCGAGGAGCGGGCCGATGAAGGTGAGCGAGGCGGCCTGCAGGGGGGTGCGGCCGAACTGGGTCTGCAGGACGAGGCCGAAGGCGAAGCTGTACCCGATGAACGAGCCGAAGGTGCCGATGTAGAGGAAGGCCATGATCCAGGTGTGGCGGGCCGTCACGGCCTCCTTGACCGCGCCGGTGTCGTTCTTGACCGGGGCGAGGTTGTCCATGAAGAGCGCGGAGCAGACGGCGGCGACCACGATGAGCGGCAGGTAGACGCCGAGCACGACCCGGGGGTGCAGGGCTCCGGCGGTGCCGATGACGAGGAGGCCGACGAGCTGGACGACGGGGACGCCGATGTTGCCGCCGCCCGCGTTGAGGCCGAGCGCCCAGCCCTTCTTGCGCAGCGGGAAGAAGGCGTTGATGTTGGTCATCGAGGAGGCGAAGTTGCCGCCGCCGACGCCGGTCAGCGCCGCCACCAGGACGAAGGTGGTGTACGAGGTGCCGGGCTCCATCACCGCGAACGCGACGCCGGTGGGCAGCAGGAGCAACAGGGCGCTGAAGACCGTCCAGTTGCGGCCGCCGAAGCGGGCGACGGCGAAGGTGTACGGGATGCGGATGAGCGCGCCGACGAAGGTCGCGGTCGCGATCAGGAAGAACTTGCCGGCCGGGTCGATGCCGTACTGCGGGCCCATGAAGAGGACCATGACGGACCACAGGCTCCAGATGGAGAAGCCGATGTGCTCGGAGAACACGGAGAA
Source organism: Streptomyces sp. NPDC037273 (assembly GCF_055603625.1). Classification (NCBI taxonomy): domain Bacteria; kingdom Bacillati; phylum Actinomycetota; class Actinomycetes; order Kitasatosporales; family Streptomycetaceae; genus Streptomyces; species Streptomyces sp. NPDC037273. The sequence continues at coordinate 8,081 of NZ_JBVJVO010000027.1, forward strand.
GATCAGGTTCCGTCGTGCGATCCGCTCCCCCTTCTCGCGCCAGAAGGTCTCGTCCTCCGGCTCCCACCGTTCGATCCAACGGCCGCCCATGTCGTACCTCCGCGGTGTCGGGTCCTGAGGCGTCCACAGCCCCGGTCCTCCTGCTCTCCGACGCTAGGGAGGCCGCGTTTCAGGCCGGTGCCGCGAGGTGACGGGTGCGGAACCTTGCTCTCACCCGGCGCGCGGGGCTCCTGTGAGCGCCCCCGCATTCTCGGCCGAGCCCGCTCCGGGTCCGGTCAAGGGGTACTGGACCTTCCGCTCACCCGACCGCCGGCAGCCCCGGTTCGTCCGCCGGCAGCCAGGAGCCGGCCGGCCGCGACCGGCCGCCCTCCAGGGCGCCGATCTCCGCCGCCGCGGTCCGCAGCGCGTCCAGACCGGGGTGCCGCAGCCCCTTGCGCCACACCAGACTCACCGGTGACAGGGGTACGGGGTCGACGAGCGGCCGCAGGACGCAGCCGGGCATGTCCGGGAAGTCGACGACGACGAGCACCGGGCGGCGGTGCTTCTCCATGACCCTGAGGAACTCCTCGTGGCCGACGGCGAGCGGCGCGGGCGGGGCCAGCTCGATGCCGCGCCCGGCGAACAGCCGGGCGGCGAGGTCGGTCCACTCGGTCGTGCGGTCGTTCCCCGCGCCCGCGTAGACCCGCTCCCCGGCGAGCCGGGCGAGCGGCACCTCGGGCAGCGCGGCGAGCGGATGGTCCTCGGGCAGCAGCACGGCCATCGGCTCGTACCGTACGAACTGGGCGTCGAGCCTCGCCCTGAGCCCGGCGTCGAGCCCTCCGTACCGGCCGAAGGAGGTGTCGAGCCGCCCCGCGAGGATCTCCCGCGCGGCGCCGGTCAGGCCGCTCTCGAAACGGGCCATCAGCTCGTGCTCGGGGGCGAGTTCGCGGGCCCGGCGCAGTATGCGGTCCTGGACGAGGCCGGGGGTGTTGAGGTCCACGAGCAGCGGCCTCGCCCCGGCCCGGAAGGCGTCGAGCAGCTCGTCGTGCGCGGCCGACACCCTTCGCGCGTACGGGAGAAGGCGCTCGCCCTCGGGCGTGAGCGCCACCTGCCGGGTGGTCCGTACGAACAGCTCGACGCCCAACTCCCGCTCCAGGCGCCGGATGTCACGGCTCAGCGCCTGCTGGGCGACGTAGCGCCGGGCGGCGGCGCGGGTGAAGTGCAGCTCCTCGGCGACGGCGGTGAACGCGCGCAGCAGCCGGGGGTCGATGTCGTGCGAGGGGGCCATCGCCGCATTCAACAACACAGGTGCGTGAATGGCCACCGATCAGGTGTTGGACCCCTCCGCCCCACCCCCGCGAACCTTGGTCCATGCCACCGGCCGACCTCACCCTCACCCCGGCGGGCCCCGCCCTGGCCCCCCGCTACCGCCCCGCCACCGCCGCGCGCGAGCCGCGCAACCCCTACCTCCGCCTCTTCACCCGCCCCGGCACCCGGGCCTTCACCGCGGGCAACCTCATCGCCCGTCTCCCGATCGGCATGTTCGGCGTGAGCGCCGTCATCATGATCGCGGGCCGGTACGACTCGTACGCCCTCGCCGGCGCCGTCACCGCCACCGGCCTGGCCGTCGGATCGCTCACCGCCCCCTGGATCGCCCGGCTCGTCGACCGGTACGGGCAGGCCCGCGTCGCGGTCCCGGCCGCCGCGTACGCCGCCCTCGGCCAGCTGGTCCTGCTCCTCTGCGTGCACCAGAAGACCCCGGTCTGGGCGCTCTTCCTGACCTGCGCGCTCACCGCGACCCAGCCGAACATGGGCGGCATGTCCCGAGCCCGCTGGGCGCACCTCCTGCGCGACGACCCGGACGCCCTGCACACGGCGAACGCCTTCGAGCAGGCCGTCGACGAGCTCTGCTACATGGTCGGGCCGGTGCTGGCGGCACTCCTCTGCTCGGCGCTCTTCCCCGAGGCGGGCACCCTCCTCGCCGCCGTCCTCTACCTCACCGGGGCCCTGATCTTCACGGCCCAGCGCTCCACCGAGCCGCCGGTCGCGCCCCGCACCGCCGCGGGCTCCCCGCTGCGGACCCCCGGCATGGTCCCGCTGCTCGCGGTCTTCCTCGCCACCGGCGCGATCTTCGGCTCGATGGAGGTGGTCGCCCTCGCGTACGTGGACGGCCCCGTCGCCGGCCCCGTGCTCGCCCTCCAGGCGGCGGGCTCCTGCGCGGCCGGCCTGCTCTACGGCCGGCTCCGCCGCACCTTCACGCTCCGCACCTGCCTCGCGGCGATGACCGTCACCATGGCGATGCCGCTGCTCGCGGCCACCACCGGCTCGCTCCTCGCGCTCGCCGCCGGCCTGCTCGTCGCCGGCATGGCGACAGCCCCGACCATGATCACCGGCATGGGCCTCGTCCAGCGCCTCACTCCCCCGGCCCAGCTCAACGAGGGCATGACCCTCGCCGTGACCGCCCTGCTCGCCGGCATCGCGGCCGGCTCCGCCACCGGCGGCTGGTCCGCCGACCACGCCCCCTTCCCGTCCTTCGGCTTCCTGGTCCCGGTGGGGGCGGCCGCGGTGGCGCTGGTGCTGTGCGCGGCGACCGGGGTCGGCCGCCGCGCACGGGCCTCCGTGCGACTCGGCTAGCTCTGCCGCAGCGGCGGCATCGGCACCTGGACGCCGTAAGCGGTCGCCCCGGCGCCCGCGCCGCCCGCGCACCCGTTGGGTTCCTGGGTGCCGAGGCCCCGCGTGGACGGCTTCTCGGCGGCCCAGAACATGTACCCGAGCAGACCCGAGGTCGTCCCCGCCCCGTTGGGCGCCGCGTTCCGCACCCAGTCCCCCGTCGCCTTCTGCAGCGAGTTCGCGAAGTCCGTGCACTCGGGCAGCGGGCTGCGGCCGTACGCGAGGTAGAGCCCGGCCGTGAACTTGGCGGGGGCCAGCGGCGCGACCGGCGGCGAGAACTGCGACTTGCCGTCGAGGTGCTCCTGCCAGTTGGCGATGTGGGTGCTCGCCGAGGAGGGCCGGGCGGTCACCATCGCGTTGGCGTAGTCGAGGACGGGCTTGTCGGTGCGCAGCCAGTCGGCGGTGGCCTTGCGGTTGATGTCGATGAGCCAGCGGTCGCCGGCGGCGGTGTCGAGGGTGAGGCGCGCGGCCAGCCGCGTACCGGAGGCGTCGTAGGGGTGGACCGACCGGTAGGCGTCGATGAAGGCCTGGAGACCGGTGAGGTTCGGCCCGGTGTTCTGCTCGTAGTCGATCTCGATGCCGACGCCGAGGTCCGCCGCGACGGCGGCGGCGTTCAGCCCCAGCTGGGTGGCGTTCTCGGCGAGGGCCGCGTCCCACTCGTCGGTGTACGTGATCCCGCCGATCGACAGCATCACGCGGACCCCGCGGGAGGTGAAGTACTGGACGATCTCGCGGCTCATGCCGACGGGAACGCCGTGCGCGGTGGTGGCGTCATCGGTGCGGCGCAGCAGTTTGAGGGGTTCGACGAAGCTGAGGACGACCAGGTTGACGGAGGGGCGCCCGTCGCCGCGGTCGATCAGCCAGTGGTTCTTGGCGTCGAACTCGGCGACGGAGCGGACCGTGCCCCAGGTGCAGTAGTCGTCCCCGCAGTGCCACGCGCCGTAGACCTGCACGGGGGCGGCGGCCGAGGCCGGGGCGGCGGTCGGGATCAGGAGGGCGAAAAGCATGAGCAGGACCGCGAGGGGTCTGTGACGCATACGTACCTCCGGGAGTGCCGTGGCGTGAGGGGCGGCCCCGGCAGGGTGGCAGGTACAGACCAAGTCGACAAGAGGGCGGACACGACGACACCCGGCATGACAAAGGCCCGGCCGTCGTGATGACTGCCGGGCCTGTGCCCACATGGGATGAGTGGAGATGGCGGGAATCGAACCCGCGTCCAACGGTGCGGAATCAGGGCTTCTCCGTGTGCAGTCTGGTACGAGTTTCTCAGCCCTCCGGATCACCCAGACAAGTCCGGAACGGGCTCAGTCACTGTTTGATTTCCCCCCTGCCCCCGTGACCGGGGCAGGAGGTTTAGATCCCTAAATGACGCCAGGATCCGGGTCGGGACCACCCCCGGGCTGACGCTCCTCACAGAGGCTTCTGTTCGTTACCTAAAATTAGGCAGCGAGGGCGAAGCGGGAGTTATCGCTCTTGGAGTTGGCGATTATTGGTTGCGACATATGGTTTACGAGATCATTGCCGCTTCCTCGACACGCTTCCCACTGCTTCGACATCCGCTGTCGAAACCGATCATCCCCATGTTGTGTTTTCAATGCGTGCACCCTCGGTGGGGTGCGTGACCCATCGTACGTGACCGACGGGTGCGGTTGCCAGCGAATTAGCCGCGCGCGGCAGCCTGGGCCGCCCGCTGACGCCGCTTCGCCGACGCGATCGCCCGCGCGGTCTCGCGCGTGTCCTGCTGCTCCCGCAGGGTCTGGCGCTTGTCGTACTCCTTCTTGCCCTTGGCGAGCGCGATCTCGCACTTCACCCGGCCGTTCAGGAAGTACAGCGCGAGGGGCACGATCGTGTGACCCGTCTCCTGCGACTTCGACTCCAGCTTGTCGATCTCGGCCCGGTGCAGCAGCAGCTTCCGCTTCCGCTTCGCCGAGTGGTTGGTCCAGCTGCCCTGCATGTACTCGGGCACGTGGATGTTGTGCAGCCACGCCTCGTGGTTGTCGATCTGGACGAAGCCGTCGACCAGCGAGGCCCGGCCCATCCGCAGCGACTTCACCTCGGTGCCCATGAGCACGACACCGCACTCGTAGGTGTCGATGATGTGGTAGTCGTGGCGCGTCTTCTTGTTCTGCGCGATCAGCTTGCGCTCGGGCGCCTTGTCCGTCGTCTTCTTCGCAGGCTTGCCCTGCACGTTCACGAGTCCCTTTGCCATAGTGCGGTCATTTTCGCACTACGAGCCCCCTCCGAGGCCACTCAATACCGTACGAGCCCGCTCCTCGGCCCGGTCCCCCGCCGCCAGGTCCGGCGTGATGCCCCGGCCGTCCAACGCGTGCCCCGCCGGGGTGCGGTAGTGGCCGACGGTCAGCTCGGCGACCGAGCCGTCCGGCAGCGCGCTCGGCATCTGCACCGAGCCCTTCCCGAAGGTCCGCGAGCCCACCGTCACCGCCCGGCCCCGGTCCTGCAGGGCGCCCGTCAGCAGTTCGGCCGCGCTCATCGTGCCGCCGTCGATCAGCGCCACGAGCGGCCGCCCGGTGTCGCCGCCGCCCTCCGCGTACACGGCCCGCTGCTCGCCCTCGACGTCATACGTGGCGACGAGCCCGCCGTCCAGGAACGCGGACGCGGCCACCGCGGCCTCCGCGACCAGGCCCCCCGCGTTCCCCCGCAGGTCGAGCAGGACCCCGGCACCCGCGGGCGCGGCCCGTACCGCGTCCCGCACGCGCGCGCCCGCGCCCTTGGTGAAGGCGGCCACCCGGATCAGCAGCGTCCCGTCGTCCAGCCGCCGTACGGTGACCGGCTCCGTGGCGAGCCGCGCCCGCCGCAGGGTCCGCGTCCAGGAGGCCCGCCCCCGCTCCACGCCGAGGGCCACCGGCGAACCGGCCACGCCGTCCCCGCGGAGCAGCGACACCACCTCGGAGACCGAAAGCCCGCCGACCGGGCGTCCGTCGACGGCCACCAGCCGGTCCCCGACCCGCAGCCCGGCCCGCTCCGCCGGTCCGCCGGCCTGCACCCGGGTCACCTTGACCCCGTCGGCCCCGGCGCGTCCCGCCGAAAGCCCGACCCCCGTGTAGGTCCCGTCCAGGGCCTGCTCGAACTCGGCGTACTCCCTCTTGTCGTACACCGCCCCCCAGCGGTCCCCGCTCCGGCTGACGAACTCCTCCGCCGCCTGCTTCCCCGACTTCCCGTCCGCCATCGCCGCGGCGGCCGCCCGGCTCAGGGCCCCCCTGTCGACGGTCCCCGCCTTGCCGGCGGATGTCGCGGTCTCCCGGGTCACGCCCCCGGCCTCCTGCCGGGGCAGCACGCCGGTGACCGCGGCCGCGCCCAGGACGCCGGCGAACACCAACGTCAGAACGGCCCCACGGAGCACTCCGCGGGGCCGGATACAGAAGAGATCACCGCCGGCCGGCATGCCGCCCACTCTAGGACAAGGCGATGGCGCCGCACGGGCTTTGGCCGTGCGGCGCCATCCGCCGTCAGGGGTGTCTTCTCACACCTTCAGGTACTTGCGCAGGGCGATGAAGGCGGCCACGGCGGGCATGAGCAGGCCGATGGCGATGACGAGGGGGAGCTTGGCGAGGACGGCGTCCCAGCCGATGAAGTTGACCAGCTGCATCTTGTCGGCGAGCGCGATGCCGTGGTCGATGAGGAAGTACCGGCCGACGAGCAGCAGGACACAGGCGACCGCGCCGCCCAGGAGCCCGGCGAAGGCGGCCTCCATGATGAAGGGCATCTGGATGTAGAAGCTGGACGCTCCGACGAGCCGCATGATGCCGGTCTCGCGGCGGCGGCTGAAGGCCGAGACGCGGACCGTGTTGACGATCAGCATCAGCGCGATGATCAGCATGAGGCCCATGACGCCGAGGGCGGCGATGTTCATGCCGTTCATCAGGTCGAAGAGGTTCTGCAGGATGTTCCGCTGGTCCTGGACCGATTCGACGCCGTCGCGGCCGGCGAAGGCCGTGGCGACCACCTTGTACTTCTCCGGGTCCTTGAGCTTGACCCGGAACGACTCCTGCATCTGGTCCGGCGTGATGACGGAGGCGATGGCGGTGTCGCTGTACTGCTCCTTGTAGTGCTTGAAGGCCTCGTCGGCCGACTCGTGGTGGACGTCCTCCACGATGTCCATCTTCTTCAGATCGGCTTCGATCTGTTCCTTCTGCTGAGCGGTGACCGCGCCCTTGGAGCACTTGGGCGCGGTGGCCGCGTCGGTCTTGTTGCAGAGGAAGATGGAGACGTTGACCTTGTCGTACCAGTAGTCCTTCATCGTGCTGACCTGCTCGCGCATGAGCAGCGCGCCGCCGAAGAGGGCGAGCGAGAGGGCCACGGAGACGATGACGGCGAAGGTCATCGTCAGGTTGCGCCGGAGTCCGACGCCGATCTCGGAAAGCACGAACTGAGCGCGCATGGGTCTGCTTTCTCCTACTCGCTACAGGCTCAGTGCTGGTATCCGTAGACGCCGCGCGCCTGGTCGCGGACGAGGCGGCCCTTTTCGAGCTCGATGACGCGCTTGCGCATCTGGTCGACGATGTTCTGGTCGTGGGTCGCCATGACGACGGTGGTCCCTGTCCTGTTGATCCGGTCGAGCAGCTTCATGATGCCGACGGAGGTCTGCGGGTCGAGGTTGCCGGTGGGCTCGTCGGCGATCAGCAGCATCGGGCGGTTGACGAAGGCGCGGGCGATGGCGACGCGCTGCTGCTCACCACCCGAGAGCTCGCCCGGCATGCGGTCCTCCTTGCCGCCGAGGCCGACCAGGTCGAGCACCTGCGGCACGGCCTTGCGGATCTCGCCGCGCGGCTTGCCGATGACCTCCTGGGCGAAGGCCACGTTCTCGGCGACGGTCTTGTTGGGCAGCAGGCGGAAGTCCTGGAAGACGGTGCCCAGCTGGCGCCGCATCTGCGGCACCTTCCAGTTGGAGAGCCGGGCCAGGTCCTTGCCGAGGACGTGCACCTGGCCCTGGCTGGCGCGCTCCTCGCGCAGGAGCAGTCGCAGGAAAGTCGACTTTCCGGAGCCGGAGGAACCGACGAGGAAGACGAACTCCCCCTTCTCGATCTCCAGGGAGACATCCCGGAGGGCGGGGCGGCTCTGCTTCGGATAGGACTTGGAGACGTTGTCGAATCGGATCACGGATGCACCACGGTCGGCCGGGAGTAGGTGTGCGTGACCTTACGCGAACGGGGAAGCCCCGCGCAGTCGCGGTCCCAGCTTGCGTGCTTTATCCTTTTCGCCCTTCCGGTCGAAGGGGGACGATCCGGTGGGGCGCGCCGAAACGCCGCGGAGCTGGCACAGTGGTAGGGGGAACGTCCGGGTCCCACCGGACGTTGTCCTGTTGTGAACCCCAGTGCGGGAGGAGGAGAGCGCATGACCTACGACCGACTGGTGTGCGCCAACTGCGCGGCCCCGGTCGCCGAGGGCCGCTGCCCCGTCTGCCGCGCGAACCGGGAGCGACTGACCCCCCAGGGCCCGTCCCCCGCGATGCTGCTGACGCTGGCGATCGCCCTGCTCGCGGCGATCGCGCTGCTCGCGGCCGTCCAGACGATCTGACCGCAGGGCCATACGAGCCGGCCCCATGCGAAAGGGCCGGGGAGTGATCTCCCCGGCCCTTCGTCATGCCCTCAGGCGCGTACGTCAGACAGCGGTACGCCCGCCGCCGACCAGACGCGGCAGCATCCGGAAGCCGATGCCGCCGGCGATCATCGTCGCCGCACCGATGATCAGGAACGAGGTCTCGGCCGCACCGGTCTCGGCGAGCTCCTCCTTCGCCTGCCCCTGCTGCACGGGCTGCGAGCCCTCGTTGTTCGTGTCCGGGTTGTTGTTGTCCGTGTCCACGCACTCCGCGCCGTCGAGGTCGACGGTGCAGGTGCCGGGGTCACCCGTGGTGGACGGGCCGCCCGTGGTGCTCGACGAGGTCGAGGACGCCGAGGACGGGTCACCCGTGGTCGAGGACGCCGAGGACGGCTGGCCCGACGTCGAGGACGACGACGAGGAGGACGTCGACGAGGAGGACGACGACGGGTTGCCCGTGGTCGAGGACGAGGACGACGGCTCACCCGAGGACGAGGACGACGTGGTCGTCGACGACGAGGAGGACGGCTCGCCCGAGGTCGACGACGTGGTCGTCGAGGAGGAGGACGACGGCTCGCCCGAGGTGGAGGACGCCGAGGACGACGGGTCGCCCGAGGTCGTCGTCGTGGTCGTCGAGGACGGGTCGCCCGAGGTGGACGACGTGGTGGTCGTCGAGGACGACGGGTCACCGCTGGTCGACGACGTGGACGACGGGTCGCCCGAAGAGGACGACGTGGTGGTCGTCGAGGTCGACGGGTCACCGCTGGTCGACGACGTGGACGACGGGTCACCCGAGGAGGACGACGTCGACGTCGTGGACGTCGTGGTGTCACCGACGATCGTGTTGCCCTCGGTGTCCTGCTGGGACTGGATGCCGAGGCCCACGTCCTGCGACTTGGCCGGCTCCGTCCCGAATCCGCCGACGGCCTGTGCGGCACCGGCCGCCGTCAGGGACGCACCGGCGATGATCACGGCGCTGGCCGCGACCCGCACCAGGCGGATCCGCGTCTTGTTCGTCATCTGGCTGCTACCCCCAGTAGCTCATCTCGTCATGGGGCAGCGCTCCGGGCCCTCGCGACAGGGGCGATGTCACTGCTCGACCGGCCCCCGTACACACGCGTCCCAGAAAAGCGCATGCCAGTACGTCACCCTTCCGAGTTTCCGATGAAGCGTCAAGGTCGTTGCGCGTGCGATGCCCGAAAGATCATCAGATGACCGCAATACGGCGATGCAACTGTGACGTAAACCCTGAACTACGGGGCTCGCGTGAGCAGTTCCCTTGTCGACAAAGCGTCCCGGGAGGTGCGGTTGCGCTTGCGGCAGCGAACGCGGGGTTCCGTATGAAACGCGTTCGGCCCCGCACCGGAAAGTGCGGGGCCGAACGCGTAGAACGAGGGGGGTTACTTCTCCTGCTGCTTGCGCCAGCGGATGCCGGCCTCCAGGAAGCCGTCGATCTCGCCGTCGAGGACCGCCTGCGGGTTGCCGACCTCGAACTCCGTCCGGAGGTCCTTGACCATCTGGTACGGGTGGAGGACGTAGGAGCGCATCTGGTTGCCCCAGGAGCTGCCGCTGTCCTTGAGGGCGTCCATCTTGGCGCGCTCCTCCTGGCGCTGGCGCTCGAGGAGCTTGGCCTGGAGGACGTTCATGGCGCTCGCCTTGTTCTGGATCTGGGAGCGCTCGTTCTGGCAGGAGACGACGATGCCGGTCGGGAGGTGCGTGATGCGCACGGCCGAGTCGGTCGTGTTGACGCCCTGGCCGCCGGGGCCGGAGGCGCGGTAGACGTCGACGCGGAGCTCCGACTCGTCGATCTCGACGTGGTCGGAGGACTCGACGACCGGGAGGACCTCGACGCCCGCGAAGGACGTCTGGCGGCGGCCCTGGTTGTCGAAGGGCGAGATGCGGACGAGACGGTGGGTGCCCTGCTCGACGGAGAGCGTGCCGTAGGCGTACGGCGACTTCACGACGAAGGTGGTCGACTTGATGCCGGCCTCTTCCGCGTACGAGGTCTCGTAGATCTCGGTGGGGTAGCCGTGGCGCTCCGCCCAGCGCAGGTACATGCGCTGGAGTCGCTCGGCGAAGTCGGAGGCGTCGACGCCACCGGCCTCGGCGCGGATGTTGACCAGCGCCTCGCGCTCGTCGTACTCGCCGGAGAGGAGGGTGCGGACCTCCATCTCGTCGAGGGCCTTGCGGACGGAGGTGAGCTCCGTCTCGGCCTCGGCGAGGGTGTCCGGGTCGTCCATCTCCTCGGCGAGCTCGAAGAGCACCGCGAGGTCGTCGATCCGGCCCCGCAGGGTCTCGGCCTTGCGGACCTCGGCCTGGAGGTGCGAAAGCTTGCTCGTGATCTTCTGCGCCGCCTCCGGGTCGTCCCACAGGGACGGGGCCGCGGCCTGCTCTTCGAGCACGGCGATGTCGGCCCTCAGCTTCTCGAGGTCCAGGACGGCCTCGATCGACCCCATGGTCGAGGAGAGGGACTTCAGCTCTTCGGATACATCGACGACTGCCACGCGTCCAGCGTAACGGCTCCGGGCCTGGAGCCGAACCTACGGCTGGGAGGACTGCTTGGAGTCCTGCGGCGGGGCGTCCCCGTCACCGGAGGCCGCGAGGTAGCCGCCGGCGCCGAGCGCGCCCGCGACGACGACCGCGGCGACGGCGAGCGTGATGCGTCTCTTCCGGACGGTGCCCGCCTTGTGCCGGGCCGAGCCGGGGCGGGGGGCGCCCGCCGGGCGGGGGGCGCGGGCGGTGCCGAGGGGGCCGCCGGAGAGCTCGTCGGGGGCCGGCACCCGCATGGAGGTGTGGGTGTCGCGGTGGGAGTCGGCGGAGGCGCCGGGGACGAGCGGGACGGCGGCCCGCCGCGGCCCGGGCTCGCCGGCGGCACCGGTGCCGGTGGCGTACGCCTCCTCCTCGTACGGCTCCGGGGCCGGTTCCGCGTCGGGCTCGTCCACGTCCAGTGGCGGGATGCCCTTGAGCAGCGGCAGGACGTCCCCGAGGCGGGCGGCGAGCTCGGAGGCGCGCAGCCGGGAGGCGGGGGCCTTGGCGAGGCACTGGACGATGAGCTGCCACAGCTCCTCGGGGATGCCCGGGAGCGGGACGACGGTCTCGGTGACGTGGCGGCGCAGCACGGCGCCGGGGTGGCCGCCGCCGAACGGGGTGAAGCCGGCGAGCAGCTCGTACAGGACGGTCGCGAGGGCGTAGATGTCGACGGCGGCGCGCGGCGGGAGGCCCTCGACGATCTCGGGGGCGAGGTAGTCGGGGGTGCCGATGATGCGGGTGGCCTTGGTGCGGCCGGGGGTGTCGATCAGCTTGGCGATGCCGAAGTCGGTGAGGAGGGCGGGGTGGGCGCCGCCGGGCCCGAGGGGGCCCTCCATGTCGAGCAGGATGTTCTCGGGCTTGACGTCCCGGTGGACGACGCCGGCCTTGTGGGCGACGGCGAGGGCCTCGGCGACGTCCTTGACGATGGCGACGGCGGCCTCGGGCGCGAGGCGCCGCTCGCGGTCGAGGCGGGTGCGCAGGTCGGTGCCGCGGACCAGGTCCATGACGAGGGCGAGGTCGTTGCCGTCGACGACGAGGTCGCGGACCTTGACCACGTGCGGGTGGTCGAGCCCGAGGAGCGCGGTGCGCTCCTGGACGAAGCGGCCGACGAGTTCCTGGTCGGAGGCCAGGTCCTCGCGCAGCAGTTTGACGGCGACGGGCCCTTCGGGCCCCTCGCCGAGCCACACCGTTCCGGCGCTGCCCCGCCCGAGGATCTGGTGGGTGGTGTAGCGGCTGCCGATGTTCCGTGCCAAGACTGCTCCCTCAGCGGCTGCGGTTATGCCAAAGCTACGCGTCCGCGGCCGCCGGTCGTCACTTCCGAGGGGAAATCACCCCTCGGAAGTCGATAAATCGGCAGTATTACTGTCCCGTACCGCCGGTAGTACCCGTGCCGCTCCCGCTGTCGACGAGGTCGGAGACCCAGTCGGTGAAGGAACCGATGCCGTCGCCGATGGCCTCCCAGTAGCCCTTGCCCTCGGCGATCCAGCCCTGGAGCGGGGTGAGCTCCCAGACCAGCCAGCCGGCCACGACGAAGAGGACGATCATGACCAGGCAGCCCTTGAGGCAGCCGAGGCCGGGGATCCTCATCGGGTTGGCGCCGCGCTGACGCGGCGGGCGCGGGGTCGGCGCCTGCGGGGGCGGCTGCGGGGGCTGGTACTGCTGCTGCGGCGGTGCGGCGTACTGCTGGGGCGCCGGCGCGTACTGCGGCTGCTGCTGGTGCTGCGGCGGGTACGGCTGGGGCGCCGGCCGCTGCGGGGCCGGGCGCTGCTGCCCGTACTGTCCCCCGGGGCCCTGCGGCCCGGGAGGTGCCCCCGGCGGCTGCTGCTGTCCGTATCCCTGCTGCGGCTGCTGTCCGTACGGGCCGGGCCTGCGGTCCTGCGGGGGCTGCTGCGGCTGCGGGCGCTGCGGGCGGCGGCGCAGGGGGTCCTCGCTGGGGTCCAGGTACTGCACCTGGGTCTGCTCGTTGCGGTCGCGGACCTGGCGCATCTGGTTCTGCCAGGGGTGCGGGTCCTCGGACTGCGCGCCCTGCCCGGACTGCGGCGGCTGCGGCGGTACGGGAGGCATGACGGCCGTCGGATCGGCGGCGCCCGCGGGGCCGCCCGCGGGCAGGACGCTGGTGGCGCCCGCGGGGTCGTACTGCGGCGGGGCCGAGGCGCCGGTCGGCAGCACGCTGGTCGCGCCGGCCGGGTCATACTGCGGCGGCATCCCGGCGCCGGTGGGCAGCACCTGGGTGGGGTCGGCGGCGCCCGGGTTCTGGGCGGCCGGGGTCTCCGGGACCGGCGCGGGGGCCGGGTCGGGGGCGAGGAGCGCACCGACGCCCTCCGCCGCCTCGATCTGGGCGGGGCTGGCGTGCACGCCGATGCCGGCGGCGACCGCGCGCAGGCCGCGCGCCAGGTTCTCGGCGCTCGGCCGGCGGTCGGGGTCCTTGCTGAGGCAGCGCTCTATGACCGTCCACAGCGGGCCGGGCACGGTGGAGGGGCGGCGCGGCTCCTCGCTGAGGTGCCGGTGCAGGACTTCGAGGGCGGTGCCGCCCGCGAACGGGGGGCGGCCGGTGACGAGCTCGTAGAGCAGGATGCCGGCGCCGTAGATGTCGACGGCGGAGGTCTGCGGGCGGCCCTCGGCGGACTCCGGCGCCACGTACGCGGGCGTGCCGACGAATTCGTGGGTGCGGGTGAGGCCCGGGGAGTCGGCGAGGCGCGCGATGCCGAAGTCGGTGAGCATCGGGTGCATCTGCCCGCCCTGCTCGGCGAGCAGGACGTTGGCCGGCTTGAGGTCGCGGTGGACGACGCCGTCGGCGTGACTGGCGGCGAGCGCGTCGGCGATCTGGGCCGTCAGGAGCGAGGCGGCGACCGGGGTGAGCGGGCCGCTCTCCCGGAGGTAGCGGTGCAGGTCGGGGCCCTCGACGAGGTCCATGACGAGGGCGAGGACATCGCCCTCGACGACCAGGTCGCGGGTGCGCACGATGTTGGGGTGGGTGAGCCGGAGCAGCACGGACCGCTCGCGCAGGAAGCGCATCACGATGTCCGCGTCGTTGGCCAGCTCCTCCTTGAGGACCTTGATCGCCACGGTCTCGCCGGGCTGGCCGGGCACGGCCGCCTCGGCTCCGGCCGCCTCACGCTGGCGGGCTCGCCAGACGGTGCCCGTGGCGCCGCGGCCGAGCGGCTCCTCGAGCAGGTACTTGCTGCCGATAGGCCGCACGTCACGCGCTCCCTGCTGATCGTGGTCCTGGGGTGGTCCTGTGGTGTCCCCGGGGTCCCTGTCCTCTGTTGTGACCCGTCCGGGTGTCCGACCCACTTTAGTGCGGCCGAACGGGTCACAGGCCGGTCGTCCACAGGCGGATTCCGACGGGGTCCCCGCTGCCGTGTCCGCGGCCTCGCCCGCGCTTCGCCGGGGGCCGCGGAGGCTCCCGTACCGTGCGGAACTTGTCCGGAAGAAGACGCTCCAGGAGGGGCGACGGTTGCCACGCATGCTCCGAAGGCATGCCCAACCAGGCGATTTCGCGTCCGGAGCCGACCATTCAAGATCACTTATGGCCGACCCGGGGGTGGGTTGTCGGCGGCAGGTGCGAGGATGCCTCCAGCACGTCGCATCGGGGTCGGGAGCCCCCGCGCCGTGCCGACCTGTACCGGACGACGCGTCCGTGCCGGGTGGGGGGACTCACAGGGCGGTTCCCCTGCCGGCATCTCGCGCAGAAGGGACCGCTGACGGCGATGCAGATCCGGCTGACCGTCCTCGCGCCGTACGCCGGCCACGGCGCCGGGCGCGCCTGCGACGTGCTCGTCACGGCCCCCGCCGGGACGGCGCTCGCCGCCGTCGCCTCCGGTCTGGCCGCCGCCGTGACCGGCCCCGACACCTCCGCCTCGGGCACCACCGTGCTCTACGCGGGCGCGGAGCGGCTCGACACCCGCCGCTGCGTCCTCGGCGAGCCGCCGCTCGTCGACGGCGCCGTCCTCTCCCTCCAGCTCCCCGGCCCCGACGACCGCCTCGGCGAGACCGCCTCGGCCCGGCTGCACGTGGTGGCCGGCCCGGACGCGGGCGGGGTGCACCTGCTGCACGGCGGGGCGATCAGGATCGGCCGTTCCGTCGACGCCGACGTGCCGCTCGACGACCCCGACGTCTCCCGCGCGCACTGCACGGTGACCGTCGGGGAGAGCGGCCGGGTGACCGTCTGCGACCTCGGCTCGACCAACGGCACGACCCTCGACGGCGTCCCCGTCGGCGACCGCCCCGTCCGGCTCCGCCCCGGCGCCCTGCTGCGCCTCGGCGAGTCCGCGCTCCGCCTCACCGGCCCCGGCGATGCCCTCGGCGGTACGGAGACGAGGGCGACGGCACCGGACGGCGAGGGCCACCTGCGGGTGACGCGGGGCCCCGACGGCCCCGACACCGGCGACCGCACGTTCCCGGCCACCGGCTCCGGCACGGTCCCGCCCCGCCCCGCGGACGCCACCACCCACGACACGACCCACGGCGGCGCGCGCGGTATCGCCTTCGCCGACCCGGCCGACGCCCCGCACGGCTACGACGGACACCCCGACCGGTACGCCGACCCCGCCGACCGCCACCCCGCTCCCTACGGCTCCGACGACCCCGGCCACGCGCGCGCGGGAGACCCCGCCGACGCGCCCGGCGACGGCGGCGAGGCCCACAGCAGGACCCGGCAGACCGGCTCCGGCCGGGCGGGCGGCAAGCGCGGGCTCGGCGCCTGGGCCCGGCGCCTGACCGGCGGGCGCGAGGAACTCCCGGCCACCGCGGCCGCCCCTGGCCCCGTCCCCGACACGCACCCCGGCACCCGGACCCCCACCGGCACCCGCGAAGGCGCCGCCGGTCCCGTGCCGGTGGCCGACACCTGGCCCGACCCGGCGACCGTGCTGCTCACCGCCCTCGGCCCGGGGCCCCGGCTCTGGGAGCGGGAGGCCGGCCACCCCGAGGCGCTGGTGGTGCGGCTCGGCACGACGGACCGCGCCGAGCTCTCCGGGGTGCCCGTCACCGTCGGACTGCGCGAGGCCGGCTCGCTCGGCCTCGCGGGTCCCGCCGACCGTCTCGCCGGGCTCGCCCGCTCGGTCGTCGCCCAGCTCGCCGCCCTGCACTCGCCCTCCGACCTGGAGATCGTGCTCATCAGCGCCGACCGGAACCGCTCCCTCGACGAGCGGCGCCGGGCCTGGGGCTGGCTCGGCTGGCTCCCGCACGTCCGCCCGGCCCACGGCCAGGACTGCCGGCTGCTCCTGGCGTACGACCGCGAGCAGGCCCAGGCACGGACGGCGGAGCTGACCCGGCGGCTCGACGACGGCCCGCTCGGCCCCGGCTGGCCGAGCGCCGACCGCACCCTGGTCGCCGAGACCGCGGCCCGCCACGACGGACCGACGACGGTCGTCATCGTGGACGGCGACCCCGGTTCGGCCGCGCTGCGCGAGACGGTGGCCCGCCTCGCGGGCGTCGGCGCGGCGGCCGGCATCCACCTCCTGTGCCTCGCCGAGGCCCCCTCGGCCACCCCGGACTCGCCGGTGGCCGCCACCTACGAGACCGCCTGCGCCGCCTCCCTCGCCTTCCGCGAGTGCGGAGCCGCCGCGCTGCTCAGCGGCGACGTGGCGACGGCCCTGCGGCTGCTGCGCACCTCCGGCGGCCGGGTCGCGGGTCACGGCACCGTCGGCGTCGTCGACGCGGTGTCCGTCGCCTGGGCCGAGCGCTTCGGACGCGCCCTCGCTCCCCTGCGTACGGAGACGGCGGCGGCGCCCTACGGCCGGGCGGCCGCGCTGCCCCCCTCGGCCCGCCTCCTCGACGAGCTCGGCCTCGCCCGCGCCACCCCCGCCTCCCTGATGGCCCGCTGGGCCTCCGCCGGCGACGGGACGGCCGTCCTGGGCGCGGGGCCGCGCGGCCCGCTGGCGGTGGACCTCACCCAGGAGGGCCCGCACCTGCTGATCGAGGGCCCCGCGGGCAGCGGGCGCACCGAGCTGCTCCGCTCGATCGCCGCCTCCCTCGCGGCCGGCGGCCGCCCCGACCGGCTCGGCCTGCTCCTCGTGGACGGGGCGGGCGGCGAGCGCGGCGAGGGCCTCGCGGTCTGTACGGAGCTGCCGCACGTCACCGAGCACCTGGTCGCCTCGGACCCGGTGCGGATGCGGGAGTTCGCGCAGGCGCTCGGCGCCGAGCTGAAGCGCCGCGCGGAGCTCCTGGGCGACGCCCACTTCGCCGACCGCCGCGGCGGCCGCCCCGCGTCCCCCGCCGACCGGCTGATCGGCCAGCGCTCCCCCAGCGCCGCGGAGTCGGTGCCCCAGGGCGCCCGCGCGGCCGTCCGCGTCCCCGACACCGGCGACCTCGCCGACCGCCCGAGCGGCCGTACGCTCCGCACCGGCGACGGCTCGATCGGCTCCCTCCCCAGCGGCCGCACCACCGGCAGCCCCCACGACCGCGTCGCCTTCCCCGGCACCGGCGCGGGCGACCTCTCCGGCCGCCCCAGCAGCCGCACCCTCCGCACCACCGACGACGACCTCACCCCCCACCCCAGCGGCCGCACCCCCTACCCGGGCGCGGACGACATCAACGGCCGCACGAGCGGGCGTACGCCGTACCCCGGCGCGGAGGACGTCAACGGCCGGGCGAGCGGGCGCATCCCGTACCCCGGCGCGGAGGACGTCAACGGCCGGGCGAGCGGGCGTACGCCGTATCCGGGGGCCGAGCAGGTCGAGGGGCGGATTCCGCGGCCTGCGTCGGGGGAGCAGGCGGCGGCGAGGGCGGCGGGTGGCGGGTATCTGCCACGGCTCGTGGTGCTGGTGGACGACTTCGACGCGCTGGTGGCACCGGCGCTCGGTGCTCCGGGACGGCCGGCGGCGGGGTCCGTGGTGCGGGCCCTGGAGGCGGTGGCGCGGAACGGCGAGCGGCTGGGGGTGCACCTGGTGGCGACCTCGGCGCGGCCGGACCGCACGGCCGACACGGAGCTGGCCCACGGGGCCCGGCTGCGGATCGTGCTGGACGCGCCGCCGGTGGTCGCGGGCCCGGACGTCCCGGTGGCCGGGCGCGGCCGGCTCGGGCATCCGGACGGCCGGGTGACCCCGTTCCAGGCGGGCCGGGTCACCGGGCGGATCCCCCGGACGGCGACGCTCCGGCCGACGGTCGTCCCGCTGGAGTGGGAGCGGATGGGCGACCCGCCGACCCGGCGGCCGGTCCGCGAGCTGGGCAACGGGCCGACGGACCTGGCGCTGCTCGCGAGCGCGCTCGACCGGGCGGCCCGCTCGGTGGAGGCGACTCCGATAGCGCCACTGAGCCCCGCGACGCAGAGCTGACGGCACGTCACGAGGGCACAACGATCGGCCGCTTGACACGCAAGGCGGTATTGCGGGGCGCCGTGGCCCGGCGTAGACCTGTCGGACGGGACAGCGAAGCGCACGGGAGACGGGGCAGCGATGCGTACAACTCTTCGTCCACGCAAGACCGCGGTGACGTTCACGGCGCTCACCGCGCTGGCCCTCGCGGCCTGCGCGGGAGGCGGGTCCGAGAAGGAGCCAGGACCGACGGCCGGCGGCGAACTGCCGCTCAAGGGCGAGAAGATCGAGGTCACCGCCGTCTGGACCGGCCCCGAGCAGGAGAACTTCACCAAGGTCTTAAGGGAGTTCGAGAAGCGCACCGGTGCGACGGTCACCTTCGTGCCGGCGCAGGACCCGATCGTGAACTTCCTCGGCACGAAGATCGCCGGCGGCTCACCGCCCGATGTGGCGATGCTCCCGCAGGTGGGCGCGATCCAGCAGGCCGCCGCGCAGAAGTGGCTCAAGCCGGTCGGCCCCGAGGCGGAGGCCGCGCTCGCCGCGAACTACTCGCACGGCTGGCAGGCGCTCGGCGCGGTGGACGGCACCCAGTACGGGGTGTACTTCAAGGCCGCCAACAAGTCCCTGGTCTGGTACAACACCGCCGTCTTCGAGAACGCCGGCGCGTCCGAGCCGAAGACCTGGAAGGACTTCCTCGCCACCGCCGAGACGATCTCGGCCTCCGGCGTCACCCCCGTCTCGGTCGGCGGCGCGGACGGCTGGACGCTCACCGACTGGTTCGAGAACGTCTACCTCTCCCAGGCGGGCCCGGCCAAGTACGACCAGCTGGCGAAGCACACGATCAAGTGGACGGACCCGTCGGTCGCGGCGGCCCTGACCACCCTCGCGGAGCTGTTCGGCAAGCCGGCGCTGCTCGCGGGCGGGACGAACGGCGCGCTGCAGACGGAGTACCCGGTCTCGGTCACCCAGACCTTCACGGGCGGCGACCAGCCCAAGGGCGCGATGGTCTTCGAGGGCGACTTCGCCGCGGTCAACATCGCCCAGACGAAGGCGAAGATCGGTACGGACGCGAAGGTCTTCCCGTTCCCGGTGGTCGGCTCGGGCACGGCCCCGGTGGTGACGGCCGGCGACGCGGCCGTGGCGCTGAAGGACACCAAGGGCGCGAAGGCGCTGCTGGCCTTCCTCGCCTCCCCGGACGCGGCGAAGATCTGGGCGGCCGAGGGCGGTTTCCTCTCCCCCAACAAGAACCTGGACCCGGCCGCGTACCCGAACGACGTGCAGCGCGAGATCGCGAAGGCGCTCATCGGTGCCGGTGACGACTTCCGCTTCGACATGTCGGACCAGATGCCGCAGTCCTTCGGCGGCACGCCGGGCAAGGGCGAGTGGAAGGCGCTCCAGGACTTCCTGAAGAACCCGAAGGACGTCGCCGGGGCGCAGGCGCGGCTGGAGGCCGACGCGGCGAAGGCGTACCGGGCCGCCGCGAAGGGCTGAGGCCCGCCATGCCGAGGGTCGACCGCACGAGCAAGGGCCCGACCGGGGCCACCGCGAGCGGGTCCGTTCCGAAGAGCACCCGCACCAGCAAGGCCGTGCCGAGCGTCACGCGCACGAGCAGGGGTGTGGCGGCGGGGTTCCTGCTGCCCGCGCTTCTGCTGCTCGGCGCGCTGGTGGTCTACCCGATCGGGTACTCGGTGCGGCGCTCGTTCCTCGACCGTCCGGGCACCTCGTTCGTCGGCCTGGACAACTACCTGGCGCTGGTCACCGACGACTCGCTGCGGACCGCCGTCCGCAACAACCTGGTGTGGCTGGTCGTGGCGCCCGCCGTGGCGACCGCGCTCGGGCTGATCTTCGCGGTGCTCACCGAACGCGTCCGCTGGGGCACGGCGTTCAAGCTGGTCGTCTTCATGCCGATGGCGATCTCGATGCTCGCCGCCGGGATCATCTTCCGGCTGGTCTACGAGCAGGACCCGGACCGGGGCGTCGCCAACGCGGTCTGGGTCGGCGTCCACGACACCTTCGCCGAGGCCTCCGGCTTCCCGCGCGCCCGGCCGCTGCCCGTGCATCCGCTGAGGGCGGCGGGCGGCGGCGCGTTCGTCACCAAGGAGCCGGTCCGCGCCGGGGAGCCCGTACGGCTGCCGCTGATCGGGGTGGCTCCGGGGCAGATGCCGGAGGAGGCCCGGCCGGCCCGCGACCCGGCCGCCGCGCCGGGCGGGCCGGGAACGGTCACCGGTACGGCGTGGCTGGACTTCACCAAGGGTGGCGGCGGACGGCCGAACGTCGTCGACCGGGCCGAACGGGGCCTGGCGGGGCTGCGGATCGAGGCCGTTCGGGACGGGAAGGTGGTGGCGACGGCCACGGCTGCGGCCGACGGCACCTTCGCGCTGCCGGCCGACCGGGCCGACGGAGCCGTACTGCGGCTGCCCGCGAGCAACTTCCGCGAGCAGTACGACGGCGTGGAGTGGCTGGGGCCCTCGCTCGTGACCCCTGCGGTCATCGGGTCGTACGTGTGGATGTGGGCCGGGTTCGCGATGGTGCTGATCGGGGCGGGGCTCGCGGCCGTGCCGCGCGAGCTGCTCGAAGCGGCGCGGGTGGACGGGGCGAACGAGTGGCAGGTGTTCCGCCGGATCACCGTGCCGCTGCTCGCCCCGGTCCTCGTGGTCGTCCTCGTGACGCTGATGATCAACGTGCTCAAGGTCTTCGACCTGGTCTTCGTCATCGCACCCGGCTCGGCCCAGGACGACGCGAACGTGCTCGCGCTCCAGCTGTACCGCTCGTCCTTCGGCACGGACGCGGACCTCGGGGTGGGCTCGGCGATCGCGGTCGTCCTGCTCCTGCTCGTGATGCCGGTGATGGCGGTCAACATCCGCCGGATACGAAGGGAGACCCGCCGATGACCTCGCTCGCCTCCCGGGCCGCCGCGAAGGCCGCCCCCCGCGCCGCCACGAGGGCCGCCTCCCGGGCCGCCGCGCGCGCCGCCTCGGGCGCGGTCCGGGTCTTCCTTCTGCTGGCCGGCCTGTTCTGGCTGCTGCCGACGATCGGCCTGCTCGTCTCCTCGCTCCGCTCGCCCTCTGACATCGCGGCGGGCGGCTGGTGGCAGGTGTTCACGGCCCCGGCCCAGCTGACCACCGAGAACTACGCGCACCTCCTGGCGAACGACACGATCACCGGCTCGCTCGTCTCGACCGTGCTCATCACCGTGCCGGCCACGCTCCTGGTCCTCGTCCTCGGCTCGTTCGCCGGGTACGCGTTCGCGTGGCTGGAGTTCCCGGGCCGGGACTGGTGGTTCCTCGGGGTGGTCGCCCTGCTCGTGGTGCCGGTGCAGGTGGCTCTGGTGCCGGTGTCGAAGCTGTTCGGGGCGGTCGGGCTCTTCGAGACGACGCTCGGGGTCGTCCTCTTCCACACGGCCTTCGGCCTGCCGTTCGCGATCTTCCTGCTGCGGAACTTCTTCGCCGAGATCCCGCGCGAACTCCTGGAGGCCGCGCGGCTCGACGGGGCGGGCGAGATACGGCTCTTCGCCCGGGTGGTCCTGCCGCTGGGCGGTCCCGCGATCGCCTCGCTGGGCATCTTCCAGTTCCTCTGGGTCTGGAACGACATGCTGATCGCGCTGATCTTCGCGGACTCCCAGTCGCCGCCGATCACGGTGGCCCTCCAGCAGCAGGTCCGCCAGTTCGGCAACAACGTGGACGTGCTCGCGCCGGGGGCGTTCGTGTCGATGGTCGTGCCGCTGGTGGTCTTCTTCGCCTTCCAGCGCCAGTTCACGACCGGGGTGATGGCCGGCGCGGTGAAGTGAGACCCCCTACGCCGTGAGCGCCGCGACCGCCGAGCGCGCGAGGTCGTCGGCGTACCCCGGCGGCAGGGGTGTGCGGACGACGACGAGCCGCCAGTAGAGGGGGCCGACGATCAGGTCGAGGGCGCGGGCGGGGTTGGTGTCCGCGGGGAGTTCGCCGCGGGCGACGGCCTCGCGGACGATCCGGGTCACCACGCCCTGCTGGCCGTCGAGCAGCGCGGACTTCACGGTCTCGGCGATCTCGGGGTGCCGGGCGGCCTCGACGAGCAGGTCGGGGATGACCTTCGAGGCGACCGGGTGGCGCAGGGCGTGCGAGGCCACTTCGAGGAGCGCGCGGACGTCGCCGTGGAGGGAGCCGGTGTCGGGGGCGGGCAGGCCCTGGACGGCGAAGGCGCCGACGAGGTCGAGGACGAGGGCGAGCTTGGACTTCCAGCGCCGGTAGACGGCGGTCTTGCCGACTCCCGCGCGGCGCGCGATGCCCTCGATGGACATGCGTGCGAAGCCCACGGCCGCGAGCTCCTCGAAGACGGCGGCGCGGATGGCCTCGGTCACGTCCTCGCGGAGTACGGCGGCTCCCGCGGGGGCGCGGCGGGGGGTCGGTTCGGTCATGAACGGCATCCTAACCAACGGCTACGTCACGACGATACGGTTGCGTTCCGATGTCACGGCGGCCTACTCTCCCCTCAGCGAAACGACGATACGGACCCGTCCCGTCGTCAGACGCCCCCGTGCCCGGAGCCCCCTCGCCGAAAGCACCCGCCCGTGACCACGACACTCGCCCCACCCGAGCCGCAGGCCCCCGCGGAGGATCTGCGCGCCCTCGCGCTCCGCCACGGCCTCACCGTCAGCGGCGCCCGCCCCTCGCTCCCCGCCTACGTCCGGCAACTCTGGTCCCGCCGCGACTTCATCGCCGCGTTCGCGACGGCCCGCCTGACCGCCCAGTACAGCCAGGCGCGCCTCGGCCAGGTCTGGCAGGTGATGACCCCGCTGCTCAACGCGGCCGTGTACTACGCGATCTTCGGCGTCCTGATGGACGCCAAGCACGGCGTCCCCGACTACGTGCCCTTCCTGATCACCGGCATCTTCGTGTGGACCTTCACCTCCGACACGGTCATGGCCGGCACCCGCGCGATCAGCGGCAACCTGGGCCTGGTCCGCGCCCTGCACTTCCCGCGCGCGAGCCTGCCGATCTCGCTGGCGCTCCAGCAGCTCCAGCAGCTGCTGCTCTCGCTCGGCGCGCTGGTCGTGATCCTGTTCTGCTTCGGCGAGTTCCCCACCTGGAGCTGGCTGCTCGCCGTCCCCGCGCTCGCCCTCCAGGCCCTGTTCAACACGGGCGTGGCGCTCGTCCTGGCCCGGCTCGCGGCCCGCACGCCGGACATCACCCAGCTGATGCCGTTCGTGCTGCGCACCTGGATGTACGCGTCGGGCGCGATGTGGTCGATCCAGAACCTGGCGGTCGGCGGGCGCTTCCCGCACGGCGTGGTGCTCGCGCTCCAGTGCAACCCGGCGGCGGTCTACATCGACCTCATGCGCTTCGCCCTGATCAGGAGCTACACCGCCGCCCAGCTGCCGCCGCACGTCTGGGCGCTCGCCGCCGGCTGGGCCCTGCTGGCCTTCTGCGGCGGCTTCATCTGGTTCTGGAAGGCTGAGGAGACCTACGGCCGTGGCTGACACCGAGAAGACCCCCACCGTCGTCGTCGACGGCGTGCACGTCACGTACACCGTCAGCGGAGGCGGCGGCGGCCGGGGCAACGCCACCGCCGCCCTCGGCCGGATCCTGCGCCGGGGCGGTACGGCTCCGGCCGGGCGCCGCGTCCACGCCGTCCGGGGCGTCAGCTTCGTGGCGTACCGCGGCGAGGCAATTGGCCTGATCGGTTCGAACGGGAGTGGGAAGTCCACCCTCCTGAAGGCCATCGCGGGCCTCCAGCCCGTCAGCGAGGGCCAGGTCTACACCCAGGACCGGCCCTCCCTCCTCGGCGTCAACGCGGCCCTGATGAACGACCTGACCGGCGAGCGGAACGTGATCCTCGGCGGCCTCGCGATGGGCATGAGCCGCGCCGAGGTGCGCGAGCGCTACGACGGGATCGTGGAGTTCTCCGGCATCAACGAGAAGGACGACGCCATCTCCCGCCCCATGCGGACCTACTCCTCCGGGATGGGCGCCCGGCTGCGCTTCTCCATCGCCGCCGCCCGGAGCCACGACGTGCTGCTGATCGACGAGGCCCTGTCGACGGGTGACGCGCGCTTCCGCCGCCGCAGCCAGCGCAGGATCGACGAACTGCGGGCCGAGGCCGGCACGGTCTTCCTGGTCAGCCACTCGAACTCCACCATCACCGAGACCTGCGAGCGGGCCCTGTGGCTGGAGGCGGGCACCCTGCGGATGGACGGCCCGGCGGAGGAGGTGGTGGCGGCGTACGAGGAGTTCACGGCCAAGCCGGGACCGAAGACGACGAATAATCAGGACATTACGGTCTAAAGTGCGGTGGGATGACGAACGATCAGCCCCAGCCCCCACCCCGAGCCGGACAGGCGGCCGCCGGAGGCGAGACGTCCGCCCCACCCCGGACCGGCAGTGAACCCCCCGCCCTGACCGGCTCCCCCTTCGACTCGGACACCTTCACCTCGGCCACCTTCGTCACGGTCGGCCGCGGCCCCTGGCTCGCCGTCGCCACCGTCTGGCTGCTCACCCGGGCCGGCATGGCCCTGCTCCTCGTCCGCGACGACCTCGGCATCGGCGGGGTGGCCCGCGAGATCTCCCTCTACCGGTACTGGTACGGGCAGTTCGCCCAGGGCACCTTCCCGCCCGGCGACGCCACCTGGCAGTACCCGCCCGGGGCCGGGCTCGTGATCATGTCGCCGGGCCTCGTCCCCTGGCTCACCTACTTCCAGGCGTTCGTCGCCCTCACCCTGCTCGCAGACGCCGTCGTCACCCTCGCCCTCGTCCGCGCCGACAGCGCGCGCCTCACCCACGGCGCCTGGATCTGGGTCTGCGGCCTCCCGCTGCTCCTGCACCTCCCGCTGGCCCGGTACGACGTCCAGACCACCGCCCTCGCCGTCCTGGCGCTCCTCGCCCTCACTGCCCGCTCCACCGCCGCCCACCAGCTCGGCGGGGCGCTCGCCGGGATCGGCGCGATGGTCAAGGTCTGGCCGGCGCTCGCCCTGATCGGCACGCCCCGGGGGCGTACGACCCGGGAGGCCTGGACCGCGGCCGCCGTCACCGCCCTCGTGCTCCTCGCCACCCTCGCGCTGCTCTTCTCCGAGTCCCTGGGCTTCCTGCGCCAGCAGGGCGACCGGGGCATCCAGATCGAGTCGCTCGGCGGCACGGCCCTGGCGCTCGCCAAGGCGGCCGGCGGGTGGCCCGGCGGGGTCGAGTTCCGCTACGGCGCCTTCGAGTACGTCGGCCCGTACGTCTCCAGCCTCGGCCACCTCGCCCTGCTGCTCACCGTCTGCGCCTTCGGCTGGCTGCTGCTCTGGCGCGTCCGGGCCCGCCGCTGGACCCCGGCCACCCCGCTCGACGCGGCCTTCGCCGCCGTGCTGCTCTTCACCGTCACCAGCCGGGTGATCAGCCCCCAGTACATGATCTGGCTCATCGGCCTCGCCGCCGTCTGCCTGACCTCCCGCCGCACGGTGATGCGCCCGGTGGCCCTGCTGCTGCTCCCGGCCGCCGCGCTGAGCTCGCTCGCGTACCCCGTGCTCTACCTCGACGTCGTCGCCGGCACCCCCACCGGCCTCACCGTCATGGTCCTCCGCAACGGCCTCCTCCTCGCCGCCGCCCTCCTCGCCGCCCGCCGCCTCTGGACCTCGACGGTCACCCCGCCCGCCGACACGTGAACGGTCCCGCGCCAAGGTCCCGCGCCAGACCCCGTGCCATCCCGCGCCAAAGGGAAGGGCCCCGCCGGAAACCCGGCGGGGCCCTTCCTTCGTCAGACGACTAGCTGTGCGTGCGGAGCAGGGTGCGCATCGTCCGCATGGCGACCGAGAGGTTCGCCAGGTCGAAGGTGTCCGAGCCCTGGATCTCCTCCAGGGTCGTCCGCGCGCGGCCCAGGATCGCGGAGTTCTTCTCCTCCCAGGCCTTGAACCGCTCCTCGGGGCTCGTCGTGCCGTTGCCCACGGTGAGGACGTCGGCGGTGAGCGCCGAGTGCGCCGCGAAGAGGTCCTCGCGGATCGAGGCGCGGGCCATCGACTGCCACCGGTCGGCGCGCGGCAGCTCGATGATGCGGTCCATGAGGTCGGTGATCCGCAGACGGTCCGCCAGGTCGTAGTAGACCTCGGCGACCGCGAGCGGCTCCTTGCCCATGCGGTCCGCGATCGCGACGATGTCG
The DNA here is from genome assembly GCF_055603625.1 of Streptomyces sp. NPDC037273. Lineage (NCBI taxonomy): Bacteria > Bacillati > Actinomycetota > Actinomycetes > Kitasatosporales > Streptomycetaceae > Streptomyces > Streptomyces sp. NPDC037273. The sequence goes on from NZ_JBVJVO010000027.1 coordinate 34,174, forward strand.
AGGATCGGGAAGGCGGAGGAGAAGCCGGCGACCCGCAGGGCGAGCTCCTCCGGCACGCCGAACCCGGTCAGCTCGTCCAGGATCGACTGGTACCACTCCAGGTCGGCGCCGCGCAGCAGCGTCGGCAGCTGCTGCCAGACCTCCTCGACGCGCTCGGCGAAGAACTCGATGGTCTCGCCGATCTGGAGCGGCTGCGGCCGGTTGTTGAGCAGCCAGCGCGTGCCGCGCTCGACGAGCCGGCGGGAGTGCAGGCGCATCTGCGTCTGCGTCTCGGCCGGCACCCGGTTGTCCAGGGCCTCGACGGCGTCCCAGACCTCGCCGAGCCGGAAGACGGCGCGGGCGGCGGTCTGCGCGCGGACGATCTCCTCGATCGACGCGCCGGTCTCCTCGCGGAGGCGGTGCAGGAAGGTCGAGCCACCGGTGTTGACGGTGTCGTTGACCAGGACCGTGGTGATGATCTCGCGGCGCAGGGCGTGGTTGTCGACGGCCTCGGTGAACTTCTCGCGCAGCAGCGTCGGGAAGTACGCGTGGAGCAGGCCGCGCAGGTACGGGTCGTCCGGGAGCTCGGTGCCGATCAGCTCGTCGGCCACCGTGATCTTGGTGTACGCGAGGAGGACGGCGAGCTCCGGCTGGCTCAGGCCCTTGGAGTTGTTGAGCAGGTCGCGGATCTGCCGGTCGCTGGGCAGGAACTCGAGCGAGCGGTCGAGGCTGCCGTCACGGCCCAGGCGGCGCATGAACCGCTGGTGGGCGTGGAGCAGCGAGGGCGACTGGGCGACGGCGTTGGCGAGGGCGGTGTTCTGCGCGTAGTTGTTGCGCAGGACGAGCCGGCCGACCTCGTCCGTCATCTCGGCGAGGATCTTGTTGCGCTGCTTGACGGTCATGTCGCCCTCGGCGACGAGCCCGTTGAGCAGGATCTTGATGTTGACCTCGTGGTCGGAGGTGTCGACGCCGGCGCTGTTGTCGATGGCGTCGGTGTTGACCTTGCCGCCCTCGCCCTCGGGGCCGCCGACGCGGGCGAACTCGATGCGGCCGAGCTGGGTCGCGCCGAGGTTGCCGCCCTCGCCGATGACCTTGGCGCGGACGTCCTGGCCGTCGACGCGGATGGCGTCGTTGGCCTTGTCGCCGACGTCGGCGTTGGACTCGACGGAGGACTTCACGTAGGTGCCGATGCCGCCGTTCCACAGCAGGTCGACGGGCGACTGGAGGATCGCCTTCATCAGCTCGGCCGGGGTCAGCTTGGTGACGCCGTCCTCGATGCCGAGGGCGGCCCGCATCTGCGCGTTGACCGGGATGGACTTGGCGGTACGGGGGTGGACGCCGCCGCCCGCGGAGAGCAGCGAGGTGTCGTAGTCCGCCCACGAGGACCGCGGCAGGTCGAAGAGCCTGCGGCGCTCGGCGTACGAGGCGGCCGCGTCCGGGTTCGGGTCGATGAAGATGTGCCGGTGGTCGAACGCGGCAACCAGGCGGATGTGCTCGGAGAGCAGCATGCCGTTGCCGAAGACGTCACCGGACATGTCGCCGACGCCGACGACGGTGAAGTCCTCGGTCTGGGTGTCGTGGCCCAGCTCGCGGAAGTGCCGCTTGACGGACTCCCAGGCGCCGCGGGCGGTGATGCCCATGCCCTTGTGGTCGTAGCCAGCGGAGCCGCCGGAGGCGAAGGCGTCGCCGAGCCAGAAGCCGTAGTCCTCCGCGACCCCGTTGGCGATGTCGGAGAAGGTGGCGGTGCCCTTGTCGGCGGCGACCACGAGGTACGTGTCGTCCTCGTCGTGGCGGACCACGTCGGCCGGCGGCACGACCTCGCCCGCGACCAGGTTGTCGGTGATGTCGAGCAGCGCCGAGATGAAGGTCTTGTACGACTCGATGCCCTCGGCCAGCCAGGCGTCGCGGTCCACGGACGGGTCCGGGAGCTGCTTGGCGACGAAGCCGCCCTTGGCGCCGACGGGCACGATGACGGTGTTCTTCACCATCTGCGCCTTGACCAGGCCGAGGATCTCGGTACGGAAGTCCTCGCGGCGGTCGGACCAGCGCAGGCCGCCTCGGGCGACCTTGCCGAAGCGCAGGTGGACGCCCTCGACGCGGGGCGAGTACACCCAGATCTCGAAGGCGGGGCGCGGGGCCGGCAGGTCGGGGATGGCCTGCGGGTCGAACTTCATCGACACGTAGGCGTGCGGGGTGCCGTCGACCGACTTCTGGAAGAAGTTGGTCCGCAGGGTGGCCTTGATGACGGTGAGGAAGGAGCGCAGGATGCGGTCCTCGTCCAGGCTCGCGACCTGGTCGAGGGCGCCGTCGAGCTCCTCCAGGATGCCGTCGATCAGCTCGGTGCCGGCGCGCTGGCGCTCCGGGGCCATCCGGGCCTCGAAGAGGGAGACGAGCAGCCGGGTGGTGTGGACGTTGTTGCGGAGGGTGTCCTCCATGTAGTCCTGGCTGAAGGTCGCACCGGCCTGGCGCAGGTACTTGGCGTAGGCGCGCAGCACCATCGCCTCGCGCCAGGTGAGCCCGGCGGAGAGGACGAGGGAGTTGAAGTTGTCGTTCTCGGCCTCGCCGGTCCAGGTGGCGGCGAAGGCCTCCTGGAAGCGCTCGCGGGCGTCGTCGCCGACGTAGTCGCCGCCGTTGCCGGTCGGGGCGGGCATCCGCAGGCCGAAGTCGTAGATCCAGGCGTGGGTGCGGTCGGCGCAGCGGAGCTCGTACGGACGCTCGTCGGTGACCTCGACGCCGAGGCGGTTCAGGACCGGGAGGACGGCGGAGAGGGAGATCTGGTCGCCGGTCTTGTAGATCTTGAAGCGGCGCTCGCCGGGGCCGGCGGCGACGGGCTCGTAGAGGGAGAGCGCGAAGTCCTTGCCGCTGGCGGCGACGGCCTCCATGCGGACCAGGTCGGCGACGGCGGCGCGCGGCGAGTGGTCGGCCTTGTAGCCCTCGGAGAAGGCGCTGCCGTAGCGGCGGAGCAGCTCGGCGGCGCGCTCCTCGCCGAACTCGGCGTTCAGCGCCTCGGCGAAGCCGTCCGCCCAGGAGCGGGCGGCCTCGACCAGCCGGGCCTCGATGCGGTCGACGTCGGCGTCGGTGAGCTTGGCGAGCTCGGTGCCGGGCTTGACGCGGACGACGAAGTGGAGGCGGGAGAGGATCGACTCGGTGTTCCAGGCCGTGAAGTCGACGCTGGTGCCGCTGAGCTCCTCCTTCAGGATGTCGATGATCCGCAGCCGGACGCGGGTCGTGTAGCGGTCGCGCGGCAGGTAGACGAGGGCCGAGTAGTAGCGGCCGTACTCGTCCTGGCGCAGGTAGAGCCGCAGCCGGCGCCGCTCCTGCAGGTACAGGACGCTGGTGACGATGGACTGGAGCTGGTCGACCGGGGTCTGGAACAGCTCGTCGCGCGGGTAGGTCTCCAGGATCTGGAGCAGGTCGCGGCCGTCGTGGCTGTTCGGCGAGAAGCCGGCGCCCGCGAGGACCTCCTGGACCTTGCGCTTGACGACCGGGACCCGGCGGACGGACTCGGTGTAGGCGGCCGACGAGAACAGGCCGAGGAAGCGGCGCTCGCCGATGACGTTGCCGTCGGCGTCGAACTTCTTCACACCGACGTAGTCGAGGTACGAGGGGCGGTGCACGGTCGCGCGGCTGTTGGCCTTCGTCAGGATCAGCAGCTTGTGCTCGCGCGCCTTGGCGCGGACGTCGACGGGCAGCCGGCTGAAGGAGGGCGAGACGGGGTGGGCGTGGTGGCCCTCGTCGTCGCCGGCGTGCTGCGGGTCGGAGCGCAGGATGCCGAGGCCGGTGCCGGGCACGGCGGTCAGGGCGTCGCCGTTGACCAGCTCGTACTCGCGGTAGCCGAGGAAGGTGAAGTGGTCGTCGGCGAGCCAGCGCAGCAGCTCGCGGGCCTCCTCCACCTCGGTCGGACGCAGGTCGGACGCGGTGGGCTCGTCGGGCAGGCCCTCGGCGATGCGCAGCGCGGCGTCGCGCATCTTCTCCCAGTCCTCGACCGTCTCGCGGACGTCGGACAGGACGCGGAGCAGGTCGGCGGTGATCTGCTTGAGGTCGGCGCGGTCGGTCTCGCGGTCGATCTCGACGTGGATCCACGACTCCGTGAGGGCGTCGTGCGGCAGCTCGCCGTCGATCTGCGCCGACAGGACCTCGATGAGCTTGCCGGTGAGGTCACGGCGGACGAGGACCTGCGGGTGGATCACGACGTGGATGCCGCGGCCCTGGCGGGACAGCTCGTTGGTCACCGAGTCGACCAGGAAGGGCATGTCGTCGGTGACGACCTCGACGACGGAGTGGCTGGAGGTCCAGCCGTTCTCCTCGACCGTCGGGGTGTGGACCCGCACGTTCGCGGTGCCCTGCGGGCGGTTCTCCGCGAGCCGGTAGTGAGAGAGCGCGGCGCCGAAGACGTCGACCGGGTCGCGGTCGCCCAGGTCCTCCGGCGCGGTGTGCAGGTAGTAGCGCTGGAGGTACTCGAGCACGGTGTCCCGGTCCGGGCGCTCGCCCGCACTGTCACCCGTCGGAAGTCGCCCCCCGACCGGGCTGTGCTCAGCTACCCGAGCGGCCCTTTCGAGCAGCTCGGCCTTGGCTTCGTCCAGCTTGGTCTGCATGTCCTCTGACTCCTGTCGCGCGCCGTTGCGTGACGTCGGTGGAAGAAAGGACACAACGCCACGACGCGGTGATTCCGGTCGAAGTCGACGTTATGCCCCGATGAGAGATGCCCGGATCGTTATCGGCCACGGAGCGTGGCGCGTCCGGACGGGAGGGATCGGCGAACGCACGGTCGACCCGGCCGCTGTAGCGGACCGGGCGGCAGCCGGGGGCTTCGCTGCCCCCACGGCGTATCGCGCTGATCACGGCAAAAGCCTATCGCCCTCGCCCCCCGAACCGTCATGAGCCGTATGCGTACAAAAGAGCGGGCGAAGTTTGACGTTATGGACAGCGACACGTGTCCTCTTGGCAAACCGGCCCGTCGGGGGCAGCGTGTACGCGAGCATGGACACCGCACCACAGACCGACCATCCGTGATCTGGGAGAGCCATGGCGAAGATCCTGATCGTGACCGGCGACGCGGCGGAATCGCTGGAGGTGATGTACCCCTACCAGCGGCTTCTGGAGGAGGGCTACGAGGTCGACATCGCCGCCCCGGCGCGCAAGACGCTCCGCTTCGTCGTCCACGACTTCGAGCCCGGCTACGACACGTACACCGAGAAGCCCGGCTACACCTGGCCCGCCGACCTCGCCTTCTCCGAGGTCGACCCGGGCGCCTACCTCGCGGTGGTCATCCCCGGCGGCCGCGCCCCGGAGTACCTCCGCAACGACCCCGAGCTCCGCAAGATCCTCAAGGCCTTCTTCGACGCCGACAAGCCCGTCGCCCAGATCTGCCACGGCCCGCTGCTCACGGCCGCGATCGGCAGCCTCGAAGGCCGCCGCGTCACCGCGTACCCCGCCCTCGAACTCGACATGCAGGCCGCCGGCGCCACCTTCCAGGACTCCGCCGCCGTCGTCGACGGGCTCCTGGTCTCCTCCCGCGCCTGGCCGGACCACCCGACCTGGATGCGGGAGTTCCTCACCGTTCTGCGCGCCAAGTCCTGACTCGCCTGAACGAGTGGTCCTCGGGTCATCGAGGGCCCTGCCCGCCGGGCCGCACCCGGTCCGGCGGGTGGGCGGAAGCCGCTAGGGCCTGTCCGGCGGATCATGGCCGGACAGGCCCTAGACGAACGACTCCGCGACCGCCACGGCCTCCTCCAGGGAGTCCACCACCGGCACGCCCACGCGCGAGAGCGACGCCCGGCTGTGCGACCCGCCGGTGTAGAGCACGGCCCGCGCGCCCACGTGTCCGGCCGCCACGGCGTCGTCCGCCGCGTCACCGATGACGACCACCCGCTCGGCGGGGACGCCGAGCGCGGCCAGGTGCCGCACCATGTGCCCGGACTTCCCGTCGGTCGACGCGTCGACGCGCCCGTCCATCCGTACGAACCGCTCCGCGATGCCGTGCCGCCGCACGAGCGGTATCAGCTCGGCGTGCGGCGCCAGCGAGAGCAGCGACTGCGTGAGGCCGGACTCCTGCCGCGCGGCGAGCAGCTCGGCGGCGCCCGCGGTAAGGCCGCAGGACTCGGCCCGCTCCCAGTAGTGCCGGTGGAAGGCCCCGTCCATGACGGTCCACTCCGCGTCGGTGGGCAGCCGCCCCATCAGCCGCTCGTAGAACTTCGGCACCGGCACCGTGTACAGGTCGCGGTACCGCTCCAGCGTGATCGATTCGAGCCCGAGCTCGGCGAAGGCGGCGTTCGTCGCGCCGATCACCGCGCCGATGTCGTCGAGCAGTGTGCCGTTCCAGTCCCAGACCAGGTGCTTTCCGTGCTTCCCCATGCGGAGACGGTACCCGCAGCCCCTGACGGCGAAGACAGCCGGTGCCGTCGGCCGGGCGGGTCGGGGATCAGCCCAGCAGCCCGGGGATCTCCTGCACCCCGAACCAGAGCAGCTCGTGGTCCTCGGCGCCGTCCACGACGAACTGGGCGTCGTCGTCGCCCTGGTCCGCCGCTCCCAGCGCGCCGGCCGCCGCGGTGACGTCCGCCTCGGCGTCGTCGGCGTCGGCGTGCACGGCCGCGGCCTTGGCGAGCGGGACGGGTCCGGCGATCCGGACCTCGCCGATGGAGGCGGCGTCGAAGCCGCCGTCGGGGTCGGCGACCGCGTCCTTGTCGGCGACGTCGACGGCGACGACGATCCGGCGGCGGGGCGCCCCGGGCTCTCCGGCGAGGAGGCGCAGGGAGGCGGCGGCGGCCCGGTTGAGCGCCGCGTACTCCAGCTCCTCGATGTCGTCGGAGACGTACCACTCGCGCAGCGCGGGGGTGACGGCGTAGGCGGTCAGCGGGCCGGGGCCGAGCTCGCCCGCCTTGTGCGCCTGTGCGAGACCGGGGAGGGTCAGGGGGACGTACACGCGCATGGCTGGCCGCTTTCGTAGACGGAGAGGCCCTCAGGATACGTGCGCGGTCCCCCTTCGGGGCGGGACGCCCGAGCGGACCGCCGCCGCACCCGGGAAGACCCCCCGCGCCCCGCCCGCCGGGCCCGCGAGGACCCCGCACCCCGTCCCGTCACCCGGATAGGTGATCCGATCCCCGGACCGCCCGCCCCGCGCAGGCTCCTTGCCGACCGCCGAGGTCCCCCCGTACAAGATCCCCAACGAAAGTTACTGACTGGTACCACCCGGTTACGCAACGACAGGGGCCCGCCATGACCGTCACGCTCACCACCACGCCCTCCCCCACCCCGCGCCCCCGCACGGCCCCCGGCGGCCCGGCCGGCACGCGCCCGCGCGGCTCGGCCGGCGCACGCCCCCGCGGTACGGCCGGCACCCGGCCCCGTGCCGCCGCCCAGAGCGGCCCACCCCGCAGCGCGCCCCGCACGCTCCCCCCGCACACGGTCTTCGCCGAGCGCCTGCTCGCCGTGCTCAGCGGGGAACGGCCGGTGCACTGGATGCTCGGCCACACCGTCGGCGAGGCGTACGAGCAGCTCGTCCTGCTCGCCCCGCGCACGCCCCTGCGGTCGCTCGGCCCCCGCCCGGTCCTGCGCCGCTGCTCGGTCCAGGTGCACCCCGACACCACGGCCGTGGAGGCCTTCGCCACCATCGCCACCGGCCCCCGTGTCCGCGCCATGGCCTTCCGCCTGGAACGCGGCGCCGACCACCGCTGGCGCTGCGCCGCCGTCGAACTCGACGGCCTCGGCCCGAGCCCCCGCCGCTGACACCCCACGGCGAAGGGGCCGGCCGCCCACCGGGCAGCCGACCCCTTCACCTGCGTCGGACCGTCAGAGCGTCAGCTCGACGACGTCACTTCTTCCGGCGACGCCCGCCGCCCGCGTTCTTCTGGGCCTTGCGGCGCTCCGCGCGGGTCATCCCGTCGCCGCCGTCGTCGTCGGAGGCGAAGTCGCCCTCGATGACGCCGCCGTCGCCGTCGACCGTCGGCGCGGAGAAGTGCAGCCGGTCAGGCCGCTGCGGGGCGTCGAGACCCTTGGCGCGGATCTCCGGACGGCCCGCGGGCGCCGGGACGGCGTCCTCCTTGGTGAGCGACGGCGCGCCCGCCTGCACCGGGACCTCCTCGACCTGCTGCTCGACCTGGACCTCCAGGTTGAACAGGTAGCCGACGGACTCCTCCTTGATGCCCTCCATCATGGCGGTGAACATGTCGAAGCCCTCGCGCTGGTACTCGACCAGCGGGTCCTTCTGCGCCATCGCGCGCAGGCCGATGCCCTCCTGGAGGTAGTCCATCTCGTAGAGGTGCTCGCGCCACTTGCGGTCCAGGACGGAGAGGACCACGCGCCGCTCCAGCTCACGCATGATCTCCGAGCCGAGCTGCTTCTCGCGGGTCTCGTACTGCTCGTGGATGTCGTCCTTGATGGACTCGGCGATGAACTCGGCGGTGATGCCCGCCCGGTCCCCGGCCGCGTCCTCCAGCTCCTCCACGGTGACCTTCACCGGGTAGAGCTGCTTGAAGGCGTTCCACAGACGGTCGAGGTCCCACTCCTCCGCGAAGCCCTCGGCGGTCTCCTGGCGGATGTAGTCGTCGATCGTGTCGTCCATGAAGTGCTGGATCTGCTCGTGCAGGTCCTCGCCCTCCAGGACGCGGCGGCGCTCGCCGTAGATGACCTCGCGCTGCCGGTTGAGGACCTCGTCGTACTTCAGGACGTTCTTGCGCGTCTCGAAGTTCTGGGTCTCGACCTGGGACTGCGCGGAGGCGATGGCACGGGTGACCATCTTGTTCTCGATCGGCACGTCGTCCGGCACGTTGGCCATGGCCATCACGCGCTCGACCATCTGCGCCTTGAACAGCCGCATCAGGTCGTCGCCGAGGGAGAGGTAGAAGCGGGACTCGCCGGGGTCGCCCTGACGGCCGGAGCGGCCGCGGAGCTGGTTGTCGATACGGCGGGACTCGTGGCGCTCGGTGCCCAGGACGTACAGCCCGCCGAGCTCCTTGACCTCCTCGAACTCCGCCTTCACGGCCTTCTCGGCGCGCTCCAGGGCGCCGGGGAGGGCCGCGGCCCACTCCTCGACGTGCTCGACCGGGTCGAGGCCCGCCTGGCGCAGCTCGGCCTCGGCGAGGTCGTCCGGGTTGCCGCCGAGCTTGATGTCCGTACCGCGGCCGGCCATGTTCGTGGCGACCGTGACGGCGCCGCGGCGGCCGGCCTGGGCGACGATGCTGGCCTCGCGCTCGTGGTGCTTGGCGTTGAGCACCTCGTGCTGGACGCCGCGCTTGGAGAGCTGCTGCGAGAGGTACTCGGACTTCTCGACGGAGGTCGTGCCGACCAGGATCGGCTGGCCCTTCTCGTGCTTCTCCGCGATGTCGTCGACGACGGCGGCGAACTTCGCGACCTCGGTCCGGTAGATCAGGTCGGACTGGTCCTTGCGGATCATCGGCCTGTTCGTGGGGATCGGGACGACGCCCAGCTTGTAGATCTGGTGGAACTCGGCGGCCTCGGTCATGGCCGTACCGGTCATGCCGGAGAGCTTCGAGTACAGGCGGAAGAAGTTCTGCAGGGTGATCGTGGCGAGGGTCTGGTTCTCGTCCTTGATCTGCACCCCTTCCTTCGCCTCGATCGCCTGGTGCATGCCCTCGTTGTAGCGGCGGCCGGCGAGGATACGACCGGTGTGCTCGTCGACGATCATGACTTCGCCGTCCATGACGACGTAGTCCTTGTCCTTCTTGAACAGTTCCTTCGCCTTGATGGCGTTGTTCAGGTAACCGACGAGCGGGGTGTTCACCGACTCGTAGAGGTTGTCGATGCCCAGCCAGTCCTCGACCTTGGCGACACCGGCCTCGTGGATGGCGACGGTGCGCTTCTTCTCGTCGACCTCGTAGTCGCCGGTCTCCTCGATGCCCTTCAGCGGGTTGCCGGGCTCACCCTTGGAGAGGCGGGTCACGAGCTTGGCGAAGTCGCCGTACCACTTGGTCGCCTGGTCGGCCGGGCCGGAGATGATCAGCGGCGTACGGGCCTCGTCGACGAGGATCGAGTCGACCTCGTCGACACAGGCGAAGTTGTGGCCGCGCTGGACGAGCTCGTCCTTGGACCACGCCATGTTGTCGCGGAGGTAGTCGAAGCCGAACTCGTTGTTCGTGCCGTAGGTGATGTCGCAGTTGTACTGCTCACGGCGCTGGGCCGGCGTCATGTTCGCCAGGATGCAGCCGACGGTCAGGCCGAGGAACTTGTGCACCCGGCCCATCAGCTCGGAGTCGCGCTCGGCCAGGTAGTCGTTGACCGTGATCAGGTGCACGCCCTTGCCGGACAGCGCGTTGAGGTAGGCCGGGAGGGTGCCGACGAGGGTCTTGCCCTCACCGGTCTTCATCTCGGCGACGTGGCCGAGGTGGAGCGCGGCGCCGCCCATCAGCTGGACGTCGTAGTGACGCTGGCCGAGGACACGCTTGGCGGCCTCGCGCACGGTCGCGAACGCCTCGGGCATGAGGTCGTCGAGGCTCTCGCCGTCGGCGTACCGCTGCTTGTACTCCTCGGTGAGCGCCCGCAGGTCGGCGTCGGAGAGGTTGACGAAGTCCTCTTCGATGGAGTTGACCTGGTCCGCGATGCGGTGCAGTTTGCGCAGGATCTTGCCTTCGCCTGCACGCATGAGCTTGTTGAAGACGGACACTGAGGCTGGTCTCCTTGCCGGTCGGGCCTGGCACTGGGTCTTGTGAAGGACGCGAGCGCGGGCACGGCAGGTGGTCCCCACCGCAACGGCCATCGTAAGCGAGACCGCCCGCGCAGAGGGAGGCCCGCAGTGCCGGAGCCGTACGTCCGCCCGGAAAGAGAACGCCCGAGGTGGGCGGAAGGTGCCGCCCCACCCGAAAAGTGTTCGCTTCCGGTCGGTGGGGTCACCACAATCCCGGCATGGATCCCATCACCCTCACCACGGACCGTCTGCGGCTGCGCAACCTCGTCCCCGAGGACGCCGAGGCCGTGTACGCCGTCTGTCAGGACCCCGACATCCAGCGCTGGACCGTCGTCCCCTCCCCGTACCAGCGCGAGGACGCCGAGCTCTTCGTCCTCCGCCTCGCGCCGGACGGCTGGCGCGACGACACCGAGTACTCGTTCGCCGTCGAACCGGTGGCCGGCGGCCCGCTGCTCGCCGCGACCTCGCTGTCCAGCCGCGGCCAGGGCGTCTGGGAGGTCGGCTACTGGCTGGCGAAGGAGCATCGCGGCGCCGGCTACATGACCGAGACCGTCCGCGCCCTCGCCCACTGGGCCTTCACGGGCCTCGGCTGCACCCGCCTGATCTGGCGCGCCGAGGTCGGGAACGCCGGCTCACGCGCGGTGGCCGAGCGGGTCGGCTTCGTCATGGAGGGCACCCAGCGGGCCGGCCTGGCCAACAAGGGCACCCTCCGGGACGCCTGGATCGGCGCGCTCCTCCCCTCCGACTTCGGCCTCCCCAGCCCCCTGCCCTACCTCCCGGCCCCCGAGCGCCCCACCGCCGGCTGAACCGGCTTGTCAGTGCCGGGGCCTAGGGTGCGGTCCATGACGACTGCGCCGCGCCCCGCCGCCGAACTGTCCGCCGACGACGCCCGCCGGATCGCGCTGCGCGCCCAGGGCTTCCTGGGCGCGCCGGACCGCCGGGCCGGGGTCCGCGGGGTCCTCCGCTCGCTCGGCCAGGTCCAGCTCGACACCATCTCCGTACTGGCCCGCTCGCACGAGCTCATTCCGTACGCCCGCCTGGGCGCCGTGGGGCGCACGACGGTCGAGGAGGCCTACTGGCCCACCGGGCCCGACGGCGCGCCTCCGGCACGACGCACCGCCTTCGAGTACTGGTCGCACGCCGCCTGCGTGCTGCCCGTCGAGGAGTGGCCGCACTTCGCCTTCCGCCGCCGCGCCTACCGCTCCCGCCCGCACTGGGGCCACGAGCTGTCGCCGGGGGCGTACGACAAGGTGATCGCCCAGCTGCGGGACGAGGGGCCGCTGACGGCGACCGAGCTGGGCGGCGCGAAGAACAAGGGCGAGTGGTGGGACTGGTCCGACTCCAAGATCGCCGTCGAGCGCGCGCTGATGTACGGCGAGGTCGTCGTGACGGAGCGGCGCGGCTGGAAGCGGGTGTACGACCTGGCCGAGCGCGCGATCCCGCAGGAGCTGCTCCATGACGACCTGGACGACACCGAGTGCGTGCGGCGCCTGGTGCGGCAGGCCGGCGAGGCGCTCGGCGTGGGCACCCGCACGGACATCGCCGACTACCACCGGATCAAGGCGGAGCAGTTCGACGCGGTGGTGGAGGCCTCGGGTCTCGTGCCCGTGACCGTGGCGGGCTGGGGGAAGCCCGCCTGGGCCGATCCGGCGGCGCTCGCGACGGAGCCGCGCGGCCGGCACCGTACGACCCTGCTGTCGCCGTTCGACTCGCTGATCTGGGAGCGGCCCCGCACCGAGCGGATCTTCGGCTTCACCCACCGCCTGGAGGCGTACGTCCCGAAGCCGAAGCGGGTGCACGGCTACTTCGCGATGCCGGTCCTCGCCGGCGGCCGCCTCGTCGGCCGCGTCGACCCCGCCCGCGAGGGCCGCACCCTCGTCGCCCGCCAGATCACCCTCGACGGCCCCAAGGCCGTCCCCGCCGTCGCCCGCGCCCTCCGCGAGGCCGCCGAATGGGTCGGCTGCGACGCCGTCTCCATCGAGCGCCTCAGCCACCCGGAGCTGACCCCCGACCTGCTGAAGGCCCTCGGCTAGGCCGCGCTCAGCGGATCTCCAGGATCTTCTCCCGCATCGCGTAGACCACGGCCTCCATCCGGGAGTGCAGCTGAAGCTTCTCCAGGATGTTCCGGACGTGGTTCTTCACGGTGTTCTCGGAAATGAACAGCTCCTTGGCGATGTCGCGGTTGTTCATCCCGGTGGCGACGAGCTTGAGGACCTCCAGCTCGCGGTCGGTGAGGCGGGGCGCGGGGACGAGCCGGCGCTCGTCGGTGCGCTGGATCATCGATTTGAACTCGGTGAGGAGCTTCGACGCCATCGACGGGCTGATCTGCGACTGCCCGTCCGCGACCGCCCGGATCGCCGTCGCGACCTCGTCGGTGGAGATCTCCTTGAGGAGGTAGCCGGTGGCGCCCGCCTTGATCGCGTCGTAGAGGTCGGCCTCCTCGTCGCTGATCGTCAGCATGATGATCTTCGCGCTGGGGGCCACCTCCTTGATGGAGGTGCACGCCTCGATGCCGCCGCGCCGGGGCATCCGGACGTCCATCAGGACGATGTCCGGCAGCAGGTCGGCGGCCTTGTCGACGGCCTCGGCGCCGTCACCGGCCTCTCCGACGACCTGGATGTCCTCTTCCTGGGCGAGGACGATCTCCAGTCCGCGCCGGAAGAGGGCGTGGTCGTCCACGACGAGGACCCGGATCGGCTCCTTGCGGAATCCGCCGCTGTCCGGTTCCGATCCCTGCGGGACCACACCACCGTGCTCGCGCCCGCTGAGCACCGGCCCGAAGCTGTCCGCCATCGTTCCTCCCCCTGAAGGCCGTGGCCTGAATTCGTTTCCGGTCCTTCAACCGCTGCTGGGAGAGCACCGGTTGGCGTGCACGCATGATTTCATGCCCCGGCGTCGCCGGGGTGCTGCATGGGCGCACGGGGGTGCCCCGGGAGGCGACCACGCGCTCCAGGGGCACCGGGTGGGACAGCTGTGGTGGGGGGTGGTGCGGGGGTGGCGGCCGGTCAGCCGCCGAGTGCACCACCGGCGCCGCCGCCCTCGGCGAGCGGGTCGCTCTCCAGGTGGATGACGCCGTAGTCGTACGCGTGTCGCCGGTAGACGACGCTCGGCTGCTTGTTGTCGGAGTCGACGAAGAGGTAGAAGTCGTGGCCGACCAGCTCCATCTCGTAGAGCGCCTGGTCGAGCGTCATCGGGGCGGCCCGGTGGGTCTTCTCGCGGACCACCAGCGGGCCTTCGCCCTGGACTTCGATCGAGCCCATCATCGTGGTGGGCACCTTGTCGGGCTCGTCCACGGCCAGCTGGCCGTCTCCGTTGAGCTGCGCGGCGCCGGGCACCACGTCCCCGACCTCCGCTGCCGACAGCCTGCCGTTGCCGCGGCGGGTGTACCGCTTGTCATGCTGCTTGCGCAGTCGTGCCTCGAGCTTGTCGCTGGCGAGGTCGAGGGCTGCGTACGGGTCGCCTGCCGCAGCTTCCGCCCGGATCACCGGGCCTCGGGAGTGGAGGGTGATCTCCACGCGGTCGGACCGGTCGGCCTGCCGCGGGTTGTGCTCCTTGGACACCTCGACGTCGAGGCTGATCACCTTGCCGTCGAGCTTCTGGATCTTCTCCAGCTTCAGCTTCTCGGCCACGTGCTTGCGGAACCGCTCGGGCACCTCGGTCTTGCGGCCCTTGACGACGATGTCCACGCAGAACTCCGTTCCCGGATCGCCCGGACCGGCTCCTTGGCCGCCGGGCATCTCCCTTTGCACCAGACTCCGGCTGGATTAGCCGGAGCTCGGACTTGGCGACTTTCACCTCCTCCTCCCCAGTCGACAAGATCCCCACCCCATCGACACGAGGTTAATTCGCCCTGAACTCCTGTCCTGTAGGCGCAACCATGTATGCGGTGAGGCGATGGCATTCGCCATTCCTCACAACCGAACATAGCCCCTTCGGACGGGTGTCGGCACCCGCTACCGCGACATAGCTCCGTTCGGGTGCTTTCACCACTCACCACCTGCAACGATCCAAGTTCCCGGCGAGTTCCGGTTTATTTCGAACGAAGCGGGAGAGGATGCGATTACAGCCGCCACCCGCTGTTCGATTTCGCGCTGCGCCGAACCCGCCGGTAAGCCGTGCGGTATTCCGTGAATGAACGGAAGGTGTACGGCTCCGAGGGCGCGCGACGCTTCCGCGAGCGAGGCCCCGGTGGTCATCAGGTCGTCCACGAGCACCACCCGTCCCGCCGTCAGAAGCCTCTCTCCGCCCGACACGAGCTCCAGCGCCCCCGCCAGGTTCGCGAGCCGTCCGCGCGCGCCGAGACCCGCCTGGTCCGCCACGTACCGCCGCTGCCGCAGCACAGGCACAACTCGCGCCGCCCGGCCCGCCCTCCGCAGCCGCGCCGCCGCCGCGAGCGCGATCCGCCGCGTCGGATCGTGGCCACGCGCCCGTACGGAACGCCGGGAGGACGGCACCGGTACGAGGAGCAACGGCCGCTCTCCCAGCCCTCTGGACACCCCTGCGGCGGCCTCCACGGCGGTCGCCAGCGCCCCGCCCAGGGGACGCGCCAGCCTCAGTGCCCCGCGCTCCTTGTGAGCGAGCAACAGCTCCCGTACGCCACCCGCGTACGGCGCCACGGCGTGGACCACGGGCAGTCCTTCGGGCTCGGGCGACGGCCGCACCCGGCTCGGCCGCCCCGGCCCGTGCAGCGCGGCCGCGCAGGCCGGACACAGCTCCGTCCGCGGCCTGCCGCACCCTCCACAGGCGACCGGCAGCACCAGCCCGGCGATCTCCCGCCACCACCCCCGCATGTCTCCACTGTGCGCCTCCCGGCGCCCCCGGGCCACCCCTGTGGAAAACCCCGCGGAGGCCACCGGAAGCCCCGGGGAAGCCGCCGGAAGCCCCCGGGGAAGGCCCCGGGAAGCCCCCGGGGAAGGGCCTCAGGAGCCCCTAGGGATGGGCCCCGGAAGCCCCCGGAAGGCCCCCGGAGTACGTCAGGTGCTGCCCGCCCCGGAGGGACCCGCGCGCCTATCCCGGATAGACCGGCACCTTCCCCGTCTTGACCACCGGCTGCCAGTTCGTGCCCGGCACGAGCCGGACGATGCCGTCGTTGCCGGAGTCGGCGACGAGGGACGACTTGTCGTTGTACGGCGCCGCGACCGAGGTCACCCCGTCCAGACCGGGCAGCACGGACGTCGCCGAGGTCGAGCCGTCGGTCTGGAGGTAGCGGATCTGCTGGACGCCGCCCGCTTCCCTGCCGACCACGACGAGCCGGCTCGGCCCGGCCCAGGAGACGGCCGTGACCGACTCCATGCGGGGCGCGGCGGGCTGGAGGTCGAGCACCGAGACGACGGGCTCGTCGTCCGAGGTCTGCCGCTGGACCCGGCCGATCTGCAGGGTCGTACGGTCGCCCCTGGTGACCACCAGGGCGATCCGGACGCCGTCCGCGGACACCCGCAGGGAGTCGATCCGGGTGTCGTCGTCCAGCCAGGGCGTACGGACCTCGATGGGCTCGCCGGTGCCGTGCGGCACCATCCACAGATGCGGCGACGCGGGGTCCCGGTCGGCGACCCACAGATCGCCCCGGCCGTCCCAGCTGGGCGCGGAGAGGCGGTCCTCCGGCTTGGCGGCCTTGCTCTTGAGGACGGCGGGCGACAGGTCCTGCTCGGTGCTGATCGAGGAGACGAACAGCTCGCGGCCGGCCGACCCGACCCCGGCCGCCCTGGCCTCGCCCCGGTCGACGGCGACGGACCCGAGCGGCACCGTGCCCTTGCCGAACGGCCCCGGCACCTCGGCCGGCGCGGCGCCCTCCTTGGCTCCGAACATCAGCATCATCAGCTTGCCGTGCCCGTCGACGAAGTACGGGTTCTCCTGCCGGTCCCCGTTGCGGACCGCGGCGAACTCGGCGGCCTGCCCCTTGCCGAGGCGGCACAGCGACTGGCCGCCGGAGCCGAGGAGCTCCACCTGCTCGACCCGCACCGACGTCAGATCCCCGAGCGTGAACAGCAGCTGCGCGGCCATCCGCCGGCACGCGACACCGCCCGACCGGTCCGCCTTGGCGTTGAGCGGCACCCGCAGGGTGGACTGGTCGTCCGGGGTCAGCGTGGTGACGCCCTCCCTCAGCTCCATACCGGAGAGGAAGGACGAGTCGACGGCCGGCTTCAGCCAGTTCGTCGGACCTTCGAGGAGCGCCTTCACGGTCTGCGTCACCGGGTCCATCCGGGTGACGGGGTCCTGGCGCTGGCGGATGTAGACCGGGTCGGCGACGACCCAGTCCTCCCCGGAGGCGAAGTAGTACTTGTTGACCGAACGGTAGTTGCGCAGGAAGTCGGCCTCGCCGAGCACCAGGCCGGGCGGGAGGCTGTCGATCCGCCACTCCTTGCCCTTGCCGTTCGCCGTGGGCTGCTGCACGACGTGGATCGACTGCTCGTACTCGGCCGGGCTGACCGGCTGGTACGCGTGCCGGGCGTCCACCGTCGCGATCTTGCGGCCGGAGAGCGGGTAGGCGCGGCCCTGGTTCTCCGGGTCGGCGTTGCGGTCAGCCTGCTCGCGGTCGGGCGCGGTGGTGAGCACGGTGATGCTCTGCTCCGGCTTCCAGCTCCGCGCGGCCTTGCCGGTCAGGTACTTGCGGGCGGTCGCGAAGCCGGGGTCGTCACTCGTCATGGCCTCCAGGAAGCCGTCGACGATCTCGTCCGGTTCCGCGTTGTCCCGCGGCGCGACGGCGTAGACCCGCACCTGCGAGTCACCCGGGTTGGCCCCCTTCACCTCCTGGACCTCACCGCTGTCGGGCATCGTCGCGCAGGCGGACATGAGCAGCCCGCCGCAGGCGGCCAGCACGGCCACCCGCGTCACCCGTCCCCGCCCCGCGTGCTCCGCTCGGGAGTCAGCGCCCACGTGTCCCGTCCTCCCGCTCAGCGTTCCCGTTGCCACCGGCCCCCGCCGTGTTCGCCTCGGCGCCGTCGGTCTCCGCCACCGCACGCGCCACCACCCGCGCGCCGCTGCCGGGCAGGGCCGTCGGGTCGACGGTCGCCCGCGACGGCGCGGGCAGCCTCGGCGGTACGGGGAGCGGGGGCCGCTCCCCGGCGTGCTGCGCCGGCACCGCCACCCGGTGCGCGCTCTCCTGGGCGCGCCCGGCGGCCGCCTGCTCGCGGTTGCGCCGCGAGTCCTCCGGCTCCAGCGGGATCGGGGAACCGCGCAGCGGCTCGTCCGCGGTGCGCGGCAGGGTGAGCCGGAACTGCGAACCGCCACCGGCCTCGCCCCAGGCCTGGAGCCAGCCGCCGTGCAGCCGGGCGTCCTCGACGGCGATCGACAGGCCGAGGCCCGTGCCGCCGGTCGTACGGGCGCGGGCCGGGTCGGCGCGCCAGAAGCGGTTGAAGACCCGGGTGGCCTCGCCGGGCTTGAGGCCCACGCCGTAGTCGCGGACGGCGACGGCGACGGCTCCGCCCGCGGCGGCCAGCTTCACCACCACGTCCCGGCCCTCGCCGTGCTCGACGGCGTTGACGACGAGATTGCGCAGCACCCGCTCGACCCGGCGGGCGTCCGCCTCGGCCACCACGGGCTGCTGGTCGCCGACGACCACGATCCGGGTGCCCTTGCGCTCGGCGAGGGGTTCGGCACCGCCGATGACCCGGCGCACGACCTGGCGCAGGTCTATCGGCTCGGCTTCGAGGGCCGCCGCTCCCGCGTCGAAGCGGCTGATCTCCAGGAGGTCGGAAAGCAGCGACTCAAAGCGGTCGAGCTGGTCGCCGAGGAGCTCGGCGGAGCGCGCGGTCACCGGGTCGAAGTCCACCCGGGCCTCGTGGATGACGTCGGCCGCCATCCGGACCGTGGTCAGCGGGGTGCGCAGCTCGTGCGACACGTCCGAGACGAACCGCCGCTGCATCCGCGACAGCTCCTCCAGCTGCTGGATCTTCGACTGAAGGCTCTGGGCCATCTTGTTGAAGGCCTCGCCGAGCCGCGCGATGTCGTCCTCGCCGGTGACCTTCATCCGCTCCTGGAGCCGGCCGGCGGAGAGCCGCTCGGCGATCCCCGCGGCCATCCGCACGGGCGTGACGACCTGGCGCACCACGAGCCAGGCGATGGCGCCGAGCAGCACGACCACGAACAGTCCCGCGGTCGCAAGGGTGCCCTTGACCAGGGTGAGGGAGTCCTCCTCCTGCGTCAGCGGGAAGAGGTAGTACAGCTCGTACGGCTTGCCCTCGGCGTCGTTCAGCCGCTTACCGATCACAAGGCCGCGCTCGGACGGCTTGCCGCTGGTGTAGTGGATCCGGGTGGACTGCTGGAAGGTGTTCGTGCCAAGGGCAACCGAGGAGCGCAGTTCGGCGGGGATGCTCGTGGTCGGGTCGACCTCGCCGGAGGCACGCGCGCCCCGGCTCGCGGCCTCACCGGTGTCGAGGGAGAGCGCGACCACGTTGAAGGCGCTCTGGCCACCACTGGCGAGCTGCTCGACCAGCGTGGAGCGCCAGTTCACGGAGGCGCCCGCCCGGACGCCCTCCTGCTGGCCAGGGGCCGAGGGAGTGGTCGCCGCCCGGTCCTGGGCGGCGGAGAACCCGCCCGCGGCCTGGCTCTGGGCAGCCTTCTCCTTGGCGTCGAACAGGCCGTTGCGGACCTGTCCGATCACCACGATGCCGAGCAGCAGCACCACGCCGAGGGACATCAGGAGGGTGCCCGCGACGACCCGCAGCTGCAGGTTCCGCCGCCACAGGCGCACGGCGGGCAGCAGCGGCCGGCGCACCCAGCGCACGAAGAGCCCGAAAACGGTTCCTCCCCGGGCCCCGTCCTGAAAGAGCCGTCCGCCGCGCGGCAGACGGCCGGAACGCGAGCCCCCCCGCCTCGGTCCGGCAGTCCGCCCCGTACGGACTCCCGGGTCCCCGGGCTTCGGAGCAGCACTGCCTGCACTCATGTCAGCTCGGTCCCGCCTTGTAACCGACACCACGGACGGTCACCACGATCTCCGGGCGCTCCGGGTCCTTCTCGACCTTCGAGCGCAGCCGCTGGACGTGCACGTTCACCAGCCGGGTGTCGGCCGCGTGCCGGTAACCCCAGACCTGCTCCAGCAGGACCTCACGGGTGAACACCTGCCACGGCTTGCGCGCCAGCGCCACCAGCAGGTCGAACTCGAGCGGAGTCAGCGCGATGGACTGCCCGTCCCGCTTCACCGAATGCCCCGCCACATCGATGACCAGGTCACCGATGGTCAGCTGCTCCGGCGCCGGCTCCTCCGACCTCCGCAGCCGCGCCCTGATACGAGCCACCAGCTCCTTCGGCTTGAACGGCTTCACGATGTAGTCGTCGGCCCCCGACTCCAGGCCCACCACCACATCCACCGTGTCGCTCTTCGCCGTCAGCATCACGATCGGCACACCCGATTCCGCCCTGATCAGACGGCACACCTCGATGCCGTCCCGTCCGGGCAACATCAGGTCGAGCAGCACCAGGTCAGGCTTCGCCTCCCGAAATGCGGCCAGCGCCTTGTCCCCGTCCGCGACGAACGACGGCTCGAACCCTTCACCCCGCAGCACAATGCCGAGCATCTCGGCCAGCGCGGTGTCGTCGTCGACGACAAGAACGCGTCCCTTCATATCGACATCATCCCATTTCCGTATCAGTCCTAAGGCGACTGGTGAGATACCTCACTGACCTGCGGCGACGTCCTGGATCAACCACCAGTGACTGCCCGTACCCACGCACCTCGACGCCAGTCACCACCACCCCCACGGTCGCGCAGAACCGTACCCCGCGAGGCCACCCGCAGCCCATGCGACGGAACGCGCCACTTCCGTACCTCCTTGGCCGGCCATCACGCCACAGGCGAGGTCGAGCAGCGTGCTGTCCGTGGCTCGCGCCATGAAGGTCCGGACGAAGGTACGACCGAGTCGGCGGCCCAGGCCCACGCGCGGGCGGCGCGTGGCACGATGGCAGCCGGCCCGCCGCCGTGTCAGGTGTCGGCCGCCGTGACCGAGCCGGTTTCGCCGATCCGGCACCGCGACCATTCCTCCGAGGTGGACGACCGTGAACGACACTCCGGGCTGGACCTCGCCCGGATCCGCCCCCTCCGACGGCCAGGACGGTTCCGGGGTTCCCCGGCCGACCGCTCCGGCCGACGCGAACGGCTCCGCTCCCCAGTGGTCGAAGGACCAGCCGCCCGCCGGCCAGTGGTCCGCGCCCACCGGGCAGACGCCGCCTCCCGCTCCCGGCGCGAACTGGGGGGCTCCGCCCCCGAACGCGCACTGGGGCACGGCGCCGGCCGCGAAGCCGGGTGTGATCCCGCTGCGTCCGCTCGGGATGGGCGAGATCCTCGACGGGGCGGCGAAGACCCTCCGCGTGTACTGGCGGACGGTGCTGGCCATCACGGTCACGGTCGCGGTGATCTCCCAGATCGCCGACATCCTGGCCCAGCGCTATCTGGTCCCGGCACCCCCGGAGATCAGCGCGGACGCCACCCCCGCCGAGGAACTCCAGCAGTCCCTCGAATCGCTCCAGTCCTCCATGATCGGTCTGGGCCCCTCCCTCCTTGTCACGCTCATGGCGTCCACGGTCAGCGCGGCCCTGCTGACGGTCGTCATCAGCCGCGCCGTCCTCGGCCGCCCGGTCTCGCTGGGCTCCGCCTGGCAGGAGGCCCGCCCCCGGCTGCTCCAGCTGATCGGTCTGACGCTGCTCATGGCGGCGCTGAGCGCGGCCGTCGTCGCCGTCGGCATCCTCCCGGGACTCCTGATCGGCGGCGCCCCCGGCGTGGCCCTCGTCCTCCTCGGCGGCTTCGGCTCCCTCGCGGCGGCGACCTGGCTGGTGATCCGCTTCAGCCTCGCCTCCCCGGCGCTGATGCTCGAACGCCAGGGCGTGATCCGGTCCCTGAAGCGCTCGGCCAAGCTGGTGCAGGGCTCGTGGTGGCGGATCTTCGGAATCACGCTCCTCACCCAGCTGCTGATCTTCCTCTTCACCATGCTGGTCGCGATCCCGTTCGTCGCCATCGGCATCGCGGTCGACGGCGAGGGCTTCTCCGGCCTCCTCTCCGGCTCCACCACCGAGTTCGGCTGGCCGTTCCTGATCGTCACCGGCATCGGCGGCGTGATCACCAGCGCGGTGACCTACCCGATCTCTGCCGGCGTGACCGTCCTGCTCTACGTCGACCAGCGCATCCGCCGCGAAGCCCTGGACCTCGAACTGGCCCGGGCTGCGGGGCTCCCCGGCTACGACACCACCCCGGGCGACCGGATCGTCGGAGGCTGATGCCGTGACGGTCACGGGGGGAACGACCGCGGCACTGCCGACACAGCTGCTCGCCGACGGCGACGTACCGGTGGACATCTCCCGCGTCCCCGCCCGCGAGGCGGCGGAGCGGGAGCTGTCCGATCCGATGTACCACCAGAACGATCCGAGCCTCCTCCAGCGCGGCCTCGACCGCTTCTGGAAGTGGCTCGACGAGCTGTTCGGCGCCGCCTCGGGGGCCACCCCGGGCGGCGTCCTCGGCCTCGTCGCCATCACCCTGGTCGTGATCGCCCTCGTCGCCGCCCTCTGGTGGCGCCTGGGCACCCCGCACCGGGCCCCCGCCACGACCGGTGACTCCCTCTTCGCCGAAGGCCCCCGCACCGCCGAGGAGCACCGCGCGACCGCCGCCCGCCACGCCGCCGCGGGCCGCTGGAACGAGGCCGTCCAGGAGCGGATGCGAGCCATCGTCCGCTCCCTCGAAGAGCGCACAGTGCTCGACCCCCGCCCCGGCCGCACCGCGGACGAGGCCGCCGCCGAAGCCGGCCGCTCCCTGCCCGCCCACGCGGACGACCTGCGCCTCGCGGCCCGCGCTTTCGACGACGTCACATACGGCGGCCGCACCGCCGACGAGCCCGCGTACCGCCGCCTCGAAGAGCTGGACACCGCCCTGGAGCGCGCCCGTCCCACCTTCGACACCTCCTCCACGGGGGCTCCCGCATGAGCCGCCTCGCCACCGCCCCCACCTCGACCGCCCCCTCCGCCCGCCGGGTCTGGACCCGCGTCCGCGGCGCGGTCCTGGTCATCGCCCTCGTACTGATCGGCGGCATCGCCCTCGCGACGGTGCGCTCCACCGACTCCCACGGCGCCCTCGACCCCCGCTCCGCCGACCCCTCGGGCAGCCGCGCAGTCGCCGAACTCCTCAAGGCACGAGGCGTCACCCTCACCCTGGCCACCACCCTCGACCAGGCCACCTACGCGACCGGTCCCACGACCACGCTCCTCGTCGCCACCCCCGACCTGCTGACGGAGTCCCAGCAGGCCACCCTCCGCTCGACCATGACCAGCTCCGGCCGCACCGTCCTCGTCGGCGCGGGCACGGCCTCCCTCGACACCCTGGCCCCCGGAGTCACCACCGCCCCCAGCACCCCGGTCCGGAACCTCGACCCCTCCTGCACGCTGCCCGCCGCCACCCGCGCCGGCAGCGTCGACCTCGGCGGCGAGCGCTACCGCACCACCCCCGGCGCCGACATCTGCTACCCCTCCGACGGCTTGCCGACCCTGGTCCGCCTCCCCGGCCCCGGCTCCACGGACACGGTCCTCCTCGGCTCGCCCGACATCCTCTCCAACAACCGTCTCGACCAGCAGGGCAACGCCTCGCTCGCCCTGCAACTCCTCGGCTCCCGGCCTCATCTCGTCTGGTACCTCCCCTCCCTCGCCGACACCTCCGCCACCACCGACGACCCCGCCGGCGACACCACGGGCAACTTCCTCTCCCTCATCCCCTCCGGCTGGCTGTGGGGGACCCTCCAACTCGCCGTCGCGGCCCTGCTCGCCGCCCTCTGGCGGGGCCGCCGCCTCGGCCCCCTCGTGACCGAGCGACTCCCCGTCGCGCTCCGCGCCTCCGAAGCCACCGAGGGCCGCGCCCGCCTCTACCGCAAGGCCGACGCCCGCGACCGCGCCGCCTCCGTCCTGCGCACCGCGACCCGCACCCGCCTCGCCCCCCTGCTCGGCGTCCCCGTCCGGGACGCCCACTCCCCCGAGCGCCTCCTCCCCTCACTCTCCGCCCGTCTCCCCGACACGACCGCGGACCCCCGCGACCTCCTCTTCGGCCCGGCTCCCGCCGACGACGCCACCCTCATCCGCCTCGCGGACCAACTCGACGCCCTCGAAAGAGAGGTACGCACCTCATGAGCGCCCCGACCCCCGTGACCGCTGCGAACTCGGACGACGCCCGCGCCTCCCTGGAGGCCCTGCGCTCCGAGATCGCGAAGGCAGTGGTCGGCCAGGACCCCGCCGTCACCGGTCTCGTCGTCGCCCTGCTCTGCCGGGGACACGTCCTCCTCGAAGGCGTCCCCGGAGTCGCCAAGACCCTTCTGGTGCGCTCACTCGCCGCCGCCCTCGAACTCGACACCAAGCGCGTCCAGTTCACCCCCGACCTCATGCCGAGCGATGTCACCGGCTCCCTGGTCTACGACACCAGGAGCTCCGAGTTCTCCTTCCAGCCCGGCCCGGTCTTCACCAACCTGCTGCTCGCTGACGAGATCAACCGCACGCCCCCCAAGACGCAGTCCTCGCTCCTGGAAGCGATGGAGGAACGCCAGGTCACCGTCGACGGCACCCCCCGCGCCCTGCCCGAACCCTTCCTGGTCGCGGCGACCCAGAACCCCGTCGAGTACGAAGGCACCTACCCCCTCCCCGAGGCCCAACTGGACCGCTTCCTCCTGAAGCTGACGGTCCCTCTGCCCTCACGCGCGGACGAGATCCAGGTCCTCACCCGGCACGCCGAGGGCTTCGACCCCCGCGACCTGAAGGCCGCCGGCGTCCGCCCCGTCGCGGGCCCCGCCGAACTCGAGGCGGCCCGTGCCGCCGTCGCCAAGGTCTCGGTCTCCACCGAGATCGCCGGCTATGTCGTCGATATCTGTCGTGCCACGCGTGAATCCCCCTCGCTCACGCTCGGGGTCTCCCCCCGAGGCGCCACCGCCCTGCTGTCGACCGCTCGCGCCTGGGCCTGGCTCACCGGCCGGGACTACGTCACCCCGGACGATGTGAAGGCCCTCGCTCTCCCCACCCTGCGTCATCGCATCCACCTGCGGCCCGAGGCCGAGATGGAGGGGGTCACCCCCGACTCCGTCATCAACTCGATCCTCGCCCACGTCCCCGTCCCCCGCTGAGAACGGCGCCCCATGGCCCTCACCGGACGAACAGCGCTGCTCGCCGCCCTCGGATCGCTCCCCGTCGGCATCCTCGCCCCCAGCTGGACGGGGATGCTGGCGGTGAACGCGCCGCTCTCACTAGCAATTCTGTGCGACTACGCACTGGCCGCGCCAGTACGAAAGCTGCAGTTCACCCGAAGTGGTGACACATCCGTTCGACTCGGTGACGCGGCAGACGTCCACCTCACCGTAGCCAACCCCAGCGGCCGGCCGCTCCGCGCCCAGCTCCGCGACGCCTGGCCGCCCAGCAGCTGGCTCCCGGGCACCGAACTCACCGCGTCCCGCACGAAATTGAAGGTCCCCGCCGGCGAACGCCGCCGCCTGACGACCCAACTGCGCCCCACCCGCCGCGGCGACCGTCACGCCGAACGGATCACCGTCCGCTCCTACGGCCCCCTGGGCCTCGCCGCCCGCCAGGGCCACCACCAGGTCCCCTGGACGGTCCGCGTCCTGCCCCCCTTCGCCAGCCGGAAGCACCTGCCGTCCCGCCTGGCCAGACTCCGCGAACTCGACGGCCGCACCAGCGTCCTGATCCGCGGCGAGGGCACGGAGTTCGACAGCCTCCGCGAGTACGTCCCCGGCGACGACACCCGCTCGATCGACTGGCGGGCCACCGCCCGCCAGAGCACGGTCGCCGTCCGCACCTGGCGCCCCGAGCGCGACCGTCACATCCTCATCGTCCTCGACACCGGCCGCACCTCCGCGGGCCGCGTCGGCGACGTCCCGCGCCTCGACGCCGCCATGGACGCGACACTCCTGCTCACCGCGCTCGCCTCCCGCGCCGGTGACCGCGTGGACCTCCTCGCCTACGACCGCCGCCTCCGCGCCCAGGTGCAGGGCCGCTCCGCCGGCGACGTCCTCCCGGCCGTGGTCAACGCCCTCGCCCCGCTCGAACCCGAGCTGGTCGAGACGGACGCCCGCGGCCTGGTCGCGACCGCCCTCGCACGCGCTCCGCGCCGCTCCCTCATCGTCCTGCTGACCAGCCTCGACGCCGCCCCGATCGAGGAGGGCCTCCTCCCGGTCCTCCCCCAGCTCACCCAGCGCCACACGGTCCTGGTGGCCTCCGTGGCCGACCCCCACATCACCCGCATGGCCGCCGCCCGCGGCACCATCGAGGGTGTCTACGAAGCCGCCGCTGCCACGCAGACCCAGTCCCAGCGCTCCCGGTCCGCCGACCAGCTCCGCCGCCACGGCGTCACGGTCGTCGACGCCTCCCCCGAAACCCTCGCCCCGGCCCTCGCCGACGCCTATCTCGCCCTCAAGGCAGCCGGCCGCCTCTGACGGTCACCACCACATCGACTCCCCCGAAAGGGGGCCTGTCGGTGAACCTGGCTGTAAACGCAGAAAAGCCCCGCACCATAAGGTGCGGGGCTTTCCCACAATGATTGTTCGGCGGCGTCCTACTCTCCCACAGGGTCCCCCCTGCAGT
>NZ_JBVJVO010000028.1:0-5378 GCF_055603625.1 Streptomyces sp. NPDC037273
TCCGCCCCCCTGTCCCCCCCCCCCCCCGCCGCCCCCCCCCCCCCCCCCCCCCCCCCCCCCCCCCCCCCCCCCCCCCCCCCCCCCCCCCCCCCCCCCCCGCGGCGTTGTGCGACCGGTCGTCCGCTAGGCGGACTTGCGGCTGTCTCGCGGATGAACGGCGATGTTCATCGCGCCGGAGCGCAGGACGGCCAGCCTTTCGGCGAGGACCTCCTCCAGCTCCTCGCGCGTGCGCCGCTCCATGAGCATGTCCCAGTGCGTACGCGCAGGCTTGCCCTTCTTCTCCTCAGGTCCGTCCCCGTCCACCAGGAGTGCCTGGATTCCGCAGACCTTGCACTCCCACTCCGGCGGAATCTCCGCCTCGACCGAGAAGGGCATCTCAAAACGATGTCCCTTCTCGCATGCGTACTCCACCGCCTGGCGCGGGGCCAGATCGATGCCGCGGTCGGTCTCGTAGCTCGTCACCACGAGGCGCGTGCCGCGAAGAGCTCGCTCACTCATGAATCGTGCCTCCCGGGCTTGTCGCCCACAGGACAGGTGTCGCTGTCGTCGTTATCCGGTCAACGTCCGGTCGGCGGTAAAGATTCCCGTGCCGGGTCATGCGTCGCCCGTCGTGCCGCCCCTTGTTGTACCCACCAGTGCCCGTTTTGTCACATCTGACGGCAGATGTGACCCGGTGTCTTCACCAAAGCAGCACGCAGTAACGGTCCGCCTGGCAGGCCAAACGCGTACACTACCGCCCTTTCGATGCCACGTCTAAATACGGTCCGGTATCGGGTTCCCCGCGGCCTCCACCGCGCGCCGCACCGGCACCCGGGCGAGCAGCGCGAAACCGACCACGAAGAAGATCACCAGGGAGATGATGGCATCCCGATAGCTTCCGGTCAGCTGATAGGCGAGACCGAACACGAGCGGACCGAGCCAGCTGAGCCCCCGATCGCTCATCTCGTACGCCGAGAAGTACTCCGCCTCCTTGCCGCGCGGCACCAGGTGGGAGAAGAGCGAGCGCGACAGCGCCTGGCTGCCGCCCAGCACCAGGCCGATCGCCGCGGCCAGACAGTAGAAGAACACCGGCGCGTCGGCGGGCAGGAAGTAGCCGGCCACCAGGATCAGCGTCCAGACCGCGAGCGATCCCAGAATCGTCCGCTTGGCGCCGTACGACCGGGCGAGTCGCCCCATCCCGAGGGCGCCCGCCACCGCAAGCACCTGGACGAGCAGGACCGCCGTGATGAGCGTCGTCTGGTCGAGGCCCAGCTCCTCCGAGCCGAAGACCGAGGCCTGCGAGATCACCGTCTGCACGCCGTCGTTGTAGATCAGGTACGCGAGCAGGAAGGAGAGCGTCAGCGGGTGCCGGCGCATGTCCTTCAGGGTCGCCTTGAGCTGGCGCCAGCCGCTGCCGACCGCGCCCTCGCCGGCCACGCCGTGGCGCTCCGGACCGATCCGCCGGTCGCGGAGCCGCCGGAGCGGCACGAGGGTGAAGGCGCCCCACCACACGCCCGCCGAGGCCAGGCAGATCCGGACCGCCTCGCCCTCGGTCAGCCCGAACGACTCGTGCCCCGTGTACAGCACCAGGTTCAGGATCAGGACCAGCGCGCCGGAGGTGTAGCCGAAGGCCCAGCCGCGGGACGAGACCCCGTCCCGTTCCTCCGGCGTGGAGATCTGCGGCAGGTAGGCGTTGTAGAGCACCATCGACACCGACAGTGAGGCGTTGGCCACGATGAGCAGGAAGGCGCCGAACAGGTAGCGGTCGCCGTCCAGGAAGAACATCCCCGCCGTCGCGGTCGCGCCCAGGTACGCCGCTGCCGCCAGCAGCGGCTTCTTCCGGCCCGTGCGGTCCGCCGCCGCGCCCGCGAGCGGCATCACCAGGATGGCGACGACCAGCGAGGCGGACACGGCGTACGCGAACAGCGAGCCCGCCTTCACCGGTATGCCCAGCGGGTGCACGAAGCCCTCGGTGTCGGCCGCGGCCCGCGCCACCGACGTCAGGTACGGGCCGAGGAACACGGTGAGCACGCTCGTCGAGTAGACCGAGCACGCGAAGTCGTAGAAGTACCAGCCCCGCTGTTCGCGCCGCCGCTCGGCGGGGCCGGAGGCGTACTCCTCCGGCTCGATGGTGTCAGCGGTCACGGCCGTGCCCCCTCGTTCGTCCCCGTGGCCGGGACGCCGCTCAGACCCATGCCCCCCGTTCGGTGAGCACCTCGCGCAGCGTCTCCAGATGATCGGTCATGATGCCATCGACCCCCAGGTCGAGGAGAGAGTTCATCCTGGCCGGATCGTTCACGGTCCACACGTGGACCTGGAGCCCGCGCGCGTGCGCCTCCCGTACGAAGCGCCGGTCGACCACCGGGATCCCGCCCTGCCGCTCAGGGACCTGCGCCGCCACCGCCCCGGCCCGCAGCGCCGCCGGGATGCCGAGCGAGCGCAGCCGCAGCCCGATCACCCCCCGCACCCCGTACGAGGTGGCGAGCCGCGGCCCGGCCAGGCGTTGCGCCCGCGCCACCCGGGACTCGGTGAAGGAGCCCACGCAGACCCGGTCCCAGGCGCCGGTCCTGCGGATCAGGTCGATCAGCGGGGACAGCGCCGACTCGGACTTCAGGTCCACGTTCCAGCGGGCCTCGGGGAACTCCTCCAGGAGGTCGGCGAAGAGCGGCAGCGGCTCCACGCCGGCCACCCGGGCCTCCCGTACCGCCGCCCACGGCAGGTCGCGGATCCGGCCCGTGCCGTCCGTCACCCGGTCCAGGGTCGAGTCGTGGAAGGCCACGAGCTGCCCGTCGGACGTCGTGTGCACATCGGTCTCGAAGTAGCGGTAGCCCGCCGCGGCGGCCCGGCGGAAGGCGGCCGCGGTGTTCTCCAGGCCGTTCGCCGTGCCGCCGCGATGGGCGAACGCGAGGGGGGAGGGATGGTCGAGATAGGGGTGGGGTACGCGAGTCACGGCCGCAGTATGGCGTGTTCCGGTGTCGCCGGGGCGACCGCGGTGGGACCGTCGGCCGGTCCGGAGGTGGCGCCGGCGTGGCCGTCCGCCTGCCCGGAGGCGGGCTCGGCCGCCTGCTCGGGTACGGCGAACCAGCGCAGGAAGAACTGGGCGAGGGGCCCGATGGCGAGGGCGTAGAGGACCGTGCCCACGCCGACCGAGCCGCCGAGCAGGAAGCCGGTGGCGACCACGGCGATCTCGATCGCGGTCCGCACCAGCCGGATCGAGCGTCCGGTCAGCCGGTGCAGTCCCGTCATCAGGCCGTCGCGCGGGCCGGGGCCGAACCGGGCCGCGATGTAGAGCCCGGTCGCCATGCCGTTCAGGAGGATGCCGAGGACGAGCAGCGGGATCCGTCCGGTCAGGCCGTGGATCTCGGGGACCAGCACCAGGGCGCCGTCCATCGCCAGGCCGATCACCAAGACGTTGGAGACGGTGCCGAGCCCCGGCCGCTGCCGGATCGGGATCCACAGCAGCAGCACCAAGGCCCCGACGATGGTCGTCACCACCCCGATGGTCAGCCCGGACTTCTCCGCGAGGCCCTGGTGGAGGACGCCCCAGGGTTCGAGACCGAGCCCGCTGCGGACGAGGAGTGCCGAGCTGACCCCGTACAGCGTCAGTCCGGCGTAGAGCTGGACGAGCCGACGGGTGAGGTGCCGGCCGTGGAGGCCGGAGGCGATGGACAAGGGACTGCCCCCCAGGGTGGTGGTAGTGGACTGACTCATGACACTCTGTGGCGGGGGATCGAGCGCCAACCATGGCCAATTCGATGAAGGTGGACTGATTTCGATGGCTCAGTGGACTTCGGCGGTGGGGCCCGCGCAGCTCGCCCGGCAGCTTCAGGCGCAGCAGCCGCGGCCCGCGGGACCCGGCGCCCGCAAGCCGCCCGCCTACCGGGCGCTGGCCGACGGCATCCGCCTCCTCGTCCTCGAGGGCCGGGTACCGGTCGCCGCCCGGCTGCCCGCCGAGCGGGAACTCGCCCTCGCCCTGACCGTCAGCCGGACGACGGTGGCGGCGGCCTACGAAGCGCTGCGCGCCGAGGGCTTCCTGGAGTCGCGGCGGGGCGCCGGCAGCTGGACCGCCGTGCCGGCCGGGAACCCGCTGCCCGCGCGCGGCCTCGAACCGCTGCCGCCGGAGGCGCTCGGCTCCATGATCGACCTGGGCTGCGCGGCCCTCCCCGCGCCCGAGCCCTGGCTGACCAGGGGCGTCCAGGGCGCCCTGGAAGAGCTGCCGCCGTACGCCCACACGCACGGGGACTACCCGGCCGGCCTGCCCGCCCTGCGGCAGATGCTCGCCGACCGCTACACCGCCCGGGGCATCCCCACCATGCCCGAGCAGATCATGGTCACGACCGGCGCGATGGGCGCCATCGACGCCATCTGCCACCTCTTCGCGGGCCGTGGCGAGCGGATCGCCGTCGAGTCGCCCTCGTACGCCAACATCCTCCAGCTGATGCGGGAGGCCGGCGCCCGGCTCGTGCCCGTCGCCATGTCCGAGGGCCTCGGCAGCTGGGACCTGGGGCGCTGGCGCCAAGTGCTGCGCGATGCCGCGCCCCGCCTCGCGTACGTCGTCGCCGACTTCCACAACCCGACCGGCGCGCTGGCCGACGAGGACCAGCGGCGGCAGCTGGTGGAGGCGGCCCGCTCGGCCGGCACCGTCCTCGTCGTCGACGAGACCATGACCGAGCTCCACCTCGACGAGGACCTGGAGATGCCCCGGCCGGTCTGCGCCTTCGACCCGGCGGGATCCACCGTCCTCACCGTCGGCTCCGCCAGCAAGGCCTTCTGGGCCGGCATGCGGATCGGCTGGGTCCGGGCCGCGCCCGACGTGATCCGCTCCCTGGTCGCCGCGCGCGCGTACGCGGACCTCGGCACCCCCGTCCTCGAACAGCTGGGCGTGAACTGGCTCATGCGGACCGGCGGCTGGGAGGAGGCCGTCACCCTCCGCCGCGACCAGGCCCGCGAGAACCGGGACGCGCTCGTCGCCGCGGTCCGCCGGGAGCTCCCCGAGTGGGAGTTCGCCGTGCCGCGCGGCGGCCTGACCCTCTGGGTGCGCACCGGCGGCCTCTCCGGCTCCCGGCTCGCCGAGGCGGGCGAGCGGGTCGGCGTCCGCGTGCCCTCGGGCCCGAGGTTCGGCGTCGACGGGGCCTTCGAGGGCTTCATCCGCCTGCCCTTCACGGTCTCGGGACCCGTCGCCGACGAGGCCGCGGCCCGGCTCGCCGCCGCCGCGCGACTGGTCGAGTCGGGGGCGGTCGGGGGAGCGGAGTCACCCCGGTCGTTCGTGGCGTGAGACAGCGGTGACGAGGAGAGGCCGGTACGGACCTGGGGTGTTTCCGCGGTTCCCTCTCGTTGAGGGAGCCCCAGCAGCCCCGGGGGGGTGGGGGGTGCATGATAGGTGGCCTAAGCCCGATCCC
>NZ_JBVJVO010000028.1:5388-51383 GCF_055603625.1 Streptomyces sp. NPDC037273
AGGCCGGTACGGACCTGGGGTCCGTACCGGCCTCTCCTCGTCACGGGCCGCTCAGCCCTCCGCGGGGACGGGGGCGTGCAGCGGTGCCGGGCCCGGGTCGGCCGCCGCGCGGGGCGCCGGGGCCGGGTCGGCGTTCGGGACCGTCTCGACGAGCGGGACCGTCTCGACGACGGCGGCCGTGCGGCGCTCGGGGAGCAGGTCGAGGACCGCCTTGCGGTGGGCCTCGCTCGTCGCGTCGTCGTACGGGTCGGGTGTCGCCGGCACCTGGAGGCGCAGGACCGGGCCCGTGCCCAGGCGGGCGTAGCCCCGGCCGGGCGGGACCTCGGGCGTGGGGGTGGTGTGCGGAGCGGCGCCGAGGACGGCGGCGATCTGCTCCGGCGCGGCGGGGCCGAGGACGATCCGGGCCCTGGTGTGGGTCCGTACCGCCTCGCTCAGGGTGTCCGTGCTGTCGAACTGCTCGGCCACCACCACCGTGACCTGTGCCGCCCGCCCGTGCCGCAGCGGGACCTGGAGCAGCTCCTGCGGGTCGGGGCGGCCGTCGGCGGCGGCCAGGTGGCCCAGGACGCTCGGCCGGTCGAGGAGGATCCACAGCGGCCGCCGGGTGTCCTCGGGCGCCGGGTGGCCCGCCTGCCGGGCCCGGTTCGCGGCGATCAGCCGCCGCTCGGTCTCGTGCGCCGCCCATTCGAGGCTGGCCAGGGACCCGGCGAGCCCGCACTCGACGGCGAGGACGCCGTCGCGGCCGGTGAGGCAGGCGTACTCGCCGGTGCCGGCGCCCTCGACGATCAGCACGTCGCCGTGCGGGAGCGCCTGGAGCGCGATCGAGCGGAGCAGGGAGGTGGTGCCGCTGCCGGGCTGGCCGACCACGAGCAGGTGCGGCTCGGTGGAGCGGGGGCCGGTGCGCCAGACGACGGCGGGCGCGTCCTCCGTGCCGTCGGCGGCGACCACGGGCACGGTCCGCTGCACGGCGTCCGCGTCGGTGAAGCCGAGCACGGTCTCGCCGGGCACGGTGACGAAGCGCTGGGCGGCGATGGTGGTGGGCAGGGCGGGCAGCACGCTCATGACGAGCCGGTTGCCCTCCTCGTCCCAGTCGAAGCGGTACTCGCGGCCGCGCCCGGACTTGGCGTGCAGCAGCTGCTCGATGCGGGCGCGCGCGGCCGGCTCGCCGTCGGTGAAGTACGGCGGGTACGCGATTCGCAGCCGGGTGATCCGCCCGTCCTCGTCGAAGGCGTACTCCCCGAAGGCGCCGCTCCATTCGCCGCCGTGGGCGAAGAGCGGGGAGGGGTCGTCGGGGACGGAGAAGTACGGCACGAGGGCCTCGTACAGGCCCTTGAGGCGGGCGAGCTCGGCATCGTCGGGCCCGGTCTTGACGACCGGGCGTTCCCGTCCCTTCCACGCGGCCGCGCCCATGAGCGTGACGAGGGCGAGGAGCGGCCCGTACGGCATGAGGGCGACGACCAGGACGCAGGCCGCGACCAGGAGCAGCGTGGGACCACGCCGTTCCTTGGGGGTCGCGGCCCACTTGGCGCGCGCGGTCGCGGCCAGCTTCCGCAGACCACGGGAGACCGTGATCAGTGGATGGAGCACGTCGGTGGCGCTGTCGGCGGCCGTGCGCGCGATCTCTCGACTGCGAGCGATCTGTGCGCTGCCGCTGCTCAGAATGCGGGGGAGTGGTCGCCGGGCCACGAAGTACTCCTGAGGTGGTGGAAGGGACGGAAGGGCGTCAGAACTTGATCCCGCCCAGCAGGCCGGCGAGGCTCTGCCCGCCCGCCGTGATGCTCGGGGCGATGGCGGTGCCCGCGAGGTAGAAGCCGAACAGCGCGCTGACGAGGGCGTGCGAGGCCTTCATCCCGTCCTTCTTGAAGAACAGGAAGCAGATGATGCCGAGCAGGACGACGCCTGAGATGGACAGGATCATTGGGTGTTCTCCTGGTTGAGGGGACAGTCACCATGAGTCCTTCCAAGTTCACAGCAAGTATCTATGTGACTAAAGGTGCATACGGGTGAAAAACTGGTGTTTTCACTTGACCGGCCGACGCCCGGTGCTTCTCCGGGTGGCGAAACGGCCGGGGTGCGCTAGAGGGGGTCCCGGCGATCCGGCCGGGTGCGGGCTGCGGTGATCTTTGCCGTGGACGGGCGCGGTCATGTCACCGAAAGGCCAGTACCCTGTCGATTCACTCGTACGGCGGCGCTTGCCGTGCGCGGGTCGGCACCGTGCTCCCGCGCGGCGGCGTCAACACAGCAGG
Organism: Streptomyces sp. NPDC037273; assembly: GCF_055603625.1. Lineage (NCBI taxonomy): Bacteria > Bacillati > Actinomycetota > Actinomycetes > Kitasatosporales > Streptomycetaceae > Streptomyces > Streptomyces sp. NPDC037273. The sequence goes on from NZ_JBVJVO010000028.1 coordinate 7,632, forward strand.
AGAGGCGGTCCCATCCCATGAGCGAGACTCCGGACCCCGAGGTCATCGAGCTGGCGTCCAAGGTCTTCGACCTCGCGCGCACCGGGGACGCCGACGCCCTGGCCGCCTACGTGGACGCGGGCGTGCCCGCGAACCTCACCAACGGCAAGGGCGACTCCCTCGTCATGCTCGCCGCCTACCACGGCCACGCCGCCGCGGTCTCCGCCCTCCTGGAGCGCGGCGCCGACGCCGACCGTGCCAACGACCGCGGCCAGACCCCGCTCGCCGGTGCCGTCTTCAAGGGCGAGGAGACGGTGATCCGCGCGCTCCTCGCCGGCGGCGCAAATCCGGAAGCCGGGACTCCGTCCGCCGTCGACACCGCCCGCATGTTCGGCAAGGCAGAACTCCTGGAGCTCTTCGGAGTCAGGTGAACGGGCACTGAACCCCAGGTGAGAGCGGCATCGTAAATGTGGTCGCGGCGGCGAAATGGGTGGGTCATCATGACGTCGGGCCCGGCAAATCGGGCCACCGACGAGAGGCAGAGGAAGATGATCACTGGCAAGCGCAGGACGACGAGCGGCCCGACATGTCGCCGCACGGCCTAGGCGTACCGAGATGTACCGCCTGACCCGGGTCATCCCGGAACCCCCCGGTCGTGTCGACAGCTTGATGTGAGGCGTCTTCCCATGTTCGATCCAGTCATAGCGCCGAGCGGCACCCTGCTCGGCCTGCTGCAGCGGGGCCGTGGCGACGGCACCCTGCACGCGCTCGCCGCGCCACGCGCCGAGGCCCTCGCGGCCCTGAACCACTGCGTTCTCGACGACCCCCGCCACGACTGGCAGGTCGAGAACCGCTCCCTCTACTACGCCCGTCTCTACCTGGACCTCCACGGAGGCCTCGAAGAGATCCAGGCGCACCTCTTCAGTGCCGAGGACCACCTCGACACCGACGACTCCCGGACCGGGCTCGCGCTCGCCGTCCTCGGACACCTCGCCTCCTACGGACGCCAGGACGCCCTGCACCTGCTCAGGCGGTACGCGGCGACCGGCACCAACTGGGCCTGGGCCCTGGACGAGCTGGCCCTCCGCGACGACGACGCCGGACTCCGCGCGCTCGCCCTGCCCGTACTGGCCCGCTTCCCGGCCGGCCCGGAAGGCGACGCCGAACTGGCCACCACCATCCGTGACGCCTACGAGCCGCGCCCCTGGCGCCTGTGGGCCGAGGACCAGCGCGACGCCGTCGGCGCCAGGGTCAGGGCCGCCCAGGAACAGGGCTCCTTCGACCGCTGGCAGCGCCAGATGAGCTCGACCGGACCCCGCCCCGGGTGGAGCGTCCGAGCCGTCCTCGACTGGGCACAGGAGGGATACGAGCGCGGCGCCGTCCTCGACGGCCCCGCTGCCCGCTGCCTCGCCGCGGTCGCGGGACCCGAGGACCGGCCCGAGATCCTCGCCGCCGCCCGCGCCGGCGCCCCGGGAGCGCGGGGCGCCGCCCTGCACCACCTCGCCGCGTCACAGGACCCCGCCGTCCTCGACCTCGTCGAGGCCGCCGCCGACGGGGACTCCACCTCCGTCGCCGAATCCGCCGTCGCCGCCTACCGGCGCATGTGCGGCGAGGACGCGGTCGCCCGCGCCCGCGCCTGGGTCCGGCGCACCGACGCCCTCGGTGCCGCCGCCGCCGAGGTCCTCGCCTGCCGCGGTGCCACCCAGGACGCCACCCTCGTCCTCGGCGCCCTGCGCCGGACCGTACGATCCGCCGGACCCGACGCACCCGAGCTCGCCGTCCTCGTCGACGGCACCGGCCGCCTCGGCATCGCCTGCGCCGCCCCCGTGCTGCGCCACGTCTACCGCGAGACCGCCTCCTCCCAGCTGCGCGGCCGCACCGCCCGTGCCCTCGCCGCCACCGACCCCACCTTCGCGACCGGCTTCGCCGTCGAATGCCTCTGGGACTGCGAGGAGACCACCCGCGAGGTCGCGGCCCAGCACGCCGAGACCGGTGACGTGCGCGTCGCCGAGCGATTGCGCCGCCTCGCCGCAGACCCGGCCGAAGAAGCCGAGGTGCAGACGGCGGTCCGCAACCGGATAGGGCCCGACCTCCAGGTCTGACCCCCGTTCCGGGTGAGCGACAGATCCGGCCAACCCCTCCCGGCCCGACCCCGCACACCCCGAACCTCCCGCCACCCGGCCCCGGGGCGGCGCGGCCCGCGGCGGAGAACCCGCCGATCGCGGCCCCGCCCCGGGGGGCGGTGACGCATGACGGCCCCCGGCGGCTCCTGCCGGCCTCGATGCCCCGAGCGCCCCGGCCCGTCCTGGGCCGTGGGCCCCGGCGGGAAACGCTCACGGGACGTTCCCTCGCCGTCCAGATCGACGTCGGCGGGTACACGCCAAGTGCGACGACAACACCCGTATGCGTGTCGTCATCGTCACCGAATCCTTCCCTCCCGACGTCAACGGAGTGGCGCACTGCGCCCTGCAGACCGCGCGCCACCTCGTCCGGCGGGGCCACGCCCCGCTCGTCATCGCCCCCGCCGTCGCCGACCCGGCGGCCGACGCCGACGTGCCCTGCGCCGTCGTCCGGGTGCCCTCCCTGCCCCTGCCCGGCTATCCGCAGGTACGCGTCGCCCTGCCGAGCCGCCGGGTCGCCGCCGCCATCGCGGCGCACCGGGCCGACATCGTCCACCTCGCCGGGCCCTTCGTCCTCGGAGTGCGCGGCATGACGGCCGCGACCCGGCTCGGCATCCCCGCCGTCGCCGTCTACCAGACCGATCTCGCCGGCTACGCGCGCACGTACGTGGGCGCCGGCGAGGGCGCGGCCTGGCGACGCCTGCGGGCCGTGCACGGCGCCGCCGACCGCACCCTCGCCCCCTCGTCCGCCGCCCTCCGCGACCTGGAACACCACGGCATCGGACGCGTCCGGCTCTGGGGGCGCGGGGTGGACACCGGCCGCTTCCGCCCCGAACTGCGCGACCCCGCCCTGCGCCAAGAGCTCGCCCCCGGCGGGGAGCTCCTCGTCGGATACGTGGGCCGGCTCGCCCCCGAGAAGCGGGTGGACCTCCTCTCCGGCGTGTGCGCGCTGCCCGGTGTGCGGGTCGTGGTCGTCGGCGACGGGCCGAGTGGGCCCGCGCTCCGCACCGCGCTGCCCGGCGCCCGCTTCCTCGGCCGCCGCACCGGCGACGACCTCGCCCGGATCTTCGCCTCGCTCGACGTCTTCGCCCACACCGGTCCGTACGAGACCTTCTGCCAGACCGTCCAGGAGGCCATGGCGAGCGGCGTCCCCGTCATCGCCCCGGCCGCCGGCGGACCCCTCGACCTGGTCGACCACGGCCGGACCGGGCTCCTCGTACCGCCGGGCGACCCGGACGCGCTCCGGGACGCCGTCGCCTCCCTCGCCGCCGCGCCGGAGCGCCGCGCCGCCTTCGGGCTCAGCGGCCGGTCCTCCGTCGCGGGCCGCACCTGGGAGGCCCTCGGCGACGAACTGATCGGGCACTACCTGGAGGTCCTGCGGGAGCGGACGGCGGTGGCGGCGTGAGCGGCGTGAGCGGTCTCGGTGGAGTGGGCGGTCTCGGTGGGGTGGGCGGTCTCGGTGGGGTGGGCGGTCTCGGTGGGGTGGGCGGCTTGCGTACGGAGGGCGGTGACCGTGCCGTCGGCGGTGGCGCCGTTCCGCGGGGCGCCGATGGCAGGGGCGCCGATCGCCGGGGCGGCGGTCGCGCCCCGGGAGGCGGGCTCAGGATCGTGCGGCTCGCCAACTTCGTCACGCCCACGTCGGGCGGCCTCCGCACCGCCCTGGACCGGCTGGGGCGCGGATACCTGGAGGCCGGGCACGAGCCGGTCCTCGTCGTCCCCGGCGACGTCGCGAGCGACCACCACACCGAACAGGGCCGGATCGTCACCCTGCCGGGGCCCGTCCTGCCCGGCACCGGCGGCTACCGGGTCCTCGCCGACCGGCGGCGGGTCCGCCGGCTCCTCGACGAGCTCGCCCCCGACCGGATCGAGGTCTCGGACCGTACGACCCTGCGCTGGACGGGGGAGTGGGCGCGACGCGCCCGCGTACCGGCGGTCATGGTCTCCCACGAGACCGCGGACGGGGTGTTGCGGACCTGGGGCGTGCCGCCCGCCCTCGCGGCCCGGGCGGCCGACCGGCTCAACCGCCGTACGGCGTGGGCCTTCGCGCGGATCGTCTGCACGACGGAATGGGCGGAGCGCGAGTTCGTACGGATCGGGGCCCGCAACGTCGTACGGGCTCCGCTCGGCGTCGACCTGGAGCGCTGCCGGCCCGGCCGCCGCAGCACCGTGCTGCGCGCCCGGTACGCGGACGGGCAGCGGGTGCTCCTCCTGATGTGCTCGCGCCTCTCCGTCGAGAAGCGGCCCGGCACGGCCCTTGACGCCCTGGAGGAGCTGCGGAAGGCGGGCGTCGCGGCGGCGCTCGTGGTCGCGGGCGACGGGCCGCTGCGGGGGGCCCTGGAGCGGCGGGCGCGCGAACGGCGCCTCCCGGTGCGGTTCCTGGGGCACGTCGCCGACCGGGAGGCCCTGGCGGACCTCCAGGCGGCCGCCGACGTGTGCCTGGCGCCGGGGCCCGCCGAAACGTTCGGTCTCTCCGCCCTCGAAGCCCTCGCCTGCGGCACCCCGGTCGTCGCCAGCGCCTCCTCCGCCCTCCCCGAGGTCCTCGGCACCGCCGGCGCCTCCGCGGCCGACACCCCCGCCTCCTTCGCCGCCGCCGTCCGGGGCCTCCTCGCCACCCCGGAACCCGACCGCCGCCACACCGCACGCGCGCGTGCCGAAGCCTTCTCCTGGGACCGCTCCGTCGCCGCCTTCCTCCACGCCCACGACGCCCTCCCCGCCCCCGGCCCCCGGCGCTCCGAGGAGACCCGCCGATGACGGAGACCACGACGGCGGCCGCCCGGCCCGCGGCGGGGGTGCCCTCCGGCACCGCGACCCCCACCCCCGGCGGACCCCTCAGGTTCGCGGTGCTCGGCGACTCCTTCAGCGAGGGCGTCGGCGACCGGGTGGCCGGGGCATGGCGGGGGTGGGCGGCGCTCCTCGCGGAGGGGCTCGCGGACGAGGAGCGGGGGACGGAGCTGCTGAACCTCGCCGTCAGCGGGGCCCTGACGGGTGACGTCGCCCACGGGCAGGCTCCCCGGGCGCTGGCGTTCCGGCCGCATCTCGCCTCCGTCGTGGTCGGCGTGAACGACACCCTGCGCCGCGGCTTCGACATCGCGCTGGTCGCCGGCCGGCTCGACCGGGTGTGCGCCGAGCTCGACGCCGTCGGAGCCGTACTCCTGACCGCGTGTCTGCCCGACCCGGGCCGGATGCTCGGGCTGCCCCCGCCGCTGGCGCGCCCGCTGGCCAGGCGGCAGCGGTGCGTCAACGCGGTCGTGCACGCGCTCTCGGACCGGTACGGAGCCGTGCACCTGCACCTCGCCGAGCCGGTGTGGACCGAGGACCGGGCGCTGTGGAGCGCGGACCGGCTGCATCCGGGCGAGCGGGGCCACCGGGCCGTCGCGGCGGGCTTCCACCGGTTGCTCGCCGAGCGGGGGCTGGCCCGGGGCGCGGCGCCGGGGCGGGAACCGGCCGAGCCGCCGCCGAGCCGGGCGGAGGCGCTGTTCTGGCTCGCGACGGCGGGCACCGGGTGGGTGCTGCGGCGCAGCCGTGACCTGCTGCCGCAGCTGGCGCTGCTCGCGGGTACGGAGCTGTGGCACTGGGCCGACGGTTCGGGAACCGGGCCGCTCGACGCGCGCGCGGAAGCCGACCTCGCGGCGGCGCTCGCGGCGACAATGGGGGGATGAGCGGGCGCTGGGAGTTCTGGATCGACCGGGGCGGCACCTTCACCGACATCGTGGGGCGGCGGCCCGACGGCCGGCTCGTCACCCGCAAGCTGCTCTCCCACGACCCGGCGCGGCCGCAGGACGCCGCCGTCGCCGGCATCCGTCTCCTGCTGGGCCTGGAGCCCGGCGAGCCGGTGCCCGCCGACCGGGTGGCCGTCGTCAAGATGGGCACCACGGTCGCCACGAACGCGCTCCTTGAACGACGCGGGGAACCCACGGTCCTGCTCGTCACCGAGGGCTTCCGTGACGCCCTGCGCATCGCGTACCAGAACCGGCCCCGGCTCTTCGACCGCCGGATCGTGCTGCCCGAGCCGGTCCACGCGCGCGTGGTCGAGGTTCCCGAGCGGGTCGACGCCCACGGGGCGGTCGTCCGCCCCCTGGACGAGCCCGCCGTCGCCGGGGCGCTCGCCGCGGCCCACCGGGAGGGGTTCAGCTCCGCCGCCGTGGTCCTCCTGCACGGCTACCGCCATCCCGAGCACGAGACCCGTGTCGCCGAGCTCGCCCGTGCCGCCGGGTTCACCCAGGTCAGCTGCTCGCACGAGGTCAGTCCGCTGATCAAACTGATCCCGCGTGGCGACACCACGGTCGTCGACGCCTACCTCTCGCCGATCCTGCGCCGGTACGTCGACGAGGTGGCCCGCGAACTCGCCGGGATCCGCCTCATGTTCATGCAGTCCAACGGGGGACTGCGCGAGGCCGCCCACTTCCGGGGCAAGGACGCCGTCCTTTCCGGCCCCGCCGGTGGTGTCGTCGGCATGGTCCGTACGTCGGCGGCGGCGGGATACGACCGGGTCATCGGCTTCGACATGGGCGGCACCTCCACGGATGTGTCGCACTACGCCGGGACCTTCGAGCGTGAACTCGGTACACAGGTCGCCGGGGTGCGGATGCGGGCCCCGATGATGAGCATCCACACCGTCGCGGCGGGCGGCGGCTCCGTCCTCCACTACGACGGCCGCCGCTTCCGGGTGGGGCCCGACTCGGCCGGAGCCGTCCCGGGGCCCGCCTGCTACCGGCGCGGCGGGCCGCTCACCGTCACCGACGCCAACGTCATGCTCGGCCGCGTGCAGCCCGGCCACTTCCCCGCCGTGTTCGGCGACACCGGGGACCGTCCCCTGGACGCCGAGGTCGTACGAAGCCGGTTCACGGCCCTCGCGCAGGACATCGGAGACGGCCGCACCCCCGAGGACGTCGCCGCGGGCTTCCTGGAGATCGCCGTCCTCGACATGGCCAACGCCGTCAAGAAGATCTCCGTCCAGCGCGGCCACGACGTCACGCGGTACGCCCTCACCAGCTTCGGCGGTGCCGGGGGCCAGCACGCCTGTGCCGTCGCCGACGCCCTGGGCATCGACACCGTCCTCGTACCCCCGCTCGCGGGAGTCCTCTCCGCGTACGGGATCGGGCTGGCCGACGCCACCGCCATGCGCGAACGGTCCGTCGAGGCCGAGCTCGACGCCCCGGGGACCCACGCGCGCGTGACGGCGCTCTGCGACGAACTCGCGGACCTGACCCGGCAGGAGCTGCGGAGCGACGGGCTGCCCGACGCGGCGATCAGCACCCGCGCGCGCGTACTCCTGCGCTACGCCGGCACGGACGCGGGCCTGCAAGTCGACCTCGGCCCCGCCGAATTGATGAAAACCGCGTTCACAGCGGATCATCGGGCGCGGTACGCCTTCACCCTGGACCGGCCGCTCGTCGTGGAGGCCGTCACCGTGGAAGCCGTCGGCACCGCGGGCCCGCACGGCCCCGTGGCCGCCGGCACGACACGGCGGACCGGAACCCCGGAGGCCCGCACCACCGTACGGATGCACAGCGGCGGCACCGTCCACGACGCCCCGCTCCACCGGCGCGAGGACCTGCGGCCGGGCGACGGCGTGGACGGACCCGCGCTGCTCGCCGAGCCCGACGCCACGACCGTCGTCGACACCGGCTGGCGGGCCACCGCGACCGACGACGGCCACCTGCTGCTGCACCGCGTCACCCCGCGCCCCGCGCGCGTGGCCGCCGGCACCGACGTCGACCCGGTCCTCCTGGAGGTCTTCGACAACCTCTTCATGGCCATCGCCGAGCAGATGGGCGTCCGCCTGGAGAACACCGCCCAGTCGGTCAACATCAAGGAACGACTCGACTTCTCCTGCGCCCTCTTCGACGCCGACGGCAACCTCATCGCCAACGCGCCCCACATCCCCGTCCACCTCGGCTCCATGGGCGAGTCCATCAAGGAGGTCCTGCGGCGGCGCGGCGACGACCTGCGCCCCGGCGACGTGTACGCGATCAACGACCCGTACCACGGCGGCACGCACCTGCCGGACATCACCGTCGTCACCCCCGTGTTCGGCGACACGGGCGACGAACTCCGCTTCCTGGTCGCCTCCCGCGGCCACCACGCGGAGATCGGCGGCATCACCCCCGGCTCCATGCCCGCCTTCAGCCGCACCGTCGACGAGGAGGGCGTCCTCTTCGACAACTGGCTGCTCGTCAGGGACGGCCGGCTCCGCGAGGCCGAGACGCGGGACCTGCTCACCGGCGCCCGCCACCCCTCCCGCGACCCCGACACCAACCTCGCCGACCTCCGCGCCCAGATCGCCGCCAACGAGAAGGGCATCGAGGAACTGCGCCGGGCGGTCGACGAGTTCGGGCTCGACGTCGTCCAGGCCTACATGCGGCACGTCCGCGCCAACGCCGAGGAGTCCGTGCGCCGCATCGTCGCGCGCCTCCAGGACGGCTCGTACCGTTACGAGACCGACGGAGGCGCGGTCATCCAGGTGGCGGTCCGCGTGGACCGCGAACGGCGCTCCGCCGTCCTCGACTTCACCGGCACCTCACCCCAGCTGCCCGGGAACGCCAACGCGCCCACCGCCGTCGTCATGGCCGCCGTGCTGTACGTCTTCCGCACCCTCGTCGACGAGGACATCCCGCTCAACAGCGGCTGCCTCGAACCCCTGGAGATCCGCGTCCCGCCCGGCTCGATGCTCGCGCCCGTCCACCCGGCCGCCACCGTCGCCGGGAACGTCGAGACGTCCCAGGCCGTCACCGGCGCGCTCTACGCGGCACTCGGCATCCAGGCCGAGGGCTCCGGCACCATGAACAACGTCACCTTCGGCAACGCGCGCGTGCAGTACTACGAGACCGTCGCCAGCGGCTCCGGCGCCGGGGACGGCTTCGACGGCGCCGACGCCGTCCAGACACACATGACCAACTCCCGGCTCACCGACCCCGAGGTCCTGGAGTGGCGCCACCCCGTCAGGGTCGACTCCTTCGCCGTACGCGAGGACAGCGGCGGACGCGGCCGCTGGCACGGCGGCCACGGCGTGGAGCGGCGCATCCGCTTCCTGGAGCCGATGACGGTGGCCCTCCTCACCGGCCACCGCAGGGTCCCGCCCTACGGGATGGCCGGAGGCGAGCCCGGCGCCCTCGGCGAGAACCTCGTCGAACGCGCCGACGGCACGGTCGAGCACCTCGAAGGAGCCGCCACCACCGAGGTGGGCCCCGACGACGTCCTCGTCCTGCGCACCCCGGGCGGCGGAGGCTACGGCCGTCCGACCCCGGAAGCGTGACACCACACCCCGGCCCGCGTCACCCCGTCGGAACGCGTCACCGCACCGGCACGAACCGCACCGCGGTGCCCGGCACCGCCTGCGCCGCCGCGCCCAGATCCGCCTCCCGGACCACGCCGACGACCGGGTAGCCGCCGGTGGTCGGATGGTCCGCCAGGAAGACCACCGGGCGCCCGTCCGGCGGCACCTGGACCGCGCCGAGGACCATGCCCTCGCTCGGCAGCTCGCCCGTGACGGCCCGCTCCAGGGAAGGGCCTTCGAGGCGCAGCCCGATCCGGTTGCTCGCCGGGGACACCCGGTACGCGCGCGTGGCGAGGGTCCGGAGGGCCGCGGCCGTGAACCAGTCGTCGCGGGGACCGAGCCGGAGCCGCAGGACGAGTTCGTCCGGAGGGCCCGGCCACGGGGGAGTGTCGACCCGCCCCCGTACGGCGGTGTCCGCTCCCAGGGGCAAGACCGTGCCCTCGGCCAGCGGCTCGGGGCCCAGGCCGGACAGCAGGTCGGTGGAGCGGCTGCCCAGCACCGGCTCGACGTCGATGCCGCCGCCGAAGGCCACGTACGAGCGCAGTCCGCGGACGGCCGCGCCGATCTCCAGGACGGCACCGGCCGCGACCCGGACGGCGGTTCCCCAGGCCGCCGGGCGCCCGTCCACCCGGACCGGGCAGGGCGCGCCGCCCACCGCGACGGTCACCGCGCACCGGGGGCGCAGGGCGCAGCCGCTGACGGTGGTTTCCAGGACGGCCGCGGACTCCGCGTTGCCGACGAGCCGGTTGACGAGCCGGACGGCCGACGGGTCGAGGGCGCCGGAGCGGGGGACGCCGAGGTGCGCGTGGCCGGCGCGGCCCAGGTCCTGCACGGTGGTCAGGGCGCCGGCCCGCACCACGGCGACGGCACGGTCGCTCATCGTCCGCCCTCCGCCGCCGCGCGCGCCGCCCCGCCGGCCGTGACGTCCACCGCCGTGAACCGGACCCGGGTGCCGGGGGAGAGCAGCGCGGCCGGTTCCCGGGCGGTGTCCCAGAGCACGGCGTCCGTGGTGCCGATCAGCTGCCAGCCGCCGGGGGAGGAGCGGGGGTACACGCCCGTGTACGGCCCCGCGAGGGCGACCGAACCGGCCGGGACGGCGGTACGGGGAGTGGCCCGGCGCGGTATCTCGTACCGCTCGTCGAGCCCGGTCAGATAGCCGAAGCCCGGCGCGAACCCGCAGAAGGCGACCCGGAACTCGGCCGCCGTGTGGATCCGTACCGCCTCCTCGGGGGACACGCCCCAGAGCGCGGCGACCTCCGCGAGGTCGGGCCCGTCGTAGCGGACCGGCACCTCGACCGCCCCGCCCACGCGCGCGTGGAGCGGCCCGACCTCCCAGCCGGACAGCTCGGCCGCCAGCCGGTCCGGGTCCGCCACGCCGTCGAGCAGCACGGTCCGCGCGGCCGGCACGATCTCGCGCACGGCGGGCAGCTCACCGGCCGCCCGGCGGCGCAGCAGCTCGGCGTGGAAGGCCTCCGCCTCCGCGCCGCCGCCGAGCTCCACCAGGAGCGCCCGCTCGCCGACCCGGAGCGCCCGGCGTGCCGCGGGCGGCGCGGCGCCGGTCACGCGAAGGCCTCCACGCGGATGCCGGAGGCCTCAAGGCTCTCCCGGACCCGCCACGCGAGGCCGACCGCGTCCGGCGTGTCCCCGTGCAGGCACAGCGAACGGGCCCGGACGGACACCTGTGTGCCGCAGTGCGCCGTGACGACCCCCAGGCGGGCCATGGACAGGGATCGCGCCACGACCTCGGCCGGGTCGGTGACGACGGCCCCTTCGATCCCGCGCGGCAGCAGCGAGCCGTCCGCCCGGTAGGCCCGGTCGCCGAAGGCCTCCGGGACCACCGGCAGGCCGGCCGCCGCCGCGACCTCGTGCAGCTTCGAGCCCGGCAGCCCCAGGACGGGCAGGGTGCGGTCCGCGAGCCGTACGCCCTCGACGACCGCCGCGGCCTGCTCCTCGTCGCGGACCACGCGGTTGTACAGGGCGCCGTGCGGCTTCACGTACGCGACCCGCGAGCCCGCGGCCCGCGCGAAGACCTCCAGGGCGCCGATCTGGTACGCCACCTCGGCGGCGAGCTCGGCCGCCGGGACCTCCATCGGGCGCCGCCCGAAGCCGGCCAGGTCGCGGTAGGACACCTGGGCCCCGATCCGTACCCCGCGCGCGGCGGCCAGCTCGCACACCCGCCGCATGGTGGCCGCGTCGCCGGCGTGGAAGCCGCAGGCCACGTTGGCGCTGGTGACGAGGGAAAGGAGCTGTTCGTCGTCGGTCAGCGTCCAGCGGCCGAAGCCCTCGCCGAGGTCGGCGTTGAGGTCGATCGTGGCCGAGGTCATCTCCCGTGTCCCTTTCCCGAACAGATCGCGGTCGCCGTAAAAGTAGAGGATTGTTCAACGATCCAACAAGGTGTTGTGGCCCTCGTCTTTCTGCGGTTGACTCGCCCGCGGACCCGAGGAAGGGAAAGGACGCCGTGGACGCGAGGGCAGCAGCCGAAGCCGGAGGCCTGGCGGACGACCGCGCCCTGCTCGGGCGTACGAGCACGGCGCAACGGGTCGCCGACATCCTGCGCACGCGGATCGCGGAGGGCTACTTCCCCTCCGGCACGCGACTCTCCGAGGACGGCATCGCCGGCGCCCTCGGGGTGTCCCGCAACACACTCCGAGAGGCCTTCCGCCTGCTCACCCACGAGGGACTGCTCGTCCACGAGCTCAACCGGGGCGTCTTCGTCCGCGTCCTCGGCGTCGGTGACGTGGACGACATCTACCGCACCCGCCTGCTCGTCGAATGCGCCGTCGTCCGGGGCCTCGGGCAGCCCCCCTACGCCCTCGCCGCGCTCGCCGCGGCCGTCGCCGAGGGCGAGACCGCGGCCCGCGCCCGCGACTGGCAGGGCGTCGCCACCGCCAACATCCACTTCCACCGCGCGCTCGTCGCCCTCGCGGGCAGCGCCCGTACCGACGAACTGATGCGCAGCGTCCTCGCCGAGCTCCGCCTCGCCTTCCACGTCGTCGACGACGCCCGCGCCCTCCACGAGCCCTTCCTCGTACGCAACCGGGAGATCCTCGACGCCCTCAGGGACGGCCGGCGCGGCGCCGCCGAACGCCTCCTCGCCCGCTACCTCGACGACTCCCGCGCCCGCGTGACCGCCGCGTACGCCCGCGCCGTCGACGCCCCGGCCGACTGACGTCCGGGACGCCGGCGGGGCGCCTCGGCGGCCCGCACGGCCCGCTCCCCGACCCCGGTCGCATCTGCGCCGTTTCGACCGTTGTCAGTTCGAGGACCTAATCTGTCCACCGTGACTTCGCCTGCCTCGACGGACCTCGCTCCGCCCCAGCTCAGCGCGGGGCCGCGGCCCGCGCAGGGTCCGGCCGCCGACGAAGGGCTCGCGCGGCGCCTCCGCGCGCTCGCGTGCACCGCCCCGCTGCACGACCTCGACACGCGCAAGGCCAACCTGGCCGGCGAGTACACGGTCTACGCGATGGCCGAGGTCGCCCTCGCGGCGATCGACCTCATCACGCTGAACATGGACTTCGACACCGGCGCGGACCACGAGCAGATCGTCGCCCGACTGCTGCCCCGCGTCGCCGCCCAGGCCCCCACCCGCCCCGCCGCCGAGCACGAGCGCGTGGCCCGCTGGGTCCTGGAGAACCTCATCAACGTCGGCAGCGTCGACCGCGGCTTCCGCGCGGTCTACGGCACTTTCGGCACCGACGGCGTCTACGTCCGCAGGGACTACGACTTCAAGCTCATCGAGGAGGTCCCGGGGTACGGCGGCGGCGTCTACCTCCGCACCACCGACGAAGCGGTCAACGTCCTCGTCGGCGCCCTCGACACCGACGTCACCAGCGCCCAGATCGCGGCCGAGGTGAAGCTGGAGGTCCTCATCAACCGGGGCCGCCTCGCCGACGCCCAGCTCGCCGCCGAGCAGGCCCGCTACCGGACCGTGCAGTACGCCGAGACCCTCCGCAAGACCCTGGAGGCCACCCGGCGCAACGTCCGCGCGGTCGACTGGCTCAACACCGTCCCCGACATGATCGCCGAGGCGCTCGACCACGTGGCCGACCGCTACCGCCACGAGAACGCGATCCTCACCAACATCCGCAAGGCCCGCGACGAGGCCGAGGCCACCTCCGACGCCAGGACGGCCGAGCACAAGCGCCGCGCCGCCGAGCTCGTCGACATAGTCAAGGACTGCATCCGGCGCCACACCCAGCTCCAGTCGCGCCTCCTGGAAGCCGGCCCCCTCTTCCGCGCCGAGCAGGACCGCCAGGCCTTCGCCGCCCCCGCCATGTACACCGGACTCGACCTGTACGGGCAGCTCGTCGCCCCGGTCCTGCCGCTCCCCGCCGAGCAGGCCACCCGGGTCACCGACGCCTTCTTCGCCCACGGCACCGGACTGCGCACCCCCGCCTCCGTCCGCCTCGGCGACCTCGTCGACCTGCTGCTCACCCCGCCCGTGGAGCGCGAGCACCTCGGCGCGGAGATGCCCGAGCCCGACCTCATCGCCACCCCCGACGACTCCCGGTTCAGCGAGGAGCAGCTCGCGAGCGCCCAGCGCCTGCTCGACCTGGAGCACGACGCCCCGCGCCGCCTCTCCGGCCTCCTCGCCGACGCCCGCCGCCTCGACCCCGACCTCCCGTACCTCGTCGCCCTCCTCGCCGTCCATGCGGCGAGCCCCCCGGTCGGCACCGCCTACCGCCAGGGCGAGGAGCGGCTCCTCTTCGCCGTCGACGACGGCACGCCCCTCGACGACCCCGAGTTCGGCGGCGCCGACCTCATCGTCGGTACGGCCCTGCTCGACGCGGTGGGCATGGCCGCGGACCGCACGGAGGCCTCGTGACCCTCGCCCCGCAGGCCCCCACGCCCGCCACCGACCCGACCGCCCCGGTCCCGGCCGAGCCGACCGATCCGACGCCCGCGACGGACGTCCGGGCCCCCGCCGACACGCCGACCCCGGAGCCGACCGTCGCCACCGATCCGGAGCCGGCGGCCGGCCCCGCCGCAGACCCCGCCCCCACCGGCCGCACCCGACCGCGTTTCGGCACCGTTCCGCTGCCGTCCCGTGCCCCGCGCCCGGGGCGCCGGGAAATGCCCTCCGTGCGGGCCGTGCGGCTCACGGACGAGCCGCCCGTGACGGGCGAACGCACCGGCGGCCCGGCCCCCGCGGCCGTCACCCCCGTTCCGCTCCCCCTGCCGAGACCCGGCACGGAAGCCGCCCGACCCGAGACCCGCACCGACGAACCGGCACGGGCCGAGACCCGTACCGAGGAAGCGGTACCGGCCGAGACCCGTACCGAGGAAGCGGTACCGGCCGAGACCCGTACCGAGGAACCGGTGCGGAGCGAGACCCGTACCGAGGAAGCCGTACAGGCCGAAACCCGTACCACGGAAGCCGTACCGACCCAGAGCCGTACCGAGGAGCCCCAGCCGTGAGCGAAACCCACGCCGAGTACGCCGACGCGTGGAGCGAGCAGGAGCCCGCGCAGCCGCAGGCCCCCGCCGGCGGCGGTGCGAGCGCGTCCGCCGTGACTCCCGCCGACGCGGCCGACGCGGCCCGGCTCGTCTCCTTCGGGCTGCAGCCGAAGCTGCTGCCGGCCCGGGACGCCGAGTACGGCGAGCTGCTCCGCCGCTACCGCGAGGACCCCGCCTTCGCGCGCCTCGCCGACGCCGTCGCGACCGGTCTCGGCCTCGTGGTCCTGGAGGTCTCCCCGCGCGCGGGGATGGCCGTCACGGCCGGCGAGGACTCCGTCTTCGCCGTCCGCATGGGCGACTACGCGCGCCGCGCCTCCACGGACTCCGCCGACCGGTTCCTGCACGGCCTGGCCCACCTCGCGGTCGCCGCGATGGCGTTCCCCCGGCCGGAGGACCTCGCCGACGACGCGTACATCGGCCGGCTCACGGTCAACGGCGTGGACGCCTTCGTGCGCCAGGCCTGCCTGCGCCTTGAGCAGCGCGCCGAGGAGCAGGGCGAGAACACCGACCCGGCGTCCGACGCGCCCGGCCTTGAGGCGGCCTGGCGGATCTACGCCCGGCGCAGCGCCACCGGCGCCACCAAGGACGCCCGCAGGCTCGCCGGATCGACCACCGGCATCGTCGGCAAGGCGGCCGCCTTCCTCACCGACTCCGGCTTCCTCCAGCGCACCGGCGACGAGGGCGGCGGCTCCTACCGGACCACCGCCCGCTACCAGCTCCAGGTCCGCGACATGGCCGGCTCGGCCGCCATGGCCGAGCTCCTGGAACTCGGCGTCGTCCCCGTCAGCGACGGCTCCGCGACGCTCCTGCCGCCGCCCGAGGGCGACGACCTGGAGCTCGCCGCCGACGCCGGCCTGCCCTTCCACGCCTAACCCGCGCACCACCCGAACGAGACGACGAGAGTCCGCCGCATGTACGAGCTGTCCCGGGTCCGCCTCTACTCCATCGGCCCCGCCGGTGCGCGCTACGCCGACACCGTTCTGGACCTGCGCGGAGTCGGTGCCCCCGTGCCCCACCCCGCCCCCACCCAGGCGGAGTTCTTCGAGGAGGAGCCGGTCGGCCCGCCGCGCCGCCCGGCACCCGCGGGCGTGCTGTTCCTGGAGAACGGCGGCGGCAAGTCCGTCCTGCTCAAGCTGATCTTCTCGGTCATGCTCCCCGGCCACCGCAACACCCTGGGCGGCGCCAGCTCCGGCGTGCTCCGCAAGTTCCTGCTCGCCGACGACTGCGGACACGTCGCCCTGGAGTGGCAGCACACCCTCACCGGCGAACTCGTCGTCGTCGGCAAGGCCAGCGAGTGGCGCGGCCGCCAGGTCTCCAACGACCCGCGGAAGTTCGCCGAGGCCTGGTACTCCTTCCGTCCCGGCCCCGGACTCAGCCTCGACAACCTCCCCGTCGCCGAGGCGACCTCGGTCCGGCCGCCCGTCGAGGGCGCCTCCGGCGCCACCGGCCGCCGCCGCACCATGAAGGGCTTCCGCGACGCGCTCACCGACGCGGGCAAGGCGTACCCGCACCTGGACGTGGTCTGGGAGGAGATCCACGACCGCTGGAACGAGCACCTGGGCGAGCTCGGCCTCGACCCGGAACTCTTCCGCTACCAGCGCGAGATGAACGCCGACGAGGGCGAGGCCGCCGGCCTCTTCGCGGTCAAGAAGGACTCCGACTTCACCGACCTGCTGCTGCGCGCCGTCACCGACACCCGCGACACCGACGGTCTCGCGGACCTCGTCGGCGGCTTCGGCAACAAGCTGGGCCGCCGCGCCGAACTGACCGCCGAGCGCGACTTCACGGCCGGCTCCGTGGACCTCCTCGGCCGGATCGTCGAGGCCGCCGGAACCAGGTCCCACGCGCGCGACGTGCACGCGGGCGCCGAGCGGCGCACCCGTACCCTCGCCCGCCGGCTCTCCGCCCGCGCCGCCGAGGAGCGGGGCCGCGCGGCCGAGCTGGCCCAGCAGGTGACGTCCGCCGCGCACGCCGTGGACGAGGCCGAGACCGCGCGTGGCCGCAGCTCGCTGATCGCCGCAGAACTGGCGTACCGGCACGCCTCGCTCGCGCTGACCGCGGGCGAGAAGGGCGCGGCCTCCCAGCGCCGTGAACTCACCGACGCCCGCACCCTGCACTCCGCCTGGCAGGCCGCCGAGGCGGTGCTCCGCCACCGCGCAGCCGGTGACCGGTCCGCGCGCGTGGCCGCCGCCATCCGCGAGGCCGAGCGGGACGCCGCCCCGGCCCTCGCGGCCCGGGCGAAGGCCGCCGCCGATCTCGTACGGGCCCTGGCCGCCGCCGCCGAGGAGGGCGAGCGCCGCGCGGCGGAGGACGAGGAACGCTCCACCGCGCTCCAGGAGGCCGGCGAGACCGCCCACCGCGATGCCACCGCCGCCGCCACCGAGGCCCAGCGGGCCCGCAGCGAGGCCGGTCACCTGCGCCAGCGGCTCGCCGAGGTCGAGCAGGAGACCGCCGAGGCCGTACGGGCCGGCTGGCTCGACGACTCCGCGCCCGACGCCGACCCGGCCCGCGCCGCCCTCGCCGCCAGCGACGCGGAGAAGACCACCGTCGCCGCCTGGGACACGGCCCGCGAAGCCGCCCGCACGGCGGCCGACCACGCGCGCGAGGCCGCCGGCGCCGAATCCCGCGCCGAACTCGCCGCCGCCCGCGCCGCCGACGCGGCCGAGGCCGCCGGGAACGCCTACGACGCCGAGCGCCGCGCCGCCGAATCCCTCGCCTCGGAGGAACGCCTCGCCGAACTCCTGAGCCTCCCGGCCACCGGCTCCCCGCTCCCGGGCCAGCGCGCCGCCCTCGCCGCCGGTTCCGCCGACGAGGACGCCGAAGCCGAGGACACGGCCGGGGGCCCCGGCTCCGCGGCCCAGGGCCCGCTCACCGTCACCGAGTTCGACCGGTACGCCGACGAGCTCCGCGCCATGCTCGACCAGGCCGTCGGCTCCGCCGAGCGGCAGCTCTTCGACCTGCGCACCGCCGCGGCCGACGACTCCCGCATCCTCGGGGCCCTCGGCGACGGCGGACTGCTGCCGCCCGGCCCCGACGTCCTCGCCACCGTCGAGTACCTCGGCGAGCACGGCATCCCGGCCCTCCCCGGCTGGCGCTACCTCGCCCAGGCCGTCGACCCCGCCGACCACGCGCGCGTGCTCGCGGCCCGCCCCGAGCTCGTCGACGGCGTCGTGATCACCGACCCCGTCTCGTACGGACGCGCCCGCGAAGTCCTCGGTACGGCGGCCCTGCTGCCCCGTTCGGCCGTTGCCGTCGGCACCGCCGCCGCCCTGCTCGCCCCCGTGCCGTCCCGGGAGTCGGCCGAGGACACCGGCGTCTTCCTGGTCCCGCCGAACCCGGCCATGCACGACGAGCACGCGGCCGACGAGGAGCGGCACGCCCTGCGCGCCCGGGCGGCCGCGCGCGACGAGGAGATCCGTACCCTCGCCGCCCGCCTCGCCGGCGACCGCTCCCTCGCCGCCCGTATCGGCGCCTGGCGCGCCGACTGCCCGCCCGGGATGCTCGCCGAGCTCGCGTCCGTCGCCACGACCGCGCGGGAGACCGCCGAGGCCGCCGCCGCGACCCTCGAAGAGGCCCGTGCGGTGCGCGCCGCCGCCGACGAGACCGCCGCCGAGGCGGCCCAGGTCAGGGACGAGCGCCAGGAGGCCGCCCAGCGCGCCCGCCGGGCCGCCGACGCCCTCGCGGGCCTGGCGTACCGCCTGCGCGAGCGCTCCGCCTGGCAGACCAAGCTCCGCGAACTCGCCGACGACGCCGCCGAGTCCGAGGCCCGCGCCCAGACGTGCCTGGAGCGCGCCAGGGCCGCCGACGAGGACCGGCGCGCCGCCCAGCGCGCCGCCGACGACGCCCACCGCACCGCCCGCGCCCTGCGCGCCGAGCGCGCCGAGATCGCCGGTGCCCCCGACACCCTCCCCGAGGAGGACCCGGCCGCGCCCCGCATCGCGCTGCCCACCCTCCGCGAGGCCTACCGGGCCGCCTCCCAGCTGTACGAGAAGGTCGGCGTCGGCGCCGACCTGCGCGCCGAGCAGGCCCGCGCCGAGAGCGACGAGTCCGCCGCCCTCGCCGAGCTCGACCGGCTCACCAACAAGGTCCGCACCCGCGCCGAGCAGCTCCTCGAATCCACCGACGGCGCCGACGGCCCGTCCCGCCAGGCCGCCGCCGCGCGCGCCGAGGCCCTGGTCCAGATGCTGGAGACGCGGGCGTCGGAGGCGAGTGAGAAGCTCGGCAGGCTCCGTGGCGAGGCGGAGCGCCTGGCTCCGGAGGACGGCGAGGCGCACACCGAACTCCCCGAGGAGCTCGTCCCCGCCGACGCCGAGCAGGCGCAGGCCCTGCTCCGCACCGCCACCACCGAACTCGCCCTCCGCACCGACGCCCGGGAGTCGGCGCGGGCCGCCCACAGCGGCCTGCTGCGCGACCACCGGGCCGCCGAGGACGCGGCGGGCGGGTTCGACGAGACCGCCGCCCTCCTGCGCGACCTGCTCCGCGACCACGCGGACGAGGAGCGGGACGAGCCCGAGCCCTACCGGGGCACCCTGGAGGAGGCTCGTACGGTGGCCGCCGAGGCGCGCCGTTCGCTGCGCGGCCTCACCGCCGAGCTGTCCGCCGCCGACGCCGCCGTGCGCGAGGCGAGCGACATCCTGGTGCGGCATGCCAACTCCACCCGCTACGAGCAGGTCCGCACCCCTGCCCGCCAGCAGATCCGCGAGCTCCCGGCGTCCGCGCTGCCCGAGCACGCCGCCAAGTGGGCCGAGGCGTTCGCGCCCCGGCTGCGCGTCCTCACCGACGAGCTGGAGCAGCTGGAGCGCAACCGCGACTCCATCGTCGACCGGCTGCGCGGCCTCGTGGAGTCCGCCCTCGCCACCCTCCGCTCCGCGCAGCGCCTCTCCCGGCTCCCCGAGGGGCTCGGCGAGTGGTCCGGCCAGGAGTTCCTGCGGATCCGCTTCGAGGAGCCCGACCAGGCCACCCTCACGGAGCGGCTCGGCGAGGTCGTTGACGAGGCCACCCGCGCCGCCCTCAAGAAGAACTCCGACCTGCGCCGCGACGGCATGTCCCTGCTGCTGAGGGGCGTCCAGGCGGCTCTGGAGCCCAAGGGCGTCTCGGTGGAGATCCTCAAGCCGGACGCGGTGCTGCGCGCCGAGCGGGTGCCGGTCGGGCAGATGGGCGACGTCTTCTCCGGCGGCCAGCTGCTCACCGCGGCCATCGCCCTGTACTGCACGATGGCGGCGCTCCGCTCCAACGACCGGGGCCGCGACAAGCACCGGCACGCGGGCACGCTGTTCCTGGACAACCCGATCGGCCGCGCCAACGCCACGTACCTGCTCGAACTCCAGCGGGCCGTGTCGGACGCGCTCGGCGTCCAGCTGCTCTACACGACCGGCCTGTTCGACACCACGGCGCTGGCGGAGTTCCCGCTGGTGATCCGGCTGCGCAACGACGCCGACCTGCGGGCCGGCCTGAAGTACATCAGCGTCGAGGAGCACCTGCGTCCCGGCCTGCCGCAGCCCGGCGCGGAGGGGGAGTCCATCCACGGCGAGATCACGGCGACCCGGATGTTCCGCCGCCACCAGTCCGACGAGCCCACCCCGCCGACCGCCTCCTGACGGAGCCCGCGGAAGCCCGCGTACGACAGAGCGGCCCGGCCCCCCTCGGGGGACCGGGCCGCTCTCCGTCCTTCACGAACCGCAGACCTTCACGAACCGTAGGCCTTCACGATCCGCAGGCCTTCACGATCCGTGGGCCTTCACGACCGTGGGATCAGGCCGCCTCGGACAGGCGCGCCGTCTCCGACGGGCCCTCCTCGTGCCGCTCGCGGAGCGACCCGCGGGCCGCGCTGCTTGGTTCGGACACCACGCCGTTGCGCTGGCGCCACACCTGACGGGTGATCCAGACGTCCAGGACGCTCCAGGTCGCCACGACCGTCGACGCCACCGAACTGATGGTCATCGGAAACGCCAGCCAGGCCCCGGCGACCGTGCAGTAGAACGCCACGACGGCCTGGACGAGCGTCACCGAAGTGATCATCACGGCCCGTACGGCGGCGTTCCGGACCGGATCCGGCATCCGCTGCCGGCCCTTCGTGTCCTCCACCCACAACTGACGCGCGGACCGCGCCTCGTGTTCCATTGTTCCGTCACTCCCCACCACTGAAAGACCCTCAGGGTTGGCTGCCCGTTGTGAGCGCCTTTACGCGGACAGAACCCTCCCCGTACCTATTGACGCACGCCAGTGGGAAAAGGTTTCGCCCGGCCCTCGGCGAACATGCGCGGAGCCGGACCGGAACGAACACTTCCAGCCATCCGTGCCGGTGGGGGAAATGGCACGCCATCAGGTGTCCTACGCCACAGTGGCCGATCTCAACTCCCCGAATACCAGGACAAGTCATGATCAACACTCACTCGACAGGCTGAAAATCGCGTGGACGCGCCTTCGAGATGGCCGTGATGCAGTAGTAGGCTCACGCCGCCGTTTGTTTGAAACCGAAGGTTGACGCCGCGTGTTGACGCCGGACGTCACGAACGTGAAGGACCTCCGTGGCGCACGGGGGCCGAGCAGGGGGAGGCCATGCGCTTTCGCGGGAAGTCCATCCGCCGGAAGATCGTGGCGTTGCTCCTCGTACCGCTCATCTCCCTCACCGGCCTGTGGGGTTTCGCCACGGTCCTCACCGGCCGCGAGGCCGACCAGCTCCTCGACGTCGGCTACATCGTCGAGAAGGTCGGCTACCCCCTCGAGGACACCGCGCGGGTCGTCCAGCTCGAACGACGCCAGTCGCTCATCTACCTGGCCGACCCCCGGGGCTCCGACGCCCTCGCCTCCCTGAAGGAGACGCGCCGCACCACCGACCGGCAGATCGCCCGCATCCGGGCCAACGCCGCCGACCCCGGTGTACGGGACGAGATGCGGCCCGTCACCGCCCAGCGCCTCAACTCCCTCCTGGAAGCGCTCGACGGCCTCGCCTCGCTGCGCCGCTCCGTCGAGAAGCGCAGCATCGGCCGCATGCAGGCCCTCGACTTCTACAACCGGCTCGTCGACCCCTGCTACAGCTTCCTCATCACCCTGCACGCCCTCGAGAACGTCGAGATGGACAAGCAGGGCCGCGCCCTCGTCGGCGTGACCCGCGCCCGCGAACTCCTCTCCCGCGAGGACGCCCTCGTCCTCTCCGCGCTCGTCGCCGACCGCGTCACCGCGCAGGAGATCCGCGCGATATCCGACCTCGTCGCCAACCGCGAGCAGTTCTACGAGGTCAACCTCGAACTCCTGCCGGCCGCCGAACGCGAGCGCTTCGAGAAGTACTGGCGCAGTCCCGACACCCAGCCGCTGCGCACCGCCGAGAACGCGATCATCACCGAGGGCCCCACCGACAGCCCGCGCGCCGTCACCGCCACCTTCTGGCAGGACCAGGCGAGCCCTGTCCTCGACGACCTCGCCCGCGAGAACACCGCGGCCGGCGACCGCTACCAGGACCGCGTCCAGCCCGCCGCGTACAGCGTCCTCCTCAAGGTCGGCGTCGCCGGCGTCCTCGGCTTCCTCGCCCTGCTCGCCTCGATCGTCATCTCCGTCCGCATCGGCCGCGAACTCATCCGCGACCTGCGCCGCCTGCAGAAGGAGGCCCAGGAGGTCTCCGGCGTCCGCCTGCCCAGCGTGATGCGCAGGCTCGCCGCCGGCGAACAGGTCGACGTCGGCACCGAAGTGCCCCACCTGCGGTACGGGGACGACGAGGTCGGCCAGGTCGGCCAGGCCCTCAACACCCTCCAGCGCGCCGCCGTCGAAGCCGCCGTCAAGCAGGCCGACATGCGCCGCGGAGTGTCCGAGGTCTTCGTCAACCTCGCCCGCCGCAACCAGGTCCTGCTGCACCGTCAGCTCACCCTCCTCGACACGATGGAGCGGCGCACCGAGGACACCGACGAGCTCGCCGACCTTTTCCGGCTCGACCACCTCACCACCCGCATGCGCCGGCACGCCGAGGGCCTCGTCATCCTGTCCGGCGCCGCACCCTCCCGCCAGTGGCGCAAGCCCGTCCAGCTCATGGACGTCGTCCGCGCCGCCGTCGCCGAGGTCGAGGACTACGAGCGGATCGAGGTGCGCCGACTGCCCCGCCTCGGCGTGGGCGGCCCCGCCGTCGCGGACCTCACCCACCTCATCGCCGAACTCCTGGAGAACGCCACGGTGTTCTCGCCCCCGCACACCGCCGTGCAGGTGCTCGGCGAGCGGGTCGCGAACGGCTTCACCCTGGAGATCCACGACCGCGGCCTCGGCATGACCCCCGACGCCCTCCTCGACGCCAACCTGCGCCTCGCCGAGACCCCCGAGTTCGAGCTCTCGGACACCGACCGCCTCGGCCTCTTCGTGGTCAGCCGGCTCGCCCAGCGCCAGAACGTCCGGGTCTCCCTCCAGACCTCCCCGTACGGCGGCACGACCGCGGTCGTCTTCATCCCGGCCGCCCTGCTCACCGACGCCCCCGAAACCCAGGGCGCCGGATTCCGCCTGGACCGCAAGTCCCTGGAGCGCGACGAGCGCCCCGAGGAGGCGACCCCCGACAGCGGCACGCTGCCGCTCCGCCGCCCGGCCCTCGCCCGGGTCCCGGACGCGACCGGGGCGCCCGTGCCGCTGGACGGCCCCGTCGAGCTGGAAGCCCCGCTCGACAGCGACGACTTCGACGTGCTCCTCGACCGCTCAGCGGACCTCCTCGACAGCGACAGCGAGCGCGGCGGCCTCTTCCGCCCCCGCGACCGGCGTCGCGGCGGCCTCGCCCCCGCGAGCGAGCAGCACCAGCAGACCCCGGACCAGACGGCCCACCGCGGCGAGGAGGACGCCCCCGCCGACGGCCCCGTCCCGCTGCCGCGCCGCCGCACCACCCCCACGCTCGTCGTGGACCACGGCCGCCGCGTCGACGACCCGGACCGCGCGCACCCGCTCCCCGGCCGCTCGCACCCCGACCCGGGCCGCGCCGCCGAGCGCTCCGCCGCCCCGACCGGCCCCACCCTCGTCCCCGTACCGCCGAGCGGACCCGTACCGCCGAGCGGACACCTGCCGCCGAGCGGACCCGTGCCTCCGGGCGCGCCCGTGCGTCCCGGCGGGCTCGTGCCGGCCGAGGGGCACGACCCGTTCGACGGGCTGCCCCGCCGGGTACGCCAGGCGAGCCTCGCGCCGCAGCTGCGCGAGGGCGAGCGCCCGGCCGAGCGCGGCGCGGGAGCCCGTACGGCCGGCGGGGGCGAGAAGCCCGAGTCCTTCGAGCGCGACGCCGAGGAGGTACGCGCGCGCATGGCCGCCATGCAGCGAGGCTGGCAGCGCGGGCGACGGCACGACGCCGGCCAGGACGATCAGGAAGCACCAGGAACGACACCCGAGGGGGACGGTCGATGACCGCACCGAACGCCGCAGCACCCAGCACCACCGGACACGGAAACGGCGAGCTCAACTGGCTCCTCGACGAGCTCGTGCAGCGCGTCGGCTCCATCCGCAAGGCCCTGGTGCTCTCCAGCGACGGTCTCCCCACCGGTGCCTCCCAGGAGCTGACCCGGGAGGACGGCGAGCACCTGGCCGCCGTGGCCTCCGGCTTCCACAGCCTCGCCAAGGGCGTCGGCCGCCACTTCGAGGCGGGCAAGGTCCGGCAGACCGTCGTGGAGCTGGAGGACGCGTTCCTCTTCGTCACCGCCGCCGGCGACGGCAGCTGCCTGGCCGTCCTCGCGGACGCCGACTCCGACGTCGGCCAGGTCGCCTACGAGATGACGCTGATGGTGAAGCGGGTCGGGGCCCACCTCGCGACGGCGCCCCGGACCGGCCTGCCCTCGGGAGGGTGAGTGGGACGGCATGAGTGACGCAGCCGACCGGAACCAGCCGGAGCAGGGGCGAACCCCCGGCCATCACCACTGGTTCGACGACGACGCGGGACCCGTGGTCCGTCCGTACGCGATGACCCGCGGCCGGACGAGCGCCGCCACCCGCCACCGGCTCGACCTGATCGCGGTGGTGGTACCCGAACCCGCCGCGGAGGACCCCGGCCGGGACCAGACGCTCTCCCCCGAACACGTGGAGATCGTCGAACGCTGCTCCGAGCAGCCTCAGTCGATCGCCGAGCTCGCCGCGGGCCTCGACCTCCCCGTCGGGGTGGTCCGGGTCCTGGTCGGTGACCTCGTCGAGGACGAACTCGTCCATGTGACCCGCCCCGTTCCGCCGGCCGAGCTGCCGGACGTGAGCATTCTTCGCGAGGTGATCAATGGCCTTCGGGCGCTCTAGCCGCAGGAAGTCCTTCGTCGAACCGGTGACCCTGAAGATCCTCGTCGCGGGCGGATTCGGGGTCGGCAAGACGACGCTGGTCGGCGCGGTGAGCGAGATCAGGCCGCTGCGGACCGAGGAGATCCTGAGCGAGGCGGGCCGTCCGGTCGACGACCTGCACGGCGTCGAGACCAAGACGACCACCACGGTCGCCATGGACTTCGGCCGGATCACCCTCCGCGAGGACCTCGTCCTGTACCTCTTCGGCACGCCGGGCCAGGACCGTTTCTGGTTCCTGTGGGACGAGCTGGCCCAGGGCGCGCTCGGCGCGGTCGTCCTGGCGGACACCCGCCGTCTGGAGGACAGCTTCGCGGCCATCGACTACTTCGAGCGGCGCGGCATCCCGTTCACGGTGGCCGTCAACTGCTTCGAGGGCGCACGGCGGTTCTCCGCCGAGACCGTGCGCGGGGCGCTCGACCTGGATCCCGAGGTCGAGCTCCTGATGTGCGACGCCCGCGACCGCGAGTCCGTGAAGAGCGTCCTCGTCGCCGTCGTCGAGCACGCCCTCGTCCTGGCCGACCGCGGCCACGCGGCCGCGACGAACTGACGGAAGGCGGGTGCACGCGCGCGTGCACCCGCGTCCACGGGACCCCCCAGCGGACCCCTCAGCGGACCGCCACGACCGCCGACCCGTGGCCGAACAGGCCCTGGTTGGCGGTGAGGCCGACCCGGGCCCCCGGCACCTGACGGTCGCCCGCCGTGCCCCGTAGCTGCCAGGTCAGTTCGCAGACCTGCGCGATGGCCTGGGCGGGCACGGCCTCCCCGAACGAGGCGAGGCCACCACTGGTGTTGACGGGCAGTCGTCCGCCGAGCGCCGTGGCGCCCTCCCTGAGCAGCTTGGCGCCCTCACCGGCGGCGCAGAGCCCGATGTCCTCGTACCACTCCAGCTCAAGGGCGGTGGACAGGTCGTACACCTCGGCGAGGGACAGGTCCTCGGGCCCGATTCCCGCCTCCTCGTAGGCGGCGCGGGCGATCGACGCGCGGAAGGTGTGCGCGGAGGGGGAGACGGCCGCCGCCGAGTCGGTCGCGATGTCGGGAAGGTCGAGCACCGCCTTGGGGTACGTGGGGGAGACCGTGGACACCGCCCGCACCCGGACCGGGTCGGGGTGTCCGTGGCGGCGCGCGAACTCCATGGTGGACAGCACCAGCGCGGCGCCTCCGTCGGAGGTGGCGCAGATGTCGAGGAGCCGGAGCGGATCGGCGACGACGGCGGAGGCCGCGACCTCGTCGGCCGTCACCCCCTTCCGGTACCGCGCGAGCGGGTTGAGCGCGCCCGCCGCCGCGTTCTTCACCTTCACCCGGGCGAAGTCCTCGGCCGTGTCGCCGTAGAGGTCCATCCGGCGGCGCGCGTAGAGGGCGAAGTACGCGGGGTTGGTCGCCCCGAGGATCCGGAACCGCAGCCAGTCCGGGTCGTCGGGCCGGTCGCCGCCCGCCGGGGCGAAGAAACCCTTCGGCGTCGAGTCCGCGCCGACGACCAGGACCACGTCCGCCAGACCGGCCAGGATCTGCGCCCGCGCGGTCGCGATGGCCTGGGCGCCGGAGGCGCAGGCGGCGTACACGCTGGCGACCCTCGCCCCCTGCCATCCGAGGGCCTGGGCGAAGGTCGCCCCGGCCACGTACCCCGGATATCCGCACCGCATGGTGTCGGCGCCGACGACCGAACCGACGTCGCGCCAGTCCAGGCCGGCGTCGGCGAGCGCGGCGCGGGCGGCCGCGGTCCCGTACGAGACGAAGCTGCGGCCCCATTTGCCCCAGGGGTGCATCCCGGCCCCGAGGACGGCGATGTCGTTCACGAGCGCTCCTCCCGTGCGACGGGCCGCCAGTTCCAGGTGGTCCAGACGTGCAGGTCGTCCTCGTTCAGGATCCCGGGCACCACCACGACCTCCGTGCCCACCGCCAGGTCGGCGGTCGTCACGCCGGGCGCGGCCTGCCCGAGCACCACCATCGCCTCGTCCGCCAGCTCGACCGCGACGAGGGTGTACGGCTCCCAGGGCGCCTCCGGGTCGGAGACGTAGGGGGCCGGCGGGCGGTAGCGGCCGTCGGTGTACGACCAGACCCGGCCGCGCGGCGAGAGCGGCACCTCGGCGAGCTCGCCGCCACCGGGGCAGCCCGGATTGCGGCACCAGCCGTCCTCGCGCGGGAAGAACACCGACGCGCAGGCCGAGCAGCGGGTGCCGAGCAGGCGGAACTCCGCCTCCGGCACGGTGTCGTCGGTGAACCAGCCGTCCACCACCGGTCTGCGCGTCCGCGCCATCGAGGCCTCCCGTACCGTCGCCCACCACTGATCTGACGAAGCGTCAGGAGTCTGGCACGGGCGGCCCCGACGGGGAAGACTCAGTGCCCGGCCACCGACCTGCGGGCCACCGGGAAGTCGAAGAACGTCGAAGGGAACGGCTCCGGCTTGAACGTGAAGTGCCACCACTCCTCCGGCAGGTTCACGAAGCCCTGCTCGGCCAGCACCCCCTTGAGCAGCTGCCGGTTGGCCCGCCGCACCCCCTGGATCCGCGGGTCGTCCGTGTGGGACAGGGTGTCGAAGCAGTCGTACCCGGTCCCCATGTCCACGGAGTTGTCCGGAAAACGCTCCTCACGCGGCGCGTAGCACGCCACCAGCTCCTCGCCCGGCACGTACGCGCGCGTGGGCACCGCCGGCAGCCGCACGATCGTCAGGTCCACCGTCGAACCCCGGCTGTGCCCGGACTTCTCCGCGATGTAACCGTCCGCGAACAGCCTCGACTTGTCGACCAGCGGATAGAACTCCCCCTTCATCCGTTCGTCCGCCAGGTCCTTCGCCCAGCGCACGAAGTGGTCCACGGCCCGCTGCGGCCGGTAGCAGTCGTACACCTTCAGCGAGTAGCCCCGCGCCAGCAGCCGCGACTGCGCGCGGTGCAGCGCCTCGGCCGCCGGCCTGGTCAGGACGCACAGCGGCTGCCGGTAGCCGTCGACCGGCTCGCCCACGAAGTTGTGTGTCGTCGAGTAGCGCATCTCCTGGATGATCGTGCGGTCCACCGAGTCGAGCGCCACGAACTCCCGTGGCGCCTTCGGCTCCGGCGCGGCGGATGCCGGGGGAGCGGGGGCGGCGACGGCCCCCGTGACGGCGAGCAGACCGGCCGCGGCCGTGACGGCGAGAGTACGGAAACCGGAAGCAAGTCCTGTCATGCGCACCGTCTACCAGTTCCGGCAGCGCCGGGAAAGGCCATCGCATACGGTCGGGCCGTGAAGGACTCCCACTGCTCCTCCTGCGGCGCCGCCCACTCCGCCGGCGCCGGCTGGCCCCGCACCTGCCCGGCCTGCGGCCACACCGCCTACCGCAACCCGCTCCCCGTCGCCGTCGCCCTCCTCCCGGTCACCGACCGGGACGGCACCGGCCTCGTGGTCATCACCCGCACCATCGAACCCCAGCGGGGCGGTACGGCCCTCCCCGGCGGCTTCATCGACCACGGCGAGGACTGGCGCGCCGCCGTCGCCCGCGAACTCCGCGAGGAGACCGGCATCGAGGCCTCCGCCACCGACGTCCGCCTCGCCGACGCGCTCAGCTCCCCGGCCGGCCACCTCCTCCTCTTCGGCCTCCTGCCCGCCCGTCCTGCCGCCACCCTGCCGCCCTCCGTCCCCACCGACGAGACCAGCGGCCACCACGTGCTCCACGCCCCCGCCGAACTCGCCTTCCCCCTGCACACGGAGGCGGTACGGAAGTGGTTCGCGGGCGCGTACGACTGAGGCCCGCGCGCACCGGCACCCCGCCGCCCGCGCCCGGCACGCACCCGCCCACGTTCACTCCGCCCCCGTTCACCCCGCGGCGGTCCGCCGCACCCGCACCGGAAGTTCCGCCTCCGTCACCCCGTCGTCCGTGACCCGTTCCACGACCACCCGGCCGTCGACGAGCCGCGACTGGTACCGCTCGATCTCGGCCGGCTCCCAGCCGTCTCCCGTGTCCCGTACGACGAGCCCGCCGCCGGTCCGCCCGGCGGCGGGCGGCCACACCTCGAGGGCCGGCCCGCCGTCCTCGCCGCGCACCGCGAGCACCGCCCCGGCCCGCGCGAGCACCGGCACCCGGGAGAGCGGCGCGTCGAGCAGCACCTGGCCCGGCCCCTCGTACGCCTGCCCCGTCGCCGTGTCGTACCAGCGCCCCCGCGGCAGCCGTACGGCCCGACGGTCGGCCCCGGGGGTCAGGACGGGTGCCACGAGCAGCGCGTCGCCGAGGAGGAAGGCGTCCTCGCAGTCCCGAAGCGGCCGGTCCTCCGGCGTCCCCCACCACAACGGCCGCACGTACGGCGCGCCCGTCATGCGCGCGAGCCGCGCCAGGGTCTCGAAGTACGGGCGCAGCCGCTCCCGTTCGGCCAGCGCCACGCGCGCGTGCTCCAGGACCTCGGGACCGAACTCCCACGGCTCGCGGCGCCCCGCGTCGATCGCCGCGTGCGTACGGAACAGCGGCAGCCACGCCCCCAGCTGGTACCAGCGCAGGAACAGCTCCGGCGACGGGCTCCCGTCGAACCCGCCCACGTCGGGCCCCGAGTACGGCACCCCGCACAGGCCGAGCCCGAGCACCAGGGAGAGCGAGGCCCGTAGCCCCGGCCACCCCGTCGACACATCGCCCGACCAGGTCCCCCCGTAGCGCTGCATGCCCGCCCAGCCCGACCGCGAGAAGAGGAACGGCCGCTCGGCGGGCCGCAGCCGGCGCAGCCCCTCGTACCCGGCCCGCGCCATCGTCAGCCCGTACACGTTGTGCCCCTCCCGGTGGTCACCGCCGCGCCCGTCCAGGGCGTGCCGCGCCGAGCGGGGCAGGGTCGGGTCGCCGAAGGGCGCGAAGGCCACGGGCTCGTTCATGTCGTGCCACACCCCGGAGAACCCCTGCCGGAGCCGCTCCTCGTACAGGCCGCCCCACCACTCGCGTACCTCGGGATCGGTGAAGTCCGGATAGGCGCACACGCCCGGCCACACCTCCCCGTGGACCTCCCGGCCCCGCGCGTCCCGCACGAACGCCCCGGCCGCCCGCCCCTCGTCGTAGACGGCGTTCCCCGGCTCGGCCGGCACGGCCGGGTCCACGATCGACACCAGCCGCACGCCCTGCTCCCGCAGCTCCGCCGCGAGCCCCGGCAGATCGGGGAACCGCTCCCGGTCCACCGTGAAGACCCGGTGGCCGTCGTAGTGATCGATGTCCAGGTGTACGGCGGACAGCGGAAGCCCCCGCTCCCGGTAGCCGGCCACCACCCGCCGCACCTCCGCCGCGCTGCCGAACCCCCAGCGCGCGTGCTGCGGCCCCAGGGCCCAGGACGGCGGCAGCGCGGGCGCGCCGGTCAGCGCCGCCCAGCCGTGCAGCACCCGCGCGGGGGTGCCGACGACCACCCAGCAGCGCAGCGGCCCACCGCTCATCCGCACCTCGACACCGCCCGGCCGGTCATGGCCGGATCCGGCCCCCTCCTCGCCCTCGGCCAGGGTGACCCGGCCGTCCCAGGAGTTGTCGTGGAACGCCAGGTGCGTACCGGCGTCCGACACCACGAACTGCACCGGCATGGTGATGTACAGCGGATCGTCCCCCGGCACGAAGCCGCCCTTGGGGTCCGTGTTCCACAGCCGGTACGAGCCATCCCGCAGCCGCGGGCCGGCCGCGCGCCCGCCGAGCCCGAAGAACCGCGCGTCCGCCGGCACCTCACTCCGCTGCACCCACCGCGCACCGGCACGGCGGGAATCGGCCGGGTCTCCGCCGTCCACCGGCTCCCACCACCGAGGCGGCAGATCGCGCCGCAGCATCACCCCGCCGGGCGTGCGGATCTCGACGGCCCCGTGCCGGGACACCGCCACGGTCACCCGCTCCGACACGATCCGCCACCCGCCGTCCGTGTCCGGTTCGAGGGAGGCCCGGGGGTCGGGCTCGGGCGCTTCGGTGGCGACGGCGTACGAGGGCAGCGGCTCGGCCCCGTCCCAGCCCCAGAAGACGGTGCCGCCCGCCGACACGCAGATCCGCAGCGACGACCGGGTGAACCGGACGGTTCCCCCGCCCGGAGCCGCCTCCGCCCCCACAGCGGGACCCGGCACCCGGGCCCGCTCCGCCCCGCGCTCCGGCAGCCCCCACGCGTCCGTACGGTGACGCCGCCACGCCGCCCGTATCGTCCGCAACCCCTGTACCGAGCCAAGCACCTTGATCGAACGCACCAGTTCACGACCGTCCATGACGATCACCCTGCCACCCACCTGGGGCGATACCGGCTCCGTTCAACTTCCGTTCACCCATGGTGGGAGCACATATTCAACTGGCCGACCATGGGCAGGCAGCCCTGGTGCGAAAGACGATCACATGGCATCGTCCCTGTCAGCCGCGTCACGCGCACACCCCAGCACGTGCGCCCGACACACGCCGACCCCGCGTACAGCCAGGGAGCCACCCCATGACATCAGCCCAGACCGACCCGCTCTGGCAGCCGGACGACGAACGCATCTCCTCGGCTGCCGTCACCCGCTTCCAGTCCTGGGCGGCCGAACACCATGGCGCCCCGGCCGACGGCGGCTATCCGGCGCTGCACCAGTGGTCGGTCCAGGAGCTCGAAGCCTTCTGGCAGGCGGTCGTCGAATGGTTCGACATCCGCTTCTCCACCCCGTACGAGCGGGTACTCGGCGACCGCTCGATGCCCGGCGCCGCATGGTTCCCCGGAGCCACCCTCAACTACGCCGAGCACGCCCTGCGCGCCGCCGACGAGCGCCCCCACGACACGGCCCTGCTCCATGTGGACGAGACACATGAGCCCACGCCGACCACCTGGGCCGAGCTCCGCCGCCAGGTCGGCTCCCTCGCCGCCGAACTCCGCGCCCTCGGCGTACGCCCCGGCGACCGCGTCAGCGGCTACCTGCCCAACGTCCCGCAGTCCGTCGTGGCCCTGCTCGCCACCGCCGCCGTCGGCGGCGTGTGGACCTCCTGCGCCCCGGACTTCGGTGCCCGCTCGGTCCTCGACCGCTTCCAGCAGGTCGAGCCGGTCGTCCTCTTCACCGTCGACGGCTACCGCTACGGCGGCAAGGAGCACGACCGCCGCGACACCGTCGCCGAGCTGCGGGCCGAGCTCCCCACCCTCCGCGCCGTCGTCCACATCCCGCTCCTGGGCACCCCGGCCCCCGAGGGCACCCTCGACTGGGACGCCCTCGTCGCCGGCGACGCCGAGCCGGTCTACGAGCAGGTCCCGTTCGCGCACCCGCTGTGGGTCCTGTACTCCTCCGGCACGACCGGCCTGCCGAAGGCCATCGTCCAGTCCCAGGGCGGCATCCTCGTCGAGCACGTCAAGCAGCTGGGCCTGCACTGCGACCTCGGCCCCGAGGACGTATTCTTCTGGTACACCTCCACCGGCTGGATGATGTGGAACTTCCTCGTCTCCGGTCTCCTCACCGGCACCACCGTCGTCCTGTACGACGGCAGCCCCGGCTACCCCGACACGGCCGCCCAGTGGCGGGTCGCCGAGCGCACCCGCGCCACCTTCTACGGCACCTCCGCCGCGTACGTGATGGCCTGCGCCAAGGCGGACGTCCACCCGGGCCGCGACTTCGACCTGTCGGCCGTGCGGTGCGTCGCCACCACCGGCTCCCCGCTGCCCCCCGACGGCTTCCGCTGGCTCCACGACGAGGTCCGCGAGAACCTCTGGATCGCCTCCGTCAGCGGCGGCACGGACGTCTGCTCCTGCTTCGCCGGCGCCGTCCCCACCCTGCCGGTCCACATCGGCGAGCTCCAGGCCGCCGGCCTCGGCACCGACCTGCAGTCCTGGGACCCCTCCGGCAAGCCCGTCATAGGCGAGGTCGGCGAACTCGTCGTCACCAACCCCATGCCGTCCATGCCGATCCACTTCTGGAACGACCCCGACGGCAGCCGCTACCGCGACAGCTACTTCGAGATGTTCCCGGGCGTCTGGCGCCACGGCGACTGGATCACGATCACCGACCACGGCTCGGTCGTCATCCACGGCCGCTCCGACTCCACCCTCAACCGGCAGGGCGTCCGGATGGGCAGCGCCGATATCTATGAGGCCGTCGAGCGCCTCCCGGAGATCCGCGAGTCCCTCGTCATCGGCCTGGAGGAGCCGGACGGCGGCTACTGGATGCCGCTCTTCGTCCACCTCGTGGAAGGCGCCGTCCTCGACGAGGAGCTCATCGGCCGTATCAAGCGCACGATCCGCACCGAACTCTCGCCGCGGCACGTCCCCGACGAGATCATCGAGGTCCCCGGCGTCCCGCACACCCTCACGGGCAAGCGCATCGAGGTCCCGGTCAAGCGCCTCCTCCAGGGCACCCCCCTCGCCAAGGCCGTCAACGCCGGCTCCGTCGACGACCTCGGCCTCCTCCACTTCTACGAGTCCCTCGCCGCCAACCGCCGCGGCTAGACCCGCACCGGACCCACGCCACGGCCAGGGGCCCGCCGATCCGACCGGATCAGCGGGCCCCTGGCTGTGCCACGACCTGTCAGATCACCGCGCGGGCACCTCTCCCGGCGCGCCGGCCGCCGCCTTCACCAGCACCGCCGACACCCCGAGCACCGCCCCGGCACGCCCGGCCGACGTGGTCTCGGTGAGCACGGTCCGCTCCCCGAGGAACGCCGACGTCGTCCGGTCGAAGATCCACTGGGTCTGCTCGCCGTGCGCGGTACGGGCCACGGCCACACCTTCCCGGCCGGCCGCGTCCTTCGCGGACGGGAGAACCGTCACCCCGGGGATACGCGCCGCCGCCTGGTACAGCGCGGCGGTCACCTTCGGCGGCGCCCACGTCTCGGCCAGCAGGGTCCCGATCGCGGTGAACGCCTTCTGGTCCGCGTCGCCGCCACCCGCGCGCGTACCGTCCTTCACCAGCCGCAGCAGCGCGTCCGGATCGGTCGGCAGCGTCGCCACGTACGCGTGCGTCGGGTTCGTGACCGAAGGCGGCGCCGCCGCGGCCGTCGTCTTCCGCGGAGTGGCCCCGCGGTGGTCGAGCTCGTACACGGGCAGCTCGGCACCGAGCCGCGTGTCGGCGGCACCCGGCTCACGCAGCAACCCGGGCCGGCTGCCGTCGGCCGACAGCCACACCTCACGCCGGTGCGCCGGCGGCAGCTGGGCGGGACCGCCGTCCGCCCCGCGCCCCGCGTACGCGACGAGGCTGCTGACATACACGTACCCCCCGGCCTTGGCGTCCGGCGCGGGCGCGGCCGCCGCGGCGAGCGCGGCCACGTTCAGCACCCGTACGGCCTCCGGCGACGCCGGCTGCCCGGCCGCGACCCGCCCGGGCGACCCGGCCGGAGTCTCCGGCGGCGCGAGCACGACGACCCCCGCGACGACCGCGCAGGCGATGGCGGGCGCGGCGACCCAGCCGAGCCGCCGCCGCCCGGGCCGCGCCGCGCGAGCCACGCGGGCCCCCGCGCCCTCCCCGTCCTCCAGGGCGGTCCGCAGCACGGCGTACCGCAGCTGACGATCCCGCTCCGCCGTCAGCTCGGGCACCCGCGGCGGAGGCAGCAGCTCCGCCAACTCGGACCGCAGCAGCTCATCGGCGTCGACCTGCGGCGTGCGATGCGTAGAGGCGTTCATACCTGGTTCTCCGTGATCGGTCGGGGCGCGAGCGCCGGGGGTACAGCCGCACGGCCGGCGACGGCACCGGACGCGACGAAGGACTCGGACGCGGCAGGGGAACCGCAGGGGCGAAGGGGCTCGGCGTCATCCCCGGCCCGCCCGGCGACACCGCCGGCCGCGGTGCTCGCGCCCGCGCCAGGCCGGGGCCCGCCCGACCGCACCGCGAGGGTCGCGGACCGCCCGCGGCGCCGCGCCGCGCGCAATTCCGCTTCGGCGAGTTTGCGGAGCCGTTCGCGGGCCCGGGAGAGCCGGGAGCGCACGGTTCCGACGGGGACGCCGAGCGCCTCGCCGGCCGCGGCGTAGTCCAGCCCGGCCCACACCACGAGGGTGAAGACCTCGCGCTCGCGGCGCCGGAGTCTGCCGAGGGCGACACGGGCGGCCCGTACCTGCTCGGTATCGGTCATCCGCGCGAGGACGTCGTCGGCGAAGTCCGGCAGGACGCCCCGCTCGGGGAGCCTGGCCAGCGCGGCGTCCCGCCGGCGGGCCTCCCGCGCGGCCCCGCGCATGATGTTGGTCGCGATGCCGAGGAGCCAGGGCCGCAGGCTTCCGCCGTCGGCGTGCACCTTGCTCCGGCAGCGCCAGGCCTCCAGGAACGCGGCGGAGACGACGTCCTCCGCGGACGCCCTGTCCCCGCACACCCGGTAGGCGTAGTGGTACAGCACGCGTGCGTGCTCGTCGTACGCCTCGCCGAGCGCCGCTGGGTCCCCGGCGCGGAAACGATCTCTCATAGGTGATTCCACATCTGGCACTGGGCGCTGGTTCGCCCGGGTTCCCGTGACCTGGACCACACCGCCCCGCGTGTGACCCAGGTCACGGGAACGCCGGGCCCGCGGCGAGCAGTGCTGATCATGAACGATCACTCGACACCCCGCCGCACGGTCCTACGCACCCTGGCCCTCGCCGGCGTCCTCGCCGGTACGACCCTCGCCACGCTGTCCCCGACCGCCGTGGCGACGACCGGGACCCCGGAGACGTACACCCTGACGATCCGGCATCTGGACCGCGCCGGCGCGTCCACCGGCGGCTACAACACCCACGTCACCGGCATCTCCGGCCCCGGCGCCTCCGAGGAGGCCACCCCCTACGACGCGTCCGGCACGGTCACCCTCCGCCTGCCCAAGGGCCGCTACCTGCTCGACTCCACGCTGTACGGCCCCGATCCGGCCACCGGAACCGACTGGATCGTCCAGCCCCGGCTCGACCTGACCGGCGACACGACGGTGACCGTCGACGCCCGCACGACCGCGCCGGTCGACGTCCGCCCGCCGGACCCGGGCGCCCGCTACCTGAACAGCATCGGCGTCGTCGAAGTCACCCACGAGGGCAAGACCCGCTCCGCGAACATCATGATGGCGCGCGACGCCCTGCGCGTGGCCCACCTCGGCCCGGCCTCCGAACCGGGCTCCGTCAAGGAGTGGTTCGACACCTACTGGTCGGGCGCGAGCGCCGACTACGCGCTCGGCTACACCTTCACCTCGGCCCGCGCCCAGACCGGCCTGGTCCGCCGCCCCTCGGCCGCCGCCCTGGCCACGGTCAAGATCCGGGGAGCCGCCCCCGACGGCGCGAACGGGACCGGCTTCGTCTCCATCCAGCCCAGCGCCGGCCCCACCGTCGGCCTGGCCCAGCCCCTCAAGACGCCCGGCACCGCGACCGTCCTCGTGACCCCCGAACGCGGCCGCTGGGACGTCGACTACACCGGCCCGGCCGCGCCCGAGACCCCGCCCAACCGGTACGAGGACCACGGCTTCGCGGTGCGCGCCGGCGCCACCACCACCCACACCTTCGACAACGCCGTCTTCGGACCGGCCCTCGACACCTCGCCCGGCGCCCGCCCGGCCGGGGTCCGCGACGGCGACAGCATCGCGCTCGACATCCCGCTGCTCGCCGACGGCGAAGGCCACGCGCCGAGCGCGCCCCGCTTCCACGGCGCCACCACCACGCTCCACCGCGACGGCGTCCTGATCGGCACCCGGCAGGGCGAGCCCGGCCGCGCCCGGTTCACCACCACGCCCGGCCGCGCCTCCTACCGCCTCACCGCCACGGCCACCCACGGCAGCGGCCCGAGCGCCGGCGGCCAGGTCACCGCGGCCTGGACCTTCCCCTCCGCGGCCTCCTCCACGCCCGCCGAACTCCCGCTCAGCACCGTCCGCTTCAGCCCGTCCCTCTACCTCGACGGCACCGCCCCGGCGGGCACCCTCGTCCGGGTCCCGGTCACCGTCGAGGGCGCGGCCGCCACGGCCGGCGTCCGCTCCCTGACCGTGTCGATGTCGACCGACCGCGGGGCCACCTGGACCCGCGTCCCGGTCCTCGACGGCCAGGTGGGCTTCCGTACCCCGGTCGCCGGCCGGACCGTCTCCCTCCGCGCCGAACTCACCGACGTGAACGGCAACACCCTCACCCAGACCCAGCGCAACGCCTTCCGCACCCGCTGAAGCGCACCGATCCCTGACACGCACTGACGCACCCTGGCGCTCCGGGGGAGGCCCACGCCTTCCCCGGAGCGTCCGCCGTCACCCCCCGTACGTCGCCTGCGCGTCCCCGAGCACCTCGCCGAAGTCCGCCGCGAGGCGCACCGCGTCCTCCGGCGCGAGCGTCGCCGTCGTGATCCGTACGGCCGGGGGCGCCGCGATCCGGAACCTGGCACCGGCCGCGACCCACCAGCCCTGCGTCCGCAGCCCGTTCACCACCGCCGACTCGTCCCGCACGGGGACCCACACGTTCAGCCCGCTGGCCCCGACGGCACGGATGCCGTACGCGCCCAGCGCGCCGATCAGCGCCGCGCGCCGCTCCGCGTACGCCGCCTCGCCCGCCGCCACGAGCGCGCGTACCGCCGTGTCCGTGAACAGACCGGCCACCGTGTCCTGGAGGACATGGCTGACCCAGCCCGAGGTCATCAGCATCCGCCCGTCGTGGCGCGCGGCCGTGACCGCGTCGCAGGCGACCCCGGCCCACCGCAGGTCGATCCCGAGGTGCTTCGACACGGTCCGCACCTGCGCCCACCGGTCGAGCCCCGCCGCCGCGAGCGTGTACGCCGCCGCCCCGCCGACCTCCGCGTTGTGGTCGTCCTCGACGACCAGCACCTCGGGGAACCCCCTCAGTACCGCCACCAGTTCGTCCCGCCGCGACCGCGTGAAGAACGCTCCGGTCGGGCACTGGCCCCGCGGACTGCACACCACCGCGCGCACCCCGGCCCGCAGCGCCGTCCGCAGCGCGTCGGGCACGAGCCCCTGCTCGTCCACCGCCACCGGGACGATCCGCAGCCCGAGCGCGGGCACCAGGTCGAGCAGGTGATGGAAGCCGGGATCCTCCACGGCCACCGCGTCCCCGGGCCGCAGCTCCGTCGAGAGCAGCCGCGCGATGCAGTCGAGCGCCCCGTGCGCGAACGTCACGTGCTCCGAGGGCACTCCGTCCCGCTCGAACCACTTCCTGGTCAGCTCTTCGAGTACGGGCAGGCGCGGGGCCGCGCGGTGGGACCCGTACACGGGGGAGACGGTCGACGGCGGCCGCAGTACGGGCAGGAAGGCGAGGTCCGGATGGCCTCCGGCCAGGTCCACGAGCCCGCTCGGCACGCGCGGGGGCCGCCGGGAGGCCACCGACGGCACCTCCGCCACCACGGTCCCGCCCCGGCCTCGGGTGACGATCAGCCCCCGCTGCCGCAGTTCCTTGTAGGCCGTCGCCACCGTCCCGGGGCTCACGCCCAGGGTGTCGGCGAGCCGTCGCACGGGAGGCAGGGCGTCGCCGGGGGCGAGCCCCCCTTCCGCCACGCCCCGCTCGACGGACGCGGCAATCCCCTTGGCCGTCACACCCTCGATCGCATATTGTGCTGCCACGTAACTGATTATGTATCAATACAAAAGAATCCGCAAGGGGGACCCATGAGCCGCGCCACCCATCCGCCCCGCCCACCCTTCAAGGACCGCATCCCCGGAGGCCGCGACGGCCGCCGCATGCTCCTCATCGGCTTCATCGACAAGTGCGGCAGCGGACTCTGGTCCACGGCCATGGCCCTCTACTTCACCTACGTCACCGGCCTCGGCCTCGCCCAGGTCGGCCTCCTCGTCGCCCTCTCCGGCGCGGCCGGCATCGCCGGCGCCCCCCTCGGCGGCCGGCTCGCCGACCGCTTCCCTCTCGTCCGCGTCCTCATCTGCACCCAACTCCTGCGCGCCGCCGCCCTCCTCTCCCTCCTCACCACCGACGACTACGTCCTCCTCGTCCTCCTCTCCGCCGCCGGCGCCCTCCCCGACCGCGCCTCCAACGTCCTCACCAAGCTGTACGCCGCCCGGGTCGCCGGCCCCGACCGCGTCCGCTACCAGGCCATCAACCGCACCACCTCCAACATCGGCTGGACCGTCGGAGGCCTCGGCGCCGCCGCAGCCCTCGCCGTCGGCTCCACCACCGCCTTTCAGCTCCTGCTCGTCGGAGACGCCCTCTCCTACCTGGTGGTCGCCGCCCTCACCCTCCGCTGCGCCGAACCCCCCTCCCCGGCCCCCTCCCGCATCGCCGCCGCCTCCACCGACCAACCCGCCACCGCCAAGCGCTCCAACCCCTGGCGCGACCGCGGCTTCCTCGCCTTCACCGCGGGGGAGTCCGTCTTCTTCCTCCACGACTCGGTCCTCCAGGTCGCCCTCCCGCTCTGGATCGTCCACGCCACCGACGCCCCCGTCGGCCTCGCGCCCCTCCTGATGGTCCTGAACAGCGCCCTCGTCGTGGCCTTCCAGGTCCCGCTCTCCCGCTTCGGCGGCAGCACCGACGCCGCCCGCCGCCTCTTCGCCCCCCTAGCGGCCCTCTTCGCCCTCGGCACCCTCGCCATCGCCGTCTCCCCGCTCGGCGGCCCCGCCCTCGCCGTCACGGCCCTCGTCACCGCCGCCGTCGTCCTCACCTTCGCCGAGATGATCCACACCATCGCGTCCTGGGAACTCTCCATCGCCCTCGCGCCCGACGACGCCCAAGGCGCCTACCTCGGAGTCCACGGCCTCGCCCAGTCCACCCAGCGCTGCGCAGGCCCCCTCGTCGTCACCGGTCTCGTCTCCGCCGGCCCCCTCGCCTGGCCCTTCCTCGGCGCCGCCCTCGTCGCCACCTGCGCCGCACAGCACCGCCTGGTCCGCCGACGCCTCACCCCACCGTCACTGTCAGTGGCGAAGGTTACGGTGAGTGAGCACTGATCGGACCGTCACCAGGGGGAGACATGACCCGTACCGGCACCACCTCGGCACACCTCCGCCGCGCCCTGCGCCGCGAAGTCCCCAGCACCGTCGGCCTCCTCGCCGACGAACAGGACTTCACCGCCATGCGCCAGTACCGCACCTTCGCCTTCGACGACCACACCACCTACCTCCAACAGATCGAAGCCCTCCTCAAAACCCTCGCCGGCCAGGGCGGCCACACCACCGTCACCCTCTTCGACCCCGAGGAGTACGCCGCCTGGTGCACCGAAACAGCCCTCGACCCCGACCACCCCACCAGCCGCAGCCGCTTCACCGCCCACCTCGCCGCCACCGGCGCCCGCGTCACCTACACCGGACAGCCCCTCACCACCCTCCTCCCCGAACTCGTCGACACCGCCGTCCGCCACGCCACCTGGCAGTACGCCACCACCGTCCTCGCCACCGCGGGCCCCTGCGCCACCTGCGGCGAGGACATCGGCCGCGCCGCCTTCGAGCGGGCCGGCCGCCTCCTCGTACGGCTCCTGGCGGCGGCCGGACCCGGCACCCACCACCTCGTGTGCAGCGTCCCCACCGCCGACGACCAACTCCTCGCCGTCCTCCACACCCACGGCACCACCCCACCGGACGACCCCACCGCCACCGAGTTCACCGCCGTCCTCGCCGCCGGCATCGCCCTCGCCGCACCCGCCGGACTCGTCCTCCGCACCAGCACCCCAGGCGCCCACGACCACCTCCACGGCTGGCGCCTCACCGACGGCACCCTCACCCCCCTCACCGAAGCCGAGGTCTTCGCCGCCTACTGCACCGACGCCCACACCGGCGAACCCCTCTCACCGGAACCCGACGTCGACTACCGCGCCGGCTTCCCCCTCACCCCCGACCCCGACGACGACCACCCCCTCCACCACTGACCCCACCCCACCCGCACACGCCGAAGGGGCCTCCCGTCACCCACGTGACGGAAAGCCCCTTCGATCAACGCCGTACCCCAGGGATCACTCCCCGGACAGCACCGCCTGCGCGGCGATCCGCGCGTCGTGCGCCGTGTCCGCCGCACGCGCCGCGGCCGCGGCCCGCTCGCACTGCGCCAGCGTGTACTTGGCCAGCGTCGCCCGCACATACGGAATGGACGCCGCGCCCATGGACAGGGAGGTGACCCCCAGACCCGTCAGCACACAGGCGAGCAGCGGATCCGACGCCGCCTCGCCACAGACACCGCAGCTCTTGCCCTCGGCCTTCGCCGCCTCGGCGGACAGCGCCACCAGGTCGAGCAGCGCCGGCTGCCACGGGTCCTGCAGCCTGGACACCGCACCGACCTGACGGTCGGCCGCGAAGGTGTACTGCGCCAGGTCATTGGTGCCAAGCGACAGGAACTCGACCTCCTGCAGGATCGAGCGCGC
The DNA here is from genome assembly GCF_055603625.1 of Streptomyces sp. NPDC037273. Lineage (NCBI taxonomy): Bacteria > Bacillati > Actinomycetota > Actinomycetes > Kitasatosporales > Streptomycetaceae > Streptomyces > Streptomyces sp. NPDC037273. The sequence continues at coordinate 48,861 of NZ_JBVJVO010000028.1, forward strand.
CCGCAGCGCGGCCGAGGGAATCTCGACCATCGCACCGAACTTCGCCCGCAGCCCCGCCTCACGGCACGCGTCGGCGAACGCCTTCGCATCCGTACGGTCGGCCACCATCGGCGCCATGACCTCGAGGTACACCGGCAGACCCTCGGCCGCCTTCGCCAGCGCCGTCAGCTGCGTCCGCAGCACCTCCGGGTGGTCGAGCAGCGACCGCAGACCCCGCACGCCCAGCGCCGGGTTCGGCTCGTCCGCCGGCGTCAGGAAGTCCAGCGGCTTGTCCGCACCGGCGTCCAGCACCCGCACGACCACACGGCCCTCGGGGAACGCCTCGAGCACCTTGCGGTAGGCCTCGATCTGCTTCTCCTCGGACGGAGCCTGCTTGCTGTCGTCCAGGAAGAGGAACTCCGTACGGAACAGACCGACGCCCTCGGCACCGGCCTCCACCGCCGCCGGCACGTCCGAAGGACCGCCGACGTTGGCGAGCAGCGGCACCTTGTGACCGTCCGAGGTCGCACCCGGACCGCTGGACGTCGCCAGCGCGGCCTTCCGCGCGGCGGCCGCCTCGGTCAGCTCCGCCTTCTTCTCCTCGCTCGGATCCACGAAGAGCTCACCCGTGGAACCGTCGACCGCGATGAGCGTGCCCTCGGCCAGCTCACCCGCGCCCGGCAGCGCCACGATCGCCGGCACACCCAGCGCCCGCGCGAGGATCGCGCTGTGGCTGGTCGGACCGCCCTCTTCCGTCACGAACCCCAGCACCAGCGCCGGGTCGAGCAGCGCCGTGTCGGCCGGCGCCAGGTCCCGCGCGATCAGCACGTACGGCTCGTCGCTGTCCGGCACGCCCGGCATCGGCACACCGAGCAGCCGCGCCACGATCCGGTTCCGCACGTCGTCGAGGTCGGCGACGCGGCCGGCCATGTACTCACCGGCACCCGCCAGCAGCTCGCGATAGTGCGAGAAGGCGTCGTAGATACCGCGCTCGGCCGTGCTGCCGACCGCGATCCGGCGGTCGACGTCGGCGATGAGCTCCGGGTCCTGGGCGATCATCGCCTGGGCCTCGAGCACCGCCTGGGCCTCGCCACCGGCCAGGTTGCCCCGGGCATTGAGGTCCGCGGCCACAGCCTCGACCGCCTGACGAGCGCGCCCCTGTTCGCGCTCCGCCTCGTCGGCCGGAATCTGCTTGGCCGGCGGCTCGAGGACCGCCGTGCCCATGTGCCGGACCTCGCCGATCGCCACACCGTGGCTGACGCCGACGCCTCGCAGCGTTGTCTCCATCTCACCCGTCTCCGATTGAGCGACGGCCCCGGCCGCCGCGTTGAATGTCGAACTCGCGGTCGTCACCAGGACGATCCGGCTCAGTTCCAGCCGAAGAGCTGGTCGCCGGCCTTCACGTCGCCGTCCTCGACGACCTCGGAGAGCGAGTCCACGGTGGCCTCCAGGGCCACGATCGGACAGATGGGGGACTTGCCGGCGGCCTCGACCGCGGCCGGGTCCCAGCGGACGACGGCCTGGCCGCGCCTCACGGTGTCACCCTTGTTCACGAGGAGCTCGAAGCCCTCGCCGTTGAGCTGAACGGTGTCGATGCCCAGATGCGTCAGCACACCGTGCCCGGCCTCGTCGACGACGACGAAGGCGTGCGGGTGCATGGAGACGATGACCCCATCAATAGGAGACACCGCCTCCGAGGGCTCACGTACGGGGTCGATGGCGGTACCGGGACCGACCATCGCACCGGCGAAGACCGGGTCGGGAACTGCGGCGAGACCGATGGCGCGTCCAGCAAGCGGCGACGTCACGGTTGTCATGGGAAGCCTCCCAGGGGCGGAGATTGTGTGGCGCCGTCACTACCTGTCCTGGACGGCGTACTGTTCTGAAGCGTAAGTCATAAGAAGTCCCAGTTCCGCACGAGACGTACCAGTTGGGCGGAGCTAGGGACCACCAGCGACGATTTGCCTCTACTGACGGTGGGATGTACTGTCGTACTCCTGCCTGACCCCAACGCGGCCTTGAGTCGCGGGTCGGCAGCACCTATCAAGGCAGATCCTAACCCCAGTGGTCTACACCTCTGCATGCTCGCAGTGGATGTGGTCAGCGGGACCGAGAAACCCTGGTAATGTTTGACACCGCCGGGAACGGGAAAAGCGAAAGCCAATTCCATTCCCAGCAGCCCGCTCCAGCGGGTGGCAGAAACGAAGAATCGGATCTGCTAGGCTGGAAACACGAAATACCGAAGGGAAAGCCCGGAGGAAAGCCCGAGAGGGTGAGTACAAAGGAAGCGTCCGTTCCTTGAGAACTCAACAGCGTGCCAAAAATCAACGCCAGATTAGTTGATACCCCGTCCATCTTCGGATGGTCGAGGTTCCTTTGAAAAGTCCATTCCTTCGGGGATGGCAACAACACAGCGAGGACGCTGTGGACAGTCGGCCCTATTCCGGCATGACTGTCCCGCTCAACGCGAGTGTCACCGGATATCCGGTAAACATTCACGGAGAGTTTGATCCTGGCTCAGGACGAACGCTGGCGGCGTGCTTA
>NZ_JBVJVO010000029.1:0-49935 GCF_055603625.1 Streptomyces sp. NPDC037273
GGCTTCGGTTCCGGCTTGGGCTCGGGCTTCGGCTCGGGCTTCGGTTCCGGCTTGGGCTCGGGCTTCGGCTCGGGCTTCGGTTCCGGCTTGGGCTCCGGCTTCGGCTCGGGGAGCGTCGGGTCCACCGGGTCCACCGGGTCCGTGGGATCCGTCGGGTCGACCGGATCGGTCGGGTCCACGGGGTCGACCGGGTCGGTCGGGTCCACCGGGTCCACGGGGTCCACCGGGTCCGTCGGGTCGACGGGGTCCGTCGGGTCGACCGGGTCGACGGGGTCCGTCGGCTGGGTCGGGAGTTCGGGTTCGGTGCCGTACAGCATTTGGCGGAAGACGAGGGACGACTGCGGGTTGTCGTCGCATTGCCAGACGCCGTGCGGACAGTAGTCGGTGATGGTGTGGTAGAGCGGCTTGTGCTGCTTCATCCATTCGAGCATGCGCCGCATGTACGTGGGATTGTCGCCGTTCCGGAAGAGCCCCCATTCGGGATAGGAGATCTGCTTTCCGTGTTCGGCGGCGAAATCGACCTGCTTCTGGAGCCCGTACGGCTCGTTGACGTGCTGGTCGAAGCTCATTCCCGGCGGCTGGTCGTAGGAGTCCATGCCGATGATGTCGACGACGTCGTCACCGGGGTAGCACTCGGTCCACGGGACGGCGTCGCGACCGCGGCTCGGGTTGAAGTCGAAGCGGAACTTCTGGCCCGGGACGGAACGCATGGTGGCGACGATCCGGTTCCAGTACTTCTTCCAGGCGGTGGGGTCGGGCGCGCACCGGTGGGTGTAGGTGGTGCCGTTCATCTCCCAGCCGAGCACGAGGACGGTGTCGGTGGCGTTGAGCGCGACGAGACGTTCGGCGAGGGTCTTGAAGTGGTGGTCGTAGTAGCCGGCGGCGCCGAGCTGGAGCTGGCGGCGGACCTCGTGGTCGGAGACGCCGGCCTCGTTCCGTTCCAGCATGGGGACGTTGAGGACGAAGAGGCGGTCGGTCTTCTCGTTGCGCCAGTCGGCCCAGGCGTCGAGGAAGCCGGGGGGTCCCTCGATGCTGCTCCACTGCTCGCCGGGGAGGTAGGTGTGGCCGACGCGGAGCTCGTGGCCGCCGAGCCAGCGCTCCAGCTGTCCGATGCGGGCGACCCCGAGCGCGCCCGAATCGAGGAAGGCACCCATGGCGCCGGCGAGTGTCGGTACCGGGTCCCTCGTGGTGACGGAGTCGGTGGCGTGGGCGGGGGACGAGAGGACGACTGAGCCCGTGGCGAGGAGGCCGGCGGTGAACACCCCCAGCCATCTTCTCGAAGTTCTCCGTTGCGCAGCTGCCATGGCCACTCCTTGGCGTCGTTCGCTTTTTGATGATCCGTCAATCCGATGCTCCGAAAGTATTCCTAATGAGCCGACCGTGAACTCGGCTTCCCTCTGATCAGTAGTCCATTAGAGGATTTCATCGCCCAGTTGGGGCACCCGAGAGGAAGGGCATGCCGTGCTGCGCCGCCAGAATTTCGACACCCGTGTCCCCGCCGTCCTGGTCCGGCTCGACCGGAACCCCTTTCATCACGGCACCCTGGGAGCCACGCGCTCGCTGGGCCGGGCGGGAATTCCGGTCCATGCCGTCATCGAATCGAGCACCAGTCCGGTCGCCCGTTCCCGCTATCTCCGTTCCGCCCGCGCGCGCCCCGCGGAGACCTCCGCCGCGGACCTCGCGGCCCTCCTCGCGCGGATGGCCGGGGAGATCACCGACGATCCGTCACATCCCGTTCTGCCGGTGCCGCTGGACGATGTGAGCGCCCTCGCGCTGGCCCGGCACCGCGCCGAACTCGCCCCCCGCCTCCTGCTGCCCGAGCAGACCGAGGAGCAGCTGCTGCGGGTCGCGGACAAGGCGGCGCTCGCCGAGACGTGTGCGGCGCTGGGCCTCCCCCATCCCCGTACCGAACTGCCCACGGGCGCCGACGAGGCCGCCGCCATGGCGTGGTCGCTCGGTCTGCCGGTGATCGCCAAGTGGAGCCGGCCCTGGCTGCTGCCGGCCGGCGGCGGTCTGCGCAGCACCACGATCGTCCGGTCGCTCACCGAGGTGCGGGAGCTGTACGCCCGTACCCCGGAGGCGGGCAGCCGGCTGCTGCTCCAGGAGCTCCTTCCGGCGGGCCGGGACCTGGACTGGTTCTTCCACGGGTACGTGGACGCGGCGGGCCGCTGCACGACGGGGGCGACCGGCCGCAAGGAGCGGTCCTGGCCGGACGGGGCGGGGCTCACGGCCGTGGGCCGCTGGTCGGTGAACCCGGCCGTGGACCGGTCGGCCCGCGAGCTCCTCGACGCGCTCGGCTACCGGGGCGTGTGCGACCTGGACTTCCGGCTGGACCGCGCGACCGGCGCGTACCACCTCCTCGACTTCAACCCCCGGCCCGGCGCCCAGTTCCGGCTCTTCGCCGACGCGGACGGCCTGGACGTGGTCCGGGCGCTCCACCTGGACCTGACCGGCCGGCCGGTGCCGCCGCACTCCCCCGCGTACGGCCGCCGGTTCCTGGTCGAGAACTACACGGCGCTCTCGCTGCTGGCCTCGCCGCGCCGCCGGTACGCCCCCGAGCCGGGTGCCGTGCGGCGGACCGAGTACGCCTGGTGCGCGGCCGACGACCCGGGGCCCGCGCTCGCCATGGGCCGGGCCTGGGTCGCCCATCTGTTCCGCAGGGCGTTCACCGCGCTCCGCGGGCTGCTCCCCGCGGGCCGTACGCGCCCGGGAGCCGTCCCGTCGGCGCCCGCGGCCCGCACCTCCTCCAACCAGCTCACCCAACGATGAAGGCGGAAGGCACGATGTCGAAGTCGTCGAAGCCGATGTACGACCTGGTGGTCGTCGGGGCCGGACCCTACGGTCTGTCCGTGGCCGCGCACGCGGCGGCCCACGGACTGAACCTCCGGACTTTCGGCCGCTCGATGGAGTCCTGGCACGCCATGCCCTCGGGCATGTTCCTCAAGTCGGAGCCCTGGGCGTCCCACCTCTCCGACCCGGAGGGCGTGTACGGACTCGACGCCTACGCCGAGACCCGGGGCGTCCGGGCCACCCACGGCGTGCCGCTGCCGGTCGACTTCTTCGCCGCGTACGGCGACTGGTTCGCCCGGCAGGCCGTGCCCGCGCTCGACGAGCGCCTGATCGCCTCGGTGGCGCCCGTCGCCGAGGGCTTCGAGCTGCGGACCGAGGACGGCGAGGGGCTCCGGGCCAGGACGGTGGCGCTCGCCGTCGGCGTCCTGCCGTTCATGGAGATCCCCGGCCCGCTGCGCGGACTCCCCCGGAGGTACGTCACCCACTCCAGCCACCACGGCGAGCTCGACCGCTTCGCCGGCCGTGACGTCACCGTCGTCGGCGCGGGCCAGGCGGCCCTGGAGACCGCCGCGCTCCTCACCGAACAGGGCGCCGCCACCGTCCGGATCATCGCCCGCGCGGACCGGCTGAACTGGAACACCCTGCCCCCGGCCCTCGACCGCGGCCTCTGGCCCTCCCTGCGCGCCCCGCACACGGGCCTCGGCTGCGGCTGGAAGAACAAGCTGTACGCCGACACCCCGGGCGTCTTCAGGCGCCTGCCGGCCACCACCCGCGAGCGGATCTTCGACTCGGCCCTCGGCCCGGCGGGCGCCTGGTGGCTCCGCGAGCGGTTCGCGGCGATCGGGGACGTACGCCTCGGGCAGCGGATCACCTCCGCCGCGGTGACCGGGGACGAGCGGCTGCGGATCGACGTCGCCGGGCCCGAGGGGACGAGGGTTCTGGAGACCGACCACGTCATCGCGGCCACCGGCTTCACCCCGAGCCTGGACCGGGCCGGCGTGCTCTCCGCCGATCTGCGCGGCGCGCTGCGCACGGTCGGCGCGGGCGGCGCGCCGGAGGTCGGCGGACTCTTCGAGTCCTCGTGGCCTGGCCTGTTCCTCGCCGGGCTGCTCACCGCCCCTTCGTACGGCCCGTCGATGCGGTTCGTCTTCGGCGCCGAGTACACGGCGGGGCGGCTGGTGAAGGGGGTGCGGCAGCGGCTGCGGTCCGGTGTCCCGGCCGGGACGGTGGGCCGGCCTCGTACCGGCGGGAAGGCACCGGTCACGGCATGAGGAAGGGCCGGCCCCGGGGAGCGGACGCTCTCCGGGGCCGGCCCCTGTGCCTGTGTGCCGCGCTGGGGTCAGGCGTTGACGCAGGTGTTGAAGGCCGCCGGGTTCAGCGCGCCGATGACGTTCACGCTGTTGCCGCAGACGTTGATCGGCACGTGGATCGGGACCTGGACGACGTTGCCGGAGAGGACGCCCGGCGAACCGATCGCCGCACCGTGCGCGTCCGCGTCCGCGAAGGCCGGCGAGGCGACACCCATGGCCATGACGATTCCGGCGATGACGGCCGCAGCCTTCTTACAGTTCATTTTCGTCTGGATCCTTTCCTCGGCGGAATGAATTTCCGCACCACAGAACACAACGAACACACCTCGGAAAGGAAACCGAAACAGCGGACACGTCTCCTCTTTCACCCCATTGCCCGCACGATCGCCCGCACACGACAGGGCCGGAAGGAACTCCGCGTTCCCTCCGGCCCTGTTCTCCGCACCGCGGATCAGCTGTTGTAGGCGCCGTTCCCGGAGAGGACCGGGATGTCCTCGACGATGTGCGAGAGCGGGCCGTCACCCTTGGCCTGGGTGGAGTTCTCCGCGCACTGCTGGTTCTGCGGGGAGGACAGGACGTTGATGTCCTGGGCCGTGATCGGGATGGCGCCGATCAGCGAACCGAGGTTGCCCTTGACCGGAACACCGAGGCAGAGCTTGTTCAGCGAGCCCTGGACGGCCGAGAACTGGGGGCTCATGTCGCCCTTGGTCTTCGAGTTGCCGAAGGACTGGTGGGCGCCGTTGCCGCTGAGCGAGGTGGTGCCGCCGTCGTTGGCGGTGGCAAGCGCCGGGGAGGCCATCGCGGCAGAAGCGCCGACAACAGAGGCCGTAACAGCCGCAGCCGCCATAATCTTCTTGATCACGGTGATTCCGTTCCTGTTCCCACCAATCGACCTGATTGATGCGACGGGATCAACTGCGGGCGGCGACTTTGGTTCCGGCGCTTCACTCGTTCGACTGGGCCCCCGTTTCGCGCTGTCGCGTGCGCTCCGCCAAGGGGGTGACACAGCGGAACCCTTGCGTCCGTGGCCAGTTGATCAGGCCGCTCCCTGCACGGAGCCGGTTCTAGAAGGGAACTCCCGTGATCAAGAAGGTTATGGCCACCGCGGCCGCGGCCGTCTCCATCGTCGGCGCCTCCGCCGCCGTCGCCTCCCCGGCGCTCGCCATCGGCAACGACGGCGGCACCACCTCGCTGTCCGGCAACGGCGCGCACCAGGAGTACGGCAACTCCGCCACGTACGGCAACATGAGCCCGCAGTTCGCGCTCGTCCAGGGCTCGCTCAACAAGCCCTGCGTGGGTCTGCCGGCCAAGGTCAACGCCGGTTCGCTGATCGGCCTCATCCCGGTCACCGTCCAGGACATCAACGTCCTGTCCTCCCCGCAGAACCAGCAGTGCACCGAGAACTCCACCCAGGCCAAGGGTGACGAGCCGCTCTCGCACATCCTGGACGACATCCCGGTCCTGTCGGGCAACGGCGTCGGCAACAACTGACGTTCCGCCTCCGCGCGACGACGTTCACACGTCAGGGGCCGCCCTCCGGGGCGGCCCCTTTCGCGCTGTCACCAGGTCGGCCAGACCGGGGTGGCCATCAGTCGTTCCCACTCGCGGTCCGGCATGCCGGGGACCGTGCGGCCCGCCTGCGTCCACTGGGTCACCAGGGCGGAATACAGCGGGAATGGGGTGCGGTCGGGAGGGGGTGGTTCACTCACATATCGGCTCTTCGGAATGAAGGCCATCCGTTCCCATTTTCCGGGATCCGGCGCCATCTTCGCTCCTTCCGCTGCGATTCCCGCATCATTACACAGGCGCCGCAGGAGAGTGATTCGAACTGTTCATGTCGCGTCGCGTACCTGTGTACGAGCAGGGTCGAAATACCGTGCGGGCATGAAATTCCCGCGTTCCCGGAGACTCCGCCGCGCGCTGCTCGCCTCGGCGGCCTTCACCGCTCTCGCCGCCCTCGCCCCCGGCGCCCTCGCCGCCGCCCCCACCGACCTTCCCGCCCCCGAGCAGGGGCTGAACCTCCTGGTGGTCGGCATCGACAGCCGCAAGGGGGTCACCGAGGAGGAGAAGGAGCACTTCAAGCTCGGCGGGCAGGAGTGCGACTGCACCGACGTCATCATGCTCGTGCACGTGTCGGCGGAGAACGACCGGATCAGCGTGGTGAGCCTGCCGCGCGACTCGCTCGCCACCTTCCCCGACCAGCACCGCGACCGGCGTACCGGGAAAATGCACGCCGCGCATCCCGCGAAGATCAACAACGCCTGGGCGGAAGGCGGTTCCGCCTTCACCGTGGAGACGGTCGAGTCGATGACCGGACTGCCCGTCCACCGCTATCTGGAGATCGACTTCCGGCGCTTCATGGACACCGTCGACCGCGTCGACGGCGGAGTCCCCGTCTGTACGGTCGACCCGCTCAAGGACCCGGTGACCGGCATCGACCTGCAGCCCGGCACCAAGCGGGTCGCGGGCGGCGAGGCGCTCCAGTACGTCCGGTCGCGGCGGGCCGACGGGAAGATGGACTTCGGGCGGATCCAGAAGCAGCAGAAGTTCGTGGTGAACACCCTGGAGCGGCTGCGCGAGGGCGTCCTCGACGACCCGGCGGCCCTCGAGGTGTTCGCCGCGACCCTGCGCGGGACCGGCGAGACCGAGCGGGGCATCTCGACGGCGGAGCTGCTGACGCTCGCCGCCCGTCTGCGGGACCTGCCGCCGGACCGCATGGAGTTCTCGACCGTCCCCGTGCGCGGCTTCAACCCGGACATCCAGGGGGTCGGCTCGACGCTCGCCTGGGACGAGGAGGGGGCGGCGGAGGTCTTCGGGCGGCTGCGCGCGGACCAGCCGCTGCCGGAGGCCTCGGCCGTGGCGCCGAGCGAGATCTCGGTGGGCACCTACCGGCCCGCGTCGGGGGCTTCGCTCATCTGCCCGTAGGCCGTCCGGTGGACTTCCCGGAACCTCCGGGCTTCTGACCAGTTGATCAGCGCGGCTCGGCACTCAGCGAGCCAGTATCCCGAAAGGCCTGAACAATGAAGAAGCTCTTGGCGACGGCTGCTGTGGCCGCGTCCGTTCTCGGCGCGACGGCGGCGGGTGCCGGTCAGGCGCTGGCGATCGCCGACGACGGCGGCACCACCTCGCTGTCGGGCAACGGCGCCCACCAGGAGTTCGGCAACTCCAGCACCCACGGCGACATGAGCCCGCAGTTCGCGCTCGTCCAGGGCTCCCTGAACAAGCCCTGCGTGGGTCTGCCGGCCAAGGTCAACGCCGGTTCGCTGATCGGCCTCATCCCGGTCACCGTCCAGGACATCAACGTCCTGTCCTCCCCGCAGAACCAGCAGTGCACCGAGAACTCCACCCAGGCCAAGGGTGACGAGCCGCTGTCGCACATCCTCAGCGACATCCCCGTGCTGTCCGGCAACGGCGCCGGCAACAGCTGAGCAACGCCGCTCGGCAACGGTGCGGCCCCGCCGTCCCTCCTCGGAGGGGTGGCGGGGCCGTACCCGTTCTCTAGCGGCCGGCGCCGAGCTTCCCCGCCAGGTCCGCCGGGTCGGTGACGGGTGCGTCGCAGGTGAAGTGACGGCAGACGTACGCGGCCGGCCGGCCGGTCACCAGCGGGCGGTCCTTGAGGAGCGGGAACTCCTCGCTGTCGGGGACACCGGCGGCGAGGACGGCGCCGGGGGCAGTGGCCAGGAGGGCGGTACGGCGCAGCTCCTGGAAGGCCCCGTCGTCCGGGGCGCCGACGACGGCGACCTCCCGGGGCCCGTCGAGGTGGGCCTCGGCGACGGCGAGGCCCCAGCCGATGAAGCGGGGCGCGCGCGGGCCGAGGGCCTTGACCACGCCGAGCGCTCCTTCGGCGGCGGCGCGGTGGGCCTCCGAGCCGGTGTGCGCCGCATAGGTGAGGAGCGCTCCGGCGGCCGCGGTCCAGCCGGACGGGGCGGCGTTGTCGGTGGGGTCCTGGGGGCGCCGGATGAGGGCCTCGGCGTCGTGGGCCGTGTCGTACAGCGCGCCGCCCTCGGCGACGAAGCGGTCGAGGACGATGTCCAGGAGGAAGCCGGCGAACTCCAGCCAGGCGCCTTCGCCGGTGACGGCGGCGAGGGCGAGGAACCCCTCGGCGACGTCGGCGTAGTCCTCCAGGACCCCCGCGTTGGTGCCGGCCCGGCCGTCCTTGGAGGTCCGGGTGAGCCGGGCCTGCTCGTCCATGTGGACCCGGACGAGCAGGTCGGCGGCCTCGGTGGCGCGCTCGACGAGGTCGGGGCGGCCGAAGAGGGCGCCGGTCTCGGCGAGGGCGGCGATCGTGAGGCCGTTCCAGGCGGCGACGACCTTGTCGTCGCGGCCGGGGCGCTCGCGCTCCTCGCGGGCGGCGAGGAGCCGGGCGGCGATCGAGGCGATCCGCTCGGCGTCGGCCACCCCGGAATCCTGCGGCAGCTGGAGGACCGAGCTGCCGTGCTCGAAGGTGCCGTCCTCGGTGACGCCGTAGTGGGCGGCGGCGAGGGCGGCGTCCTCCGGGCCCAGGACCTCGGCGAGCTGCTCCGGGGTCCACACGTAGAAGGCGCCCTCGACGTGCTTGCCCGTGCCGTCGTCGCTGTCGGCGTCGAGCGCGGAGGCGAAGCCGCCCTCGGGGGTGCGGAGCTCGCGGACCATGAAGTCGGCGGTCTCCAGGGCGACGCGGCGGGCCAGGTCGCTGCCGGTGGCCTTCCAGAGGTGGGCGTACACCCGGCAGAGCAGGGCGTTGTCGTACAGCATCTTCTCGAAGTGGGGGACGACCCAGGCGCGGTCGACGGCGTAGCGGGCGAAGCCGCCGCCGAGCTGGTCGTAGATGCCGCCGCGGGCCATGGCCTCGCAGGTGTCGGCGGCCATCTGCAGGGCGCCCTCGGCCCCCGTGCGGGCGTGGTGGCGGAGCAGGAACTCCAGGACCATCGACGGCGGGAACTTGGGGGCGCCGCCGAAGCCGCCGCGGGTGGCGTCGTACTCGCGGACGAGGCCGAGCAGGGCCTGGGCGAGCTCCTCCTCGCCGGGGGTGCCGTCGCCGCCGTAGGCGAGGGAGCGGCCCGCGAGGTCCTTCACGATCCGCTCGGCGACCTCGGCGACCTCCTCGCGTCGGCCGGACCAGGCGTCGCGGACGCCTTCGAGGACCTCGGGGAAGGAGGGCATGCCGTGGCGGGGCTCGGGCGGGAAGTACGTACCGAAGTAGAAGGGAGCGGCGTCCGGGGTGAGGAAGACGGTCATCGGCCAGCCGCCCTGACCGGTCGCGGCCTGGACCGCCTCCATGTAGACGGCGTCGACGTCGGGGCGCTCCTCCCGGTCGACCTTGACGGCGACGAAGTGCTCGTTGACCAGCGCGGCGGTGGCGTCGTCCTCGAAGGACTCGTGCGCCATGACGTGGCACCAGTGGCAGGAGCTGTACCCGACGCTCAGCAGGACGGGGACGTCGCGGCGACGGGCCTCGTCGAAGGCCTCGGCGGACCACGGCCACCAGTCGACGGGGTTGTCGGCGTGCTGCAGGAGGTACGGGGAGGTCTCATGGGCCAGTCGGTTCGGCATGGGGCCCATCCTGCCGCAGCGGTGTCGCGGTTTCCCCGTGTCCGCCGCCGTTCGCGCGCCGCGCGGGCGCACGCCTCCGGCCCGTACCGGTGGGGTACGGGCCGGGGGGCGGTGCCGCTACTTGGCGGGGGTGGCGGTGGCCGGGGTGTCCGGGGCGGCGGCCGGGTCCGGGGTCTCCTCGAAGGAGATCCTGCCCATGTGCCGGCTCATCGACTTCATCAGCATCCAGACCGCGAGGGCCAGGACGGCGAAGACGACGAAGCCGAGGACGCCGGGGGTCACCTTGTTCTTGTCCAGCTCTTCGGCGGCGAAGGGGACAAGCTGGGTCAGTGCCAGGTGTGCGCTCATGTCAGGCAATATCTCCCACTCAGATGGACGTCCCGCAGGTGGGGCCGGTGCTTCGCACGGTCGACTTATGGAACGCCCCTCGATGCTACAAGGTCCCTCTCGTCACACTTTCGGCGGCCAGTGTCTTGGGCACCAGAGGTACGTAAAACCCAATACGGTCAAGTTGTGGACACCAGGGAACGGCGCCTATGGCGTCGGTACGAGACCAGGCTCAGACGGCTCACAATCTCGGCAGGGCGATCTCTACGGACCTCCATAAACGCCGAGACGCGCAGGCTCAGCCGTCCGACGATGCGGGGCGAATCGTTGCGCCAGTCGTGACGCGCAGCGGAGCGCGGCCCCGTACCTCACCGGGCTGTGGTGAGGTACGAGACCGCGCTCGTAGGGGGGTCACGGAGCCTTGTAGTCGGGATCATCCTCGGCCGTAGGGAGCGGCCGCGAGCCTTCGGAGTGGTGGTTGACCCATCCGCAGGCACGGCACGCATAGCGCTGGTTCAATCCCTTGATCAGGACTCCGCATCGGCGGCAGTTGGTCTGCGTGATCTCCGGCCGAGCGATCTCCGGCCGACTGGGTCCAGGGTTAGCGGGCTGGGGTGTGGTGGACATGCCCGGAGGCTACCGCCGTCGTGGCGGGCGCAACCCCGGTTCCCCATGAGCATTGGCTGCACGTCCACTGGCCGTTCGGGCCCTGGATACAGCTGGCACCACAAGCCTGGCACTGCATGATGTTGTCCTCTCTCTGTAGCGGACGGGTTGGACATCCGCCCCCGGTTCGGAACGGGTGGGCCACGCCGGGGGCGGATGGTCTAGTTGCTCGGCGTCCCCACGATGGCGAGGGCGACTGCGAGCACGGTGGAGCAGGCGACGACGGCGGTGCAGATCAGTCCGGCGTAGCGCCCGAGGTATCGGATCACCAGCCCCTAGCCGCGAGGGATGAGAGCGCCTGTCCGTTGTCGAGGACGAACGTCAGGTCGGCGAGGAGCTGCTCGGCCTCGACTGGGCTCATCCACAGGGCGCCGTCACCGGCGTGCTTGCCGTCGACGCGGCTGTACAAGGGGAGAGCAATTCGCTCCTTGCTGTCCTCGCAGGTGATCCGCTGGACCTGTCCCGTTGCTCCGGGGATGCGGTCGAGCGCCAATCCTCGGCCGGGGGTGAAACGGAGTGAGGGGGCGTTCATTCCGCTGCCTCCAGAGGTGAGTTCGTCTGCTTTCCCTCACAGCTTCGGCTGGCCGGCGCTACGGTTCTAGCAGGGTGGGCCCTCCAACTGGTTTTGCAGGAAGGAGCGTTGGCCATGGCTGGAACTGAGGGCGATGACCCGGGACTCTCGCTGCAAGAGTTCTTCGGCAAGGAGCTGGCGCGGCGGCGTGAGGCCGCCGGGTTCACTCAGGCGTCGCTCGGTGAGGTGGTCGTGATCTCCCCGCAGATGATCGGCCACTTTGAGTCTGGTCGACGGCGGCCGAGGATTGAGGACGCCCGGCGAATCGACTCGGCGCTGGGTACGGACGGGTTCTTCACCCGGTGGCGCACCGAACTGGAGGAGGGGCGGTTCGCTGATCATTTCGCGGCGGCGGCCGAGTTGGAGAGGTTAGCCGTATCGCTGCGGCTCTACGCGGCCTCGCTCGTTCCCGGCCTCCTTCAAACACCGGAGTACGCCACGGCGGTCTTCGAAGCCTTCTCGCCCAACCACACACCCGCAGATGTAGAGAAGCGCGTCCGTAACCGAATCGGCCGATCGGCTGTTCTCGCCGAACCGGACGGCCCGGAGGTGTGGGCCCTTCTTGACGAGAACGTGCTGCGCCGGAAGGTCGGCGGCGGTGCGGTGATGGCGGCGCAGTTGCGGCACATCGCGGAGCTCGGTCGACTCGGGCGGGTCAGAGTCCACGTGCTCCCCTTCACCCATGGGGCACACGCCCTGATGGAGAGCATGCTGCACCTCATGAAGTTCCGGGGTGACGCGCCGGTGGCCTATGTTGAGGGCCTGTACACGGGCCGGGTTCTGGACGACCCGGCCGTGGTCGAAAGGTGCCGCACTGCTTACGATCTTGCCCTGAGCGAGGCTCTGCCGGTGGGGGCATCACTCGCCCTTCTGGACGAAGCTGCGGAGGAACACGAACATGATCAGCAAGCACGACCTGGACAAGGCAGTCTGGCGGAAGTCCCGGTTCAGCGGGGGCAGCAACGGTGACTGCGTCGAGGTCTCGGACAGCTTCCCCGGATGGGTCCCCGTGCGTGATTCGAAGGTCGCCGGCGGCCCTGCGCTGGTCTTCGGCGCGGCGTCTTGGGCGGCCTTCGTCGATGGCGTGAGGTAGTCGCAGGAGACGTGAGAGGGGCGTAGCGGTCAACCGCTACGCCCCTCTCGTTTCACCCCTCGTAGGGCTGCGCTCTCGCCGAGTCGGCTGCGGCGGCGTCTGCGGCTTCCTGTTGGTTGGTGGCGGGGCCGAGCCAGCGGACCCAGTACGAGACTTCCTTGATCTCCATGGCGACGGAGTAGGCGTCAGCGAAGGGGTACACGGTCGCTCCGGCGCTCTGGTAGGCGACGTCCGTTGCCGACCATGCGTTGGTGAAGGTGTTGGCGACGGGGTGGACGCCGTAGGTCGGTGCGGAGGGGTAGAGGATCGCGGAGAAGTTGCCGGTCTTGCCGACGAAGCGGATGAACAGGCCGAAGGTGTAGTAGCCCGGCTGCTGGATCGTGATCCCGTAGCCGATGCTGGCGGCGGCCATGTCGGCGGAGCCGTCGCGGCGGGTGACCTTCAGCGGCTTGAATCCGCCGCTGGTCTCGGTGGTGAAGTTGGAGCCGTAGCAGGCGGCCCACCGGCCCATGGGGTCGACGGCCTGGGCCATGTTCTGCATCTGCTCCCAGCCCCGGGGCGCGTCGGAGTCCTCGGGGTAGGGGATCGCCAGGTTCGGGGTGTACTTCGTCATGACGCGTCCTCGGTGGTCGTGGCGGTGGGCGGGTCCCACAGCCGGTGGAGCACGACGTTGATTTCCGGCGTGATGGCGAGGAGGCAGACGGAGCCGGTTGGGATGGCGAGGGAGACGGGCACGACGCACTCTGTCTCTCCGCCTCCGGCGGCGAGCTGGAAGGTGGCGCGGGTGCCGGTGTAGGGGGCGGTGAGCGTGCCCACCAGGAGCCGGGGCACGGCCGGGGGCGCGCCTCGGGAATTGAGTACCTGGGCGGGGGTGGGCATCGCTTCTCCTTACGCTGGGTCGCGGCCGGCCTCGGTTTGCGTGACGGCCGGGGGGCGGGTGCGCGCTCCCTCGTCGTCGTCGGCGGGCTTGTTCGCGAGGGCGAGCGTCATGGGTCCGGACTCTGCGGTGAGCGGCAGGGTGATGGTCTGGACGCGGCCTTTCCAGGCGGCGCCGGAGGTGATGACCTCGGCGACGTCTCCGAGCTCCAGGGCGGGGTCGGGGACGGCGGTGATGGGTTCGGTGCGGGAGACGGACGACGCGCCGGTGAGCATGGTCGATGCGGTCGCGCGGCACTCGGCGGCGGTGGTGAGCATCTCGGAGGTGTAGAACCGGGGTTTGCGGCCATAGGGGCCGTTGACTCGGATCGGGGATGCGGGGTCGGTGATCTCGGCGACGCCCCACGGCGCCACGGTCGCGGTGCCCCCGGCGGTGTCGTTGGTCTTGCCGGTGACGATCACGGCGTTGTACAGCCGCTCGCGGGTGGCGGAGCGGGAGCGGGTGACGACGGTGCCCCGGTCCCCGGCGGTGAGGCGTACGGCGTAGGGGGTGGTCGACGTGACCGGCCCGTAGGCGGGCGCGGCGTGCACGGCTCCGTCGTCTCCGATGTACCAGCGGGCGCCCCATGCGTCGCAGAGGTCGGTGAGGTTCTTGACGCGGTCGCGGTCCCACACGGTGGCGGGGTTGACCTTGGTGGCCGGTAGGGCGCGGTCGATGACGACGGGCAGGATGCCGTTCACGAGCCGGGTGAATTCCTGGGCGTAGGTGTTGCCCTTGGTGGGGGTCTCGGTGGTGTAGTGCCGGGCGTCCACCAGGCGCTGGGAGAGGTCGACGGCGGTTACCTGAACGGTGCGCTCGGTCTCGTCGCGGGACCAGTCGGTGACGAGGTAGTGGCCGTGGTCGAAGAGCATGGCGGTGCCGTCCGGCAGGGCGACGCCGAGCCGGACGCGGAGGGTCTGTCCGTAGATGGCCAGGGGGTGGTTCGGCTGGTCGGCGGGGTCCCATGACCGGCCGGTCATCGGGTCGCGCTGCGGCACGGTGAGGGCGAGGCGGCGGCGCAGGGTCGCGGTGTCGTCGTAGGTGAGGGTGCCCTCGGTGACGGGGACGCGGTCGGCCAGGAGCTTCCCGGCGCGGTAGGCCGATACCTGGCACAGGACCGTGTGGGAGGCGGGGAGCACGGCGCGGTAGACGGCGGGCGCGGGCCTCATTGCGGGTTCCACTCGGACAGGTCTTGCCACGTGGGGAACGCGGCGTCCACGTCGGCCCACGTGGCGTAGGCCCCGGCGACGGTGGCCCAGGAGACGTGCAGCGCCTTGGCGGTGGCGGGGATCGGGTCGACCTCCTGCACGGCCACGGCGAGGAACCGTTCCCATGCTGCTCCGTCGCCGGGGTAGACGCGGGTCTCGGTGACGTCCCCCACGGCGGCGTAGGTGGTGGCGAGCGAGGAGCCCGGCTGAGTACGCAGCAGGACGAGCCGGGAGGCGGTGAGGACGTCCACCGTTTGGCTCAACTCCCCCTCGGTGCGGGTGAGTAGGTTCCATTGGCCGGCGGGGGTCAGGTGCTTGTCGGACAGGACCACGGGAGCAGCGCGGCCGATGATGGGCAGGACCGACTGCCGGGCCGTCCGCTTGCGTTCCTCCCACGCCTGCACCTGTACGGGGACGGTGCGGCCGGACTGGGTGTCGGTGAGGAAGCATCCGCGCGTACCGGCGAGGATGACCGGCTCCGAGGTCACGGTGATGACGCTCCCGGCCTTCTCCACGGCGGTGAGTGTGTAGGTGACCGGGATGCCGAGTGGGCATTCGCGGTCTTCCAGGCTGTACGAGCCGGGATGCGTCTCGCCGACGTGGATGTCGACGGACATCACGGAGGGGGCGCCCGGGGCGTTGCGGGTGACGGTCCAGCTGACGATGTTCTGCGCCTGTGAGATCCAGGTGGACACCTGGACGTAGCCGATGGGCTGATCGGGGATGACGGCGGCCCAGATCGTCGCCGCGCCTACGTCGACTTCCACAGTGGTCGTCGCGGTCTCCGAGGTGCGGGTGACGTCCTCCCACGTCTCGACAGCCGGAGGGAGATCCGCCCACGTGGTGGCGAGGGCGGGAAGGTCGGCCCACGGGTCGCACCACGGGTTGGTGGGGGTGGTGACGGTGGCGGTGTAGACGTGGTGCCCGGCCCAGAAGTACCGGTAGGGGGATGAGGAGCCGGTGCCGCCGGACAGGGTGATGCGGACGACCGGGCCGGAGCCGTCACCGGGGTCGACCAGAACGACGCCGTCCTTCTTGGCGTTGGTCACGGTGAACACGGTGCTGGCGCGGTTGTCCGATGCGACCACGGCCGTCAGGGTCATGCGGGGCTGCGGCCACGGCGCCATCAGGCCCACCCCCCGGCGGCCAGGCGCTCGCCCTCCGTCAGGAGCGCGCGGCGGGTGATCGTCGCGGAGGTGCGGGTGATGCGAGCTTGCAGCTGCTCGCCGTCGATGGTGACGTACACGGTCGGGGACAGGAGCGTCATCGCCCGTCCGGTCTGGCCGGCCTGTGGGGCGGCGAGCATGCTCCGGGCGCCGGGGGCAGCCGGGGCGGAGCGTGAGACTGCGTCCAGGGCCTTGGACAGGAGTCCTCCGCCGGGGATCTTGTCGAGCCAGGTGATGAGGCTCTGGACCTTGGCGATGACCCATCCGGCGGCGTCGCGGATGCCCAGGAGCGAGGACTTGATCAGGCCGAGTGGCGAGGGGACCTTGATCCGGCCGAGCCAGTTGATGAGCGACGATGTCTTGTCGATGAGCCACCCGGCGGCGTCGCGTCCGGCCATCAGCGCGGCCTTGATCAGCCCGAGCGGCGAGGGGACCTTGATCCGACCGAGCCAGTTGATGAGCGACATCGTCTTGTCGATGACCCAGCCGACGGCGTCCCGCATGCTCCGGAGTGCGGCCAGGATCGCCCCGCCGATGAGCGACCCAAGGGACTTGAGCGCCTGCCATACGGTGTCGACGATCTTCCGGAAGCTCTCGGACTTCTGGTAGGCGATGACGACGGCGGCCACCAGGGCGACGATGGCTGCGAAGACGAGCGTGATCGGATTCAGCGCCATGACGGCGTTGAGGACGCCCTGCACCACGGCCCACGCCCTGGTGGCGATGGAGACGGCGTTGACGGCGGCGGCCTGGACGCCGAGCCGCGCCACCCAGATCAGGCCTTGCACGTTCGCGGTGACGAGCGCGGCGAGGTAGGGACCGGCCAGGACCAGGGCGACGGCACCGACGGCGGCGGCGTACGGCGCAACCGCGGCTATGACCCGGGCCACACCGCCGGCGAAGTCGGCCACCCCTCGTACGAAGCTCTTCAGCGCGGGTAGCGCGGTGGCGTTGAGGTAGGAGAACGCGGCGGTGAGCGCGGGAAGGAACCGTGCGCCGATGGCGGCCTTGAGGTTGTCCCACTGGGCGGTGAGCCGCTGCTGCTGCCCGGCCAGCGTGTTGGACTCCTTGGCGAAGTTGCCCGCCGCGTCGGTCGACTGCTCGTAGATCAGGCGCATGCGGGCCTGAGTCGCGGTGAGCTTCTCGGCGGCGTGCGCCGCCTGGTAGGCCTTGACGGCGGTCTCGTTGATCGAGATGCCGTACCGCTCGATGGGGTCCGACTCCCCCCGGAACGCGGACGTGAGCGCGTCCACGGCCTCCTTCGTGGTGCCGCCGAACATGCTCGCGAGGTCAGCGGCCTTCTTGATCAGGTCATTGGTGGTGCCCCCCAGGTTGTCCTGGGAGACCCCCAGGTTCTTCAGCGTCGCCCCGAGCGTGACGGCAAGCCCGGAGTACTCCCGCTTGGACAGGCCTACCGACTGGGCGGCGCCGTTCGCCCATGCCTTCATCGTGTCGGCGTTCTTCTTGAAGACGGCGTCCAGGGCGCCGTAGTTCTGCTGCACCTCGGACGCGGCCTGCACGGCGTCGGTGGCGAACTGGCGCAGGGAGTCGAGACCGGCGGCAGCGGCGGCGGCCACGGCCACGCCCTTGAGCGTGCCGGTGAGCCGGTCGAAGGCGGATTGCGCCTGCGCGGCACCCTGGGTGGCGCGCCGGGCGTCGGCCGTGATGCGGATGGCGAGGGTTGCGGGCCTACCCACGGTTGGCCTCCTTCTCCGCCTGGTGGATCTCGTCGAGGATCTGCCACATGACGGCGGTCTCGAAGTTGGTCAGCTGCCGGATCTCGGCGGGGCTGATCCCGTACGCCTTGGCGAGGATCACCCGCTCTCTGACCCGGCAGACGTAGGGTCCAGCTCATCGGCCGGGTCCAGCTCAGAGACCAGCTCCACGTCCCTGTTCTTGAGCGTCATCCACCGCTCGTCAGGGATGGTGGGGTCGTCGCGCTGGGCGATGACGACGGCCACCGCGCACGCCAGGGAGAACGGCCGGGCGCTGACGGCGGCGGCGTCCAGGCCGATCATCTCGAACGCCCGGTCGGTCTCCAGACCGGTCAGGTCCTGGAAGTCGGAAATCCAGCGGTCAGGCTCCACTTGCTCTCTCCATCAGTCGTGCGAGGGCTTGTTCGTAGTGCGCGGCCCACTGGCCCTCGCTGCGCTGCGCGGCGAGCGCGATCCATGGGTTCGCGGATATGTGGCGGGCGGGCCAGCCCCAGTGGATAGGACCGGCGTAGGGGACGGACGCGCGTCCGGCGCGAACGGTCGCCATGGTGCGGGTGCCGGAGCTGCGCATCGTGGCCGCGAGGCGGCCGGTCCGGCGGGGTGCGAAGGCCTCGGCGCGCTGCTCGACGAAGTTCGCCAACCAGGTGTGCTCGGCCTTGAGCTCATCGAGGAGTTCGGGCCCTGCTCGGCGCAGGGCCCTGCGTATCTCGCGTCCCCCATCCACGCGGTAGACGGTCCCGGCCACGGCTCACGCGCCTACGCTCGCGTCACTCTGCGTCGGGGCCGGCTGCGACTTCTGTGACGAAGTCGCGGTCGTTCCGGGCGGGGTCTTGTCGGTGCGCTGCGGCTTGCCGTTGCACGGCCACTCCGCATCAGACGTGATCCTCTTGGCCACGTCCCCGCCCACGAGCACGGCCCGCACGGTGACCGTGCCGGTGTACGTCGGGCCGGTGTCGGTGTTCGGGGTCCACGTGAACGGCTGCGCCTGGCCGTCGTGGTCGAAGGCGAAGTTGACGAAGCCCTTGGGGTCGCTGAAGTCCTGAATGCCGGTGAACTTCAGCACCCACGTGGTGGACGCGTCTCCCGGCAGGGAGTCACCGCACAGCACCTCCACCGGGTCGCCCTCGTTGAACGACGGCTCCAGGCTGACGGCGGTTGCCTGGCAGGCGATCGTCAGGAGCGGCGTAGCCTCCGGCCCGAGCGAGAGTTCTCCGCTCTTGAGCCGGGATTCGTTGACGGTCATGCGTAGACCTCCGTGGTAATCCGGTAGCAGAGGGACGGCTCGGTGGACGTGCCGGGCGTCAGCGGGTTGAAGTAAGTCAGCTCGGCGAAGGTGTAGCCGGGGCCCTCCTCCAGAGCGGCGAGCACCTCTTCGAGCAGCTCGGCCAGCGGCCCCAGCTCGACCCATGCGCCGGGGGCGCCGATCGCCCGCACGTAGAACGTGTGCTTCCGGGCGCCGCACATGGTGCCGTCCGGCTCGATGTTCGGCGGCTCCACGAGCACGCACGGCACGACGACGTTGCGCGGGTCGGTGACGACCGGCCGGTCTGTGCCGCGCTGGATCAGCTCGGCCAGGTCGACCATGGCGGCGGTGATCACGCGATCACCCGACCTGCGGCGGGGACCACGAGCCGATGCGCAGCAGGCGCTCGACGTCGGGGTCCCAGCGGCTGATGTAGGCGGTCGAGCCGCCCACGTCGGAGTAGCCGACGATGCCGGTCGGCGAGGAGCGGCGGGCGAAGAGGCGTTGCGCCTGCATCATCAGGCCCGTGCGGATGTCGTCCGGCCACTCGGCCGGCGAGGGCGTGACGCGTAGGCGCGGGATGGTGTCGACGGCCAGCGCGTTGATGGCGGCGACGGCCCCGGCCAGCCACACGGCGTCTGGGCTGCCGGTGGCTGGTTCGGGAATGCCGATGATCGCCACGACCTCGGCGGTGGTGATGCTGGTAGCCACGGCCGGTCACTTCGCCGGGGTGGTCGGCGGGGTCTGCTTGAGCGCCACGAGCTTCTTCGGCTGCGCGTTGTACGTGGCCACGTAGGCGTAGGCGGCCACCTGCGTGCCGAGAACGGACGGCTCTACCGCCTGAAGGGTGCCGCGCTGGTCCTCGTAGACCTCGATGGCCTCGGAGGCCCCGACGATGAGCGTCGCGGTCGGGAGCCCGGCGGAGACGACGGGCCGGAAGCCGACGAAGTCGGAGCCGGAGCCGGTCGGCTCGGTCGGCCGGAACGATCCGAGCGCGTTCGACGGGGAGAGCGCGGGGAACAGCGGCCTCTTGTCGCCGTCGACCATCGCGCCGATAGCCGCCCACACGTCCGGCGACATCCACACCCGGTCAGCGGCCGTCCGGCGCGCGGCCACGGCGGTGTAGACCTTCGCGGCTGCCTGGTACACGGCGCCGTTGAGCGCGGCCGGGTCCGTCAGGTCGGCGGTGACGGAGTCCGTCGCGGCGGCCACGAGCGCGGCGCACGCCACGTCTTCCGTGTCCTGGATCAGGTTGGCCATCAGGTCCTGGACGATGAGCGCGAGCGCGCCCGGGGTCGTCCAGTCGAGCACCTGACGACTGATGTTGACGTACCCGCCCTTGGTCTTCTTGGGCACGTCGTCCTCGTCGACCTTCAGCGGCCGGTTCGGAAGCTCGGTCTTCTCGGCGGTCTGGTCGCCGGTCTGGGTGTGCTGGGTGATCCGCAGCCTCTTGAAGCTGTTCGAGGTCGAGGGCATCGCACGGGGCGAGAGGGAGAGCCACACGGGCCGCTCCGGGGCGAGCTGGTCCAGCATCGGGCCGGTGATGACCTCCGGCAGCAGACCCGGCACCAGGTCGGTGGTCTCGTGGGCGACGGCGGCCAGGACGCGGCGCACGCGCTCGAACGGCGCGGCGTTGCCGTGGACCAGGAGTTCCAGGGACGCGGCGAGGTAGTCGCACGCGTCGACCCGCTCGCGGCCGACGACGACGGCCGGGAGCGTGCGCCGGTACCCGTCGGCGTCCAACCGGTTCGTGGCCGTGATGGTCGCGGTGGCGGCCGGGATGGCCGGGGCGAGCGGCGCGGCCGTCACCGGCGCCACCGGCTCCGGGGCCGGAGCGGGGGCCGGGGTGCGCTGGGCGGCCAGCATCGCGCGGAGCTCGGCCACGTCGGCGGCCGTCAGCGGGAGGTCCCCGCCCGTGGCCGGAGCCGGAGCCGGGGGCTGGGTCGGGGCCGGGGCCTGGGTGGGGTTACCGGACATGGGGGTTCCTTTCTGAGCGGCCACGCGCACGGCGCGCGCGTCGGTGTACGCGGGCAGCGCCACGAGAGAGACCTCTCGGAGCCGGGCGCGGGTGATGGTCACGCCGTCGCCGTCCTCGTCCTCGGTCCACTCCAGTGGCTCGACGCCGACAGAGAAGCCGTCGAGGATGCCCTCAGCGGCCAGGGCGAGCGCCTCGGACGCGGCGGTGTGTGAGCCGACGCGGAACGTCGCGTCGGCGTTGGCCTCGGTGTCGGCCAGCTCGGACATCACGCCGAGCGGCTGCCGGGAGTCGTGGTCCCGCAGCAGCTTGACGCGGGACAGGTCGGTGTCCGCCGCGAGCGAGCCGGGCGCGAAGGTGACGGCGGGGAACGGCCCCGAGGGGTGGGCGCGAACGCCGTAGCTGAGGATGGTGCCCCCCACGGACCGGTTGGGCTGGGCGCGGTCGGTGGGGGGCTGCTCGGCGGCGTCGTCCTCGGCGCGCAGCTCCAGCGGGGCGTACAGGTGCAGGATCATCGCTCGTCCTCGCTACTGGGAGTCGCGGCCGGCCTCGCATCGGGTGACGACGAGGGCGGCGTCGGAACGGGCCCCGTGAGCCCCTCGGCGTCGCGGGCTTCCTTCGGGGACATGACCCCCAGCGGGACCAGCCGGGCGTACCGCTCGGCACGCTCCAGCGGCACGCCCCGCAGGAACTCGGTGAAGTCGAACCGGACCTTCTGTCCGCGCGGGGTGCCGTTGCGGTCGGACATCGAGAGCCGCTGCTCGATCGCGTTCAGGTACGGCGCGAAGCACAGTTCGATGAGGTCGCGGCGCTCTGAGACCTGGGTGGAGTAGGTGAGGGAGTCGCCCGAGGAGACGGCGGCGTAGCGGGGCGGCAAGCCCAGGTGGCGACAGAGCTGAAGCGCGTTCTCTTCGCGGGACTCCACCAGCTGGAAGTCAGCCGGGGTCGTGCCCACGCCCTGGTAGTCGACCCCGTTGTTGAGCCAGCCCGTACCGCGCAGGCGCCGGGACGCTTCCCAGCGGTCCAGGAGCGCGTCTACCTCGGCGTCGGTCAGGTCGTACTGCGACGTCTGCTTGAGGATGCCGGTCGGGATCTCCGGCGACGCGTACCGTCCGGCGGCGGCCTCCAGCGCCAGCGCCATCAGGATCGTGTCCCGCCCGAAGTCCAGGAGGCCCTCGTCGGGGCCCTCGAACTGGATCAGGTCGGCGGCGTTGACCTGTCGGCCCTTGTACGTCGCCCACTCGCGGATGATCTCGTCCGTCCCCGGCTCGGTCTCCACCTGGACGTAGTCGGGGTCCAGGCGGACGACCTTGGTCGGGTACTGCGTCCAGGCGTCCCGCTCGATGACCAGCCACCAGGCGAAGGGGTAGAGGATCAGGTCGCCCACGAGCGCGGAGATGGAACGGCAGTAGGGGCGCCACGTCTCCGGCTGCTCAAGGAGCGGCCCGGAGGGGATCTCCACGCCGTCACGCCAGCGCTTGAGCGGTAGGGAGCCGATGGCCCCGGCGATGAGGCGGACGCCCCGCCTGACGGTCGGCACCCGCATCGCGATCGAGCGCGGTACGGGTCCGCTGAACCATCCGGGGTCGGTGCCGTTGATGCGGGCAGCGAGTGCCGGATTCAGTCCGTCATGGCGGGGCGGAGGGGGGTCGTCCCCGATCGTGATCGAGCGACTCGCCTGCACGGCCTCGCCACTGTGCGGCGGACGCTGGAACGGCCACGACCAACCCATACGCGGAGGCTACCTCCGCTTACTCGTGTCAGCACGTCGGAGTTCTCGAGAACTCGTGACCCACGTCACGTCACGCAAAGCGGGGCCGGCTGCGACCCAGAGTGAAGCCACGGGGCGCGGGCGGTACGTCTTCTCGATGACGTACCGGCTCCGGCGGAGACGTACGAGAGGTACGCGGCCGGGGTCAGCCGTTCGCGGAGCCGACCTGCGGTCGGGACCCGACCTCGGGTGGGTGGGCCAGCCCGTACGCAGCGAGCATCCCGGCGATCAGCGCTGCCGGGTGCTCGCCCTCGGTCGTCGTCTGCCGGGAGATCACGGACTGCTCGCGCACCTGCCGGGAGGTGGCGCACGCCAGCGCGGCGTCCAGCCGCTGATGGGACCGGTGCGCTACCGACTTCTCCACCAGCCCGTTCACGAACTCGTCGTTGGCCTGGATCAGGTCAGCGGCGCTGAATCCTTCAATCAGTGGCACGCGTACGCGGTGCTGCTCGGTCAGCGCCTTGTACGTGCTCCGGGCCGGGCCGTACGGGTCGACGACCACGGCGGCCGGGCGGTGGCGCTGGATGAGTTCCAGGAGTCGGGGCGTGAGCCACCCGACCCCGCCCCGGTGCTCCACCAGCTCGACGGCGCGGCGGCCGTCGGGCAGGGTCCCGGCGGCGACGATGACGGCGCCGGAGCCGTCCGGATTCTGCTCGACGCCGAACGCGACCGGCCCGGGGCCGAGTGGCGCGAAGGCACGGCCGGAGTCCCAGACAGCCGGAGCCAGGAAGAACGACGACGACGACACCCAGTAGTTGCCGTAGGCGCGCGCGAACTCGGCGGCGTCCATGCGGTCACGGGAGCGGCGCAGCACGTCCCTGGTGATCGTGTGGCCCACGGCAGGGTGGTGCGCGGCGTACACGTCCAGGTCGTCAAGGTCGGCGTCCTCGGGAATGCCCCACTCGAAGAACGCCGTCTCGCCGGCGGTGCCGTCGGCAAGCTCGGCGCGCAGCCGGTCGACCATCGGCCGCATCCATGTCGAGCGCCCGTTCCCGGCGGTCGAGACGTACCAGATCTGCGCCCACGGCCGGGTGGCCTGGGTCGGGTCGATGGCCTGTAGGAGCATGCGGCCGACGTCGGCGGAGAACGCCCACATCTCATCCACGCCGACCAGGTCGGTGGTCTTGGAGTGCAGCGCGTCCTCGGTCGGCGCGAACACTCTGATCTCGCTGCCGTTGCGGAAGAACGTCCCCTCCGAGCCGTTGGTCTTGCGGGTGGTCGTGATGGTCTTCAGCGGGGAGCGGTCGATGTGCTTGACGGTCTTGAGCCAGATGTCCCGGGCGTCCATCCGCTTCTGTGCCGTGAGCCACGTGGACGCGTCCGGGATCATGTTGCAGCGGTGCGCCATGACCGGGCGCATGAGCGTCGTCTTGCCCGACTGCCTTGGGACGGAGACGAGCGCGGAGGAGTAGCGGAAGCCGGTCCCCGCGTCGTTCACCTCCAGGGCGACGTTCGCCACGTACTGCTGCCACGGCATCAGCGGCGTGCCGAGCGCGGCGGCCAGGCGGCCGACGGCCGGACCGAACGACGCGCTACCGGGGGTCGGCCGGGTAGACCACTTCGGGGGTGGCCATAGCTCGCTCGAATGCTTCCCACGTGTCATCGACGGCCCCCACGGGCTGCGGTACGAGACCGGCGAGGGTCATCACGTCTACGACCTTCCCGAGGAGCTGCGCGACCGCATACGGGTCGTCGGCCGCGAGGTCGAGCGCCCGAGCGGCGACCCGTACGACGGATTCCACGGCGGCGCGGGTCGGGTCAGCCTTGCCCCCGGCGCGGGAAGCCCGGATGGCGGCCTCGGCTCCGCGCTCGCAGCGTCCGGCGGCCCGGCGGGGCTTGGGGACGCTGGCCCCCCTGGTCGTACGCGTGCGCTTAGTAGACGCCATGCTCTCCATCCTCACTGGTCAGGCGCGTATTGGCGCGCGCTGGGCGGTACCCCCCCCTCCCTTGGTCGGGGAGAGAGAACAGGGGGGCGCGGGGTGTCCTGGCGGCCCCGGATCTCAAAAAATCGGGGCGCGACGGCGCCCCGCGGTTCTCACTGTGTGTCGCGGCCGGCCTCGGTCTGAGTCACCACTCGCGCGACGGCGGCGCGTTGTAGTGGCCCTGCTCGCGGGCCAGGTTGCACGGCTGGCAGGAGGCCGCGAGGTTCTCTCGCCGGTCATCCCCGCCGTACTTGCGCGGGATGATGTGGTCAGCCTCGGTGGCAGGCTCACCGCACCACCGGCACATGGGCTCTTCGGCCAGGACCACGGCGCGCGTGCGGCGCCACTCCGAGCTGCTCCCCTGGTCGTTCAGTGCGCTGGTCACATCGTCGGCCTACCCGGTGCACCGGTCCTTGCCACGGTGGGGTGGGGTCTCTATCCGACGACGACGAACACGAGCACCAGGGCGGCGAGCATGCAGCCGGTCAGGAGCTGGAAGAGCTGACGTTCGTCAGCGGTCACGGCCAGGGTGTTGCCGAAAGCCGAACCCTCCCTCGTCTCCGGGGTTGTGAAACCGGTGCGTGTCGTGCGCACCGTGCCCCTCGGCGCTCTCCACTGCGTACCGGTAGGCGGCGCGGCGCTCGGCGGCGAGCCGGTCCGCCGGGCGCGGCGGCATCACCCGGTAGACGAGCGTGATGACCATGGCCCCGAGGATCAGGACGCAGAGGGCCATGCTCAAGCTCATGACGGCTGTGACGGCTTCGGGAGTCATGATCAGATCGTCATACCGGCGAGGGGCTGACGCACTCCCGGACACGCCGAAGGGGGCCCGGACGGGTGGTCCGGGCCCCCTTCGGCGGCGGCGTCTACTCTGCGGGTACCCACTGCTTGGTGCCGACCGTGACCACGCGGCGCGGTCCCGGCATCGGCGCGGGCTTCACCGGCGGGCGGGCGGTGAGGTCGCTCCCCAGGGCGTAGGCGATGTCGTGGACCGGGTCGCAGTCGTCCAGGTGGATGTAGCGCTCGGTGGTCTTGATGCTGCGGTGTCGCATGTACCGCTTGACGGCCATGATGTCGTTGCGGGTGGCCCGGTACATGTCGGTGGCGAAGCGGGCGCGGAGCTGGTGGGTGTGGAAGACGACCCCGTGGCGGAGCCCGAAGGAGACCATGAGGGTTCGCGTGCGGCCGACGCTCCACCAGTCGGGAACGATCCGGCCGCCGTCGGGCCAGTTCTCTCGGATGTCTGCCTCTACCTGGGCCGAGCAGCGCAGCCACAGCGGTGCCTGGCGCTGCCCCCTCTTGAACTTGGCCAGGGCGAGGTAGGACCGGCCGTCGCGGTATTCCAGGCCGCCCATGTCGGTGCCGTGCGCCTCGTGGACGCGGTGGCCCATGGTGGCCATGAGGAGCAGCAGGGAGCGCACCCGCTTGGCTTCGAGCGCGGTCTCGGCGTCCTCGCTCTGCATCTCGACTTCGGCGCAGTCGAGCAGGTACATGAGCGACTCGCGCGGGATCGGCAGAGTGGTGGAGCTGTTGCGCTCGTCCAGCTCGAAGTCGAGGCCGGCTGTGATGTCCGCCACCTTCATGAAGCGGCAGAAGGCGCGGACGGCGGCGAGTTTGGCCCGGACGGTGTTGGCCCTCAGCAGCTCGCCCTTGCGGGCCATCTGCCGGTCGTCGCACTCGTCGATGTGCGCTTCGATGTCCTCGCCGGTGAGCTCGCGCGCGGAGCAGTCGGCGCTGCGGGCGATCAGGCTCACCTGCCGGATGTAGCCCTCTACGGTGTTCGCGGCCTTGCGGCGGTTCATCTTGCGGGCCCACGCCCGCAGGTCGTCGTCCTCCAGCTTCTCGTAGTCGAGTTCCTGGCGGGCGTCGGCGAAGGATCGGGCCCCGAGTTCGAGCCACCGGCGCCAGGCCTTGAGGGACGTGCCGTAGACCTCAACGCTGTCCGGCGAGACGGACCGTCCGGCGAAGTGCCGGGCGACGGCATCGGACGGGAGATCTATCGGGTCGACGCCGAGGCGGCGGGCCATCGAGTTGATGTGTCCGGCGGAGACCCGCGCGGTGGACTCCTTGACGTGACCGGTGGCGACTCGGGAGTTCATCCACGCGTCCAGGCCATCGTGGTTCGGTCGTACTCGGGGCATGGGAGACGGACGTCCTTTCGATCTTGGTCGGCATCCCATCGGGCCCCCTCACGAAGGAGGAGACCCGACGCGCGCCCCATGCCTCGAACAGACGATCAGCTAGACCCGTTCAGACCTGCGTAGTTCATCCGGAATAACAGGCATTGTCGCGGATGCCCGCGAAGAGATCTTCCTCGGGGAGGGAGGTCGGCACCAGGGCCTTGCTGAGCTCGTACTCCTCCGTGGGCCAGACCTCCTTCTGGATCTCCATCGGGACGCGGAACCAGCCGCCGTCGGGGTCGATCTGGGTGCGGTGGGCGATGAGGGCCTTGTCGCGGGTCTCGAAGAAGTCGGCGCAGGGCACGAAGGTGGTCAGCGTGCGGGGCTGGCGCTCGAACTCCTTCCAGCGCTCCAGCCACTCCCCGTAGGGGGACTCCATGCCGCGGGCGATGAGCGCCTCGTGGAGGGCGGTGGTGCGGGGGAGGTTGAAGCCCTGGTTGTAGTAGAGCTTCAGGGGCTGCCAGAGCGGGCCGAACTCGGCCTCGGGGTACTTCACCGCGTCGGCCGCGCCGTCGAAGGCCACCATCGTGATCTTGTGGGTCATGATGTGGTCGGGGTGCGGGTAGCCGCCGTTCTCGTCGTAGGTCGTGACGACCTGCGGACGGAAGGAGCGGATCTTGCGGACCAGGGCGCCGGCGGCGGTGTCCACGTCCTCCAGGGCGAAACAGCCCTCGGGCAGCGGGGGCAGCGGGTCGCCCTCGGGGAGGCCGGAGTCGACGAAGCCCAGCCATTCCTGGGAGACGCCGAGGATCTCGCGGGCCTCGTCCATCTCCTTGCGGCGGACCTCGTGGATGTTCTTCTCGATGTAGGGGTCGCCCTGAAGCTGGGGATTGAGGACCGAGCCGCGCTCGCCGCCCGTGCACGTCACCACGATGACGTCCACCCCCTCGGACACGTACTTGGCCATCGTGGCCGCACCCTTGCTCGACTCGTCGTCGGGGTGGGCGTGAACGGCCATCAGTCGCAGCTGCTCAGTCAAGACTCGATCCTCAGTGATTCGGTGCGAAGCCAGGTCTCTATAGTGACGGAATCGGGGGAGTGAAAATTCCGCCACCCCGGCTTGGAGAGGATCGATCATGAGCGCGGTGCGAGAGCAGCTGCCCGAAGGGCGCTACGGGCGCTCCGCGGACGAGCGGGCCGACCGCAAGCTCCGGATCGTCGGCTCCGTGCTCGGCGTCCTCTTCGTCGCCCTGGTCGGCTGGTTCGGCTGGTACTACGTGATCGACAGCAAGATCAGCGGCGAGCTGATCAAGTTCGACGTGGTGAGCGACTCCGAGGTCCAGGTCCATCTGGAGATCCGCAAGGACGAGGGCGTCAAGGGCGTCTGCACGCTCCGCTCCCGCTCCGAGGACGGGGCCGAGGTGGCTCGCAAGGATGTGCGGATCGACGACCCGGACGCCCGGATCGACCGCGTCTTCTCCCTCCGCACCACCGCCCGCGCGACGAGCGCGGAGCTCCTGGGGTGTACGGCGCCGTAGCGGTGGGTAGGGACCGGGTGACGAGTCCTGGCGGGTCACCACGGTGACCTGGGGCGACGCCATCCCGATGGTTTATGTCCTCCCGCTTTCCGCCACTCATTGTTAGGCTCGTGGTTTCGCCCACCCGGGACGCCATGCATTCCCGTGTCGGGCGATGCTTTGTATTCCCAGTACCTACGAGGAGCACCTGTGACCCAGACCAGCGACAACGTCACCTGGCTCACCCAGGAGGCGTACAACAAGCTCAAGGAAGAGCTTGAGTACCTGTCTGGTCCCGCGCGTACCGAGATCGCGACCAAGATCGCCGCGGCGCGCGAAGAGGGCGACCTGCGCGAGAACGGCGGGTACCACGCGGCCAAGGAGGAACAGGGCAAGCAGGAGCTCCGGGTCCGCCAGCTCACCCAGCTGCTCCAGCACGCCAAGGTCGGCGAGGCCCCGGCGGACGACGGCGTCGTCGAGCCCGGCATGGTCGTCACGATCGCCTTCGACGGCGACGAGGACGACACGGTGACCTTCCTGCTCGCCTCCCGCGAGTACGCGAGCGACGACATCGAGACCTACTCCCCGCAGTCGCCGCTCGGTGTCGGCGTCCACGGCAAGAAGGTCGGCGACGAGGCGCAGTACGAGCTGCCGAACGGCAAGAAGGCCACGGTGAAGATCCTCAGCGCCAAGCCGTACAGCAGCTGATCCGCATTCCTTGAGCGAAGGGCCGGCCCCACCGGGGCCGGCCCTTCGTGCTGCATGCACATGCAATGATGCCGCCCTGACGTTGCGTCATCAGGGGGGATGAGCACTGTGCTGGGACCGCTGCGCGAGGGCGCGCCACGACGGATCGGACCCTACGAGGTCCTCGCCCGGCTCGGCGCCGGCGGCATGGGCGAGGTGTTCCTGGGGCGGGGCGAACCGGCCGGGACGTTCGTCGCCGTGAAGACCGTGCGGCGGGACGTCGCGGGGGATCCGGCGTTCCGGGACCGGTTCCGGCGGGAGATCCGGGTGGCCGGGCTCGTCGACAGCCGGTACGCGGCGGCGCCCGTCGGGGGTGACGCGGACGCGGAGGTGCCGTGGCTGGCCACGGCATACGTGCCCGGGCCCAGCCTGTCGCAGGCGGTGCGGCGCGGCGGGGCGCTGCCGGTCGCCACCGTGCGGGCGCTCGGCGCCGACGTCGCCCGGGCGCTGGCCGACCTGCACGGGGCGGAGGTCCGGCACCGGGACCTGAAGCCCGGCAACGTCATGCTGTCCGTCGACGGACCCCGCCTGATCGACTTCGGCATCGCCCGCAGCAACGCCGCCACGACCATGACCGCGACCGGCCTCATGGTCGGCACGCCCGCCTTCATGTCGCCCGAGCACGTGGCCGGCGCCCGGCACGTGACCGACGCCTCCGACGTCTTCTGCCTCGGCTCGCTCCTCTGCTACGCGGCGACCGGCGAGGACCCCTTCGTCGACGGTCCGCTCGCCGCCGTCCTCTACCGCGTGTCCCAGGCCGAGGCCGACCTGAGCCGGGTGCCGGAGGAGCTGCACGAGGTCGTCGCCGCCTGTCTGGCCCTCGACCCGGCGGCCCGCCCCACGCCGGAGCGGCTCGCGGAACTGCTCGCGCCGGGCCCCGCGCCGAAGGTCTTCCCGTGGCCGGAGGGCGTACGGGAGCACATCGGCGAGTACGGCCGTGAGCTCGCCCAGCTGGTGGCCTCGGGCGGGCCGCTCGTGGAGGCCCCGCCCGTCACCGGCCCCGTCGTCACCCCGGCCGTCCCCGGGCTGCACTCCGTACCGACGCAGGCACCCGTCGCGCCTCCCGCGGCTCCGCCCCGGCCGCGGCGCCGCGGGCGGATCCTGGCCGCCGTCCTCGCGCTCGCGGTGGTGGCCGGCGGCGTCGGCACGTACCTGCTGTGGCCGGAGCCGGGGAAGCCGAAGACGCCGCCCAGGGCGGCCCCGCCCGCCGCGCCGCGCATCCCGGGCGTGGACGACCGCGGCCTCGCCGACGCCTCCGGGGTCGTCCCGCAGAACGCGGCCCAGCGGCCCGCCGACTGGAAGCCCTGGCACACCAAGCTCACCGCCGCCGCCTTCGGCTGCTCGGCCGGCGAGAAGGTACTGGTGTGCCGCACGACGGACGGGCGGTACGAGGCGCTGGACCCGGCGAGCGGGCGGAGGTTGTGGGATGTCGAGCGGCCCAAGGACACGCCGGGTGAGACGTACGTCAGCCCCCACGGCTACCCCCTCGCGGCCGGGAGCGCCACCCGCCCGACGGTCCACGAGGGAAGCGTCGCCCTGGTCGCCGGGCGCACCCTCCAGGTGCGCGACGCGCGCACAGGCGCGGTGCGCTGGCAGAAGCCGGCCCAGGGGCCGCAGGGCTTCTGGGCGACCCGGCCGGTGGTCGCGGACGGGATCGTCTTCGCGGCGACCGAGGTGACGGAGGACGCCACATGGGTGCGGGCCGCGCTGACGGCGTTCTCCCTGACCGACGGGCGCCGGCTCTGGTCGAAGGAGCTCACCAACGGTCAGATCTCCTACGCCGAGCGCAAGGCGTACGAGCCGGTGGCCTACGCCCGCGGAGTCGTCTACGCGCTCAGCCAGGGCGGGCTCGTGGCGTACGACGGGAAGACCGGGACGCAGCTCGGCCAGGCCGACCCGGACGCCAAGGCCTGCGAGACGGTCAAGGTGCTCGGCGCGGCGGCCTACTGCGCCGGTGACGGGTACGG
This sequence comes from Streptomyces sp. NPDC037273, assembly GCF_055603625.1. Lineage (NCBI taxonomy): Bacteria > Bacillati > Actinomycetota > Actinomycetes > Kitasatosporales > Streptomycetaceae > Streptomyces > Streptomyces sp. NPDC037273. The sequence goes on from NZ_JBVJVO010000029.1 coordinate 30,557, forward strand.
CGAGAAAACGGACACCACGCTGCACCAGCTCGACCCCCGCACCCTCGCCGTCAAGGCGTCGATGCCCGGCCCGCTCGGCAAGACCGCGCCCACGGCGATCGGCCCGCACACCGTCGTGGCCTGGGACAAGGGCCTGCGGGTCCTCGACACGCGCACCGGCGAGACGCTCGCCTCCTTCCCGGCCAAGGCGGCCCCGGCGGGCCTGGCCCACAGCTGGTCGTCGCCGCTGCTCGCGGGCGATCAGGTCGTGTACGCCGACTACTCCTCGCTCTACACCGTGAAGCTCGGCAGGGACGGCAAGCCGGGCGGGCTCAAGGTCACCCCAGTCCCCGGGGCGCCCGGTGCGCGGGCCGAGGAAGAGGACTACGACCCGAACTACGGCGAGTTCGTCGCCAAGAAGATCCGGGAGCCGGAGGTGCTGCCGGTCGGCGGCATCGCCTACGTCGTCTTCGACAAGGGTGTCGTCTCCGCCGTCGCACTCCCCGCCGAGAAGGAGTAGTCCGTTGCTGGAAGCCCTGCCCGCCGGGCAGCCCCCGCGTCTCGTCGGCCCCTACCGGCTGCTCGCCCGGATCGGGGCCGGCGGGATGGGCGAGGTGCACCTCGCCTGCCGTGCGGACGCGCCGACGGCCGATCCGCACCGGATGGTCGCGGTGAAGACCGTACGGGAGGAGCTGGAGGTCGACGCGGACTTCCGGACGCGGTTCCGGCGGGAGATCGCGGCGGCGCGGACGGTCGACGGGCCGGGGGTGGCGCGGCTCGTGGACGCGGACGCCGACGCGGTCTCGCCGTGGCTGGCGACCGAGTACGTGCCGGGCCCGTCGCTCGCCGAGGCGGTCGTACGGTCGGGGGCGCTGCCCGTCGGGGCCGTACGGGCCCTCGGGGCGGCGCTCGCCGGGGCCCTGGCCGGGGTGCACGGGGTGTCGGTGCTGCACCGGGACCTCAAGCCGGCGAACGTGCTGCTCGGCGCCGCCGGGCCGAAGCTCATCGACTTCGGCATCGCGCAGGCCTTCGAGGCGACGGCGCTGACCTCGACCGGTCTGGTGGTGGGCTCGCCCGGGTTCATGTCGCCGGAACACCTGGTGGGGAGCCGGGCCGTGGTGCCCGCGTCCGACGTGTTCTGTCTGGGCGCCGTGCTCGCGTTCGCGGCGAGCGGCCAAGGGCCTTTCCACGACGACGAGATGGCCGCCGTGATCTACCGGATCAGCCGGGCTGATGCCGAACTCTCGGGCGTGCCCGAGGAGTTGCGGCCGGTGATCGAGGCCTGCCTGCGGCTCGATCCGGACGAGCGGCCTTCGGCGGCGGAGCTCGTGTCGCTGCTCGGCGACGGGGGCCTGCCCGAGGTGTTCCCTTGGCCCGGTGGGGTGTTGTCGCTGCTCGCCGAGTACGGGGAGGCGGCGAGGAACGTCGGGGAGGCGGCGGCCTCGGGCGCGGGCGTGGCGGATCTGCCGACGCTCGGTCCTGTGGTGCCGTACTCCCCCACGGCCATGAACCAGCGGCCCAGCGCCCCGGCCGAGTCCGTGCGGCGCCGTCGCCCGTGGGGCGCGGTCGTGGCGGGCGCGGTGGCGGTGGCCGTGGTGGCGACGGCGGGCGTGGTGCTTCTGAACCGGGGCGGCGGACAGGGCGGGGCGTCCGCGGGCGGGTCCGCCGGATCGCCGCCCAGCACGAGCGCCGGACCCGGCACCTCGGCTCCCGCCACGTTGAGCCAGGTCGTCCTGCCGTACGGCTCCGAGGGCCACACCAACGACTTCGGCAAGGCCGGGACGGACCGTGCCTACCGGCCGGCGGGCTGGGCGCCCTGGACCACCGAGGTGGATCCAGGCGTGGGCGCCTGCGCGCTGTCCCCGAAGGTCCTCGTCTGTCCCGGGAACGCCGGGGCGGTGACGGCGCTCGGCGCGGCGGACGGCAAGCAGGTGTGGAAGGTGCCGGCCCGGCGCGAGAGCGACCAGAGCGGGCCCAAGTATCCGGCGGTCGTCGGCGACGACGTGTACGTGACCGGCATGGACGGGATCTCCGTGTACGGGCTCGCCGACGGCAAGGCGAAGGGGCGTATCCCGGGGCCCGAGGGCGGCTGGGGCATCAAGCACACCGACCTCGTCGACGGCGTCCTGTACTCGACGTACTTCGGCTACCGCGAGGAAGGGACGGGCCTCGTCACCGCCGTGCGGCTCAAGGACCGCCGGCAGCTGTGGAGCGCGCCCCTCGACGGGGTGCCCGAGGAGCTCGTGGTGGGCGCCGGGCGGGTGCTCGTCACGCTGGGCTCGGAGGAGGCGGTCTCGTTCGACGCCGGTACGGGGAAGAACCCGGTGAAGGTGCGGGAGGGCTGCACCACCTTCGCCGTCCACGAGAAGAGCGGTAGCGTCCTCTGCTCGGGCGGCGCACAGGGCTCGGTCGTGGTCCTCGACGTCCGCACGATGAAGCGGCTGCGCACGCTGGGCGGCGGCGGGGGCCGGCTCAAGGCCGGTCCCGCGGTCGGGGCGGACGGTCTCGTCGCGTTGATCGACGGGAACGGCGAGTTGATCACGTACGACCTGGGAAGCGGGCGGGAGCGGTGGCGCGAGTCGGCCGAGGCCACCGACCGCGTGTACCTCGTGGGCGACCGGGTCGTGACGACCGGTGCGACCTTTGTGGTGTCCTATCCGGCGGCCGGGTCTTCCGGGGACGACGACGTGGAGCGGTACCAGCCCAACCCCCCTGACGACGCCCCCACACCGAAGTCCGGCGGCGACGTGCTGGCCGTCGGAGGGGCCGTCTTCCTGGCCTTCCCCGACGGCCTTGTCGTCTCCGGCTATCTGCCGTGACGGACCCGGCGCCTCACACCGTCGCCGACCGGTACTTCCGTACGGACAGCGTGCGGAAGACGACGATGATGAGGACCGACCAGAGGATGGAGGCCCAGACGGGGTGTTGCATGGGCCAGGCGTCGGACTGGACGACGCCGGGGTTGCCGAAGAGTTCGCGGCAGGCCTGGACGGTGGCGCTGAAGGGGTTCCATTCGGCGATGGGGCGGATCCAGTCGGCCATCATGCTGGGGTCGACGAAGGCGTTGGAGACGAAGGTGACCGGGAAGAGCCAGATGAGGCCGCCGGAGGTCGCCGCCTCGGGGGTGCGGACGGAGAGGCCGATGAGGGCGCCGATCCAGGAGAAGGCGTAGCCGAGGAGGAGGAGCAGGGCGAAGGCGCCGAGGGCCTTGGGGATGCCGTTGTGGATGCGCCAGCCGACCAGGAGGCCGACGATCGCGAGGACCACCACGGTCAGCGCGGTCTGTACGAGGTCGGCGAGGGTGCGGCCGGTGAGGACGGCGCCGCGGGCCATGGGCAGCGAGCGGAAGCGGTCGACGAGTCCCTTGTGCATGTCGTCGGCGATGCCCGCGCCCGCTCCCGCGGTGGCGAAGGTGACGGTCTGGGCGAAGATGCCGGCCATCAGGAAGTTGCGGTAGACGTCCGGGTCCGTGTTGCCGCCGACGCTCATCGAGCCGCCGAAGACGAAGCTGAAGAGGACGACGAACATCACGGGCTGGATCAGTCCGAAGATGACCATCTCCGGGATGCGGGTCATCCGGATCAGGTTGCGCTTGGTGACGACCAGCGAGTCGTTGATCGACTGGACGATGCCACCGCGCGGCTTCGGGGGCGCGGCGACGGTGTCGGTGAGGGAGGTCACGAGGCGTTCTCCTTCCGGTCCTTGCGGTCCTTGCGGCCCTTGCCCTGGCCGGCGGCGGCGCCGTTCTCCTCCTCCTGCTCGCGCTCGGCCGCGTGGCCGGTGAGGGAGATGAAGACGTCGTCGAGGGTGGGGCGGCGCAGGCCGATGTCGTCGATCTCGACGCCGACGGCGTCCAGGTCGCGGATGACCTCGGCGAGCAGCTTGGCGCCGCCGGCGACGGGGACGGTGAGCTTGCGGACGTGGTCCTCGACGGAGACCTCGCCGTGGCCGAGGCCCGCGATGCCGTAGCGGGCGAGGACCTCGCGGGCGCCGGCGATCATCTCAGGGTGTTGGACGACGACCTCGACGCGTTCGCCGCCGGTCTGGGCCTTGAGCTGGTCGGCGGTGCCGCGGGCGATGACCTTGCCGTGGTCGACGACGCAGATGTCGTGGGCGAGGTGGTCGGCCTCCTCCAGGTACTGGGTGGTGAGGAGCAGGGTCGTACCGCCCGCGACGAGCTCCTTGATGACGTCCCAGAGGGCCTGCCGGTTGCGGGGGTCGAGGCCGGTGGTGGGCTCGTCCATGAACATGACGGGCGGGGCGACGACGAGGGCCGCCGCGAGGTCGAGGCGACGGCGCATGCCGCCGGAGTACGTCTTGGCGGGGCGGTCGGCGGCGTCGGCGAGGTGGAAACGGTCGAGGAGCTCGCCGGCCCGCTCCTTCGCGGCGTGCGACTTCATCTGGTAGAGCTGGCCGACCATCTGGAGGTTCTCGCGGCCGGTGAGGTACTCGTCGACGGCGGCGAACTGGCCGGAGAGGCCGATGGAGCGGCGGACCTCGTTGGGGTGCTTGAGCACGTCGATCCCGGCGACGACGGCCCGGCCGCTGTCCGGCTGGATGAGCGTCGTGAGGACGCGCACGGTGGTGGTCTTCCCCGCGCCGTTCGGGCCGAGCAGGCCGAGGACGGTGCCTTCGGGTACGTCGAGGTCGACGCCGTCCAGAGCTCGTACGTCACCGAAGGTCTTCACCAGACCTTCGGCGTAGATCGCGCCTGGCATAGGAATTCTCCCGGGGAGATTCGGGCGTTTCCGTCCGATCCTAGGCGCGCGGGGCGGACCCCGCTCAGCGAATGGGTGAGCGGGGTCACACGATCGCGGGTCAGCCGAGGACCGTGTAGCCGGCGTCCCGCAGGGCGTCCTCGACCTCCCGGCAGTGCTCGGGGCCCTTGGTCTCCAGGTGCAGTTCGACCTCCGCCTCGGTGAGGCCGAGGCGGGGATCGGTACGGACGTGACTGACGTCCAGGACGTTCGCGTCGACCACGGTCAGGACGGCGAGCAGGGTCGCGAGGGCGCCCGGCCGGTCGGTGACCCGCAGCCGCAGGCTCAGATAGCGGCCGCCGGCGGCCATGCCGTGCCGCAGGATGCGCTGGAGCAGCAGCGGGTCGACGTTGCCGCCGGACAGGACGGCGACCACCGGCCCCTGGAAGGCCTTCGGGTCGCCGAGCAGGGCCGCGACGGGGCTGGCGCCGGCCGGCTCGACGACCAGCTTGGCCCGCTCCAGGCAGAGCAGCAGCGCGGAGGACAGCTGGTCCTCGGTGACCGTGCGGACCTCGTCGACGTACTCCTGGATCAGCGCGAACGGCACGTCGCCCGGCCGGCCCACCTTGATCCCGTCGGCCATCGTCACCGGCGACTCGATCACCACCGGGTGCCCGGCGGCCAGCGAGGGCGGGTAGGCGGCCGCGCCCTCCGCCTGGACGCCGATCACCTTCACGTCGGGGCGCAGCGACTTCACGGCGAGTCCGATGCCGGCCGCGAGTCCGCCGCCGCCGATGCCCACCAGGATCGTCCGGACCTCCGGGCACTGCTCCAGGATCTCCAGGCCGACGGTGCCCTGACCGGCGATGATGTCGGGGTGGTCGAAGGGGTGGATGAAGACGGCGCCGGTCTCCCGCGCGTACTGCTCCGCCGCCGCGAGGGTCTCGTCGACGACGTGGCCGTGCATCCGGACGTCGGCGCCGTACTCCCGGGTCGCCGCGACCTTCGGCAGCGGGGCGCCGACCGGCATGAACACGGTCGCGTGCACGCCGAGGAGCTTGGAGGCGAGGGCGACGCCCTGCGCGTGGTTGCCCGCCGACGCGGCGACGACACCGGCCGCCCGCTCCTCGGGACGCAGGCCCGCGATCCGTACGTACGCCCCGCGCAGCTTGAAGGAGCCGGTCCGCTGGAGGTTCTCGCACTTGAGCTGGACCGGCGCTCCGACCAGGGACGACAGATGGCGGCTGCCCTCCATCGCGGTCACCCGGGACACCCCGGACAGCATCTTCTGCGCACCGCGCACGTCGTCCAGCATCAGATGGTGCAAGGGGTCTCGCGTACGGAAGCTCATGACACCAAGTCTCGCAGCTCACGGCCCTGGTGGCCGCCCGGGCGACAGGTGCGTCAGCGGGTTTGCGCAGCCCCGGTACGGACCCCGGCGGGGCCGCGTACTCTGTCCCCCACCGACCGACCACCCCCGCACGAGAGAGACCCACAGCCATGCCCACATCTCAGGACATGACGACTGAGCTCGACCCCGGTCTCCTCGATGCCCTCCAGCACCAGGTGGCCGTCTTCGCCCGCCGGGCCGAGCAGACCCGCCTCGCCGGCACGGGGCAGCTCCGCAACTCCATGGACCGGGCCGCCTACCTCCTGCTCAACAGGCTTGACCAGGAAGGCCCGATGGGCGTCAAGGCGCTCGCCGAGGGCATGGGCATCGACTCCTCCACCGTCACCCGGCAGGTCGCCCCGCTGGTCGACACGGGCCTCGTGAAGCGCACCTCGCACCCGGAGGACGGGCGGGCCGTCGTCCTCCAGCTCTCGCCGCGCGGCCTCGCGCGTCTCGAGGAGGTCCGTTCCTCGCGGCGCCAGCTGATGGTCGAGGTGACGGACGGCTGGACGCCGGAGGAGCGGGAGTCCTTCTGCACGCTGCTCACGCGCTTCAACAACGCTTTGTCCGTACGGCAGTCGGGGCACGGCTCCGGGGCCGGGACGGCCGAGGTGGTGCCGGCGAAGGCCGAGGCGGCGGAGGCCTCCGGGGGCGGCTCGGCGGCGTAGGCGCGGCGGCTTCCGGATCACGTGGGTGCCGGACTCTTGACCCGGCCCGCCGGCTGTCCTCCTATGAGGAGGTGGGCAGACAGCAGAGCGAGCGTGATCGCGAACGCACGTACCGCACCCGGGAGTTCGACGCGTTCGTCGCCGGGGCGGCGGGCCGGCTGCTGCACACCGCGACCCTGCTCACCGCGGAGACCCGCGCCCGCAACCCGTACGCCCAGGCCTTGCTGACCGCCGCGCTCGCCCACACGTACGCGGTGTGGGGGCGGCTGGACGACGAGGACCCCTACGAGCTGACCCGGCGCGACCTCGCCGCCCGCTTCGCCCGGAGCGCCTGGCGCCACCACGGTGGGCACGGCGGCGTCCTCTCCTCGCTCACTCCGCAGGAGCGGCTCGTCGTCGTCCTCCGGCTGTACGAGGGCGTCGCCGAGGAGCAGCTCGCCGCCCTCCTCGGCCTCTCCGAGGCGCGGGTCCGCGCCGTCTGCGCGCGGTGCGTCAGCGCGCTGCGGGCCGGTGCCGCCTCCGCTCGTGGCGGGAGCGGGGCTTCGGGGGCCGCCGCGTGAGCCGGTACGGGGACCGGGAGGCGGCGGTCCGGCGGCTCCTCGACACCCCGCATCCCCCGGTGCCCGGCGATCTGTCGCTGCGCGCCGCCGAGCGCGGGGCCCGGTTGCGACGGCGGGCGCGGATGGGGCGGCGGGTGCTGTGGGCGCTGTGCGCGGTCCTCGCCGGGGTTTTCGTGGTGTGGGCGTCGGCCGTCCGGCCCTGGGAGGCCGCGCCGGCCACGACGACGCCGGTGGTCGAGGGCTGGTGAGGGACCCGGGCCGGTCGACGGCCCGGGCCCCTACGGGGTGACTAGCCGAGGGCCTGGCGGAGGTCGGCGAGGAGGTCTTCGACGTTCTCGATGCCGACGGAGAGGCGGACCAGGTCGGCCGGGACCTCGAGGGCGGAGCCGGCGACGCTGGCGTGGGTCATGCGGCCGGGGTGCTCGATGAGGGACTCGACGCCGCCGAGGGACTCGCCGAGGGTGAAGAGCTTCGCGCGGTTGCAGACCTCGACGGCCGCTTCCTCGCCGCCCTCGACGCGGAAGGAGATCATGCCGCCGAAGGAGCGCATCTGCTTGGCGGCGACCTCGTGGCCCGGGTGCTCGGGGAGGCCCGGGTAGAGGACCTGGGTGACCTTCGGGTGCTGGACGAGCATCTCGACGATCTTGGCGGCGTTCTCGCTGTGGCGGTCCATGCGCACGGCGAGGGTCTTGATGCCGCGCAGCACGATCCAGGAGTCGAAGGGACCGGCGACGGCGCCCATCGCGTTCTGGTGGTAGGCGAGCTCCTCGCCGAGGGCCTCGTCGGCGGTGACGAGGGCGCCGCCGACGACGTCCGAGTGGCCGCCCATGTACTTGGTGAGCGAGTGGACGACGACGTCCGCGCCGAGGGCCAGCGGCTGCTGGAGGTACGGCGAGGCGAAGGTGTTGTCGACGACGAGCTTCACGCCGGCCTGGCGGGCGACGCCGGCGACGGCCTCGATGTCGGTGATGCCGAGGAGCGGGTTCGACGGGGTCTCGACCCAGATCAGCTTCGTACGGTCGTTGACGGCGTCCCGCACCGACTCGATGTCGGAGGTGTTCGCGACGGAGAAGTCGACGCCCCAGCGCTCGACGACCTTGGCGAAGAGGCGGAAGGTGCCGCCGTAGGCGTCGTTCGGGATGACGACGTGGTCGCCGGGCGCGAGGAGCGTGCGCAGCAGGCAGTCCTCGGCGGCCAGGCCCGAGGCGAAGGCCAGGCCGCGCCGGCCGCCTTCCAGGGCCGCGAGGTTCTCCTCCAGGGCCGTACGGGTGGGGTTGGCGCTGCGGCTGTACTCGTAACCGCCGCGCAGCCCGCCCACGCCGTCCTGCTTGTAGGTGGACACCTGGTAGATGGGCGGGACGACCGCGCCGGTCAGCGGGTCGGCGGTGTTGCCCGCGTGGATCGCGCGGGTCTCGAAACTCTGGTGGGAGTGCTGGTCGCTCATGGGTCAGGAGCGTAGTCCCGCGCGCGACCCGCCGCCGCGAACGTCTCACACAGTGTCCTGGACAATGGACACATGGAGATTCTCTGGTTCCTGATCGCGCTCGGCCTGCTGTTCGGCGTCCTCGGCCCCTACGTGCTGCGCCGCCGGGGTGGTGGCATCAAGGTCGTCGCGCCGGGCGCCCCGGACGCGGCGGACCCGGAGGCGTACGGCTTCGTGCGGCAGGAGGACCAGGACGTACGGCTCCCCGGCGCGGACGACGAGCTGCTGCACGTGCTCGACGTCGTGCAGGCCACGCAGGACTGGCGGGCGGCCTCGCGGCTGCTGTCCGAGACCGGCAAGGACGGCGAGGTGCGCTGGCAGCGCGTGCAGGCCTTCGCGGGCGCCGCCTCCCTCGAACTCCAGGCGCAGCCGGGCGTCGGCGGCGCCTGGCTGCGGGCCTGGCGGGCCGACGCGCCGAAGGACCCGGGCGGCGCGGCCGTGCACGCCGAGTTCCTGGTGCAGCAGGCCTGGCGGTCCTCGTCGGCGGGCACCGACGACTTCCGGATCATCCTGGAGGAGGCGCGGAAGGTCAGCGGCGAGGCCGCGCTGCTCGCGCCCGGCGACCCCGTGCCGTACATCGTCGAGCTGGCCGTGGCGCGCGGGCTCGGCTACCCCCACGAGCAGTTCGACCAGGTGTGGGCGAAGGTCATCGACCGGGCTCCGGAGCACATGGGGGCCCATCTGGCGGCGCTCCACTACTGGTGCGAGAAGTGGCACGGCTCCCGCGAGGAGGCCGACCACTTCGCGACGACGGCCGCCGCCCGCGCCCCGCGCGGTTCGCTGCTGGCCGCGCTGCCGCTGTTCGCGCTGCACGAGCACGTGCCGGACGTCGTCCTCGTCCAGGACTTCTACCGCACGGCCGTGGTGTCCAAGGCCCTCGACGGCGCCCTGTACGCGGTGCACTCCGCGCGCGCCGACGACCCGATGCTGGCGCACGTCCGCCATCTGCTCGTGTGGTTCCTGGTGCGGGCCGAGCGCTGGGCCGAGGCCATGCACCAGATCGTCCGGGTCGACGGGCACGTCGGCGCGGTGCCGTGGACGCTGAGCGGCGACCCGGCGGAGATGTACACGCTCTTCCGGAACCTGGCGGTCGCCGGGTACGAGGCGAACGGCGGGAGCCCGGCGACGCTGCCGAGGTGACCTCCGCCGCGCGGGGCGGTCCGGACGGCCGGGGTGGGGAATCCCTCCCCGGCCGTCGGCGTTGTGTCCTCTGCCGACCGTCGAGGAGAGATGCAGCATGTTCCTGTCCCGCACCCCCGTCCTCCCCACTCCCGAGCAGGCCCTCCGAGGCCGTCCCGAGCCGGAGTTCTCCGTCCCGGAGCGCCACACCGTCCTCGGCAACCCCTTGCTCGGCCCCTACCCGGAGGGCCTGGAGGTCGCCGACTTCGCCCTGGGCTGCTTCTGGGGCGCCGAGCGCAAGTTCTGGCAGACCGAGGGCGTCTGGACGACCCTCGTCGGCTACCAGGGCGGATACACGCCGAACCCGGCGTACGAGGAGGTCTGCTCCGGCATGACCGGCCACACCGAGGCCGTCCGCGTCGTCTTCGACCCCGCGAAGGTCTCGTACGAGTCCCTGCTCAAGCTGTTCTGGGAGTCCCACGACCCCACCCAGGGCTTCCGCCAGGGCAACGACGTGGGCACCCAGTACCGCTCCGCCGTCTACACCCACACCCCCGCCCAGGCCGAGCGGGCCGCCGCCTCCCGTGAGGCCTACCAGCGCGTCCTCGCCCGCTCCGGATACGGCGAGATCACCACCCACGTCCTCCCCGCCGACGACACCCGCCCCTTCTACCCGGCCGAGGCCTACCACCAGCAGTACCTCGACAAGAACCCTGCCGGCTACTGCGGCATCGGCGGCACCGGCGTCTCCTGCCCGATCGGCGTGGCGAAGGCCGAGTAGCGCGGTCAGGCGCCTTCCGGACGCCCCGCCGCCCGCAGCGCCGTCGCGGTGGCGGCGGCGTCGTACCCCTCGGGGACGCCGTCGACGAGGAGGATGTCGCCGGCCATGTGCCGGGTGCGGAGGGGGATGAGCGCCTGGTAGGCGGCGGAGTCGTACCAGGCGGTGGCGGCCGCGTAGGTCGGGAAGCCGATGACGACGAGGGCGCCGGGCCAGCTGCCCTCGCGGACTTCGCGGGTGCGGGCCCCGTGGACGAGGAAGCGGCCCCCGAAGGGGTCCAGGGTGTCCTGGATGCGCTCCATGTAGGTGAGGACCTCGTCGTCGAGGACGGGCTTCGGCTGCAGGTTTCCGATGGCGTATGCGGTCATGGGTCCAGCGTGCCGGGGCGTGCCGCGGAGGTCGATTACCTCGCGGGTCATGCCCCGGCCGGGACCCGGACCGTTCAGATGGTCGAGGTGTCGATGACGAAGCGGTAGTGGACGTCGCCGGCGACGACCCGCTCGTAGGCCTCGTTGATCCCGTCGGCGGCGATCAGCTCGATGTCCGCGCCGAGGGCGTGGGCGGCGCAGAAGTCGAGCATCTCCTGGGTCTCGGGGATGCCGCCGATCATGGAGCCGGCGAGGGTCTTGCGGCCGCCGATGAGCGAGAACGGGTGGACGAGGAGGGGCTCCTCGGGGAGGCCGACGTTGACGAGGGCGCCGTCGGTCCTGAGGAGACCGAGGTAGGCGGCGAGGTCGAGCGGCGCCGAGACGGTGGAGACGATCAGGTCGAAGCTGCCGGCGAGGGCCGTGAAGGTCTCCGGGTCCTCGGTGGCGTGGAAGTGGTCGGCGCCCAGGGCGAGGGCGTCCTCGCGCTTCTTGAGCGAGCGGCTGAGGACGGTGACGTCGGCGCCGAGCGCGTGGGCGATCTTGACGCCCATGTGGCCGAGCCCGCCGAGGCCGACGATCGCGACCTTCTTGCCGGGCCCCGCCTGCCAGTGGGCGAGCGGCGAGTAGAGCGTGATGCCGGCGCAGAGCAGCGGGGCGGCCTCGTCGAGGCCGAGCCCCTCGGGGATGCGGAGGGTGTAGTTCTCGTCGACGACGATGCGGGTCGAGTAGCCGCCGTAGGTCGGTTCGCCGTTCCTGTCCCGGGCGTTGTAGGTGCCGGTGGCGCCCTCGGAGCAGTACTGCTCAAGGCCGCCGCGGCAGTTGGCGCACTCCCGGCAGGAGTCGACGAAGCAGCCGACGCCCACCCGGTCGCCCACCGCGAACCTGGTCACGCCCGGGCCGACTTCGGCGACGACGCCGGCGATCTCGTGGCCGGGGACCATCGGGTAGCTGCCCTTGCCCCAGCCGTCGCGGGTCTGGTGGATGTCGGAGTGGCAGATGCCGGAGTACTTGATGTCGATGAGGACGTCGTGCTCGCCGACGGGCCGGCGCGGCACGGTGGTGCGCTCCAGCGGGGCCTCGGGGGCGGGCGCGGCGTAGGCGGGGACGGTGGTGACGTGCGTGCTCATGGGTTCGATGCTGCCGCACGCCGTGGACCGTACCCAGCCACCTGCCGTGCCTACGCCCGCTGTGCCTACCACTGGCGGGGTCAGGAACGTACGTCCGCGGGCCGGTGCCGGTCGCCGATAATGGGGCCGTATGGACCTCAGTGCCGAACTCGGCGAATTCCTGCGCTCCCGGCGGGCCCGGCTGAAGCCCCAGGACGTGTCGCTGCCCGATCACGGGCGGCACCGGCGGGTGCCGGGGCTGCGCCGGGAGGAGCTGGCGCAGCTGGCCGGGGTGTCGGTGGCGTACTACACCCGGCTCGAACAGGGCAACGGCCGCAACGTGTCCTTCGAGGTCCTCGACGCCATCGCGCGGGCCCTGCGGCTGAGCGCGGCCGAGCGGGACCACCTCACCCGCCTCGCCAAGCCCGCGCCGGGGCGCCGGAGGCCCGCGCGGCCGCAGCGGCTGCGGCCGGGCGTGCAGCGGCTGATGGACGCCATGACGGAGGTGCCGGCGTACGTGGTGGGGCGGCGCACGGACGTCCTGGGGTGCAACCGGATGGCCGCCGCGCTGTTCGGCGACGTGACCGCGCTGCCGCCCGGGGAGCGGAACATCGCCCGGCTGCTGTTCCTGGGCGACGACTGCCGGGACCTGTTCGTCGACTGGGAGCAGAAGGCCTGTGAGGTGGTGAGCCATCTGCGGGTGGACGCGGGCCGGCATCCGGACGATCCGCTGCTCTCGGCGCTGGTCGGCGAGCTGTCGGTGAAGAGCGAGCCGTTCAGGAGCCTGTGGGCGGCGCATCACGTGAAGGACAAGGGGCACGGCGCCAAGCGGCTGCACCATCCGCTGGTGGGCGAGCTGACGCTGTGGTGCGAGACGCTGACGCTGACCGACGACCCGGAGCAGTACCTGGTCACCTTCCACGCGGAGCCGGGGTCGCGCTCCGAGGAGTCCTTGCGGCTGCTCGCCGGCTGGGGGGCGGACGAGCGGGTGGACGCGCGCTGACGGGGACGGCGACGGCCCCCTCCCGGGCGGGAGGGGGCCGTCGCCGTGTGTGCGTGGCGGGTGGGGTCAGACCGCCGAGCCGGCCTTCCACTCGGACCAGCTCATGTTCCAGCCGTTGAGGCCGTTGTCGGGCTTGATCGTCTTGTCGTCGGAGTTCTTGACGATGACGACGTCGCCGACCAGGGAGTGGTCGAAGAGCCAGGCGGCCATCTGGTTGGGGTCACCGGCGCCCTTGACGTCGGCGAGGCCGACGCAGCCGTGGCTGGTGTTCACGGAGCCGAAGATCGACCGCGCGCCCCAGTAGTTGCCGTGGATGAAGGTGCCGGAGGTGGACAGGCGCATGGCGTGCGGCACGTCCTTGATGTCGTACTCGCCCTTGCCGTCGGAGTCGGTGAAGCCGACGGTGGCGCCGTTCATCCGGGTCTCCTTGAACTTCTCGGAGATCACCATCTGGCCGTTGTAGGTGGTGTTGTCCGGGGAGCCGGCGGAGATCGGGATGGTCTTGACCGTCTTGCCGTCCTGCTTGACCGTCATGGTCTTGGTGGCGACGTCGACGGTCGAGACCTGGTTGCGGCCGATCTTGAAGGTGACGGTCTTCTGCTGGACGCCGAAGACGCCGTCGGCGCCCTCGACGCCGTCGAGGTCCAGCTTCAGCGTGACGGTCGAGCCCTCGGTCCAGTACTGGTCGGGGCGGAAGTCGAGGCGGGTCGAGTTGAACCAGTGCCCGACGACCTCCTGGCCGGAGCTGGAGGAGACGCTGATGCCGCCCTGGACGGCCTTCTTGTCGGTGATCGACTTGTTGAAGTTGATCGAGACGGGCATGCCGACGCCGACGGTCGAGCCGTCCTCGGGGGTGAAGTTCCCGATGAAGCTGTTGGCCTGCGAGACCGTGGTGAACGAGGAGTTCTCGTGGGCTTCGAGGCCGGCCGCGTCGGCGGCGGTGGCGGCGATCTTGTAGACCGTGGCGCGCTTGAGCGGGCCGGACGGCTTCCAGCTGAGCCCGTCGGCCGCTATCTCGCCCTTGACCTCGGTGCCCTCGGCGGAGGTCATGGTGACCTGGGTGAGCTTGCCCTCGGTGACGGTGACCTTGGCGTCGTTGTTGATGGAGGCGTTCTGCACGCCGTTCTTCGGCGAGATGGTGATCTGCGCCTTGGAGGTCTTCTGCGCGGCCGCCTCGTCGACCTGGGCCTGCGACGGTGGCGTGGCGGAACCGGAGGCGCTGCCGTCCTTGTCGCCGTCGTTGCACGCCGAGAGCACCAGCACACCGCCGAGCACGGCGGCCGCGGCGGCCAGGCTCTTGCGGCGCTTGCCGATCGTCATCACACGCTTCTCCATCGTCGCCGATTCCCTGCCGATCACTACGTCTACTTCAATACCCATGACACCCCGTCCGGTTCCGGAACCGGCGGGTTTGTGGGGAACACCACTGACCGACACGCACGTCCGGAGCGTCCGGTTCCCGGTGGCCGGCGGCCTGGCCGGAAAGCACGCACGGGAAAGGCCCCGGGACATCGTCCCAGGGCCTTCGAGCAGGGTTTCCACCGGCGGCGCTGCGGCCGGTGCCCACCCCTACGGCTGGTCGTCGTCGTCTTCCTCGTCCCCATCTTCCTCGCCGAGGTCCCACTCCAGCGCATCGGGGTCGTAATCGATCTCCTCGGTGCTCCAGGAGGCCTGGACCATCTCGATGCCGGGGACGTCGCGGATCAGGTCGAAGGGCTCGACGAGGTGGGCGAGGGCCTCGGTGCTGTCCTCGGTCACGACGACGCGGGCCTGCGCCCGCTCGTCCTCGGGCATGAACTCGTCGGCGGCGATCCGGACCTTGGCGGCCTCGGCCAGTTCGGCGGGTCCGTCGATCTCCAGGACCACATCGACGCGAAGGCGTACATAGCGTGCTGACTCAGGAATGCTCATGGACCGGAGCGTAGGCGCCGGAGGGGTCTCGGCTTTCCCGCGACCCGCTGTGTTCATTAGCATCGGCGCACCTACCAATTCGCGGTTTCCGCAGGGGGGATCGAAATTTCCGTGTCCGCCGCCCGACGCCCACTGCTGACCGCCACCGCCGCGGGGACGCTGCTGTGCGCCCTGTGGTTCGTGCCGTCCGCGAACGCCACCGACGAGCAGGGCGGGGTACGGGTCGGGGTGAGCCAGGACGGCCCCGTCGCCGACGGCCGCCTCGCGGAGACCGGCCGGCTCGACACCACCCCGTACGTGATGGGCGGCACGGGTTTCCTGGGGGTCGGCGCGGGCTTCGTGGCCCTGGCGATGCGGCGCCGCGGCCGGGCGTCCTGACCGCGCTTTTCTTGTCCGTGTTACGGGCGAGGGCCCGCTCCCGGAAGTCCGGGGGCGGGCCCTCGTCGCGTGCGGCCGGGCGTTACGCCAGGGGGCCGGTGACCGGCTCCACGGCGGCGACCAGCCTGCCCTCGCGGACGAAGGCGTCGGCGGCGGCCAGGTCGGGGGCGAGGAAGCGGTCCGGGCCCGGGCCCTCGACGCCGGCGGCGCGGAGCGCGTCGATGGCGGCCTGGGAGGCGGGGGCCGGGGTGAGGCCCGCGCGGAGCTCGATGCCCCGGGTCGCGGCGTACATCTCGACCGCGATGATCCGGTTGAGGTTGCCGATCGCGGTGCGCAGCTTGCGGGCGGCGGACCAGCCCATGGAGACGTGGTCCTCCTGCATCGCGGAGGACGGGATGGAGTCGGCGGAGGCCGGGACGGCGAGCCGCTTCATCTCGCTGACCAGGGCGGCCTGCGTGTACTGGGCGATCATCAGGCCGGAGTCGACGCCGGCGTCGTCCGCGAGGAACGGCGGCAGGCCGTGCGAGCGGTTCTTGTCGAGGAGCCGGTCGGTGCGGCGCTCGGCGATGGAGCCGAGGTCGGCGGCGGCGATGGCGAGGAAGTCGAGGACGTACGCGACCGGGGCGCCGTGGAAGTTGCCGTTGGAGCGGACTTCGCCGTTGGGCAGGACGATCGGGTTGTCGACGGCGGCGGCCAGCTCGCGCTCGGCGACGAGCAGGGCGTGCGCCATGGTGTCGCGGCCGGCGCCGGCGACCTGCGGGGCGCAGCGGACCGAGTAGGCGTCCTGGACGCGGGGGGCTTCGCCTGCCTGGGCGTGGCCGGTGAGGCCGGAGCCCTTGAGGACGGCGAGCATGTTGGCGGCGGAGGCGGCCTGGCCGGGGTGCGGGCGGACCGTGTGCAGCTCGGGTTCGAGGACCTTCTCGGTGCCGAGGAGGGCTTCGAGGGAGAGCGCGGCGGTGATGTCGGCCGACTTGTAGAGGGTGTCGAGGTCGGCGAGGGCCATGACCAGCATGCCGAGCATGCCGTCGGTGCCGTTGAGGAGGGCGAGGCCCTCCTTCTCCTTGAGCTCGACGGGCGCGATGCCGGCGGCGGCGAGGAGCTCGCCGGCGGGCTTCACGACGCCGTCGGGGCCTTCGGCGTCGCCTTCGCCCATGAGCGCGAGGGCGCAGTGGGAGAGCGGGGCGAGGTCGCCGGAGCAGCCGAGGGAGCCGTACTCGTGGACGACCGGGGTGATGCCGGCGTTGAGGACGTCGGCCATGGTCTGGGCGACCTCGGGGCGGACGCCGGTGTGGCCGGAGGCGACGGTCTTCAGCCGCAGGAACATCAGCGCGCGGACGACCTCGCGCTCGACGCGCGGGCCCATGCCGGCGGCGTGCGAGCGGACGATGTTGCGCTGGAGCTGCGCGCGGAGCTCGTGGCTGATGTGGCGGGTGGCGAGGGCGCCGAAGCCGGTCGAGACGCCGTAGACGGGCTCGGGCTTGGCGGCGAGGGCGTCCACGATCTCGCGGGCGGCGGTCAGCGCGGCCACCGCGTCGGCCGACAGCTCGACGCGGGCGCCGTGGCGGGCGACGTCGATGACGTCCTGCGGGGTCGTACCGGACGTGCCGAGGACGACGACTGTCTGCATATCCATATTCAGCACCCTACGGATTGAAGACCGACATGTCACTAGGGGAATGTGTCACTGTCCCGACACGGGACGGACCCTTACCGGTCAGTCGGGTCGCGGAGGCGCGTCCGGCCGGGCCTCCGACGGGTGCTCCACCGGGGGAGCGTCGCGGAAACGGCGCCGGTCGCGGGCTCCGGGCGGGGCGTCGGCGAGCCGGATGACGGTGCCGTCGCGGCCCGCGACGACCGGCTTGGCGGAGCGGTCGGCCTTGGCCTGGTACTGGGCGGCGTCGGCGAGCCGGAAGAGCCGGCGGGCGGACTTGAGGGGGCCGATGGGGTCGCCGGTGGAGGCCACGCCGCAGGCGACGCCCTCGCCGAGCTCC
Source organism: Streptomyces sp. NPDC037273 (assembly GCF_055603625.1). Classification (NCBI taxonomy): domain Bacteria; kingdom Bacillati; phylum Actinomycetota; class Actinomycetes; order Kitasatosporales; family Streptomycetaceae; genus Streptomyces; species Streptomyces sp. NPDC037273. Next base: position 47,988 of record NZ_JBVJVO010000029.1, read on the forward strand.
AGTTCGGCGGCCCGCACGCAGAGCTCCTCGGCGACCGCGACGACCTCGTCGGCCGTCGGGCCGACCGTGAGCAGACAGAACTCGTCGCCGCCGAGCCGGGCCGAGAGGGCGCCGGGGAGCCGGGCGCCGCAGCGGGAGAGGACCGAGCCGAAGCGTTCGAGGAGACGGTCGCCGACGGCGTGGCCGTGGGTGTCGTTGACGCGCTTGAGGCCGTTGAGGTCGCAGACCACGAGGCTGACCACCGATCCGTCCATCCGGTAGCGCTCGATGGCCTCGTCGAGGCGGGTGTCGACCGCCCGCCGGTTGGCGAGCCCGGTGAGCGGGTCCGTGAAGGCCAGCTTGCGGACCTCCTCAAGCCGTTCCGCCTGGGCGATGCCGGCCGCGACGACCGCCGAGAGGACGGTCGCGAAGTCGGCGTCCGCCCGGGTGAAAGGTTTCGCCTCCGGCGGCCGGGCCACGTACAGCTCGCCCCAGGCCCGCCCGTGCAGCACGATCGGCGCGACCACACAGCAGCCCCGGCCCCGCTTGCGCAGCCCGAGGACCCGGCCGGTGGGCACCCGGTCGGAGGCGGTCTCCACCCAGGAGTCCGGCTCGCCGCCGCCCGCCCACTGCTCGTGCAGGAACTCGGTGATCTCGGGGAACTGGTGCACCGGATACGTCTCCGAGTCCGGGAACTCCTCCTCCCCCACGGCCCGCGCCCCCGCGTTCACCAGGACCTTCAGCCGGCCGTGATCCCGCTGCCAGACGGACAGGGCCGCGAACGTGCCGTCGAGCCCCTCACAGGCCCCGAGCGCCGCCGCCCGCCAGAACTCTCGCGGAGTGTGCGCCGCCGCCATCCCCTGCGCCAGCGCCACTACGGCCCGCAGCCGTACGTCCTCTCCCATTCCTCCAGCTTAGGGAGGTTTGACCCGATTTCACCTTCGAGACGTCACCGTAAGTCACATTTAGTAAAATCAGGGACGAACCGGACGGGCGTCCGCCGCGCTCCCCGGCCCTACTCCCCCGGCCAGTTCGGCTTCCGCTTCTCGTTGAAGGCCGCGACGCCCTCCGCCCGGTCGCCCGAGAAGGCCACCGAACGCCAGGCCGCGTCCTCGACCTCGAGACCCGCCCGCAGGTCCAGGCCCTGACCGAGACGCATCGCCTTCTTGGCGGCGCGCAGCCCGACCGGCGAGTTGGCGGCGATCCGGCCGGCCAGCTCCAGGGCGGCCGTCCGCGCGTCCTCCTCCAGGAGGTCCACCAGACCCAGCTCGCGGGCCTCCGCCGCCTCCACCCGGCGGGCCGTGAAGACCAGCTCGGCGGCGCGCGCCGCGCCCACCCGGCGCGGGAGCAGCTGCGTACCGCCGCCGCCCGGGATGACGCCGACGGAGACCTCGGGGAGGCCGACCACGGCGGTCGCGTCGGCGACGATGACGTCACAGGCGAGCGCCAGCTCGAAGCCGCCGCCCAGGGCGAAGCCGTGCACGGCCGCGACGGTCGGCATCGGCAGCTCCAGGACGCCGGTGTAGGCGGCGCGGGCGGTCGGGCGCTGCCGGACCAGCTCGGCGTCGGTGAAGGAGTTGCGCTCCTTGAGGTCCGCGCCGACGCAGAAGGCCCGGTCGTTCGACGAGGTCAGCACGGTGACGCGGACCGCCGGGTCGGCCGCGAGCGCCTCGCAGGCGGCGCCCAGGGAGCGGGCCATCTCGGACGAGACGGCGTTCATGGCCTTGGGCCGGTCGAGGACGAGCTCGGCGACGTGCCCGTCCCCGTCCTTCCGCACCACCACGAACTCACCAAAACGCTGCTCGGACATGACCGCACACCCTCCCGACCAAGACCCGCCCGTTAACGGCTGTTAACCGGCGTTCACGGGGAGATCCTAGGGCCTGGGGGGGGGGGGGGGGGGGGGGGGGGGGGGGGGGGGGGAGGGGGGGGGGGGGGGGGGGGCTAGGCAGCAGCGAGGGAGCGGGTG
>NZ_JBVJVO010000030.1:0-40201 GCF_055603625.1 Streptomyces sp. NPDC037273
GTACCGCTGTGCTCAAACAGCAAACCGCCCCTGACCGAAGAACGCAATGGTCAGGGGCGGTTTCAGGAGTGCCGGTCAGTCAAGATAGTCGCGCACTATGCGGGGCTCACCGCTGTACTCAAGCTGGAAAGACGTGGTCGCCGCTCACCGCTGTGGGGTGCAATATCCTTGACTGAGATTGTCCGGAAGGATCACCCGGTGGGGGCACGCCCCACGGTATCGGATTGGGCCCCTATATAGGGGACAGGTCATCCTGGGCAGCGGACGATCTGAAGCTCGCCACGGGCGCCGGGAAGATGGTGGCGCAGCAGGTCGAGAGCTTCCCCTTCGGTGAGGGCTCTCGGGTCGTGGGCTACGCGGACACAGGTGGCGAACTCCTTGAAGACCATCTTCACGCCGGCATCGAGTGCGGCCTGCTGGATGCGTACCTCGACCATGAGGTTGTCCCCTTCCCCCGCGCTCCTTTCGGGCACGTTTCATCGCACGCGCGTTCGAGCGCTGGGAGCACCGTTACTCTACGCCTTCACGGTGCTTCCGGGGAGTGAATCCGATGGATTGACCTGCACGGATCAACTGACGGTCGGTTACTCTGCGCATCCATAGAACGTCATCGCTGCTCTTCCCGTTCCCAACTGTCCAGCACCTCACGCGTCTTGGAGCCATCTGGATTGGAGCCGGGCTCGTGAATCACAGTGGCTCCCGCCACGCTTGAGACGGTGTGGTAGCCAGTGAACTGGTACGCGGCCGCAGCCTGGACGCGACGCAGCGGGATCCCAAGGCCGGCGGCAACAGCGCCCACCACCCTCGGATTGATCTTGACCGTCTCGGCGCGTTCGTAAGACGCCAACTTCCACACGGTAGTCCGGGATGGCCGGTAGCCGGTGGCCGGATCGGTGCACCCCTCATAGAGAGTGTCGATGGTGCCTCGGCCGTGGGGGGCGAGGGTGGCCATGACGAGATCCGTGAGGGTCTCGGGTGCATCGGTCGGCATCTTGTCTCCGTAGGGGGTGGTGCAGGCGTGTCGGCTCGCTTGCAGTGAGGCCATCCCCAGCGCCTGCCATTGTCCACAACTGCGGATGTGGATGGCTACGCGGCCTGCGTAAAGAGGCTGAAAACTGAGACGGGCAGGGACGACAGGGCGTCTAGCACTGCGGTACTGGACACCGTGTCACCACTGTGCTTAGCTATCCGTATCCGCAGATGCGGATGACACGGAGGTCAGATCTATGCCGGAAGACCGCTACCGCCTGCGCGACGAAGGCGTCTTAGGGCGGCTGATGAGGTCACCGGAACCGGGACATCAAGTACACACCGTGCAAACCTTGGCCAAGACTAGCGGACTGTCGGCAAGCAAGATCCGCAAACTCTTGCAGGGAACGCGCCCAACGGTGACCCGGAGGCAAGCAGAGATCATTAGCACTGCCGTCGGCGCCCCCATGGGCGCTCTTTTTCAGCCACCCTCATCCGCATCTGCGGATACAGACGACGGAGGGGACTCGATGAGTTCGAAGGATCCGCAGGTCCTACGCCTGCGAGCGCAGATCGCAGCGGAGACGAGTTGGGCGAACACGCTCGACCCGGTCGGGCGGACGGCGCCGGCGCGGGCGGCGGCGGACCGCAGGTTCACGGAGCGGGCGCGGGAGATGCACCCGAACGCGACGGAGGACCAGATCGTCCGCGTGGCGGAGCACCTGCGCAAGGCGCACATGCGCGCGATCTCGCTGAAGGCGGTGGCCGCACGGGCCGCGAAGCGCCGACAGGCGAAGGCCGCCTGACCCCCCAGAAACAGTTCGGGGCCGACGAGACCGTGCCGGGTCCCGCAGCCCCTACGAACCCACTGAATGGAGTGGATCCATGGACATCACTGTACCGACGAACTTCCCGGCGGGTGACCGTCGGACGAACCTGGTCTTGTTGGACCGCGAGGGCGACACGTGGCGGCAGGCGGGTGTCACGAAGAGCGGTGAGCCGCTGATGGTGTGCGACTCCCCGCAGGACCCGGCGGAGGCGGGTCCGGGTGAGTCGAATCCGTGGACGCCGAACGCGATCCGCGCCTGGTTCTCGCCGGTGCGCACGCTGGGCGGTGCCGCATGAGCGCCCGCGACGAGCTGTTCCGTCGTGTGACTGGGGCCTTCGTGTCGGAGGACCGCGCGAACAAGCTGATCGACGCCGTGGTCGACGAGGCCATGGCCGAGCTTCGGGCGGAGCGGCACTCGACGAACGAGGCCCTGTCCGACGCGGCCGAGCAGCTGCGAGTGCAGCGGGACCGGATCGCCGAGCTGGAGGCGTTGACGCCCGCGCCGATCCAGACCTGCCAGACCTGCGGCGCCGGATACACGTACGGCGAGGACTGCTCGAACTGCGTGTTCCAGGCCCACATGATCGCCGCTCGGCTGGCCCGCCAGCAGGAGGACCCGCACTCGTCGGACCTGCACCACGACTACGCCCTCGGCCGCGACCTGCCCACGATCCCGGGCCCGCGTGATGGGGAGGCGCTGTGACTGCCGACGAGTGGAACGAGCTGTACCCGGTGGGCACGCCGGTCATGGCCTACCCCATGGCGCGTCCCGAGCACCCAGCCTTCGACCCGGACGACCGGCTGAAGACCGTCACCCGTAGCCGCGCCTGGAACCTGGGCCACGGTGCCCCGGTCGTCGCGGTCGACGACTACTCGGGCGGCATCTACCTGACGCACGTCGACCCCCTGTCGGCCGTCCCCCGCTGCCCCCGCTGCAAGAGCACGTTCGAGGACTGCACCTGCGGGGGTGACCGATGACCGAGGCCGAGCAGCTTCTCATCGCTGCCGCCGACCTGAACCAGCAGGCCGAAAGCGCCGAGACCGCCGGACGTGCTGTCGAGATCACCGCGCCGGTCGTGCGGCATCTCGCCTTCCTCCTCGAAACGCACGGACGGCAGATCGCCCGCGCGGGCGGCATTCGGAACGCGCCGTCGGAGGCCGCTGCCGAGTACGCCCACGACATCGCCCGCATCTACCTCTTCGGAGAGACCGCATGACCGCCGCCGTCGAGCCTGTTCTCGCCCCGGAGATGCGTGACGGGATCCCGGCCGAGGTGTACCACGCGGACCGCTCGTCGATCTCTTCGTCCGGCCTGCGCGCCCTGCTCGCCCCGGGCTGCCCGGCCCAGTTCAAGTACGAGCAGGACCAGCCGCCGGCGCCGAAGAAGACGTTCGACGTGGGGCACGCCGCGCACAAGCTGGTCCTCGGTGAGGGCCCGGACCTTGAGGTCGTCGAGGGCGCCCGCTGGGACACGAAGGCCGCGAAGGCCCAGGTTGCGGAGATCCGGGAGCGCGGTGGCATCCCGCTGAAGCAGGCGGAGATGGACCAGGTCCACGCCATGGCCGCCGCGCTGCGGGCTCACCCGCTGGCCGGACCGCTGCTGGCCCCGGGCACGGGCCTGGCCGAACAGTCCCTGTACTGGACGGATCCAGCAACCGGTGTCCGCTGCCGGGTGCGACCGGACTGGCTGAAGCAGCTGCCGGGGCTGACGTTGTGCGTCGACTACAAGTCGTGCGCCGACGCCGCCCCGACCGCGGTGTCCCGGGCGATCCGGGACCACGGCTACCACCAGCAGGACGCGCTCTACGTCGACGGCATCACCGCCGTCCTGGCGCCCGACGAGGTGCGGTTCGTCTTCGTCTTCCAATCCAAAGCCGCCCCGTACCTGATCACCGTGCGGGAACTCCACCAGCAGGACCGCGACATCGGCCGCGCCCGCAACGAACGTGCGCTGCGCGTCTACGCCGAGTGCGAGTCCACCGGCATCTGGCCCGACTGGACCGGGCCCACTACCGAAATCCCGCAGATCGGCATGCCCTCCTGGGACACCATCCGCCAGGCCGAGGAGTACCTCCAGTGACCGAAATCGCCACCCGCGAAACGACGCCCGTCGCCGTCCCCGCCAACCAGCCCATCGACTCCTCCCTGGAAAAGTGGGCCCGCGAAGCCGCCGCCATCTCCGGCATCGCCCAGGCCATCGCCGGTACCACCCTCGCCGGGGCGTACCGCGGCAAGCGTGACGAGATCGTCGCCGTCGTCCTCGCTGGCCACGAGCTCGGTCTCCAGCCGATGACGTCGCTCAAGTCCATCGACGTCATCCAGGGCCAGCCCGCGCTGAGGGCGCACGCCATGCGCGGCATCGTCCAGCGGCAGGGCCACGAGGTCGAGGTCGTCGAGTCCACCGACACCCTGTGCATCATGCGGGGCCGCCGGAAGGGCTCCGAGGCATGGCAGGAGGTCGTCTGGGACATTCCGCGCGCCAGGCTGCTGGGGCTCCTCAACAAGGACCAGTGGAAGAAGCAGCCGAAGACCATGCTGATCGCCCGCGCGACGGGCGAGATCTGCCGGCTGATCGCCTCGGATGCCCTGCACGGCATGCCGTACGTGTCCGAGGAGCTGGAGGGAACGGTCCACGCCGAGGTCGTCCCGCAGCAGGCGCCGCTCAGCATCGCCGCGGTCACCGGCCCCAGCACGATGCCGGTCGCCCCGCCCCCGGTGGACTCCTCTTACACGGTGACCCGCGACGACACGGCGGCGGACGACTGGGACCAGGACGCCATCGACGGGTCCGTCGACTGGCCCGAGACCGCACAGCCCGGCAACGGGGCGGTGGCGTGATGCGCTTCCCCTTCATCTCACGCCGCCGTGCGCAGGCCAACGTGGACCTCGCCGTGACGGCCGTGTGGCACCTCGTTGACGAGGCCGAAGCGGCCACGTGTGAGGCTCGCATTGAGCAGCGGCAGGCTGAAGCGCGACTGGCCTCCGAGCAGAAGCTGCGCCGTCGGGCCGTGGCCTTCGTCGAGCAGGCCGAGGGACGCCGCGACACGGACGGCTACCGCCTGGCCCGCGCGCTGCGGGCCGTGGCCATCCTGCGGGCTGAGGCCGCGGTCCAGCGCCGGGTGGTCGCCCGTCTGACGGACCAACTGTTGGACGCGACCGGCTACCAGGCTGAGCCGCTCCTGCCGGAAGGCCGCCGTGTGCTCGACCTCGACAAGGAGGACGTCGCGTGACCACTCCTACTCCCGTGCTGGGGATGACCACCCTCCCCAGCACGGGCACCAACTGGCAGGCCTACGGCCTGTGCCGGCAGGTCGACCCCGAGCTGTTCTTCCCCGGCACCGGCGAACCCACCGCCGAACCCGTCCGCATCTGCACCGGCTGCACGGTCCGCGCGCAGTGCCTTGAGTGGGCGCTCAAGTACAACGAGCGCGGCATCTGGGGCGGCACCACCACCGCCGAGCGCCGTCGCATCCTCCGCGACCGCCAGGACGCGCCGGCCCCGCTCGTCGACCCGGTTAAGGCCAGCCGCGACCAGACGATCCGGCGCCTCACCGCCGAGGGCCATTCGGCAGGCGAGATCGCCGAGCGGCTCGGCTGTACCAAGCGGACCGTCGTCCGCGCCAGAACGGCGGTGGCTGCGTAATGGACCCCCGAGGCACCAGCACCACGAAGGCCCCCGATTGGCGGGCCCAGGCCGCCTGTCTGTTCCTCGCCGAGGACGGCTACGAGGACCTGATGTTCCCGGACCCGGGCAACAAGCCGGCCGTGGACTTCGCGAAGCGGGTCTGTGATCCGTGCCCGGTCTGGGAGGCGTGTCTCCGCGATGCGCTCCAGGACGAGGGCGGAAGAACGAAGGACAACCGGTTCGGGATTCGCGGAGGCCTGACCCCGTCCCAACGGCACGGCATCCACGTCCGTAGCCGCGCCCGCCTGCAAGCCGCCTGACCCCCGCCCGGGGCCACCGCGCCCCGGGCCCCGATCCACCCTCCCCGCACTGATCGAGAGAAGGCCAGCGTTGAGCGTCGAAGCCACTGTGTGGGCGCTGAAGTTCGCCCCGCCGATGCCGCCGCAGTACCTCGGCACGCTCCTCGGCCTGGCTGACCACGCCGACTCCAAGGGCCGCGGCGCCTACCCCTCGATTCCCACCCTCGCCGCCTACACCTGCAAGTCCGAGCGATCCGTACAGCGCGACCTCAAGGGCCTGAAGGACGGTGGTCTGATCCGCAGCGGGGACGAGTCGCTCGTCGCGCACATCCCGTCCGACCGCCGGCCCGAGGTGTACGACCTGGCGATCGAGCGTGTGGTGCCGGGCGGACGGGCTGGCGACGAGGAGGCTCGGGCCGCGGTGGCGAAGCTCGCCTCGTCCCGAGCGCGGGGCGGAAAGAAGACCGGGGTGACGCCCACGTCACCTCGACGGGGTGACGCCCACGTCACCACCGGGGTGACGCCCACGTCCGAACGGGGTGACGTGGACGTCGCGAACGGGGTGACGCCCACGTCACCCAAACCATCCTTTGAACCACCCACTAACCCCCCGATGAACCAGGGGGGGTACGGGGTGACGCCCACGTCACCCCGTACCGCACCCATCGACGACGACGGCTTCACCCTCACCGACTCGATGCGCCGCTGGGCCCTCGACACCTTCGGCCCCAACCTCGACATCGACCACGAGACCGCCCTCTTCGTCGACCACCACCGCGCCAACTACAGCCGCCGTCCCAACTGGCCGGCCGAGTGGCAGAAGTGGATCCGCCGCTCCGCCAAGTGGGCGTCCGAGCGAGCCACCAGGCCCCCGCTGCGCGCCGTCTCCGGCGGCTACCAGCCCTGGACCAACCCCGACGACCAGTCCGCCTACTACGACCCCATGTGAGCCCTTCATGGACATCACCCCGCCGGTCGACCTCACGGCCGACAACTTCCACCAGCTCCTCGCCGACCGCGGCCTCACCGCCGAACAGCTCAACACCCGGGACGGCGACCCGTTCAGCGAAATGAACCTCATCCGCCGAGCCATCACCCACGCCCGCAAGACCACCCCGTTCATCTACCGCAACGCCCTCGCCACCCTCCCCGAGACCGCAGCGTGGCTCCAGGAGCTCACCACCCAGACCCGCGCCGAGCAGGAACGCCGGGACGCCATCACCCCCACCCTCACCAACGGCCGCAGCCTGCTCCTCCTCGGCCCCACCGGCGTCGGCAAAACCCACCAGGCCTACGGCACCCTCCGCGCCCTCGCCGTCACCGGCATCACCGCCACCTGGACCGCCACCTCCAGCGCCGACATGTACGCCGCCCTCCGCCCCCGCACCGGCATCGACAGCGAAACCGAGTTCCGGAAGTACGCCCACGCCCGGCTCCTCCTTGTCGACGACCTCGGCGCCGCCAAAGCCACCGAGTGGACCGAAGAGATCAACTTCCGGCTCGTCAACCACCGCTACGAGAACCAGCTCCCCACCCTCTTCACCAGCAACGTGCTCCCCAAGCAGCTCGCCGACCGCCTCGGCGACCGCGTCGCATCCCGCCTCACCGAGATGTGCGACCGCGTCGTCATCACCGGCACCGACCGCCGCAGGAAGGACGCCGCATGACCGACATCACCGAGGCAGACATCGCCGCCATCCGGCAGCAGAACGACCTCAAGACCTTCATGAAGGACATCGCCGCCCAAGCCGCCACCCGCTGCGCCGAGCGCGTCCGCCTCGTCGCCCGCCACCCCGACCTCGTCCAGCAGATCGCCGACACGCTCGGCCACCCGAACTGGAACGGCTACCTCGCCCCCGACACCGACTGCACTGGCCGCATCAACACCAGCCCCATCCGCCGCCGCCTCGTCGCCATCCTCGCCGAGGCCGAGCAGCGCGCCGGCCAGCAGCAGGCCGCCGCATGACCGCGGCCCCCAACCCCCAGCCGCTCGACCCGCACCTCGCCTACGAGGAATGGCCCGACGGCACGTTCGGCGGCACCCGCACCAACCACAGCTGGACCCCCGCCGAGCAGGCCGCCCACCGCGCCGACCTCGAAACGGCCCTCCGCACCCCCGCCGCCTGACCCGCCCACCACGAAGGAGACCCCGTGCCCGACCGCCCCCGCCTCGGCAGCCTCTGCACCGGCTACGGCGGCCTCGACCAGGCCGTGCAGCGGGTGTTCGGCGGCACCGTCGCCTGGACCTCGGATATTGACCCCGGCGCCGCCCGCATCATCGCCCACCGCATGCCCGGGGTCCCGAACCTCGGAGATCTCACCGCCACCGACTGGCAGGCCGTCCTCGATCAGCACGGGCCCGTCGACATCGTCACCGGCGGCTACCCGTGCCAGCCCTTCAGCGTCGCCGGCCGACGGAAAGGAACCGAAGATGACCGCCACATCTGGCCGTACATCGCAGACGCCCTTCGCGTTCTACGACCCCGAGTCGCGATCTTTGAGAACGTCTCAGGTCACCTTCGACTGGGATTCGACACCGTCCTCGCCGACCTTGCCCGCCTCGGGTTCGATGCGGAGTGGTGCCTTGTACGCGCATCGGAGGTCGGCGCTCCCCACCGCCGTGAGCGGCTCTTCATCCTCGCCACTGCTCAAGACCCCGACGGCACAGCTCGCGGTCAACGGCGGGTCGCAACACCCGGACAAACGGAAAGCCGGGGGGCACGGGCCAACACTGGCGGACGAGGTGGAACACCTGCTGCCGACACCGGCTGCCCGGGACTGGAAGTCCGGACAGTCGAACTTGATCGGGACGAACGCCAGGCTGCTGAACGAGGTGGCCGTGAACCTGCTGCCGACGCCGACAGTGGCGGACTCCCGGGGCACCCGGAACGCCACAGCGGGCCGGAAGACGGACAACCCGAGCGTGAACTTGGGCTGGACACTCACGGACATGACGCACAGCGGCCGGATTGGCGTGAGTTCGCCCCCGCCATTGCCCGCTGGGAGTCCGCCACCGGACGACGTGCCCCGTGGGCAACTGACGATCGACGCCGCCTGAGCCCCCAGTTCGTCGAGTGGCTCATGGGCCTCGACGCCGACCACGTCACCGACGTTCCCGGCCTCACCCGCACCCAGCAGCTCAAGGCCCTCGGCAACGGGGTCGTTCCGCAGCAGGCCGAGGCCGCCATCCGGCACCTGTACGCCCGCGCCACCGCCTGACCCCGCACGCAAGCCGGCCCCGCTCGCAGGGAGCGCGAGCGGGACCACCCACAGCATCCCACCACCAAGGAGCAGCAGACATGACCGACCTCTTCGCCGACCCGACTCCCTGCGCCAGCACCTCACTGCACGGCAGCCACACCTGCGTCCTCCACCAGGGCCACACGGGCCTGCATGCCAACAAGACGCTCGCCGAGGTCACGCCGAACGGCGAGCGCATCGTCTGGCAGATCCTCGGCGTCACCGACGACGCCGTGTGCGGCAACGAGTTTGACGGCGAGGAGTGCGAGCTGGAGCCCGGCCACGCGGGCGGCCACATCGCGGGAAACCTCGGCTGGTCCTACGGCCGCGCGGCCGCCTCGTACCGCACCGCCTGACCTTCACCCCGTCGGGGCCGTCCACGGGCGGCCCCCACCACCAGGAGCCACCACCATGACCGAGCAGACCGCCGACCTCCGCGACGAGATCGCTGAGGCCCTCATGTCCTGGGCCGAGCGCAACGCCAACCCCCAGTACGCCTCACTGCGCCGCCCTGAGACCGTCCGACAGAACGCCTACGGCCGCGCCGACGCCGTGCTGGCCGTCCTCGCCGCCCGCCAGGCCACCCCGCACGCCTGCGACAACTGCGACGGCATCGACCCGGCATCCTGCCTCAACACCCCGGACCGAGCCGCCCGCCAGACCACCGGACAGGCCACATGCGGGGCCGCACTGTGCGGCAGCCGTTCCCTGCCCATCTCTACCGGCGAAGTGGTGCGGTGCGTGCTCCACACCGGGCACGCCGGACAGTGCCAGAGCGCCGTCGAGCACCCCTATGTGTCGTGGCCCAACCCGTCGCACGGCGTGTGGAACACCGACGCCGACGCGTTGATGGGCGAGATGTCTACCCGCGCGATGGACCGGCTCTTCCCCGACCGAGCCGCGCAGGCGCAAGCCGCGAAGGAGAAGGAGCGCGCCGAGCACCGGGCGGCCGTTTTCCGCGATGCCGCCGACGCCATCGAGCAGCGACAGGACCAGCTCGACGCCGAGGAACGCGCCGAATACGGCGCGCTGGACCGCGACACCGAGCTCCAGGGCGAAGCCACACGCAGCATGGCCGCCATGCTCCGCCAGAAGGCCGAGGAGGCCCGCTCATGACCCGCATCTGCCGCCACCAGCTCCGTGTCGTGCCCCACGCGCCACAGTGGCTTGCCTGCGACGCCTGCCACGCCGACTTCCCCCACCGAGACGACTGCCCCGGCATCGACACGACCGTCTGCGTCCTGTTCTGCCAGACGCCAGAGGCCGCTCGGCAGGAGATCGCCGCCCTCGAAGTCCAGTACGCGCTGCCCGCCGCACAGACCGGAGACGCCCGATGACCCAGCCCCCGGAGCCCGCCCCCCGCCACCCCCACGACCGGGCCGACGAAGACGACGACCGGCCCGTCGAGACCCTCGACCCCGGGGAGTACCTGTGACCCAGCGCATCGCCCTCGACGAGATGACCAGGGACCAGCTCGACCAGCTGTACGCCACCGTCCAGCGCCTCAACCGGCGTGCCCAGGCCGCCGAGTCCAAGCTCGCCGCCTACGAGCGCGCCGTCGCCGAGTGGGACGTCAGCGAACGCGGCACCTACATCCCACACGCCTCGCTGGTCGCTATCGGCCGGACTGCCGGAACGGACGTTCTCGGCAGCGTGCGACACCTCAAGCACTTCCAGCGGGTCGACCAGGCCGAGGCCACCCTCAACGCCGTCCGCGCCATCGCCACCCGGATGCACGACTGGGACGGCGAACACCCCGCCGTCAGTAAGTGGGCCGACGAACTCCGCGACCTCCTCGACCAGCACGGCCAGACCCCCAAGGAGCGCACGTGATCCAGCCCGGCCAGATTTACCAGTCCGTCACTCCGACCCGCAGGTACCCCCACCCGGAATTCCGCCGTATCAAGGTCGTTAGCACGCCCATCACAATCCCCGGCGTCTACGGCTACGGCAAGGTCGAAGTCGTCACCGTGACCACCGCCGGCCGCGAAGTCCGACGGCGCTCCGTCGAAGCCAGTGAGCTCCACACCTCGCCCCTCACCGCCAATGGTCACCCCCGCCGCACCGGCTACGTGCTGGAGAACGGCCAGACCCCCGCGTAACCCCAGACACGACAAAACCCCCGCCCGGAATGTCCCGGTGCGGGGGCTACGCGCATGCGGCCGGCTACTCGGCGCGGAGCAGCAGCTTGCGGATGTGCTCCCGCGTCCACCCCGTAATCGCCGCCACACGGGCCTGCGCGCCCCGCTCCTCCGTCGACCGAAGCGTCGCCACCACCACGGCCTGAAGATCGGCCCGCGCAGCTTCCAGCGCCGCCTCAGCCTTCCGGTACCGCCGCGCCGCGGCTTCAAGGTCAGTGGTGTCCATGCCGGTCATGATGCCACGCACCTGGCCGTACAGGTAGGCCAACCCGGTTGACAATGCGGAACAAGGTTGGCCATCATGGTTGGCATGAAGTCGACCTTACGGGAGGCCCCCATGCACCGCAGCCAGGAAGACGAAGCCCTCCGCCAGACCCGCCTCACCGAGCACACCCGCGGCGGCCTCCGCTTCATCGCCGACAAGCTCGCGCACATCAAGCCCGGCCACCTCATGACCGAAGACCAGCGGCTCGCCATCGCCCTCACCGCCGCCCACACCATCCGCGACGGCCACCCCGGACGCGACATCGACGAGCTGGAACTCCACCTCCTCCGCCGCATGCCCTACACCGACGGCAAGACCGTCACAAGGGGCGAGTACGCCCTCTGGCTCCACAAGACCTCGTGGAGCGCCTGATGCGCACCCGCACCCGCCGCGACTACGTCCTGTGGGGTGCACTCGCCTGCACCCTCGTCGGCACCGCGCACGCCGAGTACACCCTCGCCGTCGCCACCGGAGTGCACCCCTGGGTCGCCGCCTGCGTACCCGGCGCACTCGACCTGTACGTCATCCGCGCACTCCAAGTCCGACGCGACGTGTTCCTCGCCGTACTCGTCATGTGCGCCGTCAACGTCGCCTCCCACCTCGTCACCGCCGGCGTACTCACCGTCGGGTGGGAACTGATCTCCGCCGTGGGTGCGCTCGCACCCCTCGTCCTCTGGCGAGTGCATGCCCTGTGGCACACCCGCACCCGCAAGGAGCTCCTCTGGGGCGTCCCCGCGGGCACCCGGGAGCTCGTGGAGAGTGCACCCGCACCCGAGCCCATCGAGGACGCACCCGAACCGTCTGAGGTGCACCCGGAGCAGCCCACACCCGACCCGGAGCCTGCACCCGAACCACCCAAGTGCGAACACGGCTGGCCCCTCGACTGGGAGTGCACCGAGTGCAACCCCGCACCCGAACCGGAGGAGGAAGAGGAGGAGGACGAAGCCGCACCCGACGAGGACGACACCGACGCCGAGTTCATGCCCGCCGCCCGCCGCCATTGGAACGACGTCAAGGCCAAGACAGGTGCACCCCCGAGTGCGCGCTCCCTCAAAGCCGCACTCGCCGTCGGTCAGACCCGCGCCACCCGCATCCGCACCCGCCTCATCAAGGAGTCCACGGAGGTGCACTCATGATCTGGGCCACGCTCGGCGGCGTCACCATCGGACTCGCCCTCCTCATCCGCCACCTCATCCAGTGGTGGCCCGGAATCAAGAGCCTCCAGGCCGCGCCCCTCCAGCACGTGGGACGCCTCCTGCCATTCCTCGCCGCCTGGTGCTATGGCGCCCTCGCCATCCTCACCGTCGGCGGTCTCATCGGCTGGTTCGCCGACACCACCCTGTGGATCACCAACTGGTTGGGAGACGCCGCGTTGGTCTGGGGCGTCGGTGGGCAGGCCGGCGTCACCTCCCGTGGGTCCGGCTACCTGCCGCTCACCCAGACCGGCGGCGCCATCGTCCTGCTGATGACCGTGGCCCTAGTGGCTGCGGTGAAGAAGTCCAGCCGCGGCCAGGACTTGAAGGCAGGGGCCTGGTGCGGAATCTGCCTCGGCACCTCGGCCGGCATTGCTGGGTTCGCCGCCGTGCCCCTCGCCCAGGCAGCCAACACGATCGGCGCCACCGTGTACGGGGCCATCGCATGACCAGCGTTGAGACGCCCGTGGAGGAGCCGCAGGGCCCCTCCCGGGCGGCCGGCGGATGCGTCCTTGTCGGCCTCGGTGGGGGCGCGCTGGCGGCCGTGTTCGCCGTCTCGCCGGACGCGGGAGCCCTCACTGTATGGGGCCTCGGCGGGGCGGCTGTCTGGTGGGCCGTGCGACGTGTGCCCCGTACAGCTAACCCCGCTCCCCCACCGCCCTCAGAAGGGGCTGCCGAGAAGAAACCCCTGTTCAGCGTCGTGGACGACCCGGACAACCCCAACCGCTCTCACGTCATCTGGCACGCCCGAGAGGAGGCCTGACCATGGCCCTGCGACAGCCCAAGCCCGCGCCCGACGACCCCCGCCTCCAGGGCCACGAGACCGTGTACATCAGCAGCCGAGGCGGCCACTACCCGCCCGAGCAGAAACCCGTTCCTGGCACACCGAAGAAGGGATGATGGCGGCATGGACAACCTCTTCGGGATCAGCGCCGCCATCGTTGGACTGACCATCGGCGGAGGCCTCTTCCTTCTGCTCTGGAAGTTCGTCCGCTGAAGTCGTGGCGGCCGTAGGCCCGACTGTCAGTGCCCGCGCGTACCGTAGGACCATCCGTGGCTGCTCTCGGACCCAGCCCCGCCCCCGGCGTGATGCACCGGACGGCGGGGCTTCCACGTCCCTGACGCCACATGGCAGGATGCCCCGACACGCACCAAGGGGGCTCATGAACTACTACGTCGAGAAGCGCGGCGCGAACCACGGCCTGCACCTCGTCCTCACCTTCCTCACCTGCGGTCTGTGGGCCATCACCGGCTGGCCCATCGCGGCCGCTATGGGACGCAAGCGGACCTATCGGGGACCGGCACAGCCGCAGTACTACCCGCAGTACATGCCGCCCCCGCAGCAGCCGCCGCTGGGCCAGTACCCGCCACCCGGCTACCCGCCCCAGCCCGGCCCGTACGGCGCGCCGCCCCGCCGATAGCCAGACACCTGACCCCACACGGGTGCATACTCGAAACGCCTGCCGAGACAAGGCCCGAGCCAGGTGACTGGCTCCTCCCGCAAGCCGTGCCCATCCCAGGGGAGCAACGCCGCGCGGGGCTAGAGGCCCTCGGAGACACGGAACGGCCCCAGTCCTCCCCCCGACTGGGGCCTTCCTGCATATGCTGGACCCAATCGAAAGGGGCCCACCATGGCAGTGCCACTTACCCCCGACAAACTCGTAGCCGCGCTCCGCGCCGAGGGCGTCACCGTCGTCGAAGTCCCCGGCTGGCGAACCAACAACCGCAACCACAAGGGCCCCTGGGGACCCGTCCACGGCACCATGCTCCACCACACCGTCACCGGCCCCAAGGTCGACGGCGTCACCCTCTGCTTCAACGGCCACAGCGCACTGCCCGGCCCCCTCTGCCACGGCGTCATCCGCCGCGACGGCACCGTCCACCTCGTCGGCAACGGACGCGCCAACCACGCCGGCGGCGGCGACCCCAAGGTCCTCGCCGCGGTGACCGCCGAGAACTACGGCACCCGGCCACCGGCGCCCACCAAGCACGAAGGCTCCGCCGGGGCAGCCGACGGGAACCAGGCGTTCTACGGCTGGGAGTGCGAGAACGAAGGCGACGGCGAGGACCCGTGGCCCAAGGCCCAGGTCGAGGCGATGGTGCGGGTGTCAGCTGCCCTGTCGCGGGCACACCAGTGGACGGAGAAGTCCGCGATCGGGCACCTGGAGTGGTCGGATTGGAAGAGCGATCCGAAGGGTCCTGACAACGTTGTCAGCATGCCGGGCCTCCGCGCCCGCATCGCCGACCGTCTCGCCCACCCCGCCAACTGGAACCCCGGCACCACCCCGAAACCCCCCGCCCCAAAGCCGCCCACGGAGAACGCCATGGCCCTCTCGGACGCCGACATCAACCGCATCGCCATCGCCGTCACACGAGCCAACCAGGGATACCGCAACCAGGCCTCCAACGACGCCTCCAAGGCAGCCGGCCACGGCCCCATCCCCGACGCCTACGGCTACCTCACCCTCACCCACGGACTCGTGACCGCCCTCACCAACGAGTTGAAGACCCTCCGCACCGAGGTCGCGGCCCTCCGGCGAGAGAGCGGCCAGTGACCACCCCCGAGACCGGCATCGTCATCTCACTGCCGGAGATCTACGCCGAAGTCCGCAACCTCGGCAAGACCCTCGGCCGCGTTGAGAACACCCTCACCACCCACGTCGCCGACTGCATCGAACGCGACCGCAGACGCGATACCCAGTTCGACGACCACGAGATCCGCATACGCGCCGACGAAGCCAACCGCTGGCCCCGCGCCAACGTCGTCGCACTCGCCACCGTCACAGGCGCCGCAGCAGCCCTCGCCGCCCTGTTCATCACCCGCTGAGAAGGGAGCACCCCTGTGTCTGACGAGCCGTACCCGTGGGTGCGCCGCACCAGCGAACGCGGCAAGGCCTACGACGCGTTCCGCGAGTACCTCAACCTCGGCCCCCGCCGCACCATCAAGCAAGCCGCCGAGAACGTCGGCATCACCCACGACTCCGCGCAGGAACTCTCCACCCGCCACGACTGGGTAGCTCGCTCCGTCGCCTACGACCAGCACCTCGCCACCGCCGCCACCGACGGACTCGCCGGCCAAATGGCCTCCGCACGGGACGACAACCTCGCCCTCGCCGACCAGATGCGCAGCCACGCCGTCACCATCCTCGAGGACTACGTCACCGGCCGCGCCGTCCCCTCCGCCAACTACTCCCAGTTCGTCCTGGCCATGGTGCGCCTCGAGGAGCACGCCTTCCGCCTGAAGGACGACCCCAAGACCAGCGCGGCCCGCGAGAAGGTGCAAAGCCTCCTCGATCGCTTCGACAAGGCCAACCACACGTGATCACCCCGGCCGAACTCGCCGGCCTCACCCCTGAAGAACTTGAGGAGTTCGCCGAGGGGCTGGAAAGACTCGTCCTCGACCGTGAGGCCGGCAAGGTTCCCTGGCTGTGCGACATACCCGACTGTGACGGGCGCCCCCACCCGGGACGCATGGGCGCACACTCCCGCGCCAACCAACGCCCCCCCGTCGACGACCTGTGGGACTGGTGGCTCCTCCTCGCCGGCCGCGGCTACGGCAAGACCCGAACCGGCTCTGAGTACAGCATTGAGCAAGCCCGGCACCTTGAGCGCGGTGCGCTCATCGCACCCACTGCGGCGGACGCCCGAGACATCATGGTCGAGGGCGAGTCCGGCATCCTGGCCTGCGCCCCAGCAACTTTCCGCCCCGTCTACTACCCGTCGAAGCGGCGCCTGGAGTACCCCAACGGGGCCGTACAGACCCTGTACTCAGCCGACGAGCCCGACCGCCTGCGTGGCCCCCAGCACCACTACTTCTGGGCCGACGAGCTAGCTGCCTGGCGCTACCTCCAGTACGCGTGGGACATGCTTCAGATGGGCATGCGCCTCGGCACGCATCCCCGCGGCTGCATCACCACCACCCCGCGGCCTCTGCCGCTCATCAAGGAGATGCTGAAGAACTCCCGTTGCACCGTGGTGCGCGGGTCGACGTACGAGAACCTCGCCAACCTGGCCGAGACGTTCCGGCGCACTGTCCTCGACCGGTACGAGGGCACGACCCTCGGCCGGCAGGAGCTTGACGCTGAGGTGCTGGAGGACCTCCCCGGCGCGCTCGTGGCGCGCGCTCTCATCGACCGCACTCGGGTCACTCCGGACGAGGTCCCGGAGCTGATCTCCATCGTGGTCGGCATGGACCCCGCGGGTACCGGCACCGGCGACGAGACCGGCCTGGTCGTCACCGGCTGGGGTGTCGACCAGCACCACTACGTCATCGCCGACGCCTCCGCGAAGAAGTCTCCCGACCAGGCCGCTCGGGCAGCCTTCGCGTTTCGCGAGCAGTACGGGGCCGCGCACGTGATCGTCGAGGACAACAACGGCAAGGACTGGATCGGCGAAGTCCTGAAGCGGGTTTGGCGCGACATGCAGCCCGCGGGGGACACGACGCCGCCGCCGGTGCGCACGGTGTGGGCGTCGCAGGGGAAGAAGCTGCGGGCGCAGCCAGTCGGCATGCTGTACGAGCAGGGCCGCGTCCACCACGTCGGCTCCCTCCCCGAGCTCGAGGACCAGCTGACGACGTGGATCCCCGAAGAGGACCCGAAGTCTCCTGACCGGCTCGACGCCCTGGTGCACGCGATCACGCACCACATGAAACGGGACCGCTCCCGCACCCAGCTGGTCAACCCGCACACCGCCGCCCGACGCGCGGGCCGGACGCCGGGCCAGCATCCAGCACTCAAAGCACGCCAGAAGGCGGCATGATGGGATGGAAATGGAAACGTATCCGCTTCTGATGGTGGTGGTCATGACGCTGGCCACCGCCCGCGTGACCCGCCTCATCACCCGCGACCGCATCCTCGCAGCGCCGCGGCGAGCAGCCCTGCGCGCCCTGCCCGACGACCACCTGATCGCCTACCTCATCGTCTGCGACTGGTGCGTTTCCGTGTACACGGGCACGCTCGCGGCCGTGGGCGGGGCGTGGGCTGGCTGGTGGTCGTGGGCTGCGGTGCCGGCCGTCGCGCTCGCCTTCTCGTACGTGACCGGCTACCTGGCGTCCCGGGAGGGCGAGGACTGATGGCCATCTTCCGCAGGCGGACCGAGAATGGCCCGCTGCTTCCCGAGACGCCCGACGCGTCCATCACTCCTCGCACCATTACCGCAGCCGCCATGCCGATGGCCGGGCCCGGCGTGAAGATTGCCGACCGGGCCCGCAAGTTCAACGCCAACTCGGACTGGCAGAAGCAGGGCTGGTACTACTACGACGTCATCGGTGAGCTGCGTTCACCGCTCGTGTGGATCGCCAATGCGGTATCCCAGGCCGACCTCCATGCGACGGAGATCGACCCTGCCACGGGCAAGCCCACCGGCCCGTCGACCAACTCGACCGCTATTCAGGCCGCGGCGCAGGTCCTTGGGGGCGCAGCAAAGCGAGCCACCCTTCTGCGCGTCCTCGCCCTGTGCTGGCAGGTCCCCGGCGAGGCATGGGTTGTGGTCAGGCCGCAGCCCAACAAGCTCGGCAAGAAGCAGCCTGACGAATGGATCGTCCTGCCGCCGTCGCAGGTACGTTCCAAGGGCTCCGGAGAAGCCGCCATGTGGCACTACCGGGACCCGAAGGTCGGCACCGATGTTCCCCTCGGCTCCACATCCCGTCTCTTCCGCGTCTGGGATCCGCACCCAGCTGACTTCATCCAAGCCGATTCCGCGAT
Source organism: Streptomyces sp. NPDC037273 (assembly GCF_055603625.1). Taxonomy (NCBI): domain Bacteria; kingdom Bacillati; phylum Actinomycetota; class Actinomycetes; order Kitasatosporales; family Streptomycetaceae; genus Streptomyces; species Streptomyces sp. NPDC037273. The sequence continues at coordinate 18,264 of NZ_JBVJVO010000030.1, forward strand.
CCGCCCGGCCCTGCCGATCTGCCGTGAGATCGAGAAGTCGACGCAGACCATCGCGGGACAGCTCGACTCGCGCCTTGCCACGGCCGGCGTATGGCTCGTCGCTGACGAACTGGATCTCCCGAAGGGCGACCACGAGACGACAGCGCTCGCGTTCATGGATGAGCTGCTGTCGGTTGCTGAGACTGGAATCCAGCAGCCTGGTACCCCGGCTGGCGTGGTTCCGGTCGCCTTTAACGCGCCAGCCGAGATGATTGGGGCTGGCAGTGCGCTGGCCTTCGTCGATTCCAGCACCCAGTTCGTGGCTGGCATCGACGACCTCCGCGACAAGGCCTTGGCCCGGTTGGCATCCACCCTTGACATGCCCAAGGATGTCGCGGCGGGTACGCAGGGCGAGTCGAACCACTGGACAGCGTGGCAGGTCGAGGAAAGCACGTACAAGATCTTCATTGAGCCGCTGTTGCGCGAACTCGGCGATGCACTGACCGAGCAGTGGTACCGGCCCGCACTGGTCGCGATGGGCATGACCGAAGAGCAGGCGGCCAGATACGAGATCGGCTGGGACACCACGAACATCGTGGCCCGCCCCGACGACCGGGAGACCCTGGAGTCGCTGTACGAGAAGCGGCTGATCTCCAACGAGTACCTGCTGACGGAGAACGGTGTCCCCCTGGATGCGATGCCCTCGGAGGAGGAGCGGGAGCAGCGGCTGTTGGAGACGCTGGTGATCTCCTCGCCTGCGATTCTGTCCGAGCCGGGTGTGGCGGAGGCGTTGGGCATGCCCGAGTTGGCGGCGGCGCAGGCCTCGGCGGTCGAGCAGGCGCCGGAGCCGCCGGTGGAGGAGCAGCGGGCGCTTCCGGCGACGCAGGGCGACGAGCCGGAGCCTGAGGGTGTGCCGGACGGCCTGACGGCGGCAGCCGAGCTGCTCGTGTTCGATGCGCTCTCGCGGGCGGGCGGCCGGCTCCTCACGCGCGAGAACCGCGGCCAGTTCACCTCGACGCCGAAGCATGAGCTGTACCTCGCGATCGGATACGGCCCGCTCGACACCGATCGCCTGCTGGAGGGCTCATTCCAGTTCGTCGAGCCTGCCGCCCAGGCATTCGGACTTGAGCCGTCCTGGCTCAAGGACCGGCTGCACGAGTACGTCGACAACCGGTTGATCAAGAGGAAGGCGCATGACCGTGAAGCGCTGAAGGCGTGGCTGACGCCGTGACCATTCCGCCCGACGAGGGCCTGCCGCAGCGGCTTCGGGCGGAGGCGTTCATCCGCGAGGGCGAGCAGCGGGTAGCGCGGACGTGGTTCCGGTCGCTGACCCGCTGGCTCGACCGCGTCCGGCCCGCCGTCGTGCGTGGCGACACGGTCGATCCGGGGCGCGTCTCGGACTATCAGCAGTTCTGGACGGAGCAGGTCGACGTTGAGGTCATGCCCGTGGTGGGTGGCGTTCTGCGGCGGGCTGCTCGCCGGGTACGTACTCAGGGTGTGCCGGACGGTGACTCGTGGGTGTCGACATACCTGAACGAGGCCGGCAACCGGCTCGTGCGCCTGCCGGATGAGGTGTACGGGCTGATCGTCGCCGAGCTGGAGCGTGGCATCCGTGAGCAGGAGTCTGTTCCGGACATCGCAGCCAGGGTGTCGACGGTGCTGACAGCCACAGGGTCGGAGCGGTGGCCGAACCGGGCGGTGACGGTGGCCCGTACGGAGACGCTGGCGGCGGTGAACGCTGGGGTGTTCCGGTCGGCTGAGTTGGACGCGGCCGAGCGGGGGGACCCGGCACCGTTCAAGCAGTGGATCGCCACGGCAGATCCTCGGACGCGGCCAACGCACCAGGAGGCGGACAAGCAGCGCACCCTACTCCGCGAACCGTTCCGAGTGGGTGGGGCGCAGCTCCTCTTCCCCGGCGACCCGACGGGCCCAGCGAACGAGGTCATCAACTGCCGGTGCTCGATGTTCCCGGTAGTGCTGGGCGAAGAGATCGACTGGACCGATAGGCAGGATGCGTAATGGAAGACCTTGCGGAGTGGCTGCGGGAAACGCTGGTCACGGCTCAGCACCACGCCATCGAGCGTGCCGTAGCGGCTGGGGCCTACACCCTGGGGCACATCGAAACCCGGTTCGTTCCGGACATGCAGGGCGGTTACACGATCCACTTCGAATGGGAGATGGGAGTTCCCCGTGGCTAGGACGTGGAGTGCGGTGCTCGCGCGGCTGGGTGTTCCGACCGGCGACGGCCGCATCATCGACCCCGCAGGCGGGTCATCCCGTGACCTGCCGCTGCCGCTGATGTGGCAGGAGCTGTCCGACGACGGCCACGGCGGCAGCCGCGTTGTTGGACGGATCGAGACGCTGCGGATTGCGGACGGCATGGTCACCGCCACTGGCAGCATGCTGGAGGACATCCCCTACTCCGTCACTGAGCAACTGGAGGCTGGTGTTGTCGGCCCGTCGGTGGACCTGGACGACATCGAGTACGTGATGGACGCCGAGGAGCGGCTCATTATCACCCGCTGGCGGGTGTCCGGCGCCACGCTCGTCAGCATCCCTGCGTTCGCCGAGGTGTCCCTCACCCTCGACCCGGAACCGGCCGAGCCCATGCCGGACATGACCGAGCTCCAGGACGTCCCCGTCGAGGACTGGCTGTACGCTTCCGCGCGCCCAGAAGAGCTCCCCCCGGCTGCCTGGTTCCAGCGGCCGGACGTCGACCAGCTCACGCCTCTCACCGTCACCGACACCGGCCGCGTCTTTGGGCACATCGCCGGGTGGGACACCTGCCACGTCGGGCTTCCCGGCTGCGTCACCCCACCGTCGTCACCCACCGGCTACACGTACTTCCACGTCGCCGAGCAGCGCACCAGCGACGGTGCCACGCTGCCCGTAGGGACGCTCGTGGCCGGGCCCCGGCACGCGGACGCCCAGTTGGCCTTCCGGGCCGCGCAGGAGCACTACGACGACCCCTCGGCGGCCGTCGCCCGCGTGGTGGCTGGCGAGGACGAGCACGGCATCTGGGTAGCCGGCTGGCTGCTCCCCGGCGCAAGCGCGGAGGCGCTGGACGTGTTCAAGTCGTCGCCGGTGTCGGGTGACTGGCGCCGGGTGGGCGGCTCGCTGGAACTCATCGGTGTGTGCAGCGTGAACACGCCGGGCTTCCCGGTACGCAGGGTGCACTTCGCGAACAACGCGCAGCGGGCCCTGATCGGCTCGTTCGGCATCACGCCGCAGCAGGGCTTCCCGGAGCCGGGAAAAAGGCAGGTCACCGAGGCTGAGAAGGCGCGTGCCCTGTGGGCGTGGGCCACAGCAACAACGAACACGGAGGCGTGATATGGGCTGCAACTGCGGTGGAGCGAAGACCCTCCTCGACTACCAGGTCACCATGCGGCACGACGGCTCCATCCAGACCGTCACCCACGAGCAGGGCGGCCTCGTAGCTGTCCGCCAGCTCCTCGCCAAGTCCCCCAAGGGCGGCACCTACAAGGCCGTCGCCCGCCCGAAGTAACACGCCGCGTACCGGGCGGCCCTTACAACCCGCCCGGTACGCGGTACCCTGCCATGGATTGCTTCGATGCTGGCGGTGGGCCGGTCGAGCGAACGAGACGTTGTCGTTCTGCCGATCGGAAGGAGACCCGCCATGGCAGAGCAGACCCCGGAGACCCCCGAGCCGAACGAGCCGGTCGTTTTCAACATCGCCGAAGCCACGGACGAGGCCCTGATCACCGAGTACGGGCGCGTCAAGGCTGCCGGGCAGGAGCTCTCCGCCAAGTCGGACGCTGACCCCGCCGAGCTCTCCGGACTGGCCGCGCAGCTGCAGGAGCTGTCTACCGCCGTCGCCGAGCGAAAGACCCGCGCCGAGGCCACACAGGCAGCCCGCGACGCGTTCTCCAACGCACCCGAGCTGGCCATCCCCACCCAGGTCATCCCGGCCCCCGCCGTCGAGACCCGGGCCACCCAGGAGCCCGCCGTGGAAACCCCCGCGCCGGTCCCGTCCGTCTCCCAGATGGCCGTACAGAGCCGTCCCGAGCCGACGACCACCACGCCCTCCACGCTCAAGACCACCGCCTACGTCTCCCCGATGGCGGCCGGCCTCCTCAACGTCCCCGTGGACTCGGTCTACGCGAACAACGGCGACATCAGCCTCGCCCTGATCAAGAACGCCGGCCAGTTCGGCGTCAAGGGCGCGCCCGGAACCACGCAGACCATCGCCCAGTTCCGCACCGAGGGCCGCAAGCACGTCATCGATACCCTGGACGGCCAGGAGACGATGAAGACCCTGCGTGAGGCGCGCCGGGAGTCCCAGTTCTCCGCGCAGGGCGGCAACCTGGCCAAGGCGTGGCAGAAGCAGGTCGACGCCACCGGCTCCCTCACCGCCGCCGCCGGATGGTGCGCCCCGTCCCAGAACGACTACAGCCTCTGCACCACCTGGGACGCCGGGGTCGGCCTCCTCGACCTCCCGACCGTCACGGTCACCCGGGGCGGCATCAACTACACGGACGACCCCACGTTCCAGTCCATCTACGCGAACGCCGTTGCCGCCGGAGGTGGCTCCAACTTCCTCACGGAAGCACAGGTCATCGCGGACACGGCCAAGACGTGCTCGGAGATTCCCTGCCCCACGTTCGAGAACCGGCGCCTGGACGTCATGGCGCTGTGCATCCGCGTCAGCTTTCTCCAGGCGGCCGGCTACCCGGAGGTCGTCAGCGCATGGGACGACGGCCTGCGCGAGGCGCACGCCCAGGAGATGAACCGGCTGATCATCGCCGACATCATCGCCCGTGCCGGTGCCGCCACGACCCTGGCTCCCCTGGACGGCGCGAACGGCGACTCGTTCACCTCGGCGCTCCTGGCCGGCCTGGAGGTCGCGGCGACCGACATCCGGTACCTGTACCACCTGTCGCCGAACTCCACGGTCGAGGTCATGCTGCCGATGTGGGTCCCGGCCCAGATCCGGGCGGACCTCTCCCGGCGCACCGGCGACACCGGTGGCCTGCTCTCCGTGTCCGACAGCTACATCGCTTCCCTGTTCACCCAGCGGAACATCCGGGTGCACTGGGTCCGCGGCTGGCAGGACGGCCTCATCACGGGCGGCGCGCTGGACCCGGCGTTCCCCGGTGGCGACATCACGGCGCCCTACTCCCTGACGTCCCTGCCGAACGACCTCTCGTTCGTCATCTGGCCGGCCGGTTCGGTCGCCGTGGCGCGCCAGGACGTCGTCACCCTCACCAACGTCTACGACGCCCCCTCCCTCGCGCAGAACGAGTACACCTCCCTGTTCGCGGAGGAGGGCTTCGCGCCGATCTACCCGTGCCCCGGGCAGCGCCTGTACACGCTGGCCGACCTGTGCGTCGGCGGCATCACCGGTGCGGCGCAGATCAACTGCGCCGCCTGATCCTCCACCTGATCCGGCGCCCCCGCTCGTCGTCCCTGTGGCGGGGGCGCCACCCAGGACCAGAAAGGAGGGACCATGGCAGTCATTCAGTCCAACCGGCAGCTCGTACCGCCCCTGCCCCGGCAGCGGAGCCGCTACGGCCTCTTCAACGCGGCCACGCTGATCCCGATGGACAGTCGCATCATGGCGTCGGGCCTCCAGTTCTTCGCCGATGACTGCGGCAACTTCACAGAGCTGTATGACCCGGCGTGTGGTGTCGAACCAGAGATCAAGACGCCGAACGAGGGCACCGAGCTGGTCGGGACTGACCCGTTCTGGGTGGAGACGCGTCTGCGTTGCGGCACCGCTGGGCGCAGCGTGGACGAGATCGTGGCCGCTGCTACGGCACGCCTGGCGTCCAACGAACAGTGGCGAGTCGAGAACACCTTTTGGCTCGGCTCTCCCACGCAGCCTGGCGTCCTGAACCTGAACGACTCCGGAGCGACTGTGGTGCCCCCTATCGCCCCTGGGGCAGGTGCGGCCATCAGCGCGCTGGAGAACGCCTTCTACCAGGTCAACGGATACGTAGGCACGATCCACGTCAACACTCAGGCCGAAGGGGCCCTGGAGTATGCCGGGATGCTCAACCCTGACGCTGGGGTCCTGCGTACGCGGAAGGGCACGGCAGTCTCCCTGGGTGACGGATACGCCATCACAGGTCCCGGAGGTATCGCTCCGGCACCCGGATTCGTCTGGTCGTTCATCACGGGCTACGTCGGCATCTGGCGCTCCGAGGACGTCATGGCCCGGGTCGACAGGCAACGCGCCATGGACCGGACAGCGAACCAGTGGGACGCGATCGCTGAACGCGTCTACGCCGCAGCGTGGTCATGCCCCGAAGTGTTCGCCATTCAGGTACCCATCGCCGCTCCGGCGACGGCCGCAACCCCGGCGATCCCGGCATGACCGGCGTGAAGGACTGGGCGGTCGTTGTGCCGGCCCCGGGTGAGGTGAAGGCGACAGCGATCGTGCTGCTCGCCCTCGCGGACAGTCCGGCGCATGTCCGGACGGACGGGAACGGCAGCGAGTTCCTGGTGCCGCCGTATCTGGCGGACAAGTTCAACGAGAGCCTGCGCCCCAAGCCGAGGCGCCGCGCGAAGAAGGATGAGGAGGACGAGTAATGGCTGTTGAATGTGTTCGCCTGGCGCGCGGCAAGAGGATGCGGCTGACGAAGCTGAACGAGTGTGGTGCGGTGGTGAACGGCCCCAACTCGACGCTGACCGCTGAGGCGCTCGTGACGGGCACCATCACCCCGAACTACGCCGAGGTCACGGAGATCAGCATTCTCAACGCGAACGGCGACGAGTGCATCAGCGACAGGTCGAAGCCCGCGCTGCGGTGGCTCGACATCAACCTGAACGTGTGCACGTGGGACCCGACGATGATCAACCTGATCACCGGCGACCCGCTCGTCCTCGACAACGCGGCGCCCACCCCGAACATGGTGGGCTTCAGCATCGACAAGGCCCTCACCGGCTCCGCGAACTTCGGCCTGGAACTGTGGACCGGAATCACCGAGCAGGCCTGCGACCCGAACGGCAACGTCAAGTACCAGTACTGGGTCATGCCGTGGGTCCTGGATGCGCAGTGGAGCGAGTGGCTGCCTGCGCAGAATGACGGCGTGACGGCAACGTGGACGGCCCGTGCCGTGGCCGGCGGCGACTGGGGTGTCGGACCGTACGACGACGTCCTGCGGGACGCCGTGACCCCGGCGACGCTGACTGCGCTGACGACACCGTTCGGCGCTACGGAGATCCTGCGGTCGATCACGACGTCGGCGCCGCTGCCGACGCCGGTGTGTGGCGCGACGGTGCTGCCCGTTCCGTAACTGGGCTGGGGTCCTGGTCGACGGCTCCCGGCCAGGACCCCTTTCACGCGTAAGGACTGTCGATGCCGCTCATCCATTACGGTCAGTACTTGACGTACGCCGACGGGACGCCGGCCGCCAACATTCCGGTGCCGGTCCGGCTGCTCGGCGGCAACATCCTTGTGCCCCTCTTCAGCGACAAGGCAGGTACGACGCCTCTCTCCAACCCGGCCATGACCAACGCGGACGGACTGGCGACGTTCTTCGCCGCCCCCGGCGAGTACGCCACGGACATTTCCGGCAACGTCTTCCACTACGACGTCGACCCTGGCGAGACCGACGACGCGTGGCCCGGTACCTACGTCCACGACCAGAGCACGCCCGCCACGGTGTGGACCGTTGACCATCACTTCGGCGCGCCTCCGGCCGTGACGATCCTCGTGGCGGGCCAGGTCACCGAGGCCGACGTCACGCACCCCACCGCTGAGACCACTGTCATCGACTTCGCCACGCCCACCGTGGGCGTCGCTCTCCTCAGGAGGTAGCCATGCCTGGAGTGCAGTTCGCCCAGCAGATCGACATGAACGGCAACAAGGTCACCGAGGTCGCGCCGGGTACCAACCCGACCGACGCCGTCAACGTCTCCCAGCTCACCGCGTCCACCTACGCTGGCTTCGCCACCTCCATCGGTGACGGCGTCGCCACCAGCTACAACGTGGTCCACAACTTGGGCACGCTCGACGTGGTCGTGGGCGTCTACGAGGTGGCCACGAATCACGACGTGATGACCGACGTGGCCAGGGTCGACGCCAACACCGTCTCCGTCTCGTTCGGCAGCATCATCACCACCAACTCCCACCGCGTCGTCGTTCTCCCGGTGAGCTGACCCATGTCGGACCGCATGGCGCATGACCTGCGCCTCTTCAAGCGCACGGCGCCACCGGCGACGCCGGTCGAAGGCGCCATGTGGTACCGCTCCGACCTGGACCAGGTGCGCGTCTCCGACGGCCAGTCGGGTACGGCGCTGACGATCGGGCCATCAGGGAACCTCCCCGTCATCCGCTCCACGGCGTGGCACGGACTGCCCGCATACGGCGCCACCGGCACCGCCAACGTGCCCGTGAACAGGATGTTCGCCCTCCCCTTCTGGCCCGGTCGTACGTGCACGCTCACGGCCCTGGCCGCCAACGTCACGCTGGCGCTCGTGGGAGGCAACCTCCGCATGGGCTTGTACCAGGCCGATGAGTCGCTCCCCACGACCCTCGTGGCCGACTACGGCACCGTCACGGCGGGCGTGACTGGTATCCGCTCCATCACGGGCCTGTCGACCCCGGTGCGCCCGGTGCTCCACTACCTGATCATCGGACGGCAGGGCGGCGTCGTGAACCTGGGCCTCACTACGCGTGTGACGTGGGACCCGATCGTCTCCGAGACCACGCCGACCATCACCGGGGCCCTGAACTGCTACTACAAGGACGGGGTCTCGGGCGCTTTGCCGGCCACCTTCGGCACTCCTGATGGTCTCGACACCGCCCCCGCCATCTCGGTCCAGCTCACGTAAGGAGGCGGCCACGTGGCCCTCGTGCGGTACAGCAAGAAGTACTGGTTCCCCAACGGGGTCCTGGCCGCCAACCTGCCCGCAGCCATCTTCCCTGAGGACTCGAACCTCTTTGCCCCGATCTTCTCGGACATCGTCGGCACCCCGCTCGCCAACCCGACGACCACGGACGGGGCCGGCGTGCTCACGTTCTGGGCGGAGGAGGGGAAGTACTGGGTCCATATCGACACCGAGGCGTTCGCCATCGACGTCGGCATGTCGGAGGAGGAGGCCGACCTCACCACAGGTGTCGCCTCCGGCGGCGAGCTGAACATCTCAGCAACGCCCCTGGCCGTCGACATCGAAGCAGTCGTGGGCTACGTCGTCGACAACACACAGCTCACCTCCGCCGTACCGAGCATCACGAAGGTCGACGTGGCCGCCCAGACCGTGCTCCTGGACGGGCCCGCACAGGCACGCTCCATCACCTGGTGGCTGTACACCTCGACCGGCGCCGTCGTCCAACAGGCCGCGCAGCCGACGCCAGAGCAGCGCCGCACCCACATCGTGCTCGGCGTTTCCTTCCTCGACACGGGCCTGGCCAGCGTCATCGAGGTGCAGACGCTGCCGACCATCCTGGCGCAGCCTGTGAACCAGCTGGCCGACCTCATGGACGCGCTCGGCCCGTTCAGCCTGTCCGGGAACCTGGTCACGGCCAACGGCGTGAACCTGTCGATCAATAAGAGCGCGGGCACTCTCTTCGCCCGCTCCTCGAACCACTTCAACGGCGGCGTCCAGACCGACAACCCCCACATCTCCCCGTCCCCGATCCAGTCGCCGGCCACGTTCCGCCGCATCCTGCGCAGCGCATCCACCCCCACGCCGCCGCCGGTGACGACGCTCGACCCGACCCGCTACGACAACGCTGGCGTGCTGACCGTGATCGGCGGCGGTACCAACACGTCCTCGATCCTGAGGGTGTGGCTGTTCGCGACCAACGTGACCACGGCCCAGATCGCCGTCCAGTACGGGCAGGCCACCTACGCCAGCCTTTCAGCCGCCGTGGCCGCCATCGGCGTGGAGGTCTTCACCCCAGCCCCCGTCACCGCGGTCGGCGCGCTCATCGGCTACATCGCGGTCACGCGTACAGCGACCAACCTTACCGACCCAGCGCAGGCCGTGTTCGTCCGCGCCGGCAAGTTCTCCACTCCGTAGGAGCCGACCATGCCCGTCATCAACCCTGTCGAGCCGACACCACCACCGACGCCTGGCGTGATGCCGGGGCCGTGCGACTGGCCGATCGACACCACGTGCTGCCCGGACTGGAACAGCTTCGACCCCGCGGTCCGGGTCCGGGCAACGTCCTTGGCGACGTTCATCCTCGACGCGCTCACGGGCCGCCAGTTCTCGCAGTGCGCGGTGAACTACCGGCCGTGCGGACCGAAGTGCGCCAGCGGCGCCGGCTACCTGTCGTGGCCTGTCGGCACACCTGGGGTGTCGGCTGGTGGGGGCCCATGGATGCTGCCGTACGTCGATGCTGGGGTGTGGCGGAACTGCGGTTGCTCGGGCGGCTGTAGCTGCGCCGCGGCCTGCGAGGTCCCGTTCCCGACGTCGGTCGCTTCGGTCGCTTCCGTTGCTGTCGACGGCCTCGAGCTGGACCCGTCTGCGTACCGGCTTGACTCGTGGCGTGGCCGGCCGATGCTCGTGCGGACGGATGGGGAGTGCTGGCCGACGTGCCAGGACATGAACGTCGGCGTCGACGAGGTCGGGTCGTTCGTCATCACGTACCAGCCGGGGCGGCCGCTGCCGGTGGCGGGGCAGATCGCGGCGGGCGAGTACGCGTGCGAGATCGCGAAGGCCTGCATGGGTGCCGACTGCGCGCTGCCGCAGCAGCTGGCGTCACTGTCCCGCAACGGCGTCGACATCGAGATGGTCGACCCCACCACGGTCGCCGAGAACGGGCTCACGGGTCTGCCGAACGTGGACCTGTGGATTCGTGCGGTGAACCCGGCGCGCCGCGCCCAGCGGTCGCGTGTGGTGTCCGTCGACACGTACAGGGGGCGCTTCTCGTGACACAAGTCCTGGAACTGGAACAGCTCCTTCTCGTCTGCCTGGAAGCACAGCTGCAGGCGCCGCATCCGTGGCCGGTGCCGCCGGAGAGGGTGATGCTGCGGGCCGGCCAAGAGGTCATCCCACTGCTCTCGTCGACCGGTGACGACGAGTGCTGTCTCGGGCTCGGCTATGTCCGCACAGCGGGGCTGAGTGCTGTTCGGGACGTGAACGACCGCTTCGCCGGTAAGTGCTTCCAGCGGGAGCGGGTACTCACGCTGGAGCTTGGCGTGTACCGGTGCATGCCCACGCCGAAGGCCGACGCCATCGTGACGGCCTCCCAGTGGGACACCCTGGCGCAGAAGCTGGACGCGGACTACGGCGCCATGGAGGCCGCGGTCTGCTGCGCTTTCAGCGACACGGAGGCGCTGCGGATCGGCCCTGTCGCTGTGGGGCAGTACGAGCCTGTCGGCCCGGATGCGAACTGCATCGGTGGCCGGATGACCGTGAACATCGTGATGGAGGCGTGTTGCTGATGCCGAAGAAGACGACCGTCCCGGGCCCGGAGTTCGTGGGCCTGCACGTCTGCACCAGCTTCGACGGCTTCCGGGCCGGCGAGGTGTACCTCGTCGAGCGGGACGCACTGGTGGAGGGTTGGCTCAAGCTCGGCCTGGTGGAGGTTGTGCATACCGTCGAGACCGAGTTGGAGGTGAGTTTCGGTGGCGAGGATTCGGCTGGACAGGGCAGCGCTGAACAGGACGTTCCGGGCGGCGAGTCGGCGTGAGGGCGAGATCGCTGCCCGGCAAGTCGTGGCGCGGGCGAAGATCCTGGCGCCGGTCGACACGGGCCGGCTTCGGTCGTCGATCCGGGTGGAGCGCCGTAGCTTCCTCGGGCTCCGGCTTCGGTGGACGGTCGGCTCTGATGTGGAGTACGCGCCGATGGTGAACGACGGCACCAGGCCGCACATCATCCGGCCGAGGCGGGCGCAGGCTCTCCGCTTCAAGGTGGGTGGTCGCACGGTCTTTGCCAAGGTGGTTCACCATCCGGGCACGCGCGCACGCCCGTTCCTCGACCGCGCGCTCGCGGATGTTTCACGGTCGCGTGGCTACAGCATCACTCAGCGATAGGCTGAACCTATGGACGACACCAAAAGCAGTGGCGTGGCCTCTTACCGGCTGACGATCGCCGGACAGGAATACGACTTCGGCCCCCCGGACCGCGAGCTGTACGAGCGAATGGTCCTCGTCAGCAGCATGAACGTCGACGAGCTCCTTGCCCTGGATGCGGTAACCCAGTGGCTGGCCTCGTCGGCCGGCCCCGCTACCTGGCGGGCCATCATGCGACGGTTCGTTCACGGCGAAGTTCAGGCTGCGGACATGCTGAAGGCCATGGAGGATCTGGCGCAGGCCATCGCCGAAAGCGCTGCTGATGGTGGGGCGGAGGACGCTGCTGCCGATGCGGCGTGACACGTCACCTCTGTCGCGTGGACCGGTGCCGGTAGAGATCGGCGGCCAGGTCTTCCTGCTGGCATGGCGTCCTGCTGCCGTGTGGACGACGGTGCAAGGCGAGATGGACGTGATCGGCTTCCTGTCCGATGAGGACCGGTCGACGGTGGGACGAATGATCGTCGACGGCAACGTACGCACTGACAACGTTGTCTCAGCTGCTCACCAGGTACTGGAGACGGTGACCGGGCGCCGCTGGTGGGAAGGGCACCGCCTCCTGGAAATGTCCGTCCACCCCGAAGCACTCGGACACCTGACGCTCGCCGGCGTCGACCCGTGGCAGCGGTCCGCGTATGAGTGGTGCGCCGCCGTGTACGCGCTGTACACGAAGCACGCCGACGAGAAGCAGCGCATGCAGTTCGATTTCCAGCTCGCACTCCCACCGCGGGGCTACGAGGACGCGTGGGGCACTGACGACGGTGATGACCCGGAGGCCGTAGCGAAGGCCATGGCCGGATGGATGGGAGGGTAGGCATGTCAGCGAACCAGGCAGAGGTCGACCTCATCGTCAATGCCGCAGGCGCGCTACCAGATCTCGAGCGGCAGCTCTCCCGGATCGTCCGGTCCGCAGAGAACACAGCGCCGGACATCAGTCTGGAAGCGGGGCTGGATGCGCGACAGACCCTGCGCAGTCTCGACCGTGACCTGTCGCGTGTGGTGGCTGCGGCAGAGGCAGACCGGGGCCTTCAGATCGACCTTCAGGCGGTCCTCGACCAGCGGCAAACGCTACGCAACCTGGACGCGAGTATCGGCCGCGCTGTCGCCGCGGTTCAGGCCGGCGCTCCGCCCGTCGAGGTCGAGGCACAGCTGGACAGCAACTCGCTCGCCGGACTACGGGCTAGCGTGGCAGCCGCGGTGGAACTGGTCGAGCGGTCGGCGCCGGACATCGAGGTGGATGTCGATGTCGACGAGCAGCAGCTGACACGCGCTACGCGCCTGGTCCAAGGGCTCGGCCGTACGGCGTCGACCTCAGCCCGCGGGGTGGGACTGCTGACGGGTGGAGTGGCCGCCCTGTCTCTGGGGGCAGGCGGCTTGGCCAGCACCCTTGCCGCTGTAGTTGCGGCTGCGCAGCAGATTGCGCCAGCCGCCGCTGTTGGCACGTCCGCCATTCTCACGCAGAAGCTGGCGCTCGGGACTCTCAAGCTGGCGTTGGTCGGTGTTAAGGAGGGTATCCAGAACGTCTTCGACAAGGACCTGACGGCCTCCGAGTTCCACAAGTCCATCGAGGGGCTGGCGCCCGAGGCCAGGCTCTTCGTGGATCAGCTGCACACCATGCGTCGAGAGCTGCGCGCGGTGCAGCAGGAGGTCCAGAACAGGGTCTTCAAGGACTTCGACGGCATCCTGCGGGACTTGGCACGGGACGCCGGGCCGACGGTCACCCGATCCCTGAACCGGGCCGCTGATTCGCTGAACGCCATGGGCAAGAGCGCTGCTACTGCGGCCGGCCAGCTCGCTGCGCAGGGCGTGCTGGGTCAGGCTCTGGCGGGGGCCAACACGGCGCTGGAGCGGCTGGAGAACACGCCCGGACGGGTCGTGCGCAGCTTCGGGTTCCTGTCCGCCGCCTCCGCTCCGGCGCTCAACCGGATTGCCATCGCTATCGATGACGTGTCGCTGAGGGTCTCGGAGAAGTTGCAGCGCGCTTTCGAGTCGGGGGCTCTGGAAGATGCCATCGACAAGGCCGTGTCCACCCTGGCCCAGTTCGGCCGCTCGGTGGGCAACATCTTCTCGGGGCTGGGCAACATCTTCTCGGGGTTGACCCAGGGCGGCCGTGGTCTCTTCGACATCCTGGAAGACCTGTCGGAGGCGTTCGACCGGCTGACCGCCAGCAAGGAATTCCAGACCATTCTGGGCGAGCTGGCCAAGACGGCCGACACGCTGGTCAAGAACATCTTGCCGCTGGTCCAGGAAGCGTTCGTCCAACTTGCCCCTGTCATCGCCACTCTCGCCCCCGTGGTCCGGGACTTCGTGACGGCCATCGGCCCCGAGCTGATTCCGATCATTCAGCAGCTCGGCCCGATCCTGGTCGACATCGCGCTCATCCTGAGGGAGCAGCTTCCGCTCGCCATCGACCTCACGAAGGCCGCGCTCGGAGCTCTCCGCGTTGCCCTGGACATCGTCAAGGTCGGCATGGACTTGGCCAAGGAAGGTTCCGAGGCCTTCTCTGACGTCCTCAACAGCGACTTCGCCAAGGCCATGGGATCGGCCTCCAAGGCAGCTACCGACAACAGCGAGAAGATCAAGGACTCTGTCCTCGACTGGACAGCTACCGGCGTCCGGTCGGTCCGCGACTTCCAGAACAAGCTGGGCGACTTCAGCTCTTCGCTCCGAGAGGACTTCGTCAGCGGATTCGTGTCCGCTTTCAACGACACGGTCCAGCGGGTCCGGGATTTCGTCGGTGAGTTCATCGGCCAGATCGCCGAGCTCCCCGACCGTGCGTTCCGAATCGGCTCCGAGGTGATGAGCGGCCTCGCTGGCGGTCTCACCTCCGGAATTGCCCGCGTCATCGGCATCGCCCGGGACATCGCCGACAGCGTGTCGGGCACGATTGAGAAGGCGCTGGACATCAACTCGCCGTCCCGCGTTACGTTCAAGCTCGGCCAGCAGACCGGCGAGGGTTTCGCCCTCGGTCTCGCCTCCACCCAGGGCATCATCGCCATCGCCGCCCGGCAGGCGGCAGGCGTCGCGCGCGCCAACATGGCCCCGTCCCTGCGCCGTGCGACGTCGGGCCGGCGCAGCGCGCTGGAGGCTGTACGCCCGGTCCTGGAGCCGTTCTCCGGGCCCCTTGCGCGCAGCGACGCGGGCGCCCTCCGACCGTCGGATCTGCCCCTGCGTGCCTCCACACAGCCCGTCAACGTCTATGTCGGCAACGAGTTCCTGGCGACCTACATTGACGGCCGGCTGACCACGACCAACGCGCGCAACCGGCGCATTCTCGCCCAGGGGGTACGTCGCTGATGGCCTGTGAAGCGTTCTTCGTCACCGCCAACTTCACCGCGTCGCCCGATACCCAGGTCACTGCCACGCTGGAGCGCGGTCTCTCCGCCACGGGCCCCTGGACGTTCATCCGCGACCTCAACCTCGTGGGCCAGGTTGGCGCCACGTACGACACCACGCCGCCACCTGGCGTCAACGTCTGGTACCGGTGGACCGGCCGCAACAGCATCGGCACCGAGGTCACCCTCATCCAGGGCCCGTTCCTCATCCCCACCGACACCACCGTTTGCCTCCGCGACCCGCTGCGCCCCTGGGCCAACCTGGCCATGGGGTTCTGCTCCAGCTCCGAATCCCTCATCGCCGCAGCGTGCACGCCGGGCGGCTTGGAGTACGTGTGGGTGGGATGGGGTCAGAAGGTCCGACGTGCTGACGCGGGCCTGTTCGACCGCTTCGACTCCGAGACGCCGGCCGACGTGTACGGCCGACGCAAGAACCTCGACAGCTCCATCCGGTTCCTCACGAAGACGCTGGCCGCCAAGACCGCGGTCTATGAGCTGTTCACCTGGGGAGGCCCGATCCAGATCACGGCGCCGACTGAGTACGGCTGGGACCCCTACTTCGTCCAGCCGGGCGACCTTGCGGAGGACTACCTGGCTGACCGCATCGACCAGCGCCTGCCGCACCGTATCTGGTCGGCACCCGTTACCGTCGTCGATGACGCGGCCACGGGCCCCATCCAGGGCACCGCGTGCGCCAACTGGTGCGCGGTCGAGGACGCCTTTCCCACCTTCGCCAGCATGACGGCGGCCGGAGGCACGTGGATGGACATCCTGGAGGGCGAGACGCAGTGCTGACCTCCACCCTGAACTACCAGTCGGCCATCCGCTCCCCACACCGGCGCGCGGTGCGCGTGGACGCGTACGATATCGACGGCGTCCCCCGCGTGCTCGGCCTGGTCCCGACCGGCGGGGAGGTGACGGCGAACCTGTCCCAGCGGGTGACCCGGTCGGCCACCTTCACGATGACCCGGCCCGACTTCCCGATCAACCCGGACGACCCCCTGTCTCCCGAGTTCGCGGTGGTCCGCATCCGGGCGGGGGTGCAGTACGGCGATGGCAGTGAGGAGCTGTTCCCGATCTTTACTGGGCGCGTCTCCACGCCGACGCTGCACCCCGACGGCCGGGTGGAGTTTGCCTGCGATGACCTAGCCCAGGACGTGATCGGGTTCCGCTTCGAGCAACCCCGCACCACGCAGTCCGCCACGACACTCGCCGAGATCACCAACTTGATCCTGGAGGCGCTCCCCCAGGCCACGTTCGGGGCGAGCTCTGTTGTGGATCAGCCGACGCCGGCATCGTTGACGTGGGATGAGGATCGGGGTCAGGCGCTCGATGATCTGTCGGAGTCGCTCGGCGGTAGGTGGTTCGCACTCGGCGACGGGTCCTTTGTCGTGCGTCCCTTCGATTACGCGTACGGGCCTGTCGTCCAGGACTTCCTGGACAAGGGCGGCCTCCTGCACTCGGCCGCCATCTCGCGCTCACGCACGGGCGTGGCGAACTCAGTCGTCGTCGTCTCGGAGCGTACCGATGGCACCGCGCCCATCCGGGTGCCGGCCCGGGATACCACAACGGGCTCCCCGACGTTCTTCGGGGGCAGGTTCGGGCGCGTCTCCCAGATCATCAAGGTGCAGACGCCGCTGACTACCGCGCAGGCGCAGACGCTGGCCGTGACGCAGCTACGGGCGGCCACCGCGTTGTCCCGACAGTGGTCAGCCAGCGTCACCCCCGACTATGCCCTGGAACCGGGAGACACCGTCAGCCTCCGCTTCATGGGCGTAGCCGACACGCAGATCGTCGACCAGATCACCTACCCGCTCGACACCGAGAGCCCCATGCAGATCACCACCCGCGCCGGGACGACAGGAGCCGCAGCCTGATGGACACCACTCCCCGGGGCTACCCGTACCCGCAGTGCGAACCTCCGCAGGTCAAGGACCTGTCCGACATCGGGCAGATGCATGACCTGGCTGAGGCCATCAACACGGACATGAACGACTTGATGGCCCAGATCAACGTCAACCTGTTGGACCCTCCGTACGCGCGCCTGATCATGTCGGCGGCCGTCGCCACCACCGCCAACACGGCCATCCCCACCTTCGACACCGTGTCCTTCACCAACGTGGCGCCCATGTTCCAGCCTGGTGGGATTCAGGCGCCGAGCACCGGCTGGTACTGGTGCGGCACCTACACGGTGGTCACGCCCACGGGCGGCCCGTTTGAGTTCCGCACGCAACTTCTGCGCAACGGCGTGGAGGCCGTCGGCTATGGAACCGGGTCCCGCACCGTCTTCTCTCTGCCGTACCAGTCATCGGTACTGCTCCTTAACGCCGGTGACATCGTCGGCGTGCGCATCCGCCACGATGACGGTACGTCGCCGAACTGGACGTACCAGACGCGGCTGTGGGCGTGGAAGGTGATGCCTGCATGACGACACCAGCGAGTGCCTCCGCCGCGCTGATTGCCTCCGAGAGCGGAGAGCCGTGCCGGCTTCGGGTCGGCACGATCGTCTCCTTCACCCCGAACAACGCTCAGATCAGCGTCGGGGGCCGCACCTTCACAGCGAACTTCCACGTCGGCACGACGCTGGTGGTCGGCGGTCTGGCCTCGGTCCTGAACCAGGACGGCTCGTGGCTGATTCTCGGCATGCTCGCCGGCGTGAACCCGAACCTCCTCGCTGCCTCCAACCCGTCCTTCGAAGCGTCTCCGCCGGGGCTCTTTCCGACGTCGTGGCAATTCGCGAACACCACGGGCACCGCTGGCGCCACCGTTCAGACGAACCCGTTCGCCCCCGACGGCACTCAGGTGGCCTCAGTGGCGTCCACCGTCACCGGGTCCTCCGTCTCGTACCTGTACAGCTCTCCGATCGGCGTGGCGTCTGGGGACCAGTTCACGGTGTCGGCGTTCTCCGGCGGCGACTACGACCCGGGCATCCCGAACACGGCCGGCGCCGCGCTCGTGGGCTTGTGGTTCGCCAACGCCACGAACCTCTACCCCACGACCTCGAGCGCGGACACGGTCATCACGTCGGTGGCCAACGTGGTGGACGCGCCGCCGTTCACCACGTTGGCTGGCACGGTGACGGCGCCGGTGAACGGCTTCATGCGAATCGCTCTCCGCTCCACCCTGACCGGATTCCAGCGCCTGAGCTGGGACCAGGTCATCGTCAGGAAGGTGTGACCCATGCCTCAGAACACGTCGCGCGGGTACACCTACCCGCTGTACGGCGACACGCAGGACTTTCCGGCCCAGATCCAGGACCTGGCGCAGGACATCGACGCCGACGTGCAGACGCGCGTCACGGCGATCAACACGGCCGTGCACGCTCCGTCGGCGCAGGTGTCGGGCAGCATCAACGCCGCCGTGGCACCGAACGTGACGACCACGGTGCAGTGGGGGTCAGAGGACTGGGACAACGCCGGATTCGTCAACCTCGGCGCCAACAACACCCGCATCTCAATCACGCAGACCGGGGCCTACATGATCACCGGCTATGCCAAGCTCGACGAGAACGGCGTAGCCGCATCAGCCATCGACGTCACGATCGTGTCCACCGGTCCCATCGCCGTGAACCCCATCGGCGTCGGCGTGCCAGGGCCGACCGCCGCCTCGGTACCGGCTGGCAACGCCGACACAGGCGTGTCCTTCGCCACGCTGCACTACGTTCCGGGCCCGCTGCCCGAGCACATCACGATGACCGTTCGCCACAACCAGGCCGGCGCCGCGCTGATCACGGCCGCGTCCATGTCCGTCTTCAAGATCGCCTCGTAGGAGAAACCATGCCGGTCGTCATCATCGGTCCACCCGAGCCGCCCATCCCCTCACCGGATGACCCGCCCATCGAACCGCCGGCGGACCCGCCGACGGAGCCGACGCCCGAGGAGGGCTGATGCCCGCGTTCACCGCGAACCGGAACTACCCGTACAGCATCCCGGGCGACCCGGCGGACGTGCCCGCCGCGCTCCAGGCCCTGGCGGAAGCCGTGGACAGCGACATAACCGCCAACGTGGCGCCCGCCGTGTTCGGACGACCCATGTTCCGAGTGCGCGGCACCCAGAACCGAACCGTGGCGCCAGGTAGCTTCAGCGTGGACTTCGTATGGGACACGCTGGAGTTCGACAACGGGACCCTGGACCTGTCGACGCTGGGCACGAACACGCTGCGGCCCAACGCGTTCAGCCCGTACGGACCGACGGAGGGCCGGTGGCTGGTCATCGCCACCGCCGTCTGCCCGCCGACCGTACCCGCCACCGGGCTCCTGTCGTACGGCCTGCGCATCCGCAACGAACTGAACTCGGGCGGCCCCCCGAGCGAGACACGCGTCCACAACTTCCCGACCGCCACCGAGACGGCCGGCCGCACGTTGCCCGCGCACGCGTTCCTGGAGATGGACGCCAACGACGGCATCCAGGTGCAAGGCCTCCTGGAACGCTCGGCCAGCAACAACCCCTACACCTACCGAGAGCAGACCTTGACTTGCATCCAGGCTGCGATGTTCTTCTGAGGAGGCACCATGCGTAAGTACCTGACCGACCTGACCGAGCGCGTGGTCGGCGCCTTCGCGCTCGCCCTGCTGGCTCAGCTGCCCCAGCAGGGCTTCGACGTGCGCCACTGGGCGTGGGCGGATTCCCTTTCGCTTGCCTCCAGCTTTGCCCTCCTCGCCCTGCTGGCTGGCCTCGCCGCCCGCTACAAGGGCGACCCGGCAACCGCGGGCTTCACTGACCCGAGGAAGTAGGAGGCGGCTGGGGGAGTCCGGCTACAAAGGTGCCGATGCCCGGCTCCATGTAGGCCAGGCCGGCCTTTCGCAGCTCGCGGAGCACCCGAGCCGCGGTGACTGGACTGATCCCGGTCTCTTCCACGATCTCGTGTATCGACGGCAGCCGGGTTTCCGGCGGGTACACGCCGCTGTCGATGCGTTCTTCCAGCACCGCGTATACCTGCCGCCACCTGGGGATATCGGGTTTCCAGTCCACGCCAGGACGCTAGGGTCACGATGCCGCCTAGGCGACATCAGTAGACCTGGTCTACCTAGTAGACCTATGACACCTATCAGTCTCGCGCTAGTGTGATCTGAACGACAGACCCCCGCGACCAGTCGCATGGCCCGGGGGTGCGGACGACACCTTCGGGAGGTCTCGTCATGAGCAACGCTACCCACAGGCCGGCATCCAGTACAGGGCCAACCCTCTCCGGCCTCTGCCGCGGGGACGGGAAGATGTGGGGGCACGGGGACTGCTTCCCCGGGCCGGTCATGGTCGGCACCACCGTCGCCATCCCTCGCTGGTGCTTCTGCCCCTGCCACGGGAAGGTGGCACACCGGTGAAGTACTGCGACTACTGCGGGCACGCCATCACTGGCGAAGTCCTCGAGATCACCCCCTCAGCTGCGAGCGGTGCGCGTCCGACGGCGTACTGGCACAAGGAACCCAAGGACTGCAGGGCGGCCAGCTGGCGACAGACCAGGTCCCCCCTGCAGCTGCGTCTCAACCGCCTCTGATCGCCTGCTCGCCCGTGGTCACGGCGGACCATGGGCGAGCAGGTCCCGCTAGACTCCTTCTGCCAGCTGTCTTGTCGGCCAGCGGGCAGAAGGACAAAGAGCCCCGCCCATCGGGCGGGGCTCTTCTACAGGTCGCCTAGGTTCAGGCGCCGTGCCTCGTCGGCCGCCCGTCTTTCTGAACTGGCTCGGGTGTACCGGTCGATCATGTCCCGCCGCGACCAGCCAGCCACGGCCATGAGGCCGCCTTCAGAGCCTCCTGCGGCGAGCCAGCGTCCGGCTGCTGTGTGTCGGAGGACGTGGGGGTGGAAGCCCTCGATGCCAGCAAGGGTGGCGCGCCGGCAGAGCGAGTCGTAGAGGCCGTGGTAGCCGAGGTTCTTGCCGCCTACGCCGAGCCACAGGGTGGGTGTGGAGGAGAGGCGGTGGGTCCTTCGAGATCTGAGGTAGCGGTCGATGGCTCGGCAGGTTCGGGGCCCGATGGGTACGCCGCGGCCCTTGCCTCCCTTACCGCGACGGATGATGGCGGATCCGTTGACGACGTCGATGTCATCAGTGGTCATCCCGATCACCTCGCCAGCGCGCGCGCCGGTCTCGATCATGAGGCGGATGATGGCTTCGTCTCGACGTTCCCAGAAGTCGTTGCCCTTGCAGGCCACGATCAAGGCTCTGAGCTGGTCCTCAGATAGTTCAGGAACAATCTTGCTATCGAGTTTGGGGGGCTTCAATCCGAGAAGTTGGTCCGAAGGGATCTCTCCTTCTTCGGCGAGCCATGCGGAGAAGCGGCGGAGGGCGAGTTGCCGTGAGCGGGCTGTGGCTGCTTCGGCGCCGGCGGCGATGATGTCGGCGACGAAGTGGTTGACCGTCTTCCGATCAAGGTCAGGTGGGGTATCGGTGTCGCGGCTCCAGGCGATGAAGCGTTTGATGCCGTCGGTGTAGGTCTTTACGGTCTGGGCGCTCTTGCGTTCGGCCTGGAGGCTGACGCGCCAGGAGGCGAGCAGGGCTGTGATGTCTTCGACTTCCACGGTTTCCCCCCGGGGTCGATATCTGACTTCGTACCGCTGTGCTCAAACAGCAAACCGCCCCTGACCGAAGAACGCAATGGTCAGGGGCGGTTTCAGGAGTGCCGGTCAGTCAAGATAGTCGCGCA
>NZ_JBVJVO010000031.1:0-38039 GCF_055603625.1 Streptomyces sp. NPDC037273
ATCGCAAGGCGGAGGAGGGAGGCAACGCGGAGCGTTGTGGACCGACGACAACGCGGCGAGGCGCGGTGCCAGGCGTCGCGAGCCTGGCCTGATCGACAAGACACCCCCTAGGGTGCGAGGGTGCCGTCGTACAGCATGGGGCAAGCCGCGCAGCTGCTCGGAGTGAGTTCGGAGACCGTTCGCCGGTGGGCGGACGGTGGCAAGCTGGCCATGGAACGGGACGGTTCCGGCAAGCGGCTGATCGAGGGAACGGCGCTGGCCCGCTTCGCTCAGGAGCGGGGTGCCGGACTGCATGCCGTACCCGAGGACGAGGTGTCCACCTCGGTCCGGAACTCCTTCGTGGGGATCGTCACGGGGCTGCGGGTCGACGATGTGGCCGCGCAGGTGGAGGTCCAGGCCGGGCCGCACCGGCTGGTCTCCCTGGTGACCCGGGAGGCCATGGAGGAGCTGGGGCTCGACGTGGGCGTCACGGTGACGGCCCGGGTGAAGTCGACGAGCGTGCACATCGACGTGCCCTGACCGGCTGCCCCCGTCGCGCCCGTCAGCGGCAGAGCAGCGCCGCCCGCAGGTCCACCTTGTGGTCGAGGCGTGACAGGTCGCGGCCGGTGAGGTTCTCGACGCGCTCGATGCGGTAGTGGACCGTGTTGACGTGGACGTGGAGGGCCTCGGCCGTCCTCGCCCAGGAGCAGTCGTGGGCGAGGAAGACCTCCAGGGTCTCCAGGAGCATCGCGCCCGAGCCGCGGCCGGCGCCGAGGAGCGGCCCGAGGACCGTCCGCCGGTACACGTCCCGTACGTCGGCGGGGATGCCGGACATGAGCTTGCCGAGGCCGTCGAAGTCGCAGAGGCCGGCGACGCGCGGTTGCGGCGGCGTCGTGGTGCGGGCCGCGGCCAGGGCGTAACGGGCCTGGGTCAGCGCGGTGTCGAGCCCGGTCGGGGAGGCGGCGGGCTCGCTGACGCCGGCGTGCAGGCGGGTGTCCGGTGCGCAGGCGTGGATCGACGGCCATACGGCTCCGAGGCGCGCCCGCACGGCCGAAGCCGCCCCGCTGTCGTGCGCGACGATGGCGATGGCCTCGCCGGCAGGGCCTTCGGCGACCGCCGAGGCGACGCACGGCACGTGGCGCAGTGCTTCCGCGAGCGCGGCGACGCCCTCGGCACCGGCTTCGCCGGGCGTTTCCGGGGCGGCGACGACCACGGTGTACGCGTCCCGGTCGCCGAGGCCGCAGGAGGCGAGCGCGCCGTGCACGCGGTGGGCCTCGAACCGGGCGGCGCCGACGGCTTCCGCGAGTTCCGCGAAGGCCGCGCCGCTCGCGGCCCGGTGCCGGTCCTGGCGGTGCCGGTGGCGGCCCAGGAGTTCGGCTATCTCCTGGAGGACCCGCGGGGGCACCTGGCCCGCCTCGGGCAGGTGGAGGTGCCAGGTGTCGTAGACCGTGCCGTCGGCGTCGACCCGCACCGTCGTACCGTGGCCGCCGCGTAGGACCTCGGCGGCGCGCTGGGCGGGAAGTTCCGCCGTGGCGGAAGCCGTGCGGGCCACGGTGCGGCCGCTGCCGGTCAGCAAGTGGCAGGCGGGGGTGCCGAGATGGGCGAAGGCCCGGTCGAGCAGTTCGCCGGCCGTCGCCCCGTTCTCCAGGGCCCGGTCGAGGTCCAGGCGGACGTTCTCGGGCAGGGCGAAGTGGTCCGTGGGCCGGCGGCTGAGCTCGCTCCACTGCCGGAGGTACACGGCTTCGGTGATGGCCCGGAAGCTGGTGTGCGCCGGGACGGCGATGAGGGGGACGCGCTGTTCGCGGCAGACCTCGGCCACTTCCCCCGGCACCTCTCCATGGGTCTCCTCGCCGGCGAGGAGCGCGACCGCGCCCGCCTCGCGCAGCGCGGACACGAAGCGCCGCGTCTTGCCGGGGTCGCCGCCGCAGCTCCACCACACGAGTCCGCTCAGCACGATCTCCCCGGGCTGCAGGAACCGCGCCGGGTCCTCCAGGTCGGTCGCCGTGACCCCACCGATCTCCTGGCCGAGCAAAGCCTCGTCGCCCCAGACGAGGGCGAGGTCCAGGCGGTCGAGACGGAGGAGGTGGTCGACGTGCACAAGAGGCTCCTAGCGCGGTCACGGGAACGGCCCCGCAGACACATTCACGAGGTGAATGCGAGAGAAGACATCGTAGATGCACGGGCGCAGGCGGAAAACAGCTCTTGGTTGATTCTCCAGGGCGCCGCCTCGCGGAGTGGACGTTTTCCGGCGTCGCGTCCAGTCGTTCCGCCGCCGCCTCCCGGCTTCACTGGCCTGAACACACCGGTCGGAAAGGCGGGGGCGGGGATGGATCTCCATACGATCGCGGAGGTGCGGGACGCGCGGCGGCACGAGCCGTGGCGGCCGGGCGACGCGTGGCTCGGCGGCGGCACGTACCTCTTCTCCGAGCCACAGCCGGGGCTGCGGCGCCTGGTCGACCTGAGCCGGATGGGCTGGCAGCCGCTCACCCGGCACGCGGACGGTTCCCTGGAGATCGCCGCGACGTGCACGATCACCCAACTCTCCCGGTTCGGGCGCCGGTTCCTGGACGCGCCCGCCGCGCCGCTGTTCGAGCAGTGCTGCCGGGCGTTCCTCGCCTCGTTCAAGATCTGGAACATGGCGACCGTCGGCGGCAACCTCTGCAACGGCCTGCCCGCGGGACCGATGATCTCGCTCACCGCCGCCCTCGACGGCACGTGCCTGCTCCAGGCGCAGGGCGGCGCCCTGCGCGAGGTCAAGGTGGTCGACTTCGTCAAGGGCGCGGGCGTCACGGACCTCGGCGAGGGCGAGCTGCTGCGCTCGGTGACGCTGCCCGCCCGCGCTCTCCGGTGCCGTACGGCG
Organism: Streptomyces sp. NPDC037273; assembly: GCF_055603625.1. Lineage (NCBI taxonomy): Bacteria > Bacillati > Actinomycetota > Actinomycetes > Kitasatosporales > Streptomycetaceae > Streptomyces > Streptomyces sp. NPDC037273. The sequence goes on from NZ_JBVJVO010000031.1 coordinate 2,840, forward strand.
TTCCGTCAGGCCTCCCTGTACGGGCTCGGCCGCTCCGGCGCGCTGGTGATCGGGGCACTCGACCCGGTGGACGGTTCGCTGGCGGTGACGGTCACCGCGGCGACCGTACGGCCGTTCCGCCTCTGGTTCCCGCTGCCGCCGGACCGGGCGCGGCTGCGCGAGGCCGTCGACGAGGCAGTCGGACCCGACGCGTGGTTCGACGACATCCACGGACTGCCCGCGTGGCGACGGCACATGGCCCTGCGCCTCGCCGAAGAGGTCCGCCGCGAACTCACCACCCTGACGGAAGGAGGAGTCCGATGAGCGAGCAGTCGCCGGGATTCCGGCTCCATGTGAACGGCCGCGACCACGACGAGACGCCTCGCGCCGGCCAGTGCCTGCGCACCTATCTGCGCGAGCGCGGCTGGTTCGGCGTCAAGAAGGGCTGCGACGCCGGAGACTGCGGCGCCTGCACCGTGCACGTCGACGGCGAGCCCGTGCACAGTTGCCTGTACCCGGCCGTGCGGGCGGAGGGCCGAACCGTCACCACGGTGGAGGGCCTCGCCTCACCCGACGGCGAACTCCACCCCGTACAGCGGCGGTTCCTCGACGCACAGGGCTACCAGTGCGGTTTCTGCACCGCCGGATTCCTCATGACGACGGCCGCCCTGGAGGCCGAGCGGGGGACCGAGCACGACGACGGGAAGCTGGACGACCTTCCGCGCGCCTTCAAGGGCAACATCTGCCGCTGCACGGGCTACCGGGCCGTCGAGGACGCCGTCCGGGGCGTGAAGCACGTCGAACGTCCCTGCGCCGGAAAGGCCGTGGGCCGGAACGTGGGCGCGCCGGCCGGCCCGCAGGTCGTCACCGGCACCGCCCGCTACACCTTCGACGTCGAGGTGCCCGGACTGCTGCACATGAAGCTGCTGCGCTCCCCGCACCCGCACGCCCGGATCCTCGCGATCGACACCGCGGCCGCCCTGCGCGTACCGGGCGTGGTCGCCGTCCTCACCCACGAGGACGCGCCGCCGACGCTGTACTCCTCCGCCCGCCACGAACACCCCACCGAGGACCCCGACGACACCCGGGTCCTGGACGACGTCGTCCGCTACGTCGGGCAGCGGGTCGCGGCCGTGGTCGCCGAAAGCGAGGGGGCCGCCGAGGAGGGCTGCCGACGCGTCGAGGTCACCTACGAGGAACTCCCGTACGTGACCGACCCGGAGGAGGCGATGCGCCCCGGCGCGCCCGTCATCCACGAGGGCAAGGGACCGGAGGCGCGCATCGCGCGGGTCGAGAACAACGTCGCGGGCGAGGTCCACGGCGAGATCGGCTCCGTCGAGGACGGCTTCGCCGAGGCGGACGTCGTGTACGAGGAGACCTTCCGCACCCAGCGCGTGCAGCACGCGAGCCTGGAGACGCACGGCTGCGTGGCGTACTTCGAGCCGAAGGAGGACGGCACGGGCGAGCGCCTCACCGTCCGCTCCTCCACCCAGACGCCGTTCCTGACCCGCCGTGCGCTGTGCGCGCTGTACGGGCTGCCGGAGGACGAGGTGCGGGTGGTCGCGGGCCGGGTCGGCGGGGGTTTCGGCGGCAAGCAGGAGATGCTCACCGAGGACGTCGTGACGCTCGCCGCGCTGAAGCTGCGCCGGCCGGTGAAGCTGGAGTACACCCGGGCCGAGCAGTTCTACGGAGCCACCACCCGGCACCCGTTCACCATCGGCATCAAGGTGGGGGCGCGCGCCGACGGAACCCTCACCGCCGTGCGGATGCGGGTGGTGTCGAACACCGGCGCGTACGGCAACCACGGTCCCGCCGTCATGTTCCACAGCGGCGGCGAGTCCTTCGCCGTCTACCGCGCCCCGCACAAGAAGGTCGACGCCTACTCCGTCTACACCAACGTCGTCCCGGCCGGCGCCTTCAGGGGCTACGGCCTCGGCCAGGTCACCTTCGCCGTCGAGTCCGTCATGGACGAGCTCGCCCGCCGGCTCGGCATGGACCCGCTCGTCTTCCGGGAGAAGAACGTCATCGGCCCCGGAGACGCCATGCACAGCCCGATCGGCGAGGAGGAGGACCTGTACATCGCCTCCTACGGGCTCGACCAGTGCCTGTCGGTGGTCAGGAAGGCCATCGCCGAGGACCGCGGCGCCGAGGACGCGCCGGAAGGCTGGCTGGTCGGGCAGGGCACCGGCCTCGCGATGATCGCCACCGGGCCGCCGGGCGGCCACTACGCCGACGCCCGCGTCTCGCTCCTCGACGACGGCACGTACGACATCGCGGTCGGCACCGCCGAGTTCGGGAACGGCACCACCACCGTCCACCAGCAGATCACCGCGGGCGCCCTGAACACCACCGAGGACCGGACCACCGTCCGCCAGTCCGACACCGACGTCGTCCGCCACGACACCGGCGCCTTCGGCTCAGCCGGCACTGTCGTCGCCGGCAAGGCCGTCCTCCTCGCCGCGACCTCCCTGGCGGAACGGCTCCGCACCCTCGCCGCCCGGCACAGCGGCGTCGCCCGGCACCTGTGCGTCCTCGGCACCGAGTCGGTCGACTGCGCCGGACGCACGGTCACGCTGAAGGAGCTGTACGAGGCGGGGCACGCGCTCGGCGCGGCGGAGGAGCTGTCGGCCGACGGCCACTGGGGCGGCTCTCCGCGCTCGGTCGCCTTCAACGCCCAGTGGTTCCGTGTCGCGGTCGACCCGGACACCGGCGAGATCCGCATCCTGCGCAGCGTGCACTCGGCCGACGCCGGCAAGGTCATGAACCCCATGCAGTGCCGGGGCCAGGTCGAGGGCGGCGTCGCCCAGGCCCTGGGCGCCACGCTCTTCGAGACCGTCCGCGTCGACGGGCGCGGCGAGGTCACCACCGCCGCCTTCCGCCGCTACCGGCTCCCCCAGTACGCCGACGTCCCCCGCACCGAGGTCCACTTCACGGAGACCACCGACGCCATCGGCCCCCTCGGCGCCAAGTCCATGAGCGAGAGCCCCTTCAACCCGGTGGCCCCCGCCTTCGCCAACGCCCTGCGCGACGCCACCGGCATCCGCTTCACCGAGCTCCCGCTCACCCGCGACCGGGTCTGGCTGGCCCTCGACGACAAGGCCCGGGGCGTCGGTCGATAGACCGGGAGGATGTGAGCCCGGCTCTCGTACCAAGCTCACAAATACCGGCCTGTGGGCCTGATTCACCTGGCAGACACGGTTCCCCGCACCGGCGGTCGGGTATCACTGCGCGCAGCCGCCGCACCCACCGCCCCGAGGGGGACTCGCCATGACCCGACCGAGCACCGCACCCGACACACGGTCCGTGGACACCGCTTCCTTCGCCGTCTGGGGGGACGTGGCCCACCCCGCCACGCTCACCGTCGACGATCTGCGCCGAGGGTGGCGGCAGCACCGGGCCGAGGTGGTCTTCGACTGCGCCACGGCGGGGCCGCAGCGGCACACGTTCACGGGACCGCTGCTGCGCGAGGTGATGGCCGTGGCGCGGCCCGCCTTCGACCCGGCGCGCCGGAAGGAGCGCTCGCGCTTCCTGGTGGCGGTGAGCGGTGGGGACGGGCATCACGCCGTGCTGTCCTGGGCGGAGATCGACGCCGATTTCGGCGACGCCCCGGTGCTGCTCGCGACCCGCCTGGACGACGAGGACCTCGACGCCTCGGGCACGCAGCTCGTCGTCCCGTCCGACCGCTGCGGGGCCCGTTACGTCAGTGCCGTCACCGGGATCTGGATCGGCGCGCACCGGCTGCCCGGAACCCCTCCGTCCGAGGGGTGAGACCAGGGGATGGTTCACCTCGTCCCTTCCTCCAAGCGACCTCTCATTCGCCATGGAGAGTCCCACTAGTTTGTTGCAGATGAGGGAGATCCAGCCCTAACGTGTCGCATATGCAGTCCTACACGATCGGCCAGGCCGCCCGGCTCCTCGGCGTGAGCCCCGACACCGCCCGACGCTGGGCGGACGCGGGGCGGGTCGCCACCCACCGCGACGAGAGCGGGCGGCGCGTGATCGACGGGAAGTCCCTCGCGGCGTTCTCCGTGGAGATCGCGGCGCAGGGCGGCGAGGACGACGACGCGTCGTACACCTCGGCGCGCAATGCGTTCCCCGGCATCGTCACGGCGATCAAGCTCGGCGACATCGCGGCCCAGGTCACCATCCAGGCCGGTCCGCACCGGCTGGTGTCCCTCCTGACCCGGGAGGCCGTGGAGGAACTGGGACTGGAAGTCGGCATGCAGGCCACCGCCCGCGTGAAGTCGACCAGCGTGCACATCGACCGCACCTGAGCACCCCTCACGCAGTACCGAGACGTCTCGGCCGTCGGCGCGACCGGCCCCGCTCTCTCCGCACTTCCCTTTCGTCCCCAAGGAGTTCAGGCCGCCATGTCCCTCACCGTCACCAGCCGCCGCGCCGCTGCCGCCGCCCTCACCGCCGCCCTGCTCGTGCCGCTCGCGGCCTGCTCAAGCGACGACACCAAGAAGGACGCCGGCACCTCCGGCGCCACCGGCTCCGCGAGCGCCGCGCCCCAGGCGAACCTCACGGTCCTCGCCGCCGCGTCCCTGACCGACGTGTTCAAGACGGCCGGCGCCGCGTACGAGAAGTCCCACCCGGGCACGAAGATCACCTTCTCGTTCGCGGGCTCCCAGGAGCTCGTCGCCCAGGTCGCCCAGGGTTCCCCCGCCGACGCCCTGGTCACCGCCGACACCAAGAGCATGGCCAAGGTGAAGGCCGACACGAACGCTCCCGTGGTCATCGCGAAGAACCGGCTCGTCATCGCCACCGGCGAGGGCAACCCCTTCAAGGTCGACGACCTCAAGGACCTCGCGGACACCAAGCTGAAGGTCGTCCTCGCGGCGCCCGAGGTCCCGGCGGGCAAGTACAGCAAGAAGATCCTCGACGCGCAGAAGATCACGGTGAAGCCGGTCTCCCAGGAGCCCAACGTGCGCGCCGTGCTCAGCAAGGTCGAGCTGGGCGAGGCCGACGCGGGCCTCGTCTACAAGACCGACGCCGAGAGCGCGAAGGACAAGGTCGACGCGGTGGAGATCCCCGACGACCAGAACGCCATCGCCGAGTACCCGGCGGCCACACTGAAGGAGTCGAAGAACGCCGCGGCCGCCGCCGCGTTCGTCGCCTGGCTGTCCTCGCCCGAGGGCCAGAAGATCCTCCAGGACGCCGGCTTCCAGAAGCCGTAACCGTCCGCGACCCCCGGATCGCGTCGGGGCTGCCCGCCCACGGGGGGACGGGCAGCCCTTCCGCATCCCCACTCCTCTCCCGGGACCACCGATGAAACGAGCAGGCGTACGCACCTCCGGCGCCAGGCCGCCCCTCGTCCTCGCGCTGCCCGCGCTCGCGGCCGTCGCCTTCCTGGCGCTGCCCCTGGTCGGCATCCTCGCCCGCACGGAGTGGAGCGAACTCGCGCGGCACCTCGGCTCCCCCGGCACCGTCCAGGCCCTGAAGCTCTCGCTCCTCGTCTCCTTCTGGGCGCTGGGACTCTCGCTCCTCCTGGGCGTCCCGCTGGCCTGGCTCCTGGCCCGCGTGCCCTTCCCCGGCAAGGCCTTCGTCCGCTCGCTGGTCCTGCTGCCGATGGTCCTGCCGCCCACCGTCGGCGGCGTCGCCCTGCTCCTCGCCTTCGGCCGCCGAGGCCTCCTCGGCCCGTGGCTCGAGCACACCTTCGGCATCACCCTGCCGTTCCACACCTCGGGCGCCGTCCTGGCCGCGACCTTCGTCGCGATGCCCTTCCTCGTCATCAGCCTCGAAGGCGCCCTCGGCGGCCTCCGGCCCCGTTACGAGGAGACGGCGGCCTCCCTCGGCGCCTCACCGCTGCGGGTCTTCTTCACCGTCACCCTGCCCATGGTCGCCCCGGGCGTCATCGCCGGCGCGGCCCTGACCTGGGCCCGGGCCCTCGGCGAGTTCGGCGCGACGATCACCTTCGCCGGCAACCTGCCCGGCACCACCCAGACCCTCCCCCTCCAGGTCTACCTGCTCCTCCAGGACGAGCCCGAGGCCGCCACGTCCGTCTCGCTCCTGCTGCTCGCCATCGCCATGGCCGTACTGATCACCCTGCGCGGCCGCTGGACGGGCACCCCCGCCGACCGTGCCGCCAAGCCCACCGCCCCGGACTCCGGCGGGGAGCCGGCCGCCCCGGAAGTGCCCGCGACGACCGACACGCCCGCCCCCGCCCCCTCCTCCGAACGCTGGGCGCTGCACGCCGACGTCACCGGCTTCACCCGGCTCACCCTGGACGCCGAACCCGGCACCACCATCGCCGTCGTCGGACCGAACGGCGCCGGCAAGACCACCCTGCTCCGCGCCCTCCTCGGCCTCACCCCCCGCGCCCACGCCGACCTCACCCTCGGCGACACCGACGTCACCGCCCTGCCGCCGCACCGGCGGCGCGTCGCCTGGGTCCCCCAGGACGGCGCCCTCTTCCCCCACATGACGGCCCTCGCCAACACCGCCTACGGCCTGCGCGCCCAGGGCGTCCCGCGCGCCGAGGCCCGGCGCGAGGCGCGGACCTGGCTCGACCGGCTCGGCGTCGGCCACCTCGCCCACCGCCGCCCGACCCAGCTGTCCGGCGGCCAGGCGGGCCGCGTCGCCCTGGCCCGCGCGCTGGCCGCCCGCCCCAGGCTCCTCGTCCTGGACGAACCGCTCGCCGCGCTCGACCAGACCACCCGCGCTCATGTACGCCACACCCTGCGCACCCACCTCGCCGGCTTCGGCGGCGTCTGCCTCATCGTCACCCACGACCCCGTCGAGGCCGTCTCCCTCGCCGACCGCGTCCTCGTCCTCGACGACGGCCGCGCCCTCCAGGACGCGACTCCCGCCGAAGTCACCCGCCACCCCCGCTCCCCCTGGGTCGCCCGCATGCTCGGCCGCAACGCCTGGCCCGGCACCGCCACCCCCGACGGCCTCGCCCTCGACGGCGGCGGCACCCTCGTCGCCACCGATCCCCCCGCCCCCGGCACCCCCGCCCTCGCCATCGTCGCCCCCGAAGCCGTCTCCCTGCACCGCACCAAGCCCACCGGCAGCCCCCGCAACGTCTGGCCCGGCACCGTCCGCGAGATCACCACCAGCGGCAGCCGCCTCCGCGTCCTCGTCACCTCCCCCCACGCCCCCGACCTCGTCGCCGAGATCACCCCCCAGTCCGCCGCCGAACTCGGCCTCGCCGACGGCGTCCCCGTGTGGACCAGCGTCAAGGCCACCGAAGCGACGCTCGTCCCCCTCTGACCCGCCGCCGGATGTCATCACCGGCCTGCCGGCGGCCCAAGGCCGTACACGGTGGCCGCGTTGTCGTGGAAGAACCGCCGCACCCCCGTCCATCGGGAGTGCGGCGGTTCTCGGGCCGAGCCGCGCCTGCCGGATCTAGCGGATGCCGAGGGCGACGATCTGCGTGACGGCGTCGGCGGCGAAGTTGTCGTCGCTGACGAGGATCAGCGAGCGCTCACCGTTGGGCAGGTCCGGGCCCCAGGTCATGCCTTCGGTGTTGTCGACGGTGGAGAGGCCGAGGTCGGCGAAGTCCGCGACGAGGGTCTTGCGCATCGCGGTGACGGTCCGGCCCGCGAGGGAGTCCATCGCCCGCACGTCGGTCGCGCCGCGCGTGGTGGCGTCGAACAGGCGGACCTTGTAGCCGGCGCCGGCGACCCAGGTCCGTTCGAGGACCAGGTAGCGCTGCGGGTCGTCGGGGAAGGCGAGGAGGGACGGGACGCCGGTGTCGGGACCCCAGGGGCTGTCGGGGTCGTTGACGGCGAAGATCTTCTCCAGGGGGTAGGCGAACTGGCCGAGCACCTTGCCGTCGCGGCTCTGGCGCGTGACGCGGACGAGTGCGCCGTGCTCCACGGTCGGCTCCGGGCCGTCCTGGAGCAGCGGTCCCTCGATCGCGCTGGTCACCACGCGGCCCTGGGGGCCGAAGGTGAGCGCCTCGATCGCCTGGTTGCGGCGCGGGCCGCGCTCTTCCATGGTGATCGTGTAGTTCGCCGGGAGCTTCAGCTGCCCGAGGTAGCTGCCGGTGGGCGAGGCGTACTGGATGGACGGCTGGACGACCGGCGGGCCGACGGTCTTGGGGCGGTCGCCCTCCTGGCCCCACCAGTAGTCGCAGGTGCGCGGGTCGACGCGGATCTCCTCCGGGTCGACGGCCTTGCCGTCGCCGAGGGTCGGCGACGGGTAGACCGAGCCGTCGGGCTGGAGGAAGGGATGGGTGCCGGTGAAGTCGACGGAGTGCACGCCGTCGGCGTCCACGTCGAGCGCGGCGGTGTAGAAGCGGGCGGGCTGGAGGTACGAGCGGTCGTCGCTGATGAACACGTATTCGCCGGTGCACCGGTTGCGGTCGATGCCGGAGAGGCCGCCGACGGTGGTGCCCTGGAATTCGAGCTTGTGCGGCACGATCTTTTCGCCGAGCAGACGGGCGTGCGCCGCCCGCGCCGACTCCGCTCCGGGACCGCCGGGTTGGGCGGCCACGGCCACGGCGGGGGCCAGGGTCGAGGTCAGCAGGAGGGCAACGGCGCACGCGCGGCGCGTCAGAGAAGAACTCATGTCGATGATCTTGTCGTTCCTCGCCCGGCACCACAGTCGCCCAACCGGGTAGTTGCCGACGGTCCGTCAGTTCGGCGCAGGTCAACCGCCCATGTTGCGATACATGTTCGACGAGTGTTTCCGCGAGTCACCGTACGCGCGATCGATTTCCGGCAGCGCGAAGCCCGGGTCCGCAGGTCCGGGCCCGGGCTTCGCAGGGCTACTTCCGGTAGCCGAGGACGGTCATCATCCCCGACTCCGCGTGGTAGACGTTGTGGCAGTGGACCATCCACAGACCGGGGTTGTCGGCGTCGAAGTCGACGGCGAGTGTCTTGCCCGGCAGCACGATCGAGGTGTCCTTCCGCGCGCCGCCGTCGGCCAGCGCGTACGTGTGGCCGTGCAGGTGCATCGGGTGCCACATGGTCGTGGCGTTCACGAACGACAGGCGCACGCGCTCGCCCGAACGGACCGGGTAGCGCCGCGCGGGGTCGTACTTCTCGCCGTTGACGGCCCAGTCGTACGCCGCCATCGAGCCGGTGAGCCTGAACTCGATGGTGGTGTCGGGCCGCGCGGCCGGCAGCCGTACGGACTCCGCCGCCTTGAGCCGACCGCCGTGGACGACCTCGCCGGACAGCTCCTTGGGGCGTACGGAGGCGGTCGGCGCCGCGCCGCCGCCGGTGCGCAGGACGGCGAGGGCGGTGCGGTTCTTGCCCTCGGCGAGCGCGGTGAGCGGGAAGACGCCGTCCCCGACGGTGACGAGGGCGTCGATGCGCTCCCCCATGCCGAGCAGGAGCGCGTCGGCCTGGGTGTGCTCGACCGGGAAGCCGTCGGCGTGCGTGACGGTGAACCGGTGGCCGCCGAGGGCGAGGCGGAACGCGGTGTCGCCGCCCGCGTTGATGACGCGCAGCCGGACCCGGTCGCCGGGCCTGGCCGTGTACGTCCGCGGGTCCTCCGGCGTACGGCCGTTGATCAGGTAGTACGGGTAGCCCACGTCGCCGGCGTCGCCGCCGAGGAGGGCACTGGTGGCGCCCATGAGCATCCGGGAGGGACCGGAAGGCGTGCCGGAGCCGCCGCCGTGGTCCATGCCGCCCATTTCCATGCCCGGGCCTGTGCCCGTACCCATGCCCATGCCCGTACCCATGCCCTTGCTCAGCTCGGCGAGGACGGCGTCCGGGGTGGAGCCGTCGACGCCGTCGACCCAGTCGTCGAGGACGATCACCCACTCCCTGTCGTACGCCAGCGGCTCCTTGGGGTCCTCGACGATCAGCGGCGCGTACAGGCCCCGGTCCTGTTGGACGCCCGAGTGAGGGTGGAACCAGTAGGTGCCGGGGTGGGAGACCGCGAAGCGGTAGTCGAAGGAGGCGCCCGGCTTGATGTCGCGCTGGGTGAGGCCGGGGACGCCGTCCATGTCGTTGCGGAGGGCGAGTCCGTGCCAGTGGACGGAGGTGGGCGCGGGGAGGTTGTTGGCGAGGGTGAGCGCGAGCGTGTCACCGGCGGTGACCCTGACTTCCCTGCCGGGGAGCTCGTCTCCGTACGCCCAGGAGCGGACGGTACGGCCGCCGCCGAGGTCGAGCGGCGTCTCCACGGCCGTGAGCGTGAACCCGCGCTCCGGGCCGGGCTTGCGGAGGGCCTCGGTCGCGCGGACTTCCGCACCGTCGGGCGTGAGGTAGCCGGCGGACGGCGGCGTGCCCGCCCCGCCGGAGGAGTGGTCCATGCCGTTCATGGAGCCGGAACAGGCGGTCAGCAGGCCGGTGCCCGCGGCGGCGAGTCCGGCGCCGAGGACGGTACGTCGGGTGGGTCGGGACATGACGGTGGAACCTCTTGACGTGGTCGGTGCGAAGGCGGGAACAGGGCGGTGTTCCGCTCGGGCGTGCCGAGCGGCCGGTCCGCCTATACGCGCAGCGTCGAGAGACGGGTCAGGAGGGATCCGGGCGGCGCGGGCGGCGGGATCGCCCACAGGGCGTGGGCGATCCGCCCGGCCCCCGGCACGGCGGCCTCGCCGCGGCGGCGTACGAGCGCGCCACGGGCCGCCAGGAGGAGGCCGATTCCCGCGCCGAGCACGGCCAGGCACACCGTGGCGACACCGGCGCCCGCGCCATGGGCGGGCTCGGGGTGGGCGGCGTGGCCGGCAGGGGTGGCGTGGCCGGCTGCGACCGTGGTGGTTTGTGGGGCCGTCGGGTGCGCGGAGGGCGCGTGCTCGCCGGGGTGGCCGAGGACGTGCATGAGGACGATTCCGATGAGCAGGGCGGCGGCGAGCAGGGGGCTGCTCCATCCCGTGGCCGCGCTCGGGCGCCTCGTCGTCTCGGACAGCACCCGTTCATCATACCGGGAGGGGGTATGGGAGGGCGGCCCCGGTCCCGGGCACGCCGTACAGTGGGCGCGGGCGCGGTGTGATCATGAGGAGTTCGTGTGACCGCGGTCAGCCTTGAGCATGCCACCGTTCCCGCCGACACCGGCGAGGTGACGCTGCTGATAGCCCGTCGGGTGGAGCCCGGCCATGAGGCCGCCTTCGAGGTGTGGGCGCAGGGGATCCTGGACACGGCGGCCACCTTCCCCGGGCATCTGGGGTACGGGCTCTTCCGGTCCTCCGGCGGTGACGCCCCCTGGTTCCTGGTGCACCGGTTCCGGGACGCGGCGGCCTGCCGGGCGTGGCAGGAGTCGCCGGAGCGGGCCGCGTGGTTCGCGGACTGCCAGGGGCATCACCACACGGAGATCGCGCGGCGCCGACTCACAGGCATGGAGACGTGGTTCGCGAAGCCGGGTTCGACGCGGCCGGCGCCGCCGCGCTGGAAGATGGCGGTCAGCGCGACGCTGGCGATCTATCCGATCTCGGTGCTCGGCAGCCTGTTCCTGGTGCCGCGTCTGACCGCGCTGCCGTTGTTGCTGAGCAGCGCGGTCGTCGCCGGTGTGTTCAACGTGCTCATGACGTACGTGGCGATGCCGGCGGTCAGCAGACTGCTGCGCCGCTGGCTCACCCCGTAGCGGTCGTCCGGCGGCGGTCAGGCCAGGACGCGGAGGGCGGCGGGGAGGACCCTGAGGGTCACCGGGAGGGTGGCGTCGACCTCGCCGTCGGCGCCGTACGGCAGGGGGCGGTCGGCTTCGATGCGGATCTCCTTGCCGCGGAGGATCTCGATCTGGGGGCGCTCGACGTGGGCGCCGGTCTTCAGCTCGTTCATCATGGCGAAGAAGAGCCGCTTCGGCGCCTCCTTGATGACGACGACGTCGAGGAGGCCGTCGTCGACGCGGGCGCCGGGCGCGATGTTCCGGCCGAAGCCGTAGAAGCCGGAGTTGGCCGCGACCACGGTGTAGCCGGTGCGCTCGTGCCGGACGCCGTCGATGGTGAGGCGGTACGCGGCGGGCTTCCAGGCGAGGACCGCGCGGAGGCCGCCCGCGTAGTAGGAGGCGGCGCCGCGCAGCAGGCGGGAGTTGTTGGCGTGCCGGTTGGCGACCGCGTCCACGCCGGCGTACACGCTGCCGAGGACGCACACGCGGTCGTGCCGGCCGGACTCCACCTCGATGGTGTCGACCGCGCGCGGCTCGCCTTCGAGCAGGACCTTGGCGAGGCCGGCCGGGTCGGTGGGGAGCCCCAGGGCGCGGGCGAAGTCGTTGCCGCGGCCGGCGGGGACCAGGCCGAAGACCGTGTCCGTACCGCTGAGCGCGCCGCCGACGGTGCCGGCCATGCCGTCGCCGCCGACCGCGAGGACGACGTGCCCCTTGGCGCCGGCTTCCCGGGCGAGCTCCCGCGCGTGTTCCAGGCTGCGGCTGTAGACGGTGTCGAGGTGGGCGCCCGCCTCCCGCAGCAGCCGGGCCAGCGGGAGCAGGCCCGCCGTGCCGCTGGAACCCCCTGCGGTGGGGTTGACGACGGCGGTGAACTGTCGCATGGGAAACGGCCTCCGGGCGGCGGGGGAAGGGGGCGGGAGCGGTGCGGGTGGAGGTGCCGCGGGACCGGTGCGGCAGGTGCGGTCCCGTGGCGGTCCGGGTCAGCGGAGGGGGATCAGGACCCCGGGGCTGAGGACGCCGGACGGGTCGATCTCCGACTTGACGGCCTGGAGCATGCGGATGCCGAGCGGGCCGATCTCGCGGGCGTACCAGTCGCGGTGGTCGGTGCCGACGCCGTGGTGGTGGCTGATGGTGCCGCCGGCCGCGAGGATCGCGTCGTTGGCCGCCGCCTTCACCGGCGCCCAGTGCGCGACGGCGTCCTCGCCCTGCGCGGAGACGACGGTGAAGTAGAGCGAGGCGCCGTTCTCGTACGTGTGCGAGATGTGGCACATGACGAGCGGCGGGGTGCCGGCGTCGGTGAGGGCCTTCGTGAGGGCGTCGCGGACCGCCGTGTAGAGGCCGGGGATCGCGGACCAGAAGGCGGCCGTCTCCAGGGTCTCGGCGAAGGCGCCGGCGTCGAGGAGGGCGTCGCGGAGGTAGGGCGCGTTGTAGCGGCCGTGCTCCCACTTGTCGCCGGGTTCCTCGCCGATGAACTCGCCGTCGCAGGCGAGGAGGACCTCGCGGGCGGCGGCGCGGCGGGCGGCCGTGTCCTGCTCGGTGCCCTCGAAGCCGACGATGGCCATGCAGCCGGGGTTCTGAGGGAGTTCGGTGTTGCCGATGGCGTCGGGCTGGGCGAGTCCGATGAAGGTCTCCGACTCGTCGGACAGGCGGAGCACCGTGGGGCGCGGGCCGTCCTGGGCGAGGCGGCGGAGCGCCGCGGTGCCGGCCTCGAAGGAGGCGAAGCGCCAGCCCTCGTACACCCGCTTCTCGGGCAGCGGGCGGATGCGGACGGTCACGGCGGTGATCACGCCGAGGGCGCCTTCGGAGCCGAGGAGCAGCTGGCGGAGGTCGGGCCCGGCGGCGGAGCGCGGGGCGCGGCCGGTCCACAGGGTGCCTTCGGGGGTGGCGACGTGCAGGCCGAGGACCATCTCGTCGAAGCGGCCGTAGCCGGCGGAGGCCTGGCCGCTGGAGCGGGCGGCGGCGAAGCCGCCGACGGTGGCCCATTCGAAGGACTGCGGGAAGTGGCCGAGCGTCCAGCCCTGTTCGTTGAGGAGCTCCTCGGCCCGCGGGCCGCGCAGGCCGGGCTGCAGCGTCGCGGTGCGGGAGACCTCGTCGACGCTCAGGAGCCGGTCGAAGCGGCGCAGGTCGAGGGCGACGAAGGGCCGCTGCGTGGTGGGCGCGAGGCCGCCGACGACGGAGGTGCCGCCGCCGAACGGGACGGCGGACAGGCCGTGTTCGGCGCAGGCGCGGAGCACGGCGAGGACTTCGTCGTGGTCGGCGGGCAGGACGACGGCGGCGGGGACGTCGTCGACCTCGCCGGCGCGGATGCGCAGCAGGTCGGGGGTCGACTTGCCGCGGGTGTGCCGGACGCGGCTCTCGGCGTCGGTCCGCACGGCGTCGGGTGCGGCGACGGCGGCGCGCAGGGCGGCGCTCGCCTCGTCGGTCAGTGCCGGGGCGGGCACGTCGATGTCGGCGAGGGCGGCCGGGCCGCTCTCGCGGGGGGTGACGCCGAGCAGGTCCCGCAGGAGGCCGGTCACCGACGCGGGCAGGGGCGCCGCCTTGGCCGGGTCGCCCCAGCCACTCCACAACATGTCCACTTCGAGAGGTTCCTCACGGTCTGCTTCACGGACGGCGCTGCCACTGGGCCTGCGCTGGCATTACACTGTGACAGATGACGCCCATTCGTCACAACCATGCGGACGCAGATCCCGTCCTCGACGCCGCACGCGACTGCGTGCTCGCCGTCGGAGTGCGCCGGACCACCCTCACCGACGTCGCCCGGCGCGCGGGCGTGTCCCGGATGACCCTCTACCGGCGCTGGCCCGACGTGCGCAGCCTCGTCGGCGACCTGATGACCCGTGAGTGGATCGGCGTCGCCGCCGGGGCGATGCCGCCCCCCGACGACGACCTGCCCGAGCGGCAGCGGATCGTCGAGGGACTCGTCGCGGGCGCCGCCGCCTTCCGGGCCCACCCGCTCTTCCACAAGATCCTCGACGTCGACCCCGAGCTGCTCCTGCCGTACATCCTCGACCGGCGCGGCGCCAGCCAGGACGCCCTGCTCGGGCTGCTGCACACGGCGCTGGAGGACGGGCACGAGGACGGCTCCGTGCGCCCCGGGCGCGCCGACCTCCAGGCCCGCTCCCTGCTGCTCGTCGTCCAGTCCTTCACGCTCTCGCTGCGCACGATGACCGAAGAGACCGATCCCGAACTGAGCGAAGCAGCCTTCCTCGACGAGCTGCGCACCCTGCTGGAGAGGACCCTCACGCCATGAACCCCACGAGCAGCACCGCCCTGCCCGGCTCCTCGCTCGACGCCGGGCGGCGCCGGCGCGAGCTGGACCGGCTCGCCGACGGCGAGGTCGTCGACGTCCTCGTCGTCGGGCTCGGCGCGACCGGCGCCGGAGCCGCGCTCGACGCCGCCACCCGAGGCCTGAGCGTCGCCGCGATCGACGCCCACGACCTCGCCTTCGGCACCTCCCGCTGGAGCTCCAAGCTGATCCACGGCGGACTGCGCTACCTCGCCTCCGGACAGCTGGACGTGGCCCACGAGAGCGCCGTCGAGCGCGGCATCCTCATGGAGCGCACCGCCCCCCACCTGGTGCGCGCCCAGCCCTTCGTGCTGCCCCTCACCCCGCTCGTCAGCCGCGGCCAGGCCGCCCTCGCCCGCGCCGGGTTCGCCGCCGGCGACCTGCTGCGCGTCGGCGCCCGCACCTCCCGCCGCACGCTGCCCAGGCCGCGCACGCTCTCCGCCGTCGAGACCCGCCACCTCGCCCCGGCCCTGCGCCCGGTCGGGCTGCGCGGCGGCCTGCTGTCCTGGGACGGCCGGCTGTCCGACGACGCCCGCCTGGTGACCGCCGTCGCGCGCACCGCCGCCGCGTACGGCGCCCGCGTCCTCACCCGCACCCGGGCCCTCGAACTCCGCGGCGACGGCGCGCTGGTCCGCGACGAGACCACCGGCCAGGAGCTGCGCGTCCGCGCCCGTACGGTGATCAACGCGGCCGGCGTCTGGGCGGGCGGCCTCGTCGACGACGTACGCCTGCGGCCCTCGCGCGGCACCCACCTCGTGCTGCGCTCCGAAACCCTCGGCCGCCTCGCCGCCGGACTCCACATCCCGATCCCCGGCGAGACCAACCGCTTCGTCCTGGTCCTCCCCCAGGGCGACGGACGCGTGTACGTCGGCCTCACCGACGAGCCCGTCGACGGCGACATCCCGGACGTGCCCGAGGTGCCCGAGACCGACATCGGCTTCCTCCTCGACGTGCTCGGCTCCGCCCTCGACGTCACCGTGCACCGCTCCGACGTGGTGGGGGCGTTCGCGGGCCTGCGGCCGCTGCTCGACACCCGGGACGCGGAGGGCCGCACGTCCGACATCTCGCGCAAGCACGCCGTGCTGACCTCGCCCGACGGCGTCGTCACCGTCGTCGGCGGCAAGCTCACCACCTACCGCCGCATGGCCCAGGACGCCGTCGACGCCGCCGTCGCCGCACGCGGACTGACCGCCGGCCCGTGCCGTACCGCGTCCGTCCCCCTCGTCGGCGCCGCCCACCCGCGTACCCTCGCCGGGCTCGACGTCCCGCCGCGTCTCGTCCGGCGCTACGGCGTCGAGGCCCCGGCCGTGCACGCCCTCGGCGTCGCCGACCCCCGGCTCGCCGAACCGGTCGTCGCCGGCCACCCGGTCACCGGCGCCGAACTCCTGTGGGCCGTCCGCCACGAGGGCGCCCTCGACACCTCCGACCTCCTGGACCGCCGCACCCGCATCGGCCTCATCCCCGAGGACCGGTCCACGGCCGAGAAGGCGGCCCGCGAGGCCCTCGCCCGCGCCTGCGCCTGACCACCGACGCCCCTCTCCCCCACCACGGCACCGGACCGCCGAGCGGCCGCGTCCGGTGCCGGGCCCCGTCGGGTGCCGGGCCTCGCCCGGTGGCGGGCCGCGTCCGATGCCGGTCCGCATCTGGTGGCGGGCCGCGTCGGATTCCGGGCCTCGCCCGGTGCCGGGCCTCGTCGGATGCCGGGCCTCGTCGGATGCCGGGCCGCGTCGGATGCCGGGCCGCGTCGGATGCCGGGCCTCGTCCGGTGCCGGTCCACGTCGGATGCCGGGCCTCGCCCGGTGCCGGGCCGCGTCGGATTCCGGGCCTCGCCCGGTGCCGGGCCCGCCTCCCACCAGGTTCGACGCCCGCCGGTGTGGTCGTGGCCGCGTGTTACGTTCGCGGCAGGCGGAGGACGGGAGCGTGGCGTGGCGGAAGCATCGGGGGCGCGGGCGCGCGTGCGCAGGGAGCCGCAGCAGGCACGCAGCCGGGCCCGTGTCGAGGCGATCCTCACCGCCGCCGACCGCATCCTGTCCCAGGAGGGCTACGAGGCGCTGACGATGCGGCGGATCTCCGAGGAGTCGGGCGCGCCGGTCGGCAGCATCTACCAGTTCTATCCCGACAAGAGCGCCGTCGTGGACGCCCTCGGCCAGCGCTACCTCCAGGCCTTCGAGGCCGCCATCGACGACCTCGTCGCACGCGCCGTCGGCGGTGAACTGACGGACCTGGTCGGCACGATGGTCGACGTGTACGCCGAGCTCTTCCGGTCCCAGGCGGGCGGCATGACGCTCTGGGCCGGGCGCCATCTGAGCCCCGAACTCGCCCGCGCAGACGAGGCGAGCAACGCGCTGATCGCCGACGGCCTCCGCCGCATCATCGAGCACCTGACCGGCGGCCCGGGCGGTGAGCCCGTGCGGCGCGCGACCCGCATGGTGGTCTGGGCCTCCAACGCCGTGCTGCACGAGGTCTTCAAGAGAGCGGGCGAGCCGGACCTGGAGACCGTCGACGAGCTCAAGCGGATGCTGAACTGCTACTGGGAGGACCTGAGCGGCCGGCTGACGGCCACGGAGGGCTGAACGCGGGCGGGCGCGAGCCCTAGAACGTGAACGAGTGTTCATGTTACGTTGCGGCCCACCTCGGACGGCGGGCCCCTCGGCCGTGCGTCCGCGGGCCCGTACGTGAGCAGCTCTCGCTTCAGCGATGAAGGCAGGTCCCCGTGACGACCAGCTCCACCGACCCCCTCCGCACCCCCCGGTTCCCGGCCGGCTTCGTCTGGGGCGCCTCGACCGCGGCGTACCAGATCGAGGGCGCGCACGACGAGGACGGCAAGGGCGCGTCGATCTGGGACACCTTCGTGCGGCGCCCCGGGGCGGTCCGCGACGGGCACACCGGCGACGTCGCCTGCGACCACTACCACCGGGTCGACGAGGACGTGGCGCTGATGCGCCGGCTCGGCCTCGACGCGTACCGCTTCTCGATCTCCTGGGCGCGGGTCCTGCCGACGGGCACGGGCAAGGTCGAGCCGCGCGGCCTCGACTTCTACGACCGGCTGGTCGACGCGCTGCTCGACGCCGGGATCGAGCCCACGCCCACGCTCTTCCACTGGGACCTGCCGCAGGCCTTGGAGGACGAGGGCGGCTGGATGAACCGCGAGACGGCCCACCGGTTCGCCGAGTTCGCGGCCGTCACCGCCGAGCGCCTCGGTGACCGGGTCAAGCGGTGGATCACGCTCAACGAGCCCTTCATCCACATGTCGTTCGGCTACGGCTTCGGCGTGCACGCCCCCGGCCGGCCCCTGCTCCTCGACGCGATGCCCGTCGCGCACCACCAACTGCTCGGCCACGGCCTGGCGACCGAGGCGCTGCGGGCCGCCGTCCCTCGCGGCCAGGTGCTGATCGCGAACAACTGCACGCCCGTACGCCTCCGTCTCGACGCCCGGCGGGACGAGGACGTCGCCGCGGCGGAGGCGTACGACGTCCTGCACAACCGGCTCTTCAACGACCCTGTCCTGAAGGGCCGTTACCCCGACCTCTCGGCGTACGGCATGACCGACCCGAGCTGGGGAGGGCTGGTACGGGACGGGGATCTCGCCACCATCGCCGCGCCGATCGACGGCATCGGCATCAACTACTACAACCCGACCTGGGTCACCGCCCCGGCCGACCCGGCCGCCGGGCTGCCCTTCGACCTGGCCGAGCCCCAGGAGACGTACGAGCGGACCTCGTTCGGCTGGCCGGTCGTCCCCGACGGGCTGACCGAGCTGCTCACCGGCCTCAAGGCCCGCTACGGCGACGCCCTTCCGCCGGTGTGGATCACCGAGAGCGGGTGCTCGCAGCCGGCCGGCCTCGAGGACCGGGCACGCATCGACTACCTCGCCGGGCACATCGGCGCGCTCGCCGACGCCGCGGACCAAGGGGTGGACGTGCGCGGGTACTTCACCTGGTCGCTGCTCGACAACTTCGAGTGGGCCGAGGGCTACCACCAGCGTTTCGGTCTGATCGAGGTGGACTTCGACACGCTCCGTCGCACGCCCCGGGCGAGCTTCGAGTGGTTCCGCTCCTTCATCGCCTCGCAGCGGCCCTGAGCGACGGGGTCACGATGGCGCAGGCATCACAGGCAGACCCGGCGGACCCGGCGGCCGCTCCCAGCGCCGCCGCCGTCCTGGCCGAGCCGACCGTCCCGGTCAAGGCGAGCTGGACAGTGGACCTCTCGCTGGCCACGCTCACCGTCTTCATGGCGTTCATGACGCCCATCCAGATCCTGCTGCCGCTCCAGCTCGAACACATCGACCCGCAGGACAAGAACGCCGCGCTCTCCCTCGTCACCGGCCTCGGCGCGCTCGTCGCGGTCCTCGTCAACCCGCTCGCGGGCGCCTGGTCGGACCGGACGACGAGCCGGTTCGGCCGGCGCCGGCCCTGGATCCTCGGCGGCGCGCTCGCCGGGGCGGCGGGGCTCGCGTTCACCGCCTCGCAGCACACCGTGGCCGGGGTCGCCATCGGCTGGTGCCTCGCCCAGGCCGGTCTGAACGCGATGCTGGCCGGGGTCACCACCCCGATCGCCGACCGCGTCCCGCTCGCCCAGCGCGCGCAGGTCTCCGGCTGGACCGGCCTCATGCAGTCCGTCGGCCTGGTCGTCGGCGCCCTGATCACCACGATGCTGGTCACCGGCGTCGGCGCCGGCTACGGCGTCCTCGCCGTCCTCACCGTCGCCCTCGCCCTCCCCTTCGTCCTGCGCCACGGCGAGCCCGCGCTGCCCCGGGCGCTGCGCCCCGCCTTCGACGCCCGCGCCTTCGCCCGCTCGTTCTGGGTGAGCCCGCGCCGGCACCCGGACTTCGGCTGGGCCTGGCTGACCCGGTTCCTCATCAACCTGGGCAACGCCCTCGGCACCCTCTACCTCTTCTACTTCCTCGCCGACGCCGTCCACTACGACGACCCCGGCACCGGCGTCCTGATCCTCACCCTCGTCTACACGGTCTGCGCCGCCGGCACCGCCGTCCCCGTCGGCGCTCTCTCCGACCGCCTCGGCCGCCGCAAGGGCTTCGTCGTCCTCTGCTCCGTCATCATGACCGCCGCCGCCCTCCTCCTCGCCCTCGTGCACACCTGGCCCGCCGCCCTCGCCGCCGCGGCCGTCCTCGGCGCGGGCTACGGCATCTACCTCGCCGTCGACCAGGCCCTCGTCACCCAGGTACTCCCCCGGGCCGCCGACCGCGCCAAGGACCTCGGCGTCATCAACATCGCCAACTCCGGCCCCCAGGTCCTCGCCCCCGCCCTCGCCTCGCCCGTCATCGCCCATCTCGGCGGCTACACCGGCCTCTACGTCGCCGCCGCCCTCGCCATCCTCGCCGGCGGCCTCCTGGTCGGGCGCATCCGCGGCGTGGCCTGACCCGGGCCGCCGGAGTCGACGCCCGCACGCGAATCCCACCCGGCGTACGGTCGCTCGCTCACGCCCCGGCGGGGCGGGGCGGGCGCGTGCTGTCGCGGACGACGAGTTCGGGCCGGAGCAGCTGGAGGGAGTTGACGACCGTGCCCGATCCGGTGAGGGCGCGGAGGAGGAGTTCGACGGCCTGACGGGCCATGTCGCGGGTGGGGACGGCGACGCTGGTGAGCGCCGGGCGTCCGAGGCCGAAGCGCAGTTCGGGGTCGTCGTCGTGGCCGACGAGGGAGAGGTCGCCGGGTACGGAGCGGCCGGCGGCCCGCGCCGCTTCCAGGACGCCCAGGGAGAGGATGTCGTGGGTGGCGAAGATCGCGGTGAGCGCGGGGTCGGCGGCGAAGGCCGCGTTCGCGGCGGCGAAACCACCGGCGGCGCCGGCTTCGGCCGCGATGTGGACGGCGGTGTCGGGGACGGTGAGGCCGTCGGCGGCGAAGGCGCGGCGGAATCCGGCCACGCGGGGGGCGTGGTCGGGGCCGGCCAGGACGGCGACGTGTTCGTGGCCGAGTTCGCGCAGGTGGCGGCCGGCGAGGAAGCCGGCGTGTTCGTAGTCGATGGTGACGACGGGGAAGTCGACGGGGGCTGCGGTCTCCCAGGCGCACAGGGCGACCGGGAAGCGGGCGTCCGCCAGGAGCGGCAGGTGGTCGATGAGGTCGCGGTCGCCGGCGATCAGGAGGGCGTCGACGGACCGGCTGGTGAGGCCGGCGAGGTGTCTGCGGGCCCGCTCGCCGTC
Organism: Streptomyces sp. NPDC037273; assembly: GCF_055603625.1. NCBI lineage: Bacteria > Bacillati > Actinomycetota > Actinomycetes > Kitasatosporales > Streptomycetaceae > Streptomyces > Streptomyces sp. NPDC037273. The sequence goes on from NZ_JBVJVO010000031.1 coordinate 23,758, forward strand.
GAGGCGGGTGGTGCAGAGCAGCAGGTGGTAGCCGTGCTCCTCCAGCACGTCCTCGGCGGTCTCGACCACCTCGGAGTAGAAGGCGCCCGCCACGGTGGGGACGAAGAGTCCGACGGTCTTGGTGCTGCCGGTGGCCAGGGAGCGTGCCACCAGGTTGGGCGTGTAGCCGAGTTCGTCGATCGCGGCGCGTACCCGGGCGGCGGTGGCGGGGCGTACGGCGACCCGCCCGCTGAGGACGTTCGAGACGGTCTGCTTCGTGACGCCGGCGCGTGCGGCCACGTCCTGCATCGTCACCATCGGCGCCGCCCCCGCATTTGACCGGTCAATGAACGTGAGCCGAACGTAGGCGTCCCGCCCGAGGCGAGTCAAGGGCGACCACGCCCCCACCCCCTTCCCGATCACCCCAAGATCCCCACTTCCGAACAGAATCCCCCATCAATTCTCGCCAGACCTCTTGTTTTACCGGTCAAAGGCGCTCTACGGTTCCGAACCATTCAGCCCGGTCCACTCCGGACCCGCTGGGGCCCGCCGCACTTCCGCGCCTTCTTCGCGCCGCCGAGAGGACACCTCCATGCGTAGATCCACCCTGCCCGCGGTCACCCGTACCGTCGGAGCGCTCACCGTCACCGCCCTCGTCCTCGGCCTCAGCGCGTGCGGCGGCGACACCGACGGCGGCTCCGACGCGAAGAGCTTCACCTACTGGTCGATGTGGCGGGCGGAGGAGCCGCAGGCCCAGGTCCTCAAGGCGTCGATCGAGGAGTTCACCAAGTCGACGGGCATCGAGGTCGAGGTGAACTGGGTGGGCCGGGACGTCTCGAAGAAGATCGGCCCCTCGATCGCCGCCGGCCAGGCCCCCGACCTGTGGGACCAGGCCAACGACGCGATCTACGGCGCCGTCGCCTCGGCCGGCCAGGCCCGCGACCTGTCCTCCGTCCTCTCCGCGCAGGTGCCCGGCGAGAACGTCCCGGTCTCCCAGGTCATCCCGGCCAAGTACTTCGACATGCTGCCGAAGGACCCGGCGGGCTCGAACCACTACGTCATCCCGTACGAGGTCGCGACCACAGGCCTCTTCTACAACGCCGCCGACCCCGACGTCACCGCCGCGATGCCGACCGCCCCGACGGACTGGGCCGGCTTCCTCAAGGTCTGCGACGCCCTCAAGGCCAAGAAGAAGCCGTGCATCGGCTCCGACGGCGAGGACGCGTGGATGAACGGCCTGTACATCGACTACCTGCTCAACGCCGGCGGGGTCGACGTCGCCGAGCTCTCCGCGGACAAGTCGGGGGCGACCTGGGACGACCCGGCGGTCCTGAAGGCCGCCGGGCAGGTCGAGCAGCTGGTCAGGGGCGGCTATCTCATCCCCGGCTACGACGCCACCAAGTACCCGGCGCAGGAGACCAACTGGGCCTCCGGCAAGTCCGCCTTCTACCTGAACGGCAACTGGATCACCGCCGAGGTCGCCAAGCAGGTGCCGGCCGGCTGGAAGTTCGGCTCGATGCTGCCGCCGGGCGTGAAGGCCGCGGACGCCACGCTGTTCGGCTTCTCGATCCCGAAGAAGGCCGAGCACGCCGAACCGGCGGAGAAGTTCATCGCCTTCTTCATGCAGAAGAAGCAGATGGCCGGCATGGCGACGACGGCGCTCAACCTCACTCCCCGCGAGGACATCCCGGCCCCGGCCGGCCTCGAAGCCGCGCAGAAGACGCTGAGCGGCTCGACGGTCCGCCTGCCGTTCGACGGGGTGGCCGGCGAGTGGACGCCGAAGGTCTTCAACCAGAACTTCCTCGACCTGTGGCACGGCAAGACGACCGCCGCGCAGTTCGTCGCCAAATGCAAGGCCGACCAGGTCTCGTACTGGAAGACCCAGGGCTGACATCGTGACCACCACGCTCCACGACCGGCCCCGGACGGACCACGCCCGGGGCACCGGCCCGGCCCCCAGGCGCCGGGAAACGGGCCCGCAGGCCCGTCAGCAGCGCCGGATGTTCCTGCCGTTCACCGCGCCCGCGCTCCTCGCGTACGCCGTCCTCTTCCTGGCACCGGTCGGCTACGCGATCTGGACCAGCCTGTACAAGTGGGACGGCATGGGCGCGATGGAGTGGCGGGGGTTCAAGAACTACCGGCTGCTCTTCGAGGACCCGTTCTTCCGGACCTCACTGGTCAACACCCTGAAGCTGATGGTGATCGGCGGGACGCTGACCTTCGCGATCAGCTTCCTGCTGACCCTGGTCCTGCGTGAGATGAGGGCACGGCTGTTCGCCCGGTCCGTGCTGTTCTTCCCGTGCCTGGTCAACGCCATGGTGTTCGGCATCGCCGCCGGGTTCCTGTTCTCCCCGGACGGCCCGGTCAACCAGGCGCTGCACTTCCTCGGCGTCACGACCCCGCCGAAGTGGCTGTCGACGGACAACCTGCTGCCGATGATCCTCGGCACGCTGATCTGGACCGCGACGGGCTACTACACCGCCATCATCATGGCCGCCGTCGACCAGATCCCGCCCCACCTCTACGAGGCCGCCGAACTCGACGGCGCCAACGCCTTCCAGCGCTTCCGCCACGTGACCCTGCCCTGCGCGTGGGACGTCATCTCGGTCTGCGCGGTCCTGTGGACGGTCAGCTCGGTGAAGATCTTCGAACTGATCCTGCTGTTCGGCGGAACGAGCAGCTCCTACCCGCCGGCCCAGAGCTGGAACACCGCGCTGTACGTGTACACCCAGGCGTTCCCGCAGGCCACCGTGCCGCGCCTCGGCATGGCGACGGCCGCCGCGCTGGTCAGCCTGGTGATGGTGACCGTGGTGACCCTGGTGATGCGCCGGCTGATGCGCCGCGAGCCCCTCGAGTACTGAGAAAGGTCACAGCACATGCGAAACAAGCACGGGTCGACCGGCCCGGTGAGACGGATCGCGACGGCGTTCGTCTGGTGCGTGGTGGCCGCGGACCTCCTGCTGATCCTGTGGATCGCGCTGACGTCGACGCGCGGCAGCGCCGACATCCTGCACCGGGCCTTCGGGCTACCCCTCCCACCGCACTTCGACAACTACGCGAAGGCGTTCGACGAGGGCGGGTTCGGCCCCGCCGCGCTCAACAGCGTCGTCGTCTCGACGGTGTCCTCGCTGATCGCCGTGGCGCTCGCCGCGCCCTGCGCCTACGCCCTCGCCCGCCGCCGGACGCGGACCTCGTCCGCGCTCACCATGACCTTCGCGATGGGTCTCGGCGTACCCGGACAGGTCCTGGTGGTCCCGCTGTTCGTCGGCATGGCCCACCTCGACCTCACGGACAGCCGGCTGGGACTGATCCTGGTCTACGTCGGCCTCGCGATGCCCTTCACCGTCTTCATGCTGACGGGCTTCTTCTCCGGCGTCCCCGCGGTCCTCGAAGAGGCCGCCGCCCTGGACGGCGCGGGCCCGCTGCGGACCTTCGCGCAGGTGGTGCTCCCGGTGGCGCGCGGCGGTCTCGTCACCGCGTTCCTGCTGCAGTTCATCAGCGCCTGGAACGAGACGCTGTTCGCCCTGGTCCTGACGCACAGCCAGGACCAGATCACGCTCCCGGTGGCGCTCGCGTCGTTCGTCGCCTCCGCGCAGCTCAACGGACTCGACTACGGGACGATGTTCGCCGGAGTCTGCGTCATCCTCGCCCCGATGATCGCGCTCTTCTCCTGGATGGGGACGCGGATCATCCAGGGCATGACCGTGGGGATCGGCAAATGACCTCGACACTGCGCACCGACGTCCTGCGGATCGAGGGGGCCGCCGACCCGGCCGGCACGCTGCCGATCCTGCACGGCATCTCCTCGTACACGGCGGAGGGCGCCGGGATCGACGACGAGATGCGGCGCAACCTCGCGTACGGGGCTCCGCCCACCCTGCTGCCGTACACCCGGCAGAGCACGTACGACCGCGACCGCGCCCCGCGCGACCTGCCCACCGTGGTCCTGGAGAACGAGCACCTCACCGCCACCTTCCTGCCCGGGTACGGCGGACGGCTCTGGTCGCTCGTCCACCGGGCGACCGGCCGCGAGCTGCTGCACCGCAATCCCGTGCTCCAGCCGGCGAACCTCGCGCTGCGCGACGCGTGGCTCGCCGGCGGCGTGGAGTGGAACCTGGGCACGACCGGCCACTGGCCGCTGACCTGCGAACCCCTGCACGCGGTACGGGTCGGCGCCCCGGACGGCACGCCGGTCCTGCGGATGTTCGCGTTCGAGCGGATGCGCGGTCTGGTGCTGCGGATGGACGCCTGGCTGCCGGCGGACTCGCCGGTCCTCCTCGTCCACGTCGCCGTGCACAACCCGGCGGAGGAGGAGACCCCCGTCTACTGGTGGTCGAACATCGCCGTCCCCGAGCACCCCGACGTACGGGTCCTCGCCCCGGCCGACCACGCCTTCCACTGCGACTACGTCAGCGACCTGAAGCGGGTGGAGTTCCCGGTCGTCGAGGCCGAGGACCGCAGCTACCCGGGCCGGGCCGTCCGAGCCGCCGACCACTTCCTCGACGTCCCGGCCGGCGAACGCCGCTGGATCGCCGCGCTCGACGCGGACGGTACGGGTCTCGTCCAGACCTCCACCGACCGGCTGCGCGGCCGCAAGCTCTTCTGCTGGGGCACGTCCACGGGCGGGAAGCACTGGCAGGAGTGGCTCTCGGGGCCGGACTCCGCGTACCTGGAGATCCAGGCGGGCCTCGCCCGCACCCAGCTCGAACACCTGCCGATGCCCGCCGGCGCGACCTGGTCGTGGGTCGAGGCGTACGGACTCCTGGAGGCCGATCCCGCCGCCGTACACGGCGGCTGGGGCGAGGCCCGGTGGGCCGTGGCCGACGCCCTGGACCAGCTGGTCCCCGCCGAACGCCTCGACCGCGCCCTGGCCGAAGCGGAGGCGTTCGGCGCGCCGGAGGCCCTGCTCGCCGAGGGCTCCGGCTGGGCGGCCCTGGAGATCGAGGCGGGCCGCTTCGCCGCCTCCCCCTCACTGCCGTTCGGCACCCCCGGCGCCGAACAGGAGCCCTGGCGCCGGCTCCTGGCGACCGGGACCCTGCCGGTCAGCGACCCGCCCGCCGCTCCCGTCACCGGGTCGCGCTGGCGCGGGCTTCTGGAGAAAGGCGCGGACGACTGGCACACCCTCTACCACCTGGGCCTGGTCCGGCTCGCGGACGGGGAGCGGGAGGCCGCGCGTGACGCCTGGCGGCGTTCGCTGGCCGAGCGGCGGACCCCGTGGGCGCTGCGGGCCCTGGCCGCGCTGGCCGACTCGCCCGATGGCGCCGCGGATCTGATGGCCGAGGCGCACCGACTGCGCCCGGAGCTGTTCGAGCTGACCGTCGAGGTGCTCGACACGCTGCTGCGGGCCGGGCGCGCGACGGAAGCGCTGGCCGTGGTGGAGGCGCTGCGCGGCCCGGCCCGCGGGCACGGCCGGGTCCGGCTGGCCGAGGCGACGGCCGCGTACGCCCTGGGGGACGAGGACCGGGTGCGGCGACTCCTCGCCGAGGGCATCCGGGTGGACGACATGCGCGAGGGCGAGGTGTCCCTCGACCGGCTGTGGACCGCCGTGCGTCCGGGCGAGCCCGTGCCTCCCGCGTACGACTTCCGCATGACCGAGGACTGAGAACCGGCGCCCGGCACCACGGACGCCCGATCCCCGGGGGCGGTCCCCCGGGGATCGGGCCAAGTCAGGGTCTCGCCGAGCCGGCGCGGTTCACGCGCGCCCGGCCTCCGGCTCCCCGAGCGTCTCCCGCAGCCATCCCTCGACCTCGGCGACGTGCACGGTGGCCCATGCCTGGGCGAGTTCGGGCTGACGGGCGGCGACGGCCTCGTAGATCGCGCGGTGTTGCTGCCAGGCGCGGGCCACGGCACCCTCCTCCACCCGGCCGCGCCACAGCCGGGCGCGGGCGGTGGGACCCGACATGCCCTCAAGAAGCGAGCAGAGCACCGCGTTGCCCGAACCGGCCGCGAGCCTGCGATGGAACTCCAGGTCCCGCTCGATCAGCCCCTCCACGGACAGCTCGCCGTCGATCCGGTCGAGGACCTCGCCGAGCGCGGCGATCTCCTCCGCCGGCATCACCCGGGCGGCCATCGCGGCGGCGGCCGGTTCGAGGATGCGCCGGACTTCCAGGAACTGGAGGACCGTGTCGTCCTGCTGGAGGTCGGCGACGAAGGTGAGCGCGTCGAGGAGGAGGTCGGGCTCCAGGCTCGTGACGTACGTGCCGTCGCCCTGGCGCACGTCGAGGACGCGCATGAGCGAGAGCGCCTTGACGGCCTCGCGCAGCGAGTTGCGGGAGAGGCCGAGCCGCTCGGCCAGATCGGCCTCGCGCGGGAGCCGCGCACCCGGCCCGAGCTCACCGCTCACGATCATGGCCTTGATCTTGTCGATCGCCTCGTCGGTGACCGGCACGCTCCCCCACCTCTCTCCGGACTGGTCCGTGCAGGATAGGCCACGCCCAGCCGGGACCGCCGCCCGCGCGACCCCCGCCGCTCACGCCCCTCACGAGCGCCCGAGGGCCGTAGACACCGACCGCACTGTCCTCCGACCTCTGACCCGGGCTTATGCTCATGCCTGCACGTCACCCTCACACCACCCCTCGGGCCGACACCCTTTCACCCGATGTCTCATGCGAGGGGAAGCGCTTTCTCGCTCCGCCCCCTCCGGCGTTCACCCACTCCACACTCATACGCCATGATTTCCACACATTCACTGAGGAACGATGCACTCCACAAGGGGGCGGTAGACCGGCCGTTCCCGATCGACCGACACCCGGGGGAACCGCCATGCCCACGAGTCCCACCCTCATCGAGTCCGTCCGCCGCGCCCTGCGCCTGCTGGACGTCATCGCCGAGGAGGAACGGGGCCTGACCGCGAAACACCTGGCCCGGCGAGCGGGCATACCGTTGTCCACCACCTACCACCTCCTTCGCACGCTGACCCACGAGGGCTATCTGCGGCGGGAGGGCGGGGTGTACACGGTGGGCGGTGCCGGCGCGCACTTCGCCGCCGCGGCCGCGCGCCACTCGGGCCCCGCCGAGCTGGAGGGCTGGCTCGGGCGGCTGCGCGACGAACTCGGGGCCGCCGTCTACTTCGTGCTGTACGAGGAGGGCGAGGTCCGCGTCGCCGGCGCCGCCGCGGGCAAGAGCACTCCGGCCGTCGAGGAGTGGGCCGACTTCCGCCGTACCGCCCACGCCCATGCCGCCGGGCAGAGCCTGCTCGCCCAGCTCGACGAGGACGCCCGCCGCGACCATCTCGCCCGCCACCCCGTGGAGGGCCTCACCCCGTACACCGTCCAGGACGAGCAGGAGTTCCTGCGGCGGATGGCCCGCATCCGCCGCGGCGCACCGGTCTACGAGCGGCAGGAGTACGTCCCGGGCACGGTCTGCTCGGCCGTCCCCATCACCGTCGGCGACGTACCGGCGGCCCTCTCCCTCTCGCTCCCCACCTCCCGGGCCCATCTCCTCGAATCGCTCACCGCCCGCCTCAAGTACCGCGCGGAAGGCGCCATCACGGGTCTCGCGTTCTCCATCAGGGCCCCCACGACGCCGCTCCCCCGGCTCTGAACCCTGGCGCGCGTACGGCGACGCGTCAGCCGAAGCGCAGCTGCTGGTGGGTGCCGCCGCCGCAGGCGTACTGACGCACCGCGACCCCGTCGGCGGTCGAAGCGGCCTCGATGTCGAGGCACTTGCCACTGTGGCGGGCCATCAGCGTGACGTTGCCCGCGTCGACCGCGTGGACGGCCCACTGCTGGTTGCGGCCGCCGTTGCAGCCGTACTGGAAGACCTGGGCGCCGTCGGCCGCCGATTCCCCGCTCACGTCGAGGCACTTGCCGCTGTGGCGCGCGACGACGCTCACGTATCCGGTGGCCGCCGGCCGGAGCGCCCACTGCTGGTTGGTGCCGCCGTTGCAGCCGTACTGCACGACCGTCGCCCCGTCGGCGGTCGAACCGCCGGTGACGTCGAGGCACTTGCCGCTGTGCCGGAGGACCGGCGCCTTCCAGGCATCGGGCGCGGTGGAGCGGAAGGTCCAGGACTGGTTGCCGCCGGACGTCGGCCGGTAGACACCCACGGGGGCGCCGTCGGCCGTCGACTCCCCGGCGACGTCGAGGAGCAGCCCCGACGCCCGGTTGACCAGGGTCGTGTGCCCGTCACCGGTGGTCGAGCGCATCCACTCCTTGTCGGCGCCGGTGCCGGGGGCGGCGAAGCCGAGGGCCCCGGACGTGACGGTGAGCACCTTGCCCGTCTTGACGCTGGTGACGCGGTAGCCGGCGGTGCTCGACCAGTCGGTCGCGGACGTCTTGGTGAAGGTCCACTTCTGGGCGGTGTCGGCCGGGTTGGAGGTGCGCTGCACCAGGGTGTCCTTGCCGCCGACGGTGGCGACGGCGAGGGCCTTGCCGCTGTTGTCGTTCAGAAGCTGCCGGGGCGCGTCGGTCGGCGCCCCGGTGGCGGTGGTGTCGACTCCGGTGACGCCCGGCAGGACGAAGGTGGTGACGGAGCCGGCGGAGACGGCGGCCCGCAGGGTCTTGCCGGAGAGGGTGAGGTCGGTGCCGCGCTCCACGTTCCGGGTGGCGTCGGTCGTGTGCCGTTCGACCGCGCCGCCGGTGGTCCGGAAGCCGCCGAGGTCGAGGGTGAGGTCGCGTGCGGTGCCGGCCCGGTTGACGTGCACGAGGACGAGGCCCTGGCCGTTCGGGCGGATCGCCGCGAGGGTGTCGGGGTCGTCGGTGGCGATGACGCGGGCGCCGGGCCGGATGAACCGCGAGTACTGGGCCATGGTCCAGTACTTCTTGTTCTTGCGCAGGGGTTCGGTGGCGGCGTCGGCCGGGGTGAAGTCGGCTTGGATCAGGCCCCAGTTGGAGTTCTCCCGGTCAGGGGTCATGTTCTCGTAGTCCTCGACGGCCTGCCAGAGCACCCAGGCGCTGGGCTCCAGCTCGCGGACGTCGGTGGTGATCTTGTCGGCGAGGTCCAGCCCCGGACGCATGTCGGTGAAGCTCTGGCCGACACTGCCCCCGAGGTCGTTCTCCGACATCCACAGCGGCGTCTGCTCGCCCTTGGCGATGTCCCGGACGGCCGCCCGCCCGTCGGTGCTGTACGTGTGGACGTTGATCCGGCCGACCGCGTCGCGCACGGCGGGGGCGTACTGCTCCCACTGCCAACGGGCGGCGCCGGGGCCGAAATCGTCCATGGCGGACACCTTGGTCGTACGGCCGTCGGCGTCGAGGGCGGCCCGCAGGGTGCTGACGATCTTCGCCGAGGAGGCGGGGTCCCAGTGGGAGCCCTCCTGCCGGCCGCCGGCCTTCCAGTAGCTCGCCGTGGGCTCGTTGACCGGCGAGAGCGAGGCGAAGGTGACGCCGGAGCCCTGCTCGGCACGGCGCAGCGAGCCGGCGAGGTACGCGGCGAAGCGCTCGTACTGGTCGGAGCGGAGGTTGTCCGAGGCGCCGTCGGCGGAACCGGAGACCAGCCCGCTGTGAGTCATGAAGTACGGGGCCGAGTTCGAGAACGCCTCGAAGGTGTCGGCGCCACGGGCCTTGGCGGCCGTCAGCCACCAGCGCTGGTTGGCGTCGGCCTGGTCGTTCCAGTGGGCCGGGTCGTTCGGGTTCCACCAGCCGGGGGTCTCCGCGCCGGGCCGGTTCCAGTAGCCGGGCACGGCTCCGCCCACCCGCATGTAGGGGGCGGTCTCGGGACTGTCGCCGCCGCCGATGTTGTAGCGGGCGATGGTGAAGCCGAGGCCCTCGGAGCCGTACAGGGCGTCGGCGAGGGCATCGCGCTGGGCGTCGGGCCAGCCGCCGGTGACGTTGGCGAACCAAGCGAGGGCGGTGCCCCAGCCCTGGAAGGCGGGCTGCTGGTAGCTCGGATCGGGGCGGACGGTCCGCACCTCGGGCGAAACGGCGGTCCCGGCGGCGGCCGGGCCCGCCTGGGACAGGGAGAGCGCGGGGACGAGCAGTGCGGTGGCGGCGACGAGCGCGCGCGACCGCCCTCGCCGGCGGGGTCCGGAGGGCGTCCGGGCGTGTGGGAACGACACGTACTACTCCCTGATGGGTGCGGGTGGGTGGCGCGGGTCCCGGGACGACGGTCCCGTGCCGGTCGGGGCTGTGCGGGTCGGGACTGTGCCGGTCGGGGCTGTGCCGGTCGGGGCTGTGCGCTGCGGCGTCGAGGGCCGTTCACGCACCATGGCCGAGCCGGCGGCCGTGACGCGTCCAGGGTCACGGCGGCCGTTGTTCGCGTAAACAGGTGCGGCTTCGAGGGAGAGTCTGGGAGTGGCGAAACGGACATGTCAAGGTGCCGGTCGCTACTCGGCGGCCGTTTGACCCCGATTCATGTTTACGCCAACATGCGCGGACTGCGGTTGCCCACGCGCGGACAGCCCCACAACCCCCAGGGAAAGGCGCGTGGACGGCGCCAGAGAAACGAACACGATCGCCCCCGCGCCCGAGCGGCCCGCCCATGCCCTCCACGGCCGAGGTCGCGACCCTGGCCGGCGTCTCCTCTCAGACCGTCTCCCGGGTCGCAAACGACAAGCAGAACATCGACTTCAACCAGGCCCACGGCGCCCGCAGCGTCGTCGCCCACTTCCTCGGCCTCATGGACGCCCTCCACGAATCCGGACGCAGCGTCCCCGCCGACATCAGCGTCGCCGGCTTCGAGGCCTGGGCGGCGGGCGGGGCCGTACGCCCTGATCAGGGGCCGCCCGGTCCGGCTCAGACCGCTCAGGCGCTCAGCCCCGCCGCCCGCCGTCCCGCCCCGGCTCCGCCGTGCTGGCCCGCTCCACCAGGCGCGTCGGCACCAGTCGTACGCCGGTCACCGTCTCGCCGCGCAGCTCGCGCAGTGCCGCGTCCACGCACAACGCACCCACCTGCGCGAAGTCCTGGTGGACGGTCGTCAGGGGCGGGATGAAGGAGGACGCCTCCGCGACATCGTCGAAGCCGACGACACTGACGTCCTCGGGCACCCGCACGCCCCGCTCGTGGAAGGCTCGCAGCACGCCGAGGGCCATCTGGTCGTTGGCGACGAACAGCGCCGTGCAGGACGTCTCGTCGGCGAGCGCGAGCCCCGCCTCGTAACCGGACTCTGGCGTCCAGTCCCCCCTGCGCACCGGGTGCACCTTCCGCCCCTCCTCGCGCAGCGCCGCCTCCCAGGCCTCGGCACGCCGACCTGCGGCGAAGGACTCCTCGGGACCGGCCAGGTGCCACACCGTCTCGTGCCCGAGGTCGAGCAGATGCCGTACGGCGCTCCGCGCCCCCTGGCGCTGGTCGGTATCGACGACGGGAAAGCGACCGGTCGCGTCGGAGTCCACCACGACCACCTTGACGTGCGGCGGCAGCCTCAGCGCGGCCGTGTCGAGGAGACGTACCTCCATGATGAGGATCACCGCGTCGACGGCGAGCTCGTCGAGCCGCGTGAAGGCCCCGCGCACGTTGTCCTGGGTCGGCGCGTCCAGCGGGATCAGCGTGACCGCGTACCCGGCACGGGAGGCGGACCCGGCGATGGCCTCCAGGGTGCGCACGTTCCCCGTGCTCGACAGGCCCATGGTGATAACGCCGATGGCCCGGAAGTCACCGCGCTTGAGGGCCCGGGCGGCGCTGTTGGGCCGGTAGCCGAGCTCCTGCATCGCGTCGAGGACCTTCTGACGGGTGCTCTCGATGACGGCCGGGTCGCCGTTGGAGACCCGCGAGACGGTCTGCGAGGAAACCCCGGCGAGCGCGGCCACGTCCGCCATGGAGACGCGCCGCGGCCGCCCCCGCACGCCGCGCCGCCCGTCCGGCCGGTCCGCCGCCTGCCGATCGGTCGTGTCCTTCTCCGCCACCCGAATCCCTCCCATTCACTACCTCTTGACCCTTGACCGCTCCCGAGCGGGAGTGCCACCATCTCGCTACCCGATGATTACGTAAACATCATCCCTCCGCCAGCCCCCACCGGGCCACTCTCCGGTCCTCGGGCGCTCGTATTGTCTCTCCACCTCCGGACCGCCTCGGTCACCGACGCAAGGATCCATGCCATGACGACCCCGTCGACGCGCGCCACGGCATCCCCACCTTCCTCGACACGACGCCCCCACCCTCGTTCCCGAGCCCATTCCCGTCTGCGTTTCCGTCTCCGTTTTCGTAAGGAGGCGTGGGTGGGTTGGGGTTTTGTGGCTCCGTTTGTCGCGGTCTTCGGGTTGGTGTTTCTGGCTCCGGTGGGTTATGCCCTGTATCTGAGTCTGTTCCGGGATCGGTTGATCGGTGGGACGTCGTTCGTGGGGCTTGAGAATTACGGGGAGGCGTTGGCCGATCCGCGGTTCTGGGACGGTTTGTCGCGGGTGGGTCTGTTTCTGCTGGTGCAGGTGCCGGTGATGCTGGGCATCGCGTTGCTGGTGGCTTTGGCGATCGATAGCGGCCGGCTCTACGGGAGGCATTTCTTCCGGGTGTCGGTGTTCCTGCCGTACGCGGTGCCTGCGGTGGTGGCGAGTTTGATCTGGGGCTTCATGTACGGGACCCAGTTCGGCCTGGTGGGCAATGTGAACGACGCTCTGGGTGTCGCATTGCCCGATCCGTTGTCGCCGTCTTGGGTGTTGGCGTCGATCGGGAACATCGTGACGTGGGAGTTCGTCGGCTACAACATGCTGATCTTCTATGCGGCGTTGAAGGTGGTTCCGCGGTCACTGTACGAGGCCGCGGCGATCGACGGTGCGGGTGAGTGGCGGGTGATCGTTTCGGTGAAGCTGCCGGCGATCCGTGGCGCGGTGGTGATCGCGACGATCTTCTCGATCATCGGGAGTTTCCAGTTGTTCAACGAGCCGAGCATTCTGCAAAAGCTCGCTCCGAACGCGATCACGAGTGACTTCACACCCAACCTCTACACCTACTCGCTGTCCTTCTCCGGTCAGCAGCACAATTACGCGGCGACGGTCGCGATCGTGATGGGCGTGATCACCGCGATCATCGCTTACACGGTCCAGCTGCGCGGCATGCGGAAGGCCTGACCCGATGAACACACCCACACCCACACCCACACCGCTCAAGCGACGCCCGCACACGCCGCTCAATCCGCGTCCGAGTATTCCGCTGACCCTGGTGACCGGTCTGGTCCTGGTCTATACGTTGTTGCCGTTGGCGTGGCTGGTGATCAATGCGACGAAGGACCAGAAGGGGCTGCTGGATTCGTTCGGGTTGTGGTTCGCGGAGGACTCGCACTTCTGGGACAACGTGAGCCGCACGCTCAGTTATGACGATGGTGTGTTCGTCCGCTGGCTTCTCAACACCCTGCTCTATGTCGTCGCCGGCGCGGGCGGCGCCACGGTCCTCGCGGTCCTGGGCGGATACGCGTTGGCGAAGTACGACTTCCCCGGCCGTAAAGCCGTCTTCGCTGTTGTTCTCGGCGCGACCGCCGTTCCCGGCACCGCGTTGGCGGTTCCGACCTTCCTCATGTTCAGCAACATGGGTCTCACCAATACTCCCTGGGCTGTGATCATTCCGTCGTTGATCTCGCCTTTCGGGCTGTATCTGATGTGGGTGTTCGCCGCCGAAGCCGTCCCGACCGAGCTTCTCGAAGCCGCCCGTATCGATGGTTCGGGTGAGGTGCGGACCTTCTTCACCATCGCGTTGCCGCTGCTGACGCCCGGCATGGTCACCGTCCTGCTGTTCTCGATGGTCGCGACCTGGAACAACTACTTCCTGCCACTGATCATGATCAAGAACCCCGACTGGTATCCGCTGACGCTGGGCCTCAATGCCTGGAACGCACAGGCCCAGACCGCCGGCGGCGAAGCCGTCTTCGACCTGATCATCACCGGCTCACTGCTCACCATCGTGCCGATCATCGCGGTCTTCCTCCTCCTCCAGCGATTCTGGCAGTCCGGCCTCGCCGCAGGCAGCGTCAAGGAATAACCCGTCCTTCTGTTCCTCTCTCTTGGTTCTTCTTCACCCTCGTCAATTTCCAGGAGCACACCCCATGCGAACCCATTCTTCTCGCAGACTCCTCGCCGCACTGGCGGTGGCATCCGCCCTCACCCTCACAGCCTGCGGCTCAAACCCCGACACCGGCGCTACCGCCAGCGGCCCCAAGGACATCGCCGCCGCTCTCGCCAAGGGCGGCAAGGTCACCGTCTGGGCATGGGAGCCCACCTTGAAGAAGGTCGCCGAAGACTTCGAGAAGAAGTACCCCAACGTCGACATCCAACTCGTCAACGCCGGCACCGGCGACAAGCAGTACACCGCACTCCAAAACGCCATAGCCGCCGGCTCCGGCGCCCCCGACGTCGCCCAGATCGAGTACTACGCACTCGGACAGTTCGCCATCGGCAAGTCCGTCGAAGACCTCACCCCCTACGGCGCGACCAAGCACGCCAC
>NZ_JBVJVO010000032.1:0-19256 GCF_055603625.1 Streptomyces sp. NPDC037273
ATCGCAAGGCGGAGGAGGGAGGCAACGCGGAGCGTTGTGGACCGACGACAACGCGGCGAGGCGCGGTGCCAGGCGTCGCGAGCCCGGCCTGATCGACAAGACACCCCCTAGGGCCTGCCCGCTCGTCGACGGGAGGCGTCCGCCGGTGGCGGGCGCCTCCCGTTCACATTCCCCCGGCGCGGGTACATGCTGGTGGTACCCCTGGGGAACCCGGACGGGGGATGTGACCGTCATGCGGAGCGGAAACGAGCCGGCGACCGCGCGCAGCGCGCTGCGGCTGCGGTTCTGGCTGAGCGTGTGGGGGCTGCTCTGGGCTGCCTTCGGCACGACCGTGTTCTCGCTGCTCGGCCGCCCCGGCTGGGCCGCCGCCTGCGGGGTGCTGTTCCTGGTGGTGACGGTGGACCTGGCGATCGTGCTGCGCCACATCCACCAGGGCCCGCACTGGCAGCCGGGCCGGAACATCCCGCCGTACGAGCCCGATCGCGGCGGCTCCGGACGCTGACGCGGGCCCGTCAGTTCCTGGTGTCGAAGCCGGCGGCCTGGAGGTACTCCGGCTTCGGGTCGAGCGCGGCGGCGAGGCGGAAGTGCCGGGTGGCCTGGGCGGTGAGGCCGGAGCGCTCGAAGGTGCGGCCCAGCGCGAAGTGGGCGAACGCGTTGTCCGGCTCGCGCTCCAGGACCAGCTCGAACTCCAGCTGCGCCGGCCGCAGCTGGGCGGCCGCGAAGAAGGCCCGGGCACGCAGCAGCCGCGCGGCCGTGTTCTCGGGATGGGCGGCGATCACCGAGTCCAGCAGCTTCACGGCACCACGGGGGTCCCGGGCGGCCAGCAGGTGCTCGGCGGCGCGGAAGTCGATGACGTGCGTTTCCGGGTTGCTGTCGGCCACGGTGGCATCCTTCCCTCGATCCGGTGGTTGAACACCGGACCCCGTGACCGCATTCCGCCGCCTGCCCCGCTACGCCTCCTCTGCTGGGGCGGAGGCCCGCTGCTCGAGTTCGCCCCAGACCTTCCTGACCTGCGGTGCGAGGGCGTCGAGGGGCCCGTCGTTGTCGATGACGAGGTCGGCGACGGCGAGCCGCTGTTCGCGCGTGGCCTGGGCCGCCATCCGGTTGCGGGCCTCGGTCTCGGCCATGCCCCGGAGCCGTACGAGCCGGTCGAGCTGGGTTTCCGGGGACGCGTCGACGACGATCACCAGGTCGTACAGCGGGGCGAGCCCGTTCTCGGTGAGCAGGGGTACGTCGTGGACGACGACGTCTCCGGGGCCCGCCTGGCTCTCCAGCTCCGCCGACCGGGCCCCGACGAGGGGGTGGACGATCGCGTTGAGGGTGGCGAGCCGGTCGGCGTCGGCGAACACGATGGAGCCGAGCCTGGGCCGGTCGAGCGTCCCCTCCGCGGTGAGGACGTCCTCCCCGAACGCTGCCACGACGGCCGCGAGGCCCGGGGTGCCGGGCTCGACGACCTCACGGGCGATCCGGTCCGCGTCGATCAGCACGGCCCCGTACGAGACGAGCAGCCGTGACACCTCACTCTTGCCGGCGCCGATCCCGCCGGTCAGGCCCACCTTCAGCATGAGCGGCAGCTTAGGGCCTGCCTCCGGAGGGCTATGCGTCGCCCTCCCGCTCGGCGAGGAAGCGCTCGAACTCGCGCCCCAGCTCGTCGGCGGACGGCAGGTCGACCGGCTCGGCGACCAGGCTGCCGCGCGTCTCCGCACCGGCCACCGCGTCGTACTGGTGCTCAAGGCCCTGCACGAGCGCGACCAGCTCCTCGTCGCCCTCGCCGATCTGGCGGTCGATCTCGGTCTGGGTGCGGCGGGCCTCGGTCCGGAGGGAGTGGGCGACGCCGGGGAGGACGAGGCCGGTGGCGGCGGTGACGGCTTCGAGGGCGGTCAGCGCCGCGTCCGGGTACGGGGAGCGCGCGACGTAGTGCGGGACGTGCGCGGCGACGCCGAGGGTGTCGTGGCCGGCCTCGGTGAGCCGGTACTCGACGAGGGCTTCGGCGCTGCCGGGGACCTGGGCCTCGTCGAAGGGGCTGCGATGGCCCGGCATGAGGTCGGTCCGGCTGCCGTGCGGGGTGAGTCCGACGGGGCGGGTGTGCGGCACGCCCATGGGGATGCCGTGGAAGTTGACCGAGAGGCGTACGCCGAGCCGCTCGACGATCTGCCGGACGGCCGCGGCGAACCGCTCCCACTCGACGTCGGGCTCCGGCCCGGACAGGACGAGGAAGGGGGCGCCGGTGGCGTCCTGGACGAGGCGGACCTCGATGGACGGCGTCTCGTACGCGGTCCAGCGGTCGCGCCGGAAGGTGAGCAGCGGCCGGCGCGCGCGGTAGTCCACGAGCCGGTCGTGGTCGAAGCGGGCCACCGGCTGGTGCGGAAGCGTGTCGAGCAGGCGGTCGATGATCTGCTCACCGGTCTCGCCCGCGTCGATGTAGCCGTCGAAGTGGTACAGCATGACCAGCCCGGCCGACTCCTGCGCCAGGGCGAGGTCGACGACCGCCAGGCCCTTCGCATCCCATTCGTACAAATCCTGGGGATCAAGCACGATTACCGCTCCTCCTCGTGTCCTCTCTGGAAACGCCGGGTCCGGCACCGCCATTCCCGTCCCGGGCGATCTTCCGGCGGAGTTCCGGCCCCGGGCCCGGGCGGAGCACGGGTCCGGACCCTGGTCCGGAGAACGGCCGAGGCCCGCTCCCCCGAAGGGGAACGGGCCTCGGTTTCGCTAGCGGCTAGCGCTCAGCGGAGAGCCTGTTCAGCTCTGACCGCCGGCCAGCTTCTCGCGCAGGGCGGCGAGCGCCTCGTCCGACGCCAGGGCGCCGGAGTTGTCGTCCGACTCCGAGGAGTACGAACCACCCGAGATGCCCGCACCGGCGTTGCCGGCGGCCGGGGCGGCAGCGCCCTCGGCAGCGGCGGCCTCGTCGGCCTCGCGGGACTTGATGACCTGAGCCTGGTGCTGCTCGAAGCGAGCCTGCGCCTCGGCGTACTGGGTCTCCCAGGCCTCGCGCTGGGTCTCGAAGCCCTCGAGCCAGTCGTTGGTCTCGGGGTCGAAGCCCTCGGGGTAGATGTAGTTGCCCTGGTCGTCGTAGGACGCGGCCATGCCGTACAGGGTCGGGTCGAACTCGACCGAGGCCGGGTCGGCACCGAAGGACTCGTTGGCCTGCTTCAGCGAGAGGCTGATGCGACGACGCTCGAGGTCGATGTCGATGACCTTGACGAAGATCTCGTCGTTGACCTGGACGACCTGCTCCGGGATCTCCACGTGGCGCTCGGCCAGCTCGGAGATGTGGACCAGACCCTCGATGCCCTCGTCCACGCGGACGAACGCACCGAACGGAACCAGCTTGGTGACCTTACCCGGGACGACCTGACCGATCTGGTGCGTACGGGCGAACTGCTGCCACGGGTCCTCCTGCGTCGCCTTCAGCGACAGGGAGACACGCTCGCGGTCCATGTCGACGTCGAGAACCTCGACGGTGACCTCCTGGCCGACCTCGACAACCTCGGACGGGTGGTCGATGTGCTTCCAGGACAGCTCGGAGACGTGCACGAGACCGTCGACGCCACCCAGGTCCACGAAGGCACCGAAGTTGACGATCGAGGAAACGACGCCGGAGCGGACCTGACCCTTCTGCAGGGTGGTGAGGAACGTCTGGCGAACCTCGGACTGGGTCTGCTCGAGCCAGGCACGGCGGGACAGGACCACGTTGTTGCGGTTCTTGTCCAGCTCGATGATCTTCGCCTCGAGCTCCTTGCCCACGTAGGGCTGGAGGTCGCGGACACGACGCATCTCGACGAGGGAGGCCGGCAGGAAGCCACGGAGGCCGATGTCGAGGATGAGACCACCCTTGACGACCTCGATGACGGTACCGGTGACGATGCCGTCCTCTTCCTTGATCTTCTCGATGGTGCCCCAGGCGCGCTCGTACTGGGCACGCTTCTTCGAGAGGATCAGGCGGCCTTCCTTGTCCTCCTTCTGGAGAACCAGGGCCTCGATCTCGTCGCCGACCTTGACGACCTCGTTCGGGTCGACGTCGTGCTTGATCGAGAGCTCGCGGCTCGGGATGACGCCTTCGGTCTTGTAACCGATGTCGAGCAGGACCTCGTCCCGGTCGACCTTCACGATGACGCCGTCGACGATGTCGCCGTCGTTGAAGTACTTGATCGTCTCGTCGATCGCGGCGAGGAAGGCTTCCTCGTTACCGATGTCGTTGACCGCAACCTGCGGGGTGGTGCTGGTGGCGGTGGTCTCGGTGCTGCTCGTCATGTGGGAAAGGGCTCCGGTTACGGACAGAAAGTCGTAGGTACTGCTACGCCGAGAGCCCGTATCGCACCAAGAAGCCGGACAGCCGATGAGGCACCCTTCCCGCGGACGGGGGGAGCCTCGTAAACCGAGGGGACATACAACAGGTACGAGCGCGGCCTGCTCCGTCTGAGGCGCGCAGGCCCGCAGCGCAACCTTTAGCATACGGGGGCAGCCGGACAGGGTCAATGCGCGAAGCGCGCACCCTGGGCAGATCCACGCAATTCCGGCACGAGTCATGCCTCCCACGCCGCATCGGCGGGGTCCGCCGCACGGCGGCACTGAGCGCAAACTACATCGGCGGGCGAGATGAACCAAGAGTACGAACACGAAGACGCGGCCGAGGACGAGGCCGAGGCGACCCGGCGTGACGCGGGGGACGCGGAGAGCAGCCGGGCGAGCCGCGGCTGGTGGGACAGGAACGCCGACGAGTACCAGAGCGAGCACGGCTCGTTCCTCGGCGACGACCGTTTCGTGTGGGGTCCCGAGGGGCTCGACGAGGCCGAGGCCGCGCTGCTCGGACCCGCCGCCTCGCTGAAGGGCCTGGACGTCCTGGAGATCGGCGCGGGCGCGGCGCAGTGCTCGCGGTGGCTCGCGGCGCAGGGGGCGCGGCCGGTCGCGCTCGACCTCTCGCACCGGCAGCTCCAGCACGCGCTGCGGATCGGCGGGGACGTGCCGCTGGTGGAGGCCGACGCCGGGGCGCTGCCCTTCGCGGACGGCTCCTTCGACCTGGCGTGCTCGGCGTACGGCGCGGTGCCGTTCGTCTCCGACCCGGTACGGGTCTTCCGCGAGGTGCGGCGGGTGCTGCGGCCCGGCGGCCGCTGGGTGTTCTCGGTGACGCACCCGATCCGCTGGGCGTTCCCCGACGAGCCGGGCCCCGAGGGCCTCTCGGTGGCCGCCTCCTACTTCGACCGCACGCCGTACGTCGAGCAGGACGAGCAGGGCCGGGCCGTGTACGTGGAGCACCACCGGACGATCGGCGACCGGGTGCGGGACGTGGTGGCCGGCGGCTTCCGGCTCGTGGACCTGGTCGAGCCGGAGTGGCCCGCGTGGAACAGCCAGGAGTGGGGAGGCTGGTCCCCGCTGCGGGGGAACCTGATCCCGGGGACGGCGATCTTCGTCTGCGAACGCCAGGATTAGTCCTACGAACGGGCGGGTCCTGTGGACAACCGGACTCGCCCTTTCGCGCCGCGTACGAGACTGAGCCCGTGATCCGAAACGACGCACTCGACCTGCTTCCCGTCCGCCATGCCGTCCCCGAGCTGCTGACCGCGCTCGCGGAGCGCGGCGCGGCGGTGCTCCACGCGCCGCCCGGTACCGGCAAGACGACGCTGGTGCCGCTCGCGCTCGCCGGTCTCATAGGGGACGGACCGAAGCGGCGGGTGCTGGTGGCCGAGCCGCGCCGGATGGCGGTGCGCGCGGCGGCGCGGCGGATGGCCTGGCTGCTCGGCGAGGAGGTCGGCGGGACTGTCGGCTTCTCGGTGCGCGGGGAGCGGAAGGTCGGGCCTTCGACCCGGGTCGAGGTGGTGACGACGGGGCTGTTGCTCCAGCGGCTCCAGCGCGACCCGGAGCTGGCGGGCGTGGACGTGGTGCTGCTCGACGAGTGCCATGAGCGGCACCTGGACGCCGATACGGCCCTGGCCTTCCTGGTGGACGTGCGGGCGGCCCTGCGGCCGGAGCTGAAGCTGATCGCGGCCTCGGCGACGAGCGACGCGGAGGCGTGGGCGGAGCTCCTCACGGTCGTGGACGGCAGCGGGCCCGCCCCGATCGTGCGGAGCCGGGGCGAGGGGCACGGGTACGCGGTGCGGTTCGCCGCTCCCCCGGCCGGGATCCGGCCCGCGCACGGCACCTGGGTGGATCCGGCGATGCTGCGCCATGTGGCGGCGACGGTCCGGCTGGCGATGGAACGGCACGAGGGGGACGTCCTCTGTTTCCTTCCCGGTACGGGGGAGATCGCGCGGACGGCGGGGCTGCTCGCGGGGCTGGACGCCGAGGTGCTCCAGTTGCACGGCCGGGCGCCGGCGGCGGTGCAGGACGCGGTCCTGCGGGGCGCCGGGCCGGGCGGGCGGCGCCGGGTGGTGCTGTCGACCTCGGTGGCGGAGTCCAGCCTGACGGTGCCCGGGGTCAGGATCGTCGTGGACTCGGGGCTGGCGCGGGAGCCCCGGATGGACCACGCGCGGGGTCTGGGGTCGCTGGCGACGGTGCCGGTGTCGGTCGCGGCGGCCACCCAGCGGTCGGGGCGCTCGATGCGTGAGGCCTTCGGGACCGTGTACCGGTGCTGGGCGGAGGCCGAGGACGGGAGCCGGGCGCGGTTCCCGTCTCCCGAGATCAGGATCGCCGACCTCGCGGACTTCGCGCTGCGTGTCGCGTGCTGGGGCGATCCGACGGCGGAGGGGCTCGCGCTGCTGGACGCGCCGCCCGCCGGGGCGATGGCGGCGGCCCGGTCGGTGCTGGCGGCGGTGGGCGCCGTGGACGAGGACGGCCGGGCCACGGAGCGTGGGGTGCGGCTGGCGCGGCTCGGGCTCCACCCCCGGCTGGGGCGTGCTCTGCTCGACGGCGCCGCCGAGGTCGGTGTCCGGCGGGCGGCGGAGGTGGTGGCGCTGCTGAGCGAGGAGCCGCCGCGGGAGTACGGGGACGATCTGACGGAGGCCTGGCGGTCGGCGCGCCGGGGCGGGGACGGTTACGCGGCCCGCTGGAAGGCGGAGGCGCGGCGTCTGGAGCGCTCGGCCGGCGAGGTGGCCGAGCCGGGGCGGGGAGGAACGGAGGGGGCGGGCTCGCGGGCGGGCGGGGAGGACGCGGTGGCCGGGTTGGTGACGGCCCTCGCCTTCCCCGAGCGGGTGGCCAGGGCCCGGGAGCAGGGCGGCTATCTGATGGTGTCGGGCGGTGGGGCCCGGATCGCCGAAGGGTCGGGGCTGCGTTCGACTCCGTGGCTGGCCGTGGCGGTGGCGGACCGTACGGCGCGGGACGCGACGGCGCGGGTGCGGCTGGCGGCGGTGGTCGACGAGGGCACGGCCCGGTGGGCGGCGGGTCATCTGCGGGCCACGGGCGAGGAGGTGCGTTGGGAGGACGGCGATGTGGTGGCCCGCTCGGTGGACCGGCTGGGTGCGGTCGAGCTGACCGTGCGGCCCCTGGGGTCCGGGGCGGAGCCCGCTCTCGTCAGGGAGGCGCTGCTCGACGGGCTGCGGCGGGAGGGGATCGGGCTGCTGCGGTGGAGCCGGGACGCCGCGGAGCTGCGGGAGCGGCTCGCGTTCCTGCACGGGGTCCTCGGCGAGCCCTGGCCGGACGTGGCGGAGAGGGCCCTGGTCGACCGGGCCGAGGAGTGGCTGGAGCCGGAGCTGTCCCGGGCCGCGCGCCGGGCCGATCTGGGGCGGATCGACGCCGGGCAGGCGCTGCGGCGGCTGCTGCCGTGGGCGACGGGCGAGGCGGGCCGTCTGGACGAACTCGCGCCGGAGCGGATCGAGGTGCCGAGCGGATCGAAGATCCGGGTCGACTACGGGGGTGGGCGGCCGGTGCTCGCGGTGAAGCTCCAGGAGATGTTCGGTCTGGCCGAGACGCCTCGGGTGGCGGGGGTCCCGGTCCTGGTGCACCTCCTCTCCCCCGCCGGGAGGCCCGCGGCCGTGACCGCGGACCTGGCGTCGTTCTGGCGGGACGGCTACCGCGCGGTGCGGGCGGAGCTGCGGGGCCGGTATCCGAAGCACCCGTGGCCGGAGGATCCGTCGGCGGCGGAGCCGACCCGGCACACGAGCGCCCGACTCAGACGGGAGCGGTGACCGGGGCGGCTGCGGGGGCGGGGGGTTCCGGGGCCGCGCGGCGGGACCGGGCCTCCAGCCAGAGGGCGAGGGCGAGGAGGGCCAGGGCGAGGAGGGAGAAGGTCCAGGGGCCGTAGGAGACGAAGACCAGCACGACGAGGCGGTTGGAGGAGACGACGTCACCGACCTCCTTGAGGGAGTCCTCGCGCAGCTTCACGTGGCCCTCGAAGACGGTGATGGTGTCCCGGCCCATCAGGGACTTGGCATTGCGGAGCTCCTCCTTGTGGATCTCCTCGCCGTTGAGGGGGGCGCCGGTGAGGGGCTCGATCCAGAACATGCGCTTGGTCGTGTACCAGCGGGTGAGGCCCGAGTCGGCGAGGATCTTCGGGGTGATGCCCTTGACCGGCATGGACTTGGGCATCGGGACCTTGGTCCAGGGGATGGTCTGCTCGAAGTAGTAGACCTCGGTGCCCCGGAAGGTGCGGGTGCCCTGGTAGTGGATGGGGGCCGAGGTGCGGGTCTGGGCGTCGAAGTACTGGTAGTCCCGCTTCTCGGTGAGGAAGGGGAACTTGAACTCGATGCCCACGCGCCGGACCGCGTCGCCGTCGACGGACTCGCCGGTGGCGTGGACGGGGGCCTGGCTGTGGGCGTCGAAGATGTACCGCTCGGGGACCTTGGAGACCATCTTGCCGTCGGGGCCCATGACGTAGGCGAGGGCGTCCCAGACGACGACGTCGCGGCCGGCGTCGCGTTCGATCCGCCGGGACTCCTCCACGTTGCCCTTGAGGGTCTGGACGATCGTGATCTTGTCGACCTTCTCGGCCCGGAGCGTCGAGTAGTCGAGCAGGGTGGCGGGCTGGGCCTCCAGGACGGTGACCTGGTACTGGTTCGGCGGGATCTTCACCAGGCGGGGGAAGGCGTACCAGCGCAGGAAGGGGGCCATCGAGGCGCAGAAGACGGCGGCGGCGAGCAGGACGAGGCTGGCTGTGCGTCGCATGGTCGCCCCTCTACTTCTTGACGCCGGGATCGGCGGTGAGCAGGGGCTTGGGCGAGGTGGGCCCGTCGGGCGGCAGATCGACCAGGGACACGAGGAGGACGAAGAGGAGGACTGGGACGAGTCCGATGGCGGCGGCGACGAGGGCGCGCATGGTCGGCCTCCCGGGATGCGATCTGATGGGTCGTCAGGGCTGGGGCACCGTAGCAACGCGATCGCGAGATGAGAACACGTCTCACCCGGGTAACACGGAGCGGGGGGGCGGGGGGGGGGGGGGGGGGGGGGGGGGGGGGGGGGAGGGGAGGGGGGGGGGGTGGGGGGGGGGCAGTGGGGGGGGAAAAATAGAGAAAAGCGAGAGGGAGGGAAAACCCCCCCCCGCCGGGAGCAAATGCCCCCCCCCCTTTTTTTGGGCCCCCCCCCCCTCCCCCCCGCGGAGGCGGGACGCCGGCGGGTCAGGCCGAGGGGGAGGAGCCGGGAGAGGGGGTGGCCTCGGGCGATCCGCTGCCGGAGGGCGTCGGCTCCGGAGTGGGCTCCGTCGTCGCGGGCGGCGCGACCGTCAGGTCGACGAAGAGGCTGCCGCCACCGGGCGTGGTCAGCCACAGGTAGAACGTGCCCGCCGTGTCCCCCGCGAACAGCGTGTCGGGGTCGAGGGTGAGCCGGCCGTCGACACCGGTCGTGAGGGTGACCGTGCGGACGAGCTTGTCCCCCTGCTTGAAGTGCGGTCCCTCGGCGCTCTCCTTGGGGTCCGTCTTCGAGGTGACGATCGTCGCGGTGACGCGCACGCCGGGGGCGAGCGCGCCCTTGTCGGTGGCCTTCGCCAGGGCCTGCTCGGTGAAGGCGGTGCCGGTGGTGGCCGCCAGGGGGCCTTCGCCGACCCGGGTGAGGGTGTCCGCCTGGCGCTCCGTGACGGTCGCGGCGAAGTCGGCGGGGGCCAGCGAGCGGCCCACGACGGTGGCGCGCACGGTGAACGAACCCGTCTGCTCGCCGGCCTTGAGGGTCGGAGCGGCGGCGAGACCGGTCGAGCCGGTGGTGACGGTGGCGGTCTTCGCGCCGCCGGGGAAGCGGGAGTCGGTGGTCCCGACGATCTCGAAGCGGACGGCGATCCCGGCGACCGGCTTGCCGTTGGTGTCGAGGGCCGCGACCCGGGGCGCTCCGGTGAAGGCGCTGCCGGTCGTCGTGGTGATCTTGCCGTTGGCCACGACCGTGAGGAGCGCGACCTTCACGGCCGGGGTCACGGACGGCGGGGTGACCGGGGGCTTGGTCGGCGTGACCGGGGGCTTGACCGGTGCGGGGCGGGTCTCCGACGGCTTCGGCTTCGGGGTGACCGGCGCGGGCGTCCTGGGGTGGGACGAGGGCGGGGTGACGGGGAGGTTGCCCCGGTTCGGGTCGTCGCTGCGGCCGACCGGGAGCACTCCGGTGCCGTCCGGGACCTGGTGGGTGCCGCGCTGGTAGTACGTGACCCAGGACATGACCAGGTTCAGGTACTCCGTGGAGCGGTTGTAGCTGAGGATCGCCCGGTCGAGGTCGGCCTTGACCGCGAGGTTGCGGTCGTTCGCGCAGAGGTAGAGACCCGCGGCCTGCGCGGCGTCGTAGATGTTGTTCGGGTCCTTCTTGCCGTCGCTGTTGGCGTCCTGACCCCAGGTCGCCCAGGTCGACGGGATGAACTGCATCGGGCCGACGGCCCGGTCGTGGGTCTTGTCGCCGTCGTAGGCGCCGCCGTCGGTGTCCGAGATGTTGGCGAAGCCGACGCCGTTGAGGACGGGGCCGAGGATCGGGGAGAGGGTCGTGCCGTTGGCGTCGACCCGGCCGCCTCGCGCCTGCCCGGACTCGACCTTGCCGATGCCGGCGAGCAGCTGCCAGGGCAGGTTGCAGGTGGGGTCGGTCGAACGTATCGACTGCTCGGCGCGCTTGTACGCGGCGAGGACGGACGCGGGTATGCCGGCCTCGGCGGGTCCGGTGATCACCGGCAGGTTGGTGGGCGCGCCGGGCTTGTTCGGCGTGTTCAGCGGCGGCAGTTCGGTGAAGTAGGGGGAATCGCCGGTCGCGGAGTCGTCACCCGACGGCGGCGCGGTGTCACCTGCGCCGATGGCACGGTCCCCGCCGGTGTTGTCCGCGGGCGCCTGCACGGCCTCCGGCGCCTGCGAGGCCGCGAGTGCGGCGACCGCCGCGGCCACCACCACCCCGCTGGTCGCCCCCTTGCGCAGTCGGTGGCCGATGTGCGCTGCCATACCCCTGGTCCCCTCCCCGTCGACTCCGTCCCACGCTCCCCGCGCGTGACCTCTGGCGACCCTATGCCAACTCCCGGCCGCCGGGCACCGGCGCCTGACCGTGTTTCACGGTTTCGTCACCTCTGCGCCGCCTTCCGAACAGCCGCCTTCCGTTCCGGTGCGACCCTGGACGGGAACCGACCGGGCGCCCGGACGCCTCTCCCACTGCGGCCGTTCCTGTACTCCGGCCGTCACCACCGGAACCGAGGGGACCTCCCGTTGCCGTTCACCCTGAGCCATGCCGCCGCCGTGCTGCCCGGACTGCGCCGCGACGGCACCGCGCGCGGTCCCCTCGTCGCCTCGGCGCTCGTCGCGGGCTCCTTCGCGCCCGACCTGACCTATTTCGCCGCCACCGCCGCCCCGGAGGCCATGGACTTCGGCGCCGTCACCCACTCCCCCACCGGGATCGTCACGGCCGACGTCCTCCTCACCGCCCTGCTCGTCGGCCTCTGGCTCACCGTCCGCGAGCCCCTGGTGGCCCTGCTGCCCGCCCGCCGCCGCGACCCCGTGTACGGGCTGCTCCGCGGCCGCCCCTGGCGCGACCGGCACCCGGCGGCGCTCGTCGGCTGGTTCTTCCTCTCCGCCGTCATCGGCTCGACCACCCACGTCGTGTGGGACTCCTTCACCCACCTCGACCGCTGGGGCACCCAGGTCATCCCCTCCCTCGGCGAGGTCGTGGCCGGGTTCCCCGTCTACCTCTACGCCCAGTACGGGAGTTCGGCCCTGGCCCTCTGCCTCCTCGGCTGGTTCACGGTCCGCGCCCTGCGCTCCGCCGCCCCCGGCACTCCCCTGCCGCCGCACGTCCCGGTCCCCGCCCGGGCCGGCCGCCTGCTCGCCGCCGCCGTCATCGGCGGCTGCGTCCTCGCCGGCGTCCTGCACCGCGTCCTGCGTTGGGCCTCGGTGTGGGGCTGGGACAACATCCGGACGCCCCTCGACATCATCCCCACCGCCTGTTTCGGCGCCGGCGCGGGCCTCGCCGTCGGGCTCGTGCTGTACGGGACGGGGGCGCGGCTGTGGGGAGCGAGGCCCACGGAGGCTCCGGCGCCTGCTCCCGGGGGAACGGGTCCGGACCCGTCGCGTCCGGCGGAACGCTCCCGTCCGGGATCTCGCTGATCCTCTCCGGCGGGGTGAAACCACGGGCCGCCGTGCCCCCGCCGAGCCTGCGGTGCACGGCGATGGCGACGCCCTCCAGGGTGCGTACCCCGTACCGCATGGTGGGGTTGTCGTGGCTCAGCAGCGCGATCCGGTAGTCCACGGCGGGGGCGGCGGCGGTCGCGCCGGCGCCGGGTGTGCCCGGGGCGGTGGCCGGGCGGACGACGCCGATGCTGTGGACGCGCCAGGCGTGGGTGGCGCGGGGCAGCCAGCCGTTCTTGAGATGGACCTTGACGGTACGGGGCGCCCCGGCGGTGACGCCCCACGCCTGGTCCTTCACCACCTGCCCCATCAGCGTCAGCGCCTCGGTGCGGCGGGACACCGCGGCGAGCAGGGCGAGCTGGTCCCGGGCGGTGGTGCGGGTCAGGCCCCAGTACCGGTCGTGCCCCAGGACGGTGTCCTGGGCGCCCGCCTCGCGCAGGACCCGGTTCAGCCGGGCCCGTGACAGGCCCTGCCACAGGTCGGTCGCCGCCGTGTTGTCCGAGCGGGTGATCATCGCCTTCATCCGCTGCGCCTCAAGGCGGGTGGGCGCCCGGCCCAGCTCCTCGGCCCGGCCCAGTACGGCCTGCATGATGAGCACCTTGGCGATGCTCGCGGAGTCGTAGGCCCTCGTGTCGCCGAGCCGGCACCGCAGCCCGCGCCGCACGTCGTGGACGGCGACCGCGACGGTGCCGTCGCGGTCCTTCAGTGCCGCCGTGATGTCCTGCGACAGTCTGGCGGCGAGGGTCGGTTCCTTCGACGAGGTGCAGACCGCGGGCGCGCCGTGCGCCTCGCCGGGCCCTGCGGTCCCCGCCACGCCCAGCAGTGCGCCCAGCAGCGCCCCGGCCCTCAGCCCCCTTCGGGAGCGGCTCTTGATCACGCTCCCCAGTCTCAGGACCGCCCCCGCCCCACCGCCCCCGGACTGCTCCACCTGGCGCAGCCGAGGGCACGGGACGGGACTTCCCCGGCCCTAGTGGGCGGCCGAGTCCCAGTTGGGGCCCACGCCGACGGAGACGTCGAGGGGGGCTCGGAGGTCGGCGGCCGCCGACATGTGGGTGCGGACGAGGGACTCGACCTGGTCGCGCTCGCCGGGGGCGAGTTCGAGGACGATTTCGTCGTGGACCTGGAGGAGCATCCGGGAGGCGAGGCCGGCCTCGGTGAGGGCGCGGTCGACGTCGAGCATGGCGACCTTGACGATGTCGGCGGCGGTGCCCTGGATCGGCGCGTTGAGCGCCATGCGCTCGGCGGCCTCGCGGCGCTGGCGGTTGTCGCTGTTGAGGTCGGGGAGGTAGCGGCGACGGCCGAGCATGGTCTCGGTGTACCCCGTGGCGCGGGCCTCGTCGACGACGCGGTGGAGGTAGTCGCGGACTCCGCCGAAGCGCTCGAAGTAGGTGTCCATGAGGCCGCGGGCCTCGCCCGGGTCGATGTTCAGCTGCTGGGAGAGGCCGAAGGCGGAGAGGCCGTAGGCGAGGCCGTACGACATGGCCTTGATCTTGCGGCGCATCTCGGCGTCGACGGCGGACCGCTCGACGCCGAAGACCTGGGAGGCGACGGTGGTGTGGAGGTCCTCGCCGGAGGCGAAGGCCTCGATGAGTCCCTCGTCCTCGGAGAGGTGGGCCATCACGCGCAGCTCGATCTGGCTGTAGTCGGCGGTCATGAGGGCCTCGAAGCCCTCGCCGACGACGAAGCCGTGCCGGATGGCCCGGCCCTCGTCCGTCCGCACCGGCACGTTCTGCAGGTTGGGGTCGGTGGAGGAGAGGCGGCCGGTGGCGGCCACCGTCTGGCTGAAGGTGGTGTGG
This sequence comes from Streptomyces sp. NPDC037273, assembly GCF_055603625.1. Lineage (NCBI taxonomy): Bacteria > Bacillati > Actinomycetota > Actinomycetes > Kitasatosporales > Streptomycetaceae > Streptomyces > Streptomyces sp. NPDC037273. The sequence goes on from NZ_JBVJVO010000032.1 coordinate 14,231, forward strand.
ATGCGGCCGTCGGCGGCGACCGTCTTGATCAGGCCTTCGACCGTGGAGCGGAGGCGGGCCTGCTCACGGTGGCGGAGCATGATCACGGGGAGTTCGTGCTCGGTCTGGCCGGCCAGCCAGGCGAGCGCGTCGGCGTCCGTCGTGTATCCGGTCTTGGTCTTCTTGGTCTTCGGGAGGTTGAGCTCGCCGAAGAAGACCTCCTGGAGCTGCTTGGGCGAGCCGAGGTTGAACTCGTGGCCGACGGAGGCGTGCGCCTCCTTCACGGCCTGCTGCACGGCGCCGGCGAACTGCTGCTCCATGGCCTCCAGGTGGTCGCGGTCGGCGGCGATGCCGTGCCGCTCCAGGCGGGCGAGGAGCGCGGAGGTGGGCAGCTCGACGTCGTGCAGGAGCTCGCGGGCGCCGACCTCGCCGAGGCGCTCGTCGAAGGCGTCGCCGAGGTCGAGGACGGCCCGCGCCTGGGTCATGAGGGCTTCGGCCTCGGCGGTGTCGTCGGCGCCGAAGGCGAGCTGGCCGTCGGCGGCGGCCGCCGGGGCGAGCTCGCGGCCGAGGTACTCGACGGAGAGCGCGTCGAGGGCGAAGGAGCGCCGGCCGGGCTTGACGAGGTAGGCGGCGAGGGCGGTGTCCATGGTGACGCCCGCGACGCTCCAGCCGTGCTCGGGGAAGACCCGCATGGCGCCCTTGGCGTTGTGCATGACCTTGGGGCGGGCGGGGTCGGAGATCCACGCGGCCCAGGCCTGCTCGTCGGCCTCGTCGAGGCCGCTCGGCTCGAACCAGGCGGCGGCTCCTCCGGCGGCGGCGAGGGCGATCTCCGAGACGTTCCCCGTGCCGAGGGCCCAGCTGTCGACGGTGGCGATGCCGAGCGGCTCGGTGCCGTGCTCGGCGAGCCAGGGGGCGAGCTCGCCGGCGCCGAGGACGGAGCCGTCGACCTCGACGCCCGCGGCGGGGGCGGGGGCGGTCTCCTCGGCGGAGCCGGGGTCGACGGCGAGGAGCCGCTCGCGCAGCGAGGGGTTGCGGATCTCCAGGGTGTCGAGGACGAGGGCGACGGCCGTCCGGTCGTACGGCTCGCGGGCGAGGTCGGCCACGGTCTTCGGCAGTTCGACGTCCCGGACCATCTCGGTGAGGACGCGGTTGAGCTTGACCGACTCAAGGTGGTCGCGGAAGTTCTGGCCGGCCTTGCCCTTGACCTCCTCGGCGCGCTCGACGAGCTCGGCGAAGGAGCCGAACTGGTTGATCCACTTGGCGGCGGTCTTCTCGCCGACGCCGGGGATGCCCGGGAGGTTGTCGGACGGGTCGCCGCGCAGGGCCGCGAAGTCGGGGTACTGGGAGGGGGTCAGGCCGTACTTCTCCTGGACCTTCTCCGGTGTGAAGCGGGTCAGCTCGGAGACGCCCTTGGTGGGGTAGAGCACGGTGGTGTGGTCGGAGACCAGCTGGAAGGAGTCCCGGTCGCCGGTGACGATGAGGACCTCGAAGCCCGCGGCCTCGGCCTGGGTGGCGAGGGTCGCGATGATGTCGTCGGCCTCGAAGCCGTCGACGGCGAAGCGCGGGGCGCGCATCGCGTCCAGGAGCTCGCCGATCAGCTCGACCTGCCCCTTGAACTCGTCGGGGGTCTTGGAGCGGTTCGCCTTGTACTCGGGGAACTCCGCGGAACGCCAGGTCTTGCGGGACACGTCGAACGCGACGGCGAAGTGCGTGGGCGCCTCGTCGCGGAGCGTGTTCGCCAGCATCGAGGCGAACCCGTAGATGGCGTTGGTCGGCTGCCCCGTCGCGGTGGTGAAGTTCTCCGCGGGCAGCGCGAAGAACGCGCGGTACGCCAGGGAGTGCCCGTCCATGAGGAGGAGTCGCGGGCGGTCCGCTTCGGTCTTCTCGGTCTTCTTCGATGCTGTCTCGGCCACGGAACGATCCTCCCACGGACCGCTGACATTCCCGGTCGCACGGCTCCCCCGGCGCCGCCCGGCCGGTCCCGCTGTCGGCGGGCCGTGACAGGATCGGGGACGTACGACACAGGATTACCGCTCAAGGGAGAGCGCGATGGTCAGCAAGCCGCCCGCCGGTGACCCGGTCCAGGACGCACCGCAGGTCACACCGCCGCAGCACGCCGCGGCCGGCCTGCCCGCCATCGGGCACACCCTGCGGATCGCGCACGAGCAGATGGGCACGCTGCGCACGGCCCGCACCCTTCTCAAGGTCAACCAGAAGGACGGTTTCGACTGTCCCGGCTGCGCGTGGCCCGAGGAGGACAAGCGGCACGTCGCGGAGTTCTGCGAGAACGGCGCGAAGGCGGTCGCCGAGGAGGCGACGCTGCGCCGGGTGACGCCGGAGTTCTTCGCCGCGCACCCGCTGGCGGACCTGGCGACCCGCAGCGGGTACTGGCTGGGCCAGCAGGGCCGTATCACCCAGCCGATGCTGCTGCCCGAGGGCGGCGAGCGGTACGAGCCGGTGAGCTGGGAGCGGGCCTTCGGGATCATCGCCGAGGAGCTGCGGGCGCTGGCCTCCCCGGACGAGGCCCTCTTCTACACCTCGGGCCGTACGAGCAACGAGGCCGCGTTCCTGCTCCAGCTGTTCGCGCGCGAGTTCGGCACGAACAACCTGCCGGACTGCTCCAACATGTGCCACGAGTCCTCGGGCTCGGCGCTGACCGAGACGATCGGCATCGGCAAGGGCAGCGTCTCCCTGGAGGACCTGCACCGGGCCGACCTGATCATCGTGGCCGGGCAGAACCCGGGCACGAACCACCCCCGCATGCTCTCCGCCCTGGAGAAGGCGAAGGCGGCCGGAGCCAGGATCATCTCGGTGAACCCGCTGCCGGAGGCGGGCCTGGAGCGGTTCAAGAACCCGCAGACCCCGCAGGGCATGCTCAGGGGCGCCGCGCTCACCGACCTCTTCCTGCAGATCCGCATCGGCGGCGACCAGGCCCTCTTCCGGCTGCTCAACAAGCTGGTCCTGGAGACGGCCGGGGCGGTCGACGAGGAGTTCGTACGGGAACACACGCACGGTTACGAGGAGTTCGCCGCGGCCGCGAAGGCGGCCGACTGGGACGAGACGCTCGCCGCGACCGGGCTCGACCGGGCCGAGATCGAGCGGGCCCTGGAGATGGTGCTCGCCTCGGAGCGGACGATCGTCTGCTGGGCGATGGGCCTGACCCAGCACAAGCATTCGGTGCCGACCATCCGCGAGGTGGTCAACTTCCTGCTGCTGCGCGGGAACATCGGGCGGCCGGGCGCGGGCGTGTGCCCGGTGCGGGGTCATTCGAACGTGCAGGGCGACCGGACGATGGGCATCTTCGAGCGGCCCGCGCCCGCCTTCCTCGACGCCCTGGACAAGGAGTTCGGGATCGTCTCGCCGCGCCACCACGGTTTCGACGTGGTCCGGTCGATCGAGGCGCTGCGCGACGGCGAGGCGAAGGTGTTCTTCGCGATGGGCGGCAACTTCGTGGGGGCGACGCCCGACACGGAGGTGACGGAGGCGGCCATGCGGAACGCGCGGCTGACCGTCCACGTGTCGACGAAGCTGAACCGCTCACACGCGGTGACGGGCACGCGCGCGCTGATCCTGCCCACGCTCGGCCGCACCGACAAGGACGTGCAGAAGAGCGGCCGGCAGATCGTGACGGTCGAGGACTCGATGAGCCTGGTGCACGCCTCGCGGGGCAACCTGCCGCCGGCGAGCCCGCATCTGCTGTCCGAGCCGGCGATCGTGGCCCGGATGGCGCGGGCCGTCCTGGGCGACGGATCGGCCACGCCCTGGGAGGAGTTCGAGGCGGACTACGCCACGATCCGTGACCGCATCGCGCGCGTGGTGCCCGGTTTCGAGGACTTCAACGCCCGGCTCGCGGCGAACGCGGGCGGCTTCCGGCTGCCGCACGGCCCGCGCGACGAGCGCCGCTTCCCCACGAAGACCGGCAAGGCCAACTTCACGGCCGCTCCCGTCGAGTACCCGCGCGTGCCCGAGGGCCGGCTGCTGCTGCAGACGCTGCGCTCGCACGACCAGTACAACACCACGATCTACGGTCTGGACGACCGCTACCGGGGCATCAAGGGCGGCCGCCGGGTGGTCCTCCTGCACCCGGAGGACGCGGCGGCGTTCGGCCTCGCGGACGGGGCGTACGCGGATCTGGTGAGCGAGTGGACGGACGGCACCGAGCGGCGGGCCCCCGGCTTCCGGGTGGTGCACTACCCGACGTCGCGCGGGTGCGCGGCCGCCTATTACCCGGAGACGAACGTCCTGGTGCCGCTGGAGTCGACGGCCGACGTCAGCAACACCCCCGCGAGCAAGTCCGTCATCGTCCGTCTGGAACAATCGCCTCCCGCCTAAGCGTTTGCTCAGGCAGGCCACAGCGCGACTAGCAGCCGTACGAAGACGAACGGAGCCGGACCCATGGGTGAGCAGCAGCACGTGAAGTTCCCGCAGGAGGTCATCGAGGAGTACGCGGCGCTGGGCGTCGACCTCCCGGCCCTCTTCTCCGCCGGACACCTGGGGAACCGGATGGGTGTCCAGATCCTGGAGGCCTCGGCCGAGCGGGTCGTCGGCACCATGCCGGTGGAGGGGAACACCCAGCCGTACGGTCTGCTGCACGGCGGCGCCTCGGCGGTGCTGGCCGAGACGCTGGGCTCCGTCGGCTCGATGCTGCACGGCGGGTCCTCCAAGATCGCGGTCGGCGTCGACCTGAACTGCACCCACCACCGGGGGGCCCGCAGCGGCCTGGTCACCGGCGTCGCGACCCCGCTGCACCGCGGGCGCTCCACCGCCACGTACGAGATCGTGATCACCGACGAGCAGGGCAAGCGCGTCTGCTCGGCGCGGCTGACCTGCATGCTGCGCGAGATCAACCCGCAGGACGCGGGCAACCTGCCGGAGGCCGGGCAGCTGAACGGCGCCTGAGGCCGCACGCGCCCCGGGGCGCACGGAGGGGGGGGGGGGGGGGGGGGGGGGGGGGGTTGGCCTCCCCCTCCCCCCCCCCGCCCCCCCCCGGAGGAAACCCACCCCTCCCCCCCCCCCCCCCCCTTGCCCCCCTCCCCCCCCTCTCCCC
>NZ_JBVJVO010000033.1:0-5390 GCF_055603625.1 Streptomyces sp. NPDC037273
CAACACCCCCCCCCCCCCCCCCCCCCCCCCCGAACCCCCCCCCCCCCCCCCCCACCCCCCCCCCCCTCCCCCCCCCCCCCCCCCCCCCTCCCGCGCCCCCCCCCCCCCCCCCCCCCCACGGCCACGCAGGCTGTTCGCCGACCGGGGCTACGACTTCGACAAGTACCGCCGCCTGCTGTGGAAGCGTGGGATCAAGCCGCTCATCGCCCGTCGCGGCGTCACCCACGGCTCTGGCCTGGGCAAGACCCGCTGGGTCGTCGAGCGGACCTTCGCCTGGCTCCACCAGTTCAAACGCCTGCGCATCCGCTACGAGATACGCGCCGACCTTCACCAAGGACTGCTGCAACTCGCCTGCAGCATCATCTGCCTGAGACGACTCAGAACCTCATTCTGAAACGATCAGTTACTGGGGGTTCGCGTTCGACGACCTGTACTGCGACACCTTGCCCTGGGCCGTGGACACCGCGGGCTTCGCCGAGATGGCCGGACGCCTGCTCCGCATGCTCGAAACACCCGGCCACCCGCCCCGGAACGCCCTGCCGGTACTGCGTGCGCTCGACGACATCTCCGTACGCCTGGCCGACCTGGCCACGCCCGTGCAGCACCGGCGTTGGGTGCAGGCGCACCGGGCCTGGCTGTCGGGTGTCCTGTGGCAGATCGGCAACCGCAGCCGCGCGGTCATGCCGAACCTGGGCGATTACCTGGCGATGCGCGTCAACTCCGCGGGCGGGGAACCGGTCACCGCCCTGATGGAGGTCACCGAAGGCCCCGAGGTTCCTCCACACGAACACGACCACCCACCGTGCGCGCGCTTACGGAGATGGCACGCATGGTGGCCTCCCTCGACACCGACCTGCACTCCCACGCCAAGGACATCGCTCGCGACGAAACCTCCCAGAACATCGTCAACGTCCTGATCGCCCAGCACGGTTACGGCCGGCACGACGCGATCGAGGACGCCCTGACGCTCCGCAACCGGATCCTCGCCAGGTTCCTGACCCTGCGCGAGCGCGTCACTCCCTCCTGCCGTCCGCCCACCGCCGGCTACCTGAGCGGCTTGGGCCGGGTCGTACGGGCCAACCTCGACTGGGGCGTGGCCGTACCGCGCTACGGCCGCGGCTCCTGGACCGTCGACGACGGCCCCATCCCACAGGCAGGTCCCACCGCCGCCGGACACCAACCGTGGTCCGAGCCCTGGTCGATCGCGACGTGGTTCTGTGACGGACTCCCGAACGAGCTCCCGGACTAGCTCCCGGACGAGCTCCCGACTCGCGTCACCTGACCTGCACCAGCTCTCCTCTCCTCACCCTCTCCTCTCCTCATCCTCTCCTCGCACTGGAAGGATCAGCGATGCGCACCCGCCTCACCGCCCTCCTCACCACCTGGCTCCTCGGCCTGGCCTTGGTCGTCACAGGCCCAGCGCCCGCCGCGAACGCCGCCGTCGGCGACCTGACCTGCACCCTCAACGCCTCCTACCTCACCTTCAGCCCAGCTCTCCAGGCCGGCTCCACATCCACCGTCCATGGCTACGCCAACCTCACCGGTTGCGTCTCCTTAACCGGCCACAGCCAGCTCACCCGCGCCACCATCGACGCCACCGGCACCGTCAGTGCCGCCCCCGGCCTCAACCCCTGCAGCCTCATCCTCAAGATCCCCGTGTCCGGGCAGGTCACCTGGAACACGGGACAGACCTCCGACCTCGACGCCCAGCTCAGCACCGACCCCGCCCAACCCCCACTCGGCATCGGCATCGACCTCAAGACCGGCCCCCTCGCCGGCGACAAGGCCGCAGCCGTCGTCCCGACGCCGATCCCGAACCTCGACTGCGCCGTGACGGGCCTGCAGACCCTCACCGTCCCCGCCCTGGTCATCTCATTCATCTGAAATCCGACCACGATCAAGCGGCCGAGACGCCCGGGAACGGCGACCCATGCTGCCCTGGGCAGGCCTAGGTAGCCGCTACGAGACCCGTACGCCCCTGCGGCCCTGGCCGGCACCAGGGCCGCAGCGCTACCCCGGCGCTCCGCTGGACCCCGCGCGCAAACCGACGGTCGGAGGCGAACTCCCGTGCCGCTCGAACCCACTCCGGCCGATTCACTCGACCTGCCCGCATCGATGGCTCGCATCGAGTCGGTCCTGGCCGACTTCCTGCGTGAAAAGCGCCTGCAGACCGCAGAACTCGCCATGCCTCCCCAGCTCGTGGCCTCGTTGGCCCGGTTCCTCGCCGCGGGTGGCAAGCGCCTGCGCCCGCTGCTCTGCGTCCTGGGATGGCACGCAGCTGCGGGATGCGGCACGCCACCGGAGACCGTGCTGCGGATGGCGGCGGCGCTGGAGATGTTCCACGCCTTCTGCCTGATCCACGACGACGTCATGGACGACAGCACCACCCGCCGAGGCCAGCCCACCGTGCACCGGGACCTGGCCGACCAGCACACCCCTGGTCGCGGTACGGCGACGGCCCAGCGCTTCGGAACAGGGGCAGCCATCCTCGTCGGCGACCTCGCCCTGTGCTGGTCCGACGAACTCACCCACACCGCCGGCCTCACCGCCACCCAGCTCGACCACGTCCTACCTCTGGTCCACACCATGCGCACCGAGGTCGTCCACGGGCAGTACCTCGACCTCGCCTCGACCGGACACCCCTCCACAGACCTCCACCGGGCCCGGACGATCGCCCGCTACAAGACCGCCAAGTACACGATCGAGCGCCCACTCCACATCGGCGCCGCGCTGGCCGGCGGCTCCGCCGCCCTCGCCAAGACCCTGACTGCCTTCGCCATCCCCTTGGGCGAGGCCTTCCAACTACGTGACGACCTCCTCGGCGTATTCGGCGACCCGGAGGCAACGGGAAAATCCCAGCTCGAGGACCTACGAGAGGGCAAACACACGACCCTCGTCGCCTTCGCACTGCGCGCCGCCGCCCCACACCAGGCGCGCACACTGCACCAGATGCTCGGCGACCCGTATCTCACCGAGACCGACGCCGCCCACATCCGCTCCATCCTCCTCACGACCGGAGCCCGTGCCCAGGTCGAAGCCCTCATCAGCCGAAACCGCCAAGCCGCCCTCCGCGCCCTGGACACCGCCACCGACCTCGCAGCACCCGCGGCAGCGCCCTTGCGTCACCTGGTGGACGACGCCACGACCAGGAGCACATGAGCCCACCCGATCAGTACGTGAGACGACCCCTTACGCGTCGGGGTGCTCCGGCAGGGCGAGCCAGTCCGACCAGGAGATCTCGCGGCCCAGGAACCGTGGCTGCTCGAACGGCCAGTCGGCGGCGATCCACCGCGGCACCAGCTCGTCGAGGGCCTGCTCGACCTTGCTGTCCACCAGCTCGTCCACCACCCACCAGGAGATCTCGCCGTCCGCGCCGGCCCTCTCCGGTGGGTCGATGTAGACGCAGCCGAGCAGAGCGGTCTCCGCCGTGTCGAACAGCGCGTAGTTGAACGACTGGTGTGCGGCGATCTCCTTCTCGTGCCGCAGCAGGTCGGCCTGGTCGGCCTCATAGGTCATGGTGGCCGCGGGCCAGCCCCAGGCCGGGCCGTAGATGGTCCACAGCCGCTCGCGCGAACCCATCACAGCCGGATAGTCGAGTGGGGCGTCCGCCTCCCGGATCGGCCGCAGGTGATGACCGCCGCCGGGCAGCGGTACGAGGACGGGATGGACGAAGTCGTCAGGGAGCCAGCTCATGGCGCCCGACGGTAGCAGCGCGCGGCCGTCCGCTCCCTCCGGATTTTCCCGGTACACCGCCCAGTCCTTGTCCGGCAGGCTTCCCTGGCTCCTCAGGCTTCCTTGGCCACAGGGCCTCTGGTGGGGGCTTCGGCGTTGCGGCGGGTCTTGGCCCAGCCGTTGCGACCGCTGATCATGCGGCCTACCGCGCGCCAGGAGACGACGTACAGGAAGAGGAGGTAGAGGGGGTAGGCCAGTCCCCAGCCCAGGGAGCGCCAGAAGCCGGCGTCGGGTTCGCATTTGCGTCGGTAGAGGGGGCCCCAGATGACGAACTGTCCGAGGGCCATCGCCACGTAGAGAGCGATGCCGCGCCAGCCGCCGTCGCTGAGGTAGGTGACGGCGGCCTCGGGGTGGCGGAGGTAGGAAAGGCCGAGGGCGATCATCGGGATCGGGTAGAGGAGGGCGCCGAGGAGCTGGAGCCAGGGCTGGCTGAGGAAGAAGGCGAGCTCCAGGAAGCCGACGTTGGGGATCTTGTTGTTCCGCCAGATCGCGGGGATGTAGCCGAAGCACTGCATGACGCCCTGCGCCCAGCGGGTGCGCTGAGTGAGGAAGCGCTTGGTGTCGAAGAGCGCTTCCTGCTCCACGTAGGTGTCGGCGCAGAAGGCGTTGATCCAGCCGGCGAGCATCAGATGGATGCCGAGCTCGAAGTCCTCCAGGAGGCGGCCGGTCCAAGGCCGGCCGCGTTCGGCGTTGAGGTCGTCGAGGGCGGACATGCGGACGAACTGGCCGTTGCCACCGAGGCAGACGGTGCGCGAGGTCTTGCGCGCGTGCTGGAGCGCGGCCACGGGCGCGCGGAACTCCAGGTCCTGCATGCGGATGAGGAGCCGGCTGTAGAGGTTACGCAGAGCGCCCTTACCGCGGGCGGGCCGCTGTTCGTCGCGGTTCATCATCCGCACCTCGATCTGGACACCGCCGATCTCCCGGCGTCCGAAGAAGCGACGGGCGGCGACGTGGTCGAGGCAGCGTGGCGCGGGCCGGCCGTCGGCGTCGAACACACCGACGATCACACGGTCGCGGTCGACGGCCGGCGGGAGCAGCGAGCTGAGCGTGTCGTAGGCGGCGTTGAGCGCCTCGCCCTTGCCCAGGCGGGCGTTCGGACGCCGCCGCTGGACCAGGTGAACCCCAGCGTCGACCGCCGCGGCCTGGCGGACGATGTCGCCGGTGCGGTCCTCGGAGTCGTCGTCGATGACCCAGATGTGCGCCTCGGGGCAGGAGACGCGCAGGTAGGTGATCGTGTCCCCGATGACGGCTTCCTCGTCGCGACACGGCACGAACAGATGCCACTGATAGTCGCTCGCCCGTCCCTTGCGCCGCTTCCGACGCAGGAGGAGGGGCAGGACCAGCCCCAGGAGGTAGAGCGGGAAGAACACGCTCAGGATCAGGCTGAAGTCGGCCAGCAGACCCAGTAGACCGGAGGGCTCGGAGGACGTCACGGGGATTCCTGGTTCGGGAAGGGCGGGCGGTTGCTAAATGACGAGCGGTGGATCGGTGCGGCGGTGGAGTGGTGGATCGGTGTGGCGGTGGATCGGGGGAGTGGCCTGAGATGGCGGGGCCGGTCCGGTCCGGCGGGTCGGGTCCGGGGGGGGGGGGGGGGGGGGGGGGGGGGGGGGGGGGAGAGGGGGGGAGGGGGGAAGCCCTGCGCCCCGCTTCGGGGGGGA
>NZ_JBVJVO010000034.1:0-3094 GCF_055603625.1 Streptomyces sp. NPDC037273
GGTAAACATTCACGGAGAGTTTGATCCTGGCTCAGGACGAACGCTGGCGGCGTGCTTAACACATGCAAGTCGAACGATGAAGCCCTTCGGGGTGGATTAGTGGCGAACGGGTGAGTAACACGTGGGCAATCTGCCCTTCACTCTGGGACAAGCCCTGGAAACGGGGTCTAATACCGGATACGAGTTCGGGAGGCATCTCCTGGACTGGAAAGCTCCGGCGGTGAAGGATGAGCCCGCGGCCTATCAGCTTGTTGGTGGGGTAATGGCCTACCAAGGCGACGACGGGTAGCCGGCCTGAGAGGGCGACCGGCCACACTGGGACTGAGACACGGCCCAGACTCCTACGGGAGGCAGCAGTGGGGAATATTGCACAATGGGCGAAAGCCTGATGCAGCGACGCCGCGTGAGGGATGACGGCCTTCGGGTTGTAAACCTCTTTCAGCAGGGAAGAAGCGAAAGTGACGGTACCTGCAGAAGAAGCGCCGGCTAACTACGTGCCAGCAGCCGCGGTAATACGTAGGGCGCAAGCGTTGTCCGGAATTATTGGGCGTAAAGAGCTCGTAGGCGGCTTGTCACGTCGGGTGTGAAAGCCCGGGGCTTAACCCCGGGTCTGCATCCGATACGGGCAGGCTAGAGTGTGGTAGGGGAGATCGGAATTCCTGGTGTAGCGGTGAAATGCGCAGATATCAGGAGGAACACCGGTGGCGAAGGCGGATCTCTGGGCCATTACTGACGCTGAGGAGCGAAAGCGTGGGGAGCGAACAGGATTAGATACCCTGGTAGTCCACGCCGTAAACGTTGGGAACTAGGTGTTGGCGACATTCCACGTCGTCGGTGCCGCAGCTAACGCATTAAGTTCCCCGCCTGGGGAGTACGGCCGCAAGGCTAAAACTCAAAGGAATTGACGGGGGCCCGCACAAGCAGCGGAGCATGTGGCTTAATTCGACGCAACGCGAAGAACCTTACCAAGGCTTGACATATACCGGAAAGCATTAGAGATAGTGCCCCCCTTGTGGTCGGTATACAGGTGGTGCATGGCTGTCGTCAGCTCGTGTCGTGAGATGTTGGGTTAAGTCCCGCAACGAGCGCAACCCTTGTCCTGTGTTGCCAGCATGCCCTTCGGGGTGATGGGGACTCACAGGAGACCGCCGGGGTCAACTCGGAGGAAGGTGGGGACGACGTCAAGTCATCATGCCCCTTATGTCTTGGGCTGCACACGTGCTACAATGGCCGGTACAAAGAGCTGCGATGCCGCGAGGCGGAGCGAATCTCAAAAAGCCGGTCTCAGTTCGGATTGGGGTCTGCAACTCGACCCCATGAAGTCGGAGTTGCTAGTAATCGCAGATCAGCATTGCTGCGGTGAATACGTTCCCGGGCCTTGTACACACCGCCCGTCACGTCACGAAAGTCGGTAACACCCGAAGCCGGTGGCCCAACCCCTTGTGGGAGGGAGCTGTCGAAGGTGGGACTGGCGATTGGGACGAAGTCGTAACAAGGTAGCCGTACCGGAAGGTGCGGCTGGATCACCTCCTTTCTAAGGAGCACAGTACCGATTGCAGGCAAACGTTCTGCACGGTCAGCTCATGGGTGGAACGTTGATTAGTTGGCACAGTCAGTGAATCGAAACCGCTAGTACTGCTTCGGCGTGGAACACGGGATTCGAGGAACGGACTGTGCTTGGCACGTTGTTGGGTGTCTGAGGGTACGGCCGGTTGGTCGTCCTTCAAGTCTCCGGCCCCAGTGAACTCATCGGCTTGTCTGGTGGGGTGATGGGTGGCTGGTCGTTGTTTGAGAACTACACAGTGGACGCGAGCATCTGTGGCCAAGTTTTTAAGGGCGCACGGTGGATGCCTTGGCACCAGGAACCGATGAAGGACGTGGGAGGCCACGATAGTCCCCGGGGAGCCGTCAACCAGGCTTTGATCCGGGGGTTTCCGAATGGGGAAACCCGGCAGTCGTCATGGGCTGTCACCCATGCCTGAACACATAGGGCATGTGGAGGGAACGAGGGGAAGTGAAACATCTCAGTACCCTCAGGAAGAGAAAACAACCGTGATTCCGGGAGTAGTGGCGAGCGAAACCGGATGAGGCCAAACCGTATGCGTGTGATACCCGGCAGGGGTTGCGCATGCGGGGTTGTGGGATCTCTCTTTCACAGTCTGCCGGCTGTGAGACGAGTCAGAAACCGTTGATGTAGGCGAAGGACATGCGAAAGGTCCGGCGTAGAGGGTAAGACCCCCGTAGCTGAAACATTGACGGCTCGTTTGAGAGACACCCAAGTAGCACGGGGCCCGAGAAATCCCGTGTGAATCTGGCGGGACCACCCGCTAAGCCTAAATATTCCCTGGTGACCGATAGCGGATAGTACCGTGAGGGAATGGTGAAAAGTACCGCGGGAGCGGAGTGAAATAGTACCTGAAACCGTGTGCCTACAAGCCGTGGGAGCGTCGGATACAGCTTGCTGTATCTCGTGACTGCGTGCCTTTTGAAGAATGAGCCTGCGAGTTTGCGGTGTGTTGCGAGGTTAACCCGTGTGGGGAAGCCGTAGCGAAAGCGAGTCCGAATAGGGCGATTCAGTAGCACGCTCAAGACCCGAAGCGGAGTGATCTAGCCATGGGCAGGTTGAAGCGGAGGTAAGACTTCGTGGAGGACCGAACCCACCAGGGTTGAAAACCTGGGGGATGACCTGTGGTTAGGGGTGAAAGGCCAATCAAACTCCGTGATAGCTGGTTCTCCCCGAAATGCATTTAGGTGCAGCGTCGTGTGTTTCTTGCCGGAGGTAGAGCACTGGATAGGCGATGGGCCCTACCGGGTTACTGACCTTAGCCAAACTCCGAATGCCGGTAAGTGAGAGCACGGCAGTGAGACTGTGGGGGATAAGCTCCATGGTCGAGAGGGAAACAGCCCAGAGCATCGACTAAGGCCCCTAAGCGTACGCTAAGTGGGAAAGGATGTGGAGTCGCAGAGACAACCAGGAGGTTGGCTTAGAAGCAGCCACCCTTGAAAGAGTGCGTAATAGCTCACTGGTCAAGTGATTCCGCGCCGACAATGTAGCGGGGCTCAAGCGTACCGCCGAAGTCGTGTCATTGCAGCA
>NZ_JBVJVO010000034.1:3192-5056 GCF_055603625.1 Streptomyces sp. NPDC037273
CTGTGATGGGTAGGGGAGCGTCGTGTGCCGGGTGAAGCAGCCGCGGAAGCGAGTTGTGGACGGTTCACGAGTGAGAATGCAGGCATGAGTAGCGATACACACGTGAGAAACGTGTGCGCCGATTGACTAAGGGTTCCTGGGTCAAGCTGATCTGCCCAGGGTAAGTCGGGACCTAAGGCGAGGCCGACAGGCGTAGTCGATGGACAACCGGTTGATATTCCGGTACCCGCTTTGAAACGCCCAATATCGAGCCCATTAATGCTAAGGCCGTGAAGCCGTTCCGGACCCTTCGGGGAAAGGAAAGTGGTGGAGCCGTCGACCCAAGGTGGTAGTAGGTAAGCGATGGGGTGACGCAGGAAGGTAGTCCAGCCCGGGCGGTGGTAGTCCCGGGGTAAGGGTGTAGGGCGTGTGATAGGCAAATCCGTCACACATATAGCCTGAGACCTGATGCCGAGCCGATTGTGGTGAAGTGGATGATCCTATGCTGTCGAGAAAAGCCTCTAGCGAGTTTCATGGCGGCCCGTACCCTAAACCGACTCAGGTGGTCAGGTAGAGAATACCGAGGCGTTCGGGTGAACTATGGTTAAGGAACTCGGCAAAATGCCCCCGTAACTTCGGGAGAAGGGGGGCCACGCCTGGTGATCGAATTTACTTCGTGAGCTGGGGGTGGCCGCAGAGACCAGCGAGAAGCGACTGTTTACTAAAAACACAGGTCCGTGCGAAGCCGTAAGGCGATGTATACGGACTGACGCCTGCCCGGTGCTGGAACGTTAAGGGGACCGGTTAGCTCTGTTTCGACAGGGCGAAGCTGAGAACTTAAGCGCCAGTAAACGGCGGTGGTAACTATAACCATCCTAAGGTAGCGAAATTCCTTGTCGGGTAAGTTCCGACCTGCACGAATGGCGTAACGACTTCTCGACTGTCTCAACCATAGGCCCGGTGAAATTGCACTACGAGTAAAGATGCTCGTTTCGCGCAGCAGGACGGAAAGACCCCGGGACCTTTACTACAGTTTGATATTGGTGTTCGGTTCGGCTTGTGTAGGATAGGTGGGAGACTTTGAAGCCGTGACGCCAGTCATGGTGGAGTCGCCGTTGAAATACCACTCTGGTCGTGCTGGATGTCTAACCTCGGTCCGTGATCCGGATCAGGGACAGTGTCTGATGGGTAGTTTAACTGGGGCGGTTGCCTCCCAAAGGGTAACGGAGGCGCCCAAAGGTTCCCTCAGCCTGGTTGGCAATCAGGTGTTGAGTGTAAGTGCACAAGGGAGCTTGACTGTGAGACCGACGGGTCGAGCAGGGACGAAAGTCGGGACTAGTGATCCGGCGGTGGCTTGTGGAAGCGCCGTCGCTCAACGGATAAAAGGTACCCCGGGGATAACAGGCTGATCTTCCCCAAGAGTCCATATCGACGGGATGGTTTGGCACCTCGATGTCGGCTCGTCGCATCCTGGGGCTGGAGTCGGTCCCAAGGGTTGGGCTGTTCGCCCATTAAAGCGGTACGCGAGCTGGGTTTAGAACGTCGTGAGACAGTTCGGTCCCTATCCGCTGTGCGCGTAGGAATATTGAGAAGGGCTGTCCCTAGTACGAGAGGACCGGGACGGACGAACCTCTGGTGTGCCAGTTGTCCTGCCAAGGGCATGGCTGGTTGGCTACGTTCGGGAGGGATAACCGCTGAAAGCATCTAAGCGGGAAGCCTGCTTCGAGATGAGTATTCCCACCTCCTTGAGAGGGTAAGGCTCCCAGTAGACGACTGGGTTGATAGGCCGGATGTGGAAGCCCAGTAATGGGTGGAGCTGACCGGTACTAATAGGCCGAGGGCTTGTCCTCAGTTGCTCGCGTCCACTGTGTTAGTTCTGAAGCAA